>JBMOEI010000009.1:0-116161 GCA_049318985.1 Desulfuromonadaceae bacterium
CATCCTTCAACACTTCAACGTAGATGCCCCCCAGGCCGAACATGACCAGATGACCGAGCTCGCGTTCGGCGGCTGCTCCGATAATCAGTTCGCGTCCACCAGGGAGAAATTTCTGGACAAAGAATTTCAGAGCGCCGAATTTTCCGAGACGGCTCTGCATATCTTCAACCGTGGCGCGGACTGAGTCGGCGTCCTTGAGGTTAATGACCACGCCCCCCATATCGCTTTTGTGATCTATTTCTTCGCAGTCAACCTTGACCACAACCGGATAGCCGATGGCCTCAGCAGCAGCAACTGCTTCAGCAGCGGTTGCTGTTACCCGCCAGCCGGCAACCGGAATTCCGTAGGCTTCAAAAACGGTGTAGACATCTGTGGCGGAGAGAACAGAGCGCCCTTCTTTGCGGGCCTGGTCGATGATGAACGCGGCATTCTCCTTGTCAATGCCGGGAAACTGTGTCGGCTGGCCGATGTCGCGACGCTTGAGCTGACCAAATTTGTGGAGGGCGCCGAGAGCCTTGGCCGCATCGCTCGGATTGGCGTAGAAGGGGACCCCACCATCCTTGAGGATACGCATGGTTATCTGGTAACGTTCCTGGCTGAGATCGGTCATGAAGTTACAGACAATCGGTTTCCGGGCCTGTTTATTGACTTCAGCAATCTGGCGGGCAACCTCGTGGGTGTCGGTAAACGGTGCCGTAACAAAATTAATGAAGACGCTGTCAACGCCCTCCTCTTCCATGAGTACGTCGAGGGCACCACGGAAATGAGAGCCGCCGGCAGTAGCCACGACATCAATGGGATTTTCGAGTGACGCTTCGGGTAATTGGGTCGTTCTCAGCGCGTTGATCGATTTTTCGGAAATTTTAGGGACGTCAAGACCACAGGAGACAAGTACATCAGTGGCGATAACCGCCGGTCCTCCGGTATTGGTAATGATCCCGACGCGGTTTCCCCTCGGAATCGGCTGGGAGGAGAAGGCCATGGCAGCGCGCACGATTTCTCCCTCGTCACTGAAGGGGAGAATGCCGATTTTTTCGAAGATCAGTTCGGTGGCGATATCGACACCGGCAAGAGAGCCGGTGTGGGAGGAGGCAGCCTTTGCTCCCTGTTCGGTCCGGCCGGCTTTCATGGCCAGCACCGGTTTTCGTGCTGCCACTTCCCGGGCGGTTTCCAGAAACTCGCGCGGATTGGAGAAGCCTTCGGTGTAGAGGATGATAGCCCTGGTTTCGTCATCGTCACCATAATATTTGACGATCTCCGGGATTGAGACGTCGCAGGCATTGCCGTTAGAGGCATAAAATCGCTGGCCGATGCCGAGGTCTACAAGCCCCTGCATGATCAGAGCGCCCACCCCGCCGCTCAGGGCAACAACCGAGATATGTCCCGGCTCTGGATAGGTGAACGTGAAGTTACAGTACGCCTTCAGCGCCGGATCGCTGTTGATAATTCCCTGGCAGTTGGGGCCAAAGAGCCGGATACCGTATTTTTTGGCAGTCGCGATAAACTCCGCCTGAAGTTTTGCTCCCTCTTCGCCCAATTCGCTAAAACCGGCAGAGTTGATAATAACCGCCTTGACACCCTTCTGACCGCACTCCTCCATCGCCTGGGGCACCAGAGTGCTCGGAATGATGATATGGGCAAGATCTATCTCTCCGGGAACTTCGGAGAGGCTTTTGTATGCCTTGATGCCGCAGACTTCCGGAGCGGTCGGGTTGATCGGGTAGATCGGCCCGGTGTAGCCGTATTTCTGCAGGTTTCTGATGATGACGTTGCCGATGGAGAGCTCCTTGACGGAAGCGCCGATAATCGCGATCGCCCGTGGTTTAAAAAGTGGATCGAGCATCTTATTTTCCCTCCTCAAGCTGTTCGATGAAGGCTTCTATGTTGGTTTTGGTCTGTTCGTCGGAAATGCAGCGGAGGTCATTCAGGTCGCCGGAGATGACGAGGCTCGGGATGCCTGTTTCAGCTTCGATCCGCTGCGGCATGCCATAGCGGTTGTTCGAGTTGTACGGGCAGGTCTTGGCGTCATGATAGATGATGCCGTCGATATTGAATTTCTTCAGCATCTCCTTGATATAGCCCCCTTTGTAGTCATCCGAGCGGACGATGAAGAGCTCGAGGTACGCCTTGGCCATGCTCCTGATCGGATCGTTGCCGTCAAACGCGGGAAAAATCCAGCTGCTGCAGTAGGTTGAGGCGATAACAGTCGCGTGAAAACCTGAGAAGAGTTCCGAATGCTGTCGGAGACGCCCCCATACCGGCATTCCTTCCCAATAGATTCTCACTGCTTCTCCGTCAACTGCGCCGACCCCTTCGGCAATCCGCTGTTCAAGTTCCGCCAGCAGCAGGGTGTAGTATTCAACCGCTTTGCGGGTGCCGCGCAGAACAACGGCAGGTCCCATATGGATGGTGCCGTCAAAGAAGGAGAGCGGCGCCGGTGAAGCGGTCGCGGTCTCCAGCACTTTTTTCCAGAGTTCAGTGCATTCGCGGGAAAGTGAGACAACTTCCTTAAGCTTTTCCATATCAAGTTTGGTACCTGAGATCTCCTCCAGCGTCGGGATCAGCGCTTCGATCTGCTTGGCGACGTCAGAGATATGAGCTTCGGTCACTTCATTGACATTTTTTGGCGAGGTAATACCGAGTGCCGGCACACCGAGCTCTTTCGAATACCAGGCAAACCAGTCCTGTACATCGCGGCACTGATTGGTGTTATACACCAGGACATCGGGTCGGGGAACAGACTCTATGCCGGGGTAGGCCTTAGAGAGAGGGGTAAACCCCTTCAGCCAGGCACCGATGTCGGCCGTCAGATATGAGCAGATATCAGGCGAGTAGCCGATGGCATTCGCTTCGGGGATAAGATCGGTCGATGTCCGTGTTGCACCAAGCATGGCGGCATGGTTTTCCGGAAAGTGAACGGCAAAGCCGAGGGCGCGCAGCAGTTCGGCCGGGCCGACGCTCGTGCACCAGGCCACTTTTCTGCTGTCACTTTTGGCGGCGGCATCGAGGTCGTAGAAGTAATCAGACATGAGTTTATTCATCTGATCGGTTGCCTGAATTTTTTTTCTGGTTGTTTTCGCTTCAGCCATGAGGGTATCTCCGTAACATCCTAAATTTCAGTTTCCGAATCTTCATTTTCAGGCGTTTCCGCACTCTCTTTCTGCTCCCGTGCGTAGAGCGCCGCTCCAATCGCGCCGGCCAGTTGCGGATACCCGGGGAGCAGAACGGGGCGCTCGATCATCTCCTCCGTCATGGTGACGATATAGCGGTTATGCGCCACCACCCCACCGGTCATAACAACGTGCTCGGTGAGTGAATCCATTTCCAGTACCCGTTTGATGACCGAGTAAAAAATCCCTTTGACGATGTCGGCAATTTTTTTCCCGTGGCGAATATTCTCAAGCACTTCAGTTGCCGAAAAGACCGTGCAGTAACTGCCGAGCTTGATAATATTTTCCGACTGGCCGGCCAGGTCATTCATCTCTTCGAGCGAAGTATCAAGCCGGTATGACATCTCTTCAAGGAACGACCCGGTCCCGGCCGCACACTTCCGGTTCATTTTGAAGCTGCTGCGACCACCGGCGCTGTTGAGTTTGATGATTTTATTATCCTGGGCACCGATATCGATGATCGTGATCGAGCCTGGAAAATAGTGATGGCAGCCTTTGGCAATACACCCTATTTCAGACTTGTTCCTGTCGGTAACAAAGGAAACGGTGGCGCGACCATAGCCGGTAGATACCGCTCTGACTATGTCATTCCGTGTGACGCCTGCCATATCCAGAGATGCGTCAAGACAGAATGCGGCGGTCGCCGGAAAGTCGGTTCCGGACTTTTTGACCGCATGGCCGATCAGATTGCCTTTCTGATCAATAACGGCCACTTTTGTTCTCGAAGCCCCCAGGTCGAGGCCGACATATACCGGTTGTGACATCGTATCCTCAGTGACCTGCAATTTCAGCTTCGACAGAACGAACCATGTGTACGAGCCTCGGCCCGATATCTTCAACCATCATCTGCTGTTTCAACACAAAAGAAGGGGCGGCACAGTTAAAACTGTAAAGACGCGAACCGTCCACCGGTACGATCGGCACTGCAACTCCGCTGACATCCTTACGCCATTCGCCGATCGAATAGCAGAAACCATATTCCTGATAGTCTCGTAGAGCTTTTTCAATTCCTGCTTTCCTCAGCGGCCATTCCTTGGGGTTTTCTGAACGTAAATGGTTCATCAGCACTTCACGTTCCTGCTCCGGCATGCCGCAGAGGAGCGCCTTGCCCATTGAAGTTGTCGCAATAGAGATGCTGGTGCCGGCATCCATGTTGAGGGAAATGGATGCTTTCGTGCTGTAGCACCCCTTCAGATACACCATGCCGAGGCGGTCGCGGGCCCCGACACCAACCGCTGAATTCGAGTAATCCGCCAGTTCCTGCATCCGCGGCTGGGCTAGCTTAAGAATATCCAGATTGGCAAGGAGCGAATACCCCAGGGAGAGGACCGCAGTCCCCAGTTGATACTTACCAAGTTTTTCCGAATAGCTGAGATAGCCCATGCGGGTCAGTGTGTAGGTAACGCGACAGACCGTCGGACGGGGAAGCCCGGTTCGCTTGGCGATATCCTTATTACCGAGCAGGCGATCACCGGGGTGAAAACAACGCAACACCTCTAATCCCCGTGCCAGTGCGGTAATAAACTGGCGTTCACTCTTTGCGTCATGCTCCGGCTCAAGCCCGAAGAAACTTTCCCCGACCGATGTGGCCGGCAAAACTTCTATTTCGCTATTGATGCCTGAACTGTCCATCGCATTCCCTGCCGCCATTTATCCGGATAGCGCCTATGCCTCAAAGCGCTCATATCGTACCGGTAAAACGGTACCATATTACTTGTTTATGGCTAAAAAAATCTGTTTTGACCATTACCATACTGTTTTAAAGACCTGAACGTGCACTATACAAACACAACAAAAAAAATGTGTCAACAAATATAATGCTGTTATTCAAAATAACATTTCGCTGTGCGAAATATTATATGGCTGTTTAGTGGGGGTTCATCTTTTCGATGGTGGGATAAATCTCAATGAGGCTTGCTCATCATACTCCGCGGTAGTTGCCGGTTCTCTTCTCAAGAAATGCGTTCACCGCCTCATGATGATCCTCGGTATGGTGCGCCATCGCCTGGAAACAGGCACATAAATCGAGAAAGTCGGGGAGATCGCTCCGCTGGGCCAGTTTCATCATTCGCTTGGTCAAGCGCACTGTCAGCGGAGGTTTAGCGGCAATCTGGCCGGCCAATTCCCATGCCCGGGCCAGAAGCCTTTCCGGTTCGACAACTTCAAGAAATAAACCGATTGCCAGCGCCTCCGCCGCTTTGATGACGCGACCGGTAAAGGTCATCTCCGCTGCCCGCTGGTACCCGATCAGGCGCTGCATGAACCAGGCACCGCCATCACCGGGGGTGATGCCGAGGTTAATGAATGTCTCCCCGACCTGGGCCCGCGTTGAGGCGATACGGAGATCACACATGCAGGCGAGGTCAAAACCGGCACCGACTGCCGGGCCGTTGACGGCGGCAATAACAGGAATTTCCGCTTTATGCAGCGCCAACGGAATCTGCTGAATACCCCGCCGGTATTCATCCTGAATACTGAGCGCCGATCCGCCAAAAGTGCCGCTCCGGTCCTGCATCTCTTTGACGTTGCCGCCTGAACAGAAAGCGGATCCGTCACCGGTTATTATGAGCGCCGAGAGACCCGGCTCTGAATTCGCCCAGTTTACCGTCTTCACAATGTCCTCGCCAAGAAATGTTCCGGTCAGGGCGTTGCGCACATCATTCCTCTTAAGCGTCAATAAGGCAACCCGCCCCTTAACCTCGAGCGATGAATCCGCCAGCATGGGCACTTCCAACATACTCTCTGTTTCACTGCTCATAAAACCTCTTGATGTCTACATATTCAGCATATTTACGGTCGGCGTACGACAGCCTCGATCAGGGCAATGCGCTCTTCTTCGAGATTCAACATCTGATTGTGCGCCATAGCGCGGAAGTCGGCCCCTAAAAGGAGTTGCAGCCCGAATGCCGGGGGGCCTTCCTGGCGAATTTTGTCACTCATGTGACGAAACCATAAACGACCGGTCCCGGTAACATCTCTCCATATCTGCACTTCAAATCCGGTTTCCACCAGTCTGTCGAGCAACTGCTCTGCTGTCTGGAGAAAACTGCTCGAAGGTTTGCGTGCCCAGGGGACCGGAAAATGAATCTCCCCGCCTGGCCCGGCAAGGACGTCGTACAGGGCGAGTTGCCCGCCCGACTTCAACACCCGCCATAGTTCCTGGTAAAACTTTGCTTTGTCAGCAATATTCATCGCAGTATGTTGGGTCCAGACAATGTCAAACGTAGCGTCAGGAAAGGGCAGATTGGTCGCATTACCCTGCTGAAAGGAAACCAGTGAGTCAAGACGGATCCGCTTCGTGAGGTCAGATGCCACCCGACAATAATCGGCATTCAGGTCGAGTCCGATGACACGACAGCCAAATGATTTCGCCAGATATCGTGCCGCACCGCCAAGGCCGGAGCCGACATCGAGCACCTGCATGTTTTTATCAAGCCCGAGATCCCGGGCAAGATCGACAGTGGCTTTGCGACCACGGACATGAAACTCATCAATCGGCACAAGATCATCAATTGTGAGCCGGTCCGGGTCCTTGCCAGCGGCTGTCAGGGCACGCAGAATTATTGTATCCAGATCATGCGGAGTGTAGTGGTCGTTGACGTTATCTGATTCTGTTTCGGCTGAAGACATCACCTTGTCACTCAATGATAAGTAATATATCTCCGATAGTAACGGCAGTACCTTCCTGAATAAGTATCTGGCCGACGGTGCCATCCCGGTCGGCAAAGATCTCATTCTCCATCTTCATCGCTTCCAGGATCAGCAGCAGGTCACCCTCCTGTACCTTCTGCCCCTGAGCCACCTCGATCTTCCAGACGTTGCCGGCCAGCGGTGCCGTGACGCCGTTTTTCGGTGCTGCTGCGGCAACTGGCGGAGCTGTTGCTGCAGTCGTCAGGGCTGCTCCGCCGGCGCCGACCAGGGTGACCAGCGGCTGGCCGATGGTCACGGCGTTGCCCTCTTCGATATGAATGGTTCCGACAACCCCGTCCCGGTCGGCGAAGATTTCGTTCTCCATTTTCATCGCTTCGAGAATGAGGAGCAGATCACCTTCCTGCACCTGTTGCCCCGGATCAACTTCGATCTTCCAGACGTTGCCGGCGAGCGGCGAGACGATGTCGCTGTGGGAGACTCCTCCTGATGCCGGTGCAGCTGTTTGCGCTGCTCCTGCTCCTGCCGCTGCCGATGCGGCGGCCGCAGCCGCTGCAGCTGCACCGGTGGCTTTGGCAACCTGCACGACGAAGGTCTGGCCGCCGCCGGTGACGGTGAACAGTTCGCCGCCGCTGACTGCGGGGGTTGCCGGTGCTGCTTTAGCTGTTGTTGTTTCTTCACCTGTCGGGACCGGTTCAAACATGGCCGGGTTGTCACGGTGTTCGAGAAATTTGAGGCCGACCTGCTGGAAGAGGGCGTAGGTGAGGACGTCTTCTACTTCATGGTCGCCCATCTTGAGCCCTTTTTCAGTGGCGAGGCCGCGCAGTTCGGAGGTCAGTTTGTCCATTTCGGCGTCGATGAGGTCGGCGGGGCGGCAGGTGATGGCTTCGGCGCCGGCGAGGACTTTCAGTTGCAGTTCCCTGTTGACCGGTGCCGAGGTGGCGCCGTATTCACCTTTCAAGACGGCGGCGGTTTCTTTGGTCATCGATTTGTAGCGTTCGCCGGTGAGGATGTTGATGACCGCCTGGCTGCCGACGATTTGCGAGGTGGGGGTGACGAGCGGGATGTAGCCGAGGTCTTTGCGCACCCGCGGGATTTCGGCGAGGACGAGGTCCATTTTGTGGCCGGCGTTCTGTTCTTTGAGCTGGCTCTCCATGTTGGTGAGCATGCCGCCCGGTACCTGGGCGAGGATGATGCGGGCGTCGATTCCTTTGAGGGAGCCTTCGAATTTGGCGTATTTCTTCCGCACGACCGTGAAGTAGTCGGCGATCTCCTGGAGCAGGACCATGTCGAGCCCGGTGGGGGTGTCGGTGTCGTTCATGATGGCGACGAGCGCTTCGGTGGCGGAGTGGCCGTAGGTCATGCTCATGGAGGATATCGAGGTATCGACGTTTTCGACGCCGGCTTCGATGGCTTTGATGTAGGTGGCGGTGGACATGCCGGTGGTGGCGTGGCACTGCATGTGGATCGGGATGTCGATGGCTTTTTTGAGTTTTTTGACCAGTTCATAGGCGACGTAGGGGGAGAGCAGGCCGGCCATGTCTTTGATGCAGAGGGAGTGCGAGCCCATGTCTTCGATCCGTTTGGCGAGGTCGACCCATTTGGGGATGGTGTCGACGGGGCTGACGGTGTAGGACATGGTGCCCTGGGCATGTTTGTCCTGTTTGATGACGGCTTTGATGGCGGTTTCGAGGTTGCGCGGGTCGTTCATGGCGTCAAAGACGCGGAAGACGTCGATGCCGTTGACGGCGGCCCGTTCGACGAATTTCTCGACGACGTCGTCGGCGTAGTGGCGGTAGCCGAGGATGTTCTGCCCGCGAAAGAGCATCTGCTGCGGGGTGTTCGGCATCGCTTTTTTCAGTTCGCGGAGGCGTACCCAGGGGTCTTCGCCGAGGAAGCGGATGCAGGAGTCGAAGGTGGCGCCCCCCCACATCTCGATGGACCAGTAGCCGACCTTGTCGAGTCTGGCGCAGATGGGGAGCATGTCATCGAGGCGCAGACGGGTGGCGAACAGGGATTGATGGGCGTCCCGCAGGACGACTTCGGTAAGGCCGAGTGGTTTTTTGTGTTTGCTCATCGTTGCACCTCGTTATTTTATTTGGATGGTAGAAACATTCACTCATCATTTAGGCGCTTAGTTACTAAAAGCATCACCACGGAGACACGGAGGCACGGAGAAGACCAAAAACAAAAGCTAGAAGCTTTTTATTGGTTAAACAAAAAAGTCCTTCGTCTTTGACTTTCTCCGTGCCTCCGTGCCTCCGTGGTAAAAGTTTTTTTGTTCCGGCTTGTCCGGGTTAGGCTGAAGGCTGATGGCTGAAGGTAAACTATAAGCTTAAAGCCTTCATCCCTCATCCTTTAATAATCCTCGGCAGCAGCAGCTGGTGGACCGGCGTGATCGAGCGCGGGTTCTGGTAGTTGGCGCCGGTGAAGGCCTGGATGTACTTACGCAGGTCGGGCAGGTTGACGATTTCGTCGACGAAGCCGCTTTTGCCGCAGTAGGCCGGCCGTGATTTGTCTTGATAGTCGGTGATCATCTGGTTCATTTTGTCGAGGGTCGGGGTCAGGTCGTTGCCCGCTTCGTCTTCTTTGACCAGGCGCCGGGCGTAGGAGGCGGCGGCGGCGGTTTCACCATGCATGACGTAGATTTCGGTGAGCGGAGTGCCGAGGGTGAAGGCGTTATTGTTGTTGGCCTGCGGGCCGCACATGATGTAGTGGGCGGCGGCGGTTCCTTTGCGCAGGACGACGCACATCATGGCGAGGTCGGTCTGTTCGATGGAGTAGACGAGTGACTGACCGAGGGCGAGCAGTTCGGCTTCTTCGGCGAGGTCGCCGACGTCGATGCCGGTGGTGTCCTGCATCCAGACGATCGGCAGGTTGTCGCGGCCGCAGAGGGTGACGAATTCGGCCTGTTTGATGAGTCCTTCGCGGTAATGTTTACCGCCGACGGCGGGATAGGCGCCTTTGGCGTATTCGGGGTAACCGGGGAAGACCCCCTGGCGGTTGCCGATGAAGGCGACCGGGAAGCCGTCTATTTTGGCGATGCCGGCGTAGACTTCACGGCCATAGTCGGGGCGGTATTCCATGAATTCGCTGTTGTCGGTGAGGCGGGCCAGGATCTGAACCGCGTCGTAGGGGCGTTTCTGGTTGGCCGGGAGGATCATGTTGAGGTCTTCACCCGGGTATTTTGGCGCTGCGGGGGCGGCAACGCGGAACATGGTCGGGTCGTAGGCGGGCATCATGCGCATATATTCTTTAATGCCGTCGAGGACGCCGGTTTCACTGTCGTGGACTTCCCGGAAGTAGGCGGTCTGGTCGAAGTGGGTTTCGACCCGGCCGGGGTCTTTGGCTTTGAAGTTTTTTGTGCCGCTGATGAGTGCCTGGGCGGCTTCGATGTCGATGTGCCCTTTGGGGTTCATGCCGCCAACGATGCCGGCACCGCCGACGGCGATGTTGGCCCCTTCGTGGGCGATGAGGATGGTGGGGCTGATCCCCTGATAGCCGCCGCCGGCGGGGTTGGTGCCGTAGATGCCGTTCAGAATCGGGATGCCGAGGTGATTCAGGTCGGCGTGCCGGTAGAAGGGAGCGCCGCTGGAGCGTCTTCCGGCGTAGACGGTTTCCTGTTCCATCAGTTTGACGCCGCTGCAGTTGGTGAGCCAGACGAGCGGGATGTTGAGCCGTTTGGCCATGTCGGTGACCATGAGGATGTTTTCCGATTGTCCGGCGATCCAGGCGCCGGCCATGACTTTGTTGTCAAAGCCGATGACGACGGCCCATTTGCCTGCGATTTTGCCTATGCCGTTGACGACGCCGGTACACCCTTCTTCGTTGTCACGCGGGTTGTAGAGTGTGTGCAGAGGAGACCAGGTGCCGGGGTCGATGAGGTAGTCGAGGCGGTCGTAGACGGTCATGCCGCCCCGTTCATGGATCTTTTTGGCGGGGATGCCGGCGTTTTTGACCCGCTCTATTTCGAGGGCGAGGATACGCTCCTGTTCCTTGACCAGTTCGATGTTTTCCTGCGAGCGGCGGATTTCACCGTCGTTCAGCGCTTTGCCGATGTCGGCCATTTTTTCGAAGTAGGGGCGCAGCGGGGTCTGTGTGCGGGACATGGAGGTCTCCTTTTTATCTGTTGCTGACATCACCTAGAGCAAAGCCGGCGATGATGGTTTTCTGGATGTTGCTGGTCCCTTCGACAGTGCGCAGGGACTGGGCGTCACGCAGGAAGCGTTCGGCCGGATATTCGGTGGAGAAGCCGTAGCTGCCGAAGATTTTCATGGTGTCGCTGGCGGCATGGACGGCGGCTTCGGAGGCGAACAGTTTGGCCATGGAGGTCTGGTACTGGTTGGGCGCACCCTGGTCTTTGAGCCAGGCGGCCTGATAGACGAGCAGTTTGGCGGCTTCATGTTCGGCGACCATGTCGGCGATCTGTGCCTGGATCATCTGGTACGAGCCGATCTTTTTGCCGAACTGGGTCCGCTCGTTGGCGTAGCCGATGGCGGCTTCGATAGCGCCGCCTCCAATGCCGAGGGCGCCGGCGGCGCAGCTGATGCGGGTGTTGTTGAGCTGCCACATGCAGACCTGGAATCCCTGGCCGACTTCACCGAGGACGGAATCTTTCGGGATTTGTGCCTGGCTGAAGGAGATTTCACCGGTTGGGGCGCAGTGGAGGCCGAGTTTGGTTTCTATGGCGGCGGTGACGATGCCGGGGTTGCCTTTGAGGTTGACGATGAAGCAGGTCATTCCTTTGGTGCGTTTGCTTTTGTCGGTCATGGCGTAGACGAGGCCCCAGTCGCCGACGTGGGCGTTGGAGATCCACATTTTCTGGCCGTTCAGTTCCCAGTGGTCGCCGCGGTCGGTGGCGGTGGTGCCCATGCCGGCGACGTCGGAGCCGGAGTTCGGTTCGGTGATGGCGAAGAAGCCGAAGGATTCGGCGCTGACCCAGGCCGGGATGAAGCGCTCTTTCTGCTCTGTGGTGCCGAATTTGTTGACGGTGATGGCGGGGCCGATGTTCTGCATGTTGAGCGGCAGGCGTGAGGAACCGCTGACGGTGGCGAGCTGTTCGGCGATGATGACCGATTCAAGGAAGCCGCAGCCGTTGCCGCCGTACTCTTCAGGGAGGCCGCAGCCGAAGAAGCCGAGGTCGGCCATCTTTTTGACGAGCTCGGGGCGGAAGGTGTGGTTGGCTTCGTCTTCTTTAAGGGTCGGGACGATCTCTTTCTGGGCAAAGTCCCGTGCCAGATCCTGCATCATTTTTTGTTCGTCGGTCAGTCCGAAATACATAGGGGGCTCCTTCTCAGTTAGTGGCTAAAAACGACTGGTTCATAACACGGAGACACGGAGAACACAGAGAAATCAAAGGCTTAAGGTCTAAAACAAAAAATCCTTTTTGGTGAACCATAAATCTTCAATTTTATCTGTAACTCTCAGTTCTTACTCCGTGTTCTCCGTGTCTCCGTGTTTCAAATGTTTTTTGGACTATATGATTTACCCGGAATTATTTAGCTCCCGGCATGAGGCTTTCTATCAGCTCTTCGGTCCAGGGTACCCCTTTTGCGAGGCCTTGGCGCAGTTTGACGAAGTCGATTTCACGGCCGGTCTCTTTGGTCCCTTCGTTGAAGGCCCTGAAACCGGTGCGGGCTTCGTTCATCATGTTGAGCGCCAGCCAGGCGCGCGAGTTTTCCTTGTTTTTGTTCCAGGCGTCCAGTTTCGGTTTGCGCAGCTCTTCGAGGCTTTTGGTCATGCACTCAGGGAAGGTGTCGAGCAGTTTGGCGCAGAGGGCTTCGATTTTTTCGTCGAGCATGCTGAGGTCAATCGTCCCTTCTTTGAGCAGGGCGGCCCCTTCTTTGAAGGCGGCGCCGCTTTTGAATTCACCGTGGACGATGCGCCCGTATTCGTCGAGCATCCGGTCAGTGACGACGGTCGGATTGGCGATGTAGGCACCGTTTATTTTAAGGGCGGGGACGACGTCGGCGATGATGCCGAGACGGGTGGCTTTATGGGCGGAGAACGGTTCGCAGAGGGTGCCGGAGACCATGGCCTGTTCGCAGCCGATCATGACCGGCAGGAAGTCGGTGGCGCCGCCGATGGCGGCGGAGCCATGTTTCGGGCCGGCCTGGCCGAAGTTGGCGAGGTCCTGGGCGATGGTGAAGTCGCAGGCCATGCCGATCTCCTGGCCGCCGCCGATGCGCATGCCGTTGACCCGGCAGACGACCGGTTTGTCGCAGCCTAAGATGGCGGAGACCATGTCGTTGAAGAGCCGCATGTACTGGCGGTATTCCTGCGGGTTGCCGGCGTAGTATTCGGCGTATTCCTTGGTGTTGCCGCCGGTACAGAAGGCTTTGTCGCCGACACCGGTGAAGACGACGGCGTTGACTTCACGGTCGACGGAGGCGCGGCGGAAGGCCAGGATGGTGGCTTTGACCATGTCGGTGGTGTAGGAGTTGTACTGTTTCGGGTTGTTGAGGATGATCCAGGCGTTGTACAGACCGTCAACGATGCTGCCGTCACGCCGGGTGGCAGGGCGCTTTTCGTAGAGGACCATGCCGTCACAGAGGCTCTCTATGTCGCGGTCAATCAGGTTGTGGTCGATCAGATGCAAAGGGGCGGTGCGGGAGATGATTTCGTCGGATGTGGCCATGAGGTTCCTCCTGATTAATTATTCTGGCAAATAAGTACCTCAATACCAATTTATATGTCAAGGGAAATATAGCGGGGATTTTTATATATTCCAAAAACCGGCGGGCAATAAATTCTGCCCGAGCCACTTGGCCGCCTTCCGGTTGTGTTGGAGGGATCGCTAGTCGCGTGGAATCGCCAGCATCCGGTCAAGTGCCCCTTTGGCTTTGAGGCGAATCGCATCCGGTACGCTGATCACCGGCGACAACGTCTGAAGTGACAGCAGGATATCCTCCAGCGAGGTAAGTTTCATGTTGGGGCAGAACAGGGCAGGTGACGCCAGAATGAATTCCTTGCCCGGGTTTTCACGGCGCAGCTTGTAAATAATGCCGGCTTCAGTGCCGATAATGAATTGTGCGGCCGGACTGGTGCGACAGTAGTCATACATACCGCTGGTGGAACAGACATGATCCGCCAGCTCTGAAACCTCCAGGGCGCTTTCCGGATGGCAGATAAAGAGCGCATCGGGATGCTCGCTCTTCTTTTGCAGCACCGCTGCCACTGTCATCCGTTCATGAGTCGGGCAGAACCCCTCCCAGAATATGAACTTCTTTTCCGGAACGAATTTTGCGATCCAGCGCCCCAGATTGCGATCCGGCACAAAGATCAGTTCATCCTCTGTGAGTGACCGCACCACCTTGAGCGCATTGGCCGATGTGCAGCAGATGTCGGAATGTGCTTTAACCTCGGCAGATGAATTGACATACGTAACGACCGGAATACCGGGATGCCGTGACTTGAGCAGTTCGAGTTCTTCTGCCGTCACCATATCGGCCATCGGGCACCCGGCATCCGGGCGGGGCAGCAGAACCTTTTTCCGTGGAGAGAGAATCGCCGCAGACTCTGCCATAAAGTGGACGCCGCAGAACACGATGACGTCGGCCCCGGTTTTGGAAGCCTCGATGGATAAGGCGAGAGAGTCGCCGGTGATATCAGCGATCTCCTGAACTTCATCACGCATATAGTTATGGGCCAAAAGCACAGCATTGTGCGCTTTGAGAAGGTCTTTTATCTGCTGTTGTATTGCGTCTTGCATGCCGTTAGCTCCTGTCCAGGATCAGATTCCGTACGTGAACAGCTTCTAATTATTGCCGCTCTGCTGAGCCCGCAGTTTTTCAGTGGGACTTATTTCCAACTGTACACGCCTGTTCAGCGCACGATTTGCGTCGGTGTCGTTCGGTACGGCAGGGTTGCTGGAACCATACCCGGCCGCCGTCATCCGGGAGGAAGGGACTCCGTTGACAGCAAGAAAATCACGCACATGTGCAGCGCGCCGTTCACTCAACGGCTGGTTGATCGCAGCAGAGCCGGTTGAATCGGTATGCCCCTGAACGATAATATTCGTGTCAGATGTTTTTAACGTGGCTGCCGCTTTGCTCAGAGAGTCTTTCGCGGCCGGTTTCAGCATATCTTTACCGGTGTCAAACAGGATACCGGATGGCAAGGCAACATATATCTTGTCGCCATCACGGACCACTTCCGCTTCAGGCATGTTTTTCTTCAAAGCTGCTGCCTGGCGATCCATATAGGTACCGATGCCGCCGCCGACAACGGCCCCGCTGAGCCCGCCAATCGCGGCATTACGTCCACGGTGAGTTTTTCCCCCCACGAGTGCACCTAAACCAGCCCCGAGAGCGGCCCCGCCGAGTGAGCCAATGGCAGTGTTCTTGTATTCATAACTTCCGTCCGGATTTGTCGCGCAACCACTTGCCACCAGGGCAACGGTTGACAGGCCTGCAATAAGTATCGGAACGTTTTTTATTCTCATGATTTAGGCACCTGACCTGGGATGAAGTAATGCCCCTTCGCCCTGAGATTGTCGAAGGGTGAACGGGTATTATTTGGCCGGGCATACTACCTGACGCTCGGCAAAAACACAAGAGTTCCGCCACCCCCTTCGACAAACGGATTTCAGCCGAAGAGCAGGATGAGTCAGGTATTTTTTTTCACATTTGCCACCATGAGCACCAGCGCCGCCTCTTCCTCCCGGCTCCTCACTTCGCCATTCAAACGTGCCTGCAGCAGGCGATCTTTCATGCGCCGGAACAGCGGCCCCGGTTCCAGGCCAAGCTCACGAAGGTCCTCGCCATTCAAAACCGGAACTAT
This sequence comes from Desulfuromonadaceae bacterium, assembly GCA_049318985.1. Taxonomy (GTDB): domain Bacteria; phylum Desulfobacterota; class Desulfuromonadia; order Geobacterales; family Pseudopelobacteraceae; genus JACRCG01. Next base: position 15,600 of record JBMOEI010000009.1, read on the forward strand.
TGTTCGCAGCCGGGTCAGATAGAGTGACACGAAGCGCCTGACCTGCTCGCTGCTGGCCCGTGCAGCCAGATATGCCAGCATCTCAAGACTCAAGCCGCTGAACCAGCTATGAATCTGGCTGTTAGGAACTTCAGCAGACTGCTTCAAACGTCGCTTGATGGCATTCAGAGTGGTAAATACCAGATGGCGCTGACGGCAGAGGCGTAACGCCAGGCGACCCGGAATTGCCAGGCGGAGGCAGGCATCGTGGAATTCCTGCGGTGTCAGGCCGTCACATAATGCAAGCAGATATACCTGCCACTGTTCACACTTTTCTTCAAGATACAGAAGGCGCAGCCAGGCCATAACCTGTCCTGCCTCCTGCAGTACCCGTTCCGTGGCGGTGACCAGTTTGAGCGCAGGATGAATATAGGGGAGGAGCCCGAAAGATGCCATTCGACTGATGGCGGCAATCGGCTCTTTTTCACGCATAATCTGCACGAGCTCACTCAACAGGCGCTCCCCTCCGAGCTTTTCAAGGAGACGCATCCGTACCGCGCTGCGGATCAGGTTTTCGGTATGCGGTGCTATATGAAAGCCGAGGCGCTGTTCGAAACGGATGGCCCGAAAAACCCGGGTCGGGTCTTCAACAAAAGAGAGGTTGTGCAGTACTCTGACAACCCGCTCCTGAATATCCTGCTGGCCGCCAAAATGATCCGTCAATTGGCCGAATCGATCACCATTAATGCAGATTGCCAGGGTATTAATTGTAAAATCACGCCGGTACAGGTCATGCCGGAGGGACGCACGTTCAACCGTCGGGAGGACGCCGGGGGAGTCATAATATTCCAGACGGGTGCTGGCCACGTCTATTTTACGGTCATCGGGCAGAACCAGCACGGCGGTACCGAATTTTTTGTGACTGCGTACCCTGCCGCCATGGCGTTCGACAAAGCATTCCGCAAAAAAAATGCCGTCTCCTTCAACAGTAACATCCATGTCCAGATTATCGATCCCCAGCAGCAGATCGCGGACAAAACCACCAACAACATAGGCCGCCATTCCCATGCTGTCTCCGACAGCGCCGAGCCTCCGGAGGGTGTCACGGATCTCTACCGGAAAACGCTTGCTGATCAACCCCGCAACCGAGCGGACCCTGGTCGGAACTTCCAGCGATTCAAGGTCATAGAGCGGACCACTCTGACGACGGCGGCTGCCGTAGATATGACGCATTAAATCGGTTCTCGTCACCGCTCCGGCCAGCTGTGCTCCGTCAAAAACAGGCACAAACCGGCGATTGCCGTTCACCATGTACGACTGGATATCTGCCAGCGGAGTATCGGGGGTTGCCGAGAGGTATTCCGTATGCATGAAATCGGTTACCGGCGATTCGCCCAGGCTGTGGTGGAGCGCTTTTTCGATGGTCTTGCGGGAGACCACGCCCACCATCACTTTCCCGGACATAACCGGCATGGCGTTGCAGTTATAACGGGTCAGATATTCGCGGGCGCCGGAAATAGTGACTGAGTCCGGCATCGTTTTGACCGGGGTTGACATAATTGACCCCGCTGTAACGCTTTCCTTGACCGAGCCCCGCAACAGCTGATCAAGCCGTGCCAGAACCTGCTTCAGTGACTGGTTATGCACGACGGCTGAGGCCGCTGTCGCATGTCCGCCCCCCTGAAACGCCCTCATAATTTCACCGGCATCGACTCCCGTGGCGTGACTGCGCCCCACCAGATACACATGATCTTCCATGGCCACCGCTACAAACAGCGCGTCCATATTTTCCATATCACGCATCAGATGAGCCAGTGAGGCAATGTCACCGATATAGTGACGGCAGGTGGCGTGAGCGATTGAAATAACCACGCCGTTGATCGTACTCGCTTTGAGGGTAGTCAGCAGTTGCCGTAAAAGCCCCATCTGCGCTTTTGTCAATTCCGGGGTCAGAGCATCGCTGACAATATTCAGCCGGGCACCCTGCTCCAGCAGCCAACCGGCTACCCGGTAATCATCGGATGTTGTCGACGCAAACAGCAGTCTCCCGGTATCCTCATGAATGCCAAGCAGAATCAGCGTGGCTTCTTCTGCGCACAATGAAATACCCTGCGCCATCAATCGGGCACCGAGAAGCGTAGCAGCTGAGCCGCCGACAGCAATTGTTCCGCCGGTAGGTCGAATACTTTCAACACTCAACGGATGATGATCATAGATATCGATTTCCAGGCCGGGACGTCCCAGTATTTCTGCAAAGCGGCCGATACGGGAGGCCTGCTGGCAATCAACAATGATCAGACGGGTTATCAAATCAAGGTTGATCTCTTTGGCCCGGGTGAAGTGCGGCAGGTATTCCGGATGCCGTTCAATAAACAGCCGCACCGCCTTCTCCTGAGAACCGGGAAATGAAAGCAGAGCACCGGGATAGAGCCGCAAAGCCCCTGCCATGGCGCCCAGACAGTCAAAATCGGCATTCGTGTGGGTTGTGATAACATCCATATTGAGCTACGGCTGAAAACCAGGGACATCACTTCCCGGTTTTTCCTGGCCTCCCCGATTTTCCTGGTTTTACAGGCTGATTCAGCCGAAATGCCGGCTGATCTTTACATTGATCCGGTCCCGATATCGGATATTTGTGCGCCCCTTCTACTTTACCAGCCACTTACACAATATCGGATCAGTAACGCGCCAGCCGATTTCGTCCTGTTCCACAAGATCAAGCTTCTTCAACTTTGCAAGACTACTCTGTACGCCTCCCTGTGAACCAAGTCGGTGCGCTGCCAAAAAGGCCGCTGCAAAGATGTTGGCCGGATGCGCTGTAGCAATGGCCCGCAAAAATCTCTTCTGGTGATTGGTAAGTCCGACGAAGATGTTTTCACAGTCTGCGCTCTCCATCTCAACAAGAAACTGCTGCGCCTCTGCTATGGATGCACCGGGGCGCTTCATATCGTAATAAAGCATGGCAAGCTTTTGCGTGTAATACGGGTACGCTTCTGTAAAGGCAACTATCTGATCCGCCTCCTCACGAGGTAATAACAGCTCTCCTGCGGCAAACTGCCGAACCAGATAGTCAGCAAACTCGTCGCGTGGCATCGGCTGCAGCTTCATGACGTAGGAACTCTTGTAAAATGGCCGTTTGCGGTCTTCAAACATATCCCGCAAAATTGTGCGTCGGCTCCCCAGCATCATGAATGTTACATGTTGCGCAACCTGCATTCCGCTCCGTAACAGTGCTTCTATTTTTTTTGATTCTTTGAGGTTACAGATTTCCTGAAACTCATCCAGCACCAGGCACACTTTGATCCTATTGTCAGCGCAGTAATCATCCAGGTTGGCAATCACGCTTTCAAGATGTATCTCTGCCGCAACATCTCCGAGTGATACTGAAAACTCAGGGGTACCGGATGCCTGGTCAAACTCAAGAGATACGCGTAGTCGTTTAAAGAAGGTGGTGATTCGGGATCCGAGTGAGTTTTTGTCGGCAGCATGACGGCCAAGGGCGTTGACAATACTACGGTACATTTTTTCGGCAGCATCGTCAGCAGTCGTGATCGAAAATAGATCCACATATACGCCGGTCATGCCCGGTTCCAGCTCTGCAAGGACCCGCCGGGCGAGGCTTGATTTGCCGTAGCGCCGTGGGGCATAGACAACCGTGTGTATGCCGGAGAGCATATTACGGGAAAGTAAGCCTATTTCTGCGACCCTGTTACAAAAACGATCACGGGCTGCAACGCCCAATCCAAAGGGGTTCATGAGTTATTCCAATTCAATTATTTAAAATCAATTATTGCCATTGAATAGTACGTTTGGAGTCAATAAAAGGCAAGGGATATGTTCAAAAATGTGATGCCCACTCTCTCAACGTCCGCACCCGCTCCACGGCAGGTGGATGAGAAAAGTAAAAATCCGCGTAGAACGGGTGTGGAAAGAGGTTGGAAAGATTCTCCGCCGACATCTTGACCAGCGCTGAGGCCAGATCCTCCGGTTTTCCGGTCAGATCGGTCGCATAGCGGTCCGCTTCCCGCTCGTGGCAGCGGGAACGCCAGGCCGAAAAGGGTCCGAGCGGAAACAGCGCCAGTGAAGCGATAAAACCGAGAACCACCATTTTTGCCGGCAGCGACAGATCAGCAGGGAGAGCCAGCAATCCCGGCAGTCCGGGCCAGAGAAGCAGTTTAAAGCTGAGCCATGAGCCCGCGAGCGCAATAATCTCCGCCCACAGAAGACGCTTCCAGACATGCCCTTTTTTCCAATGGCCGATTTCGTGCGCCAGTACGGCAACAATCTCGGCGTGACTCATCTGCTTGATCAGGGTGTCATAGAGCACGATACGTTTAACCTTACCGATGCCGGTAAAATAAGCGTTTGAATGGTTACTCCGCTTTGACGCATCCATCTGCAGCACCTTACCGACCTTTAGTCCCGCCTTCTCCATCATCACGCGGATGTCGTCCTCCAACCCCGGTTCGGTGACCGGCTCATATTTATTGAAGAGCGGTTCGATCACATAGGGGGAAATGAACATCATGAACAGGCTGAAAAGGGCCATGAAACCCCACACCCAGAGCCACCACTGCTGCGGGCTCCAGCTGATGAGCCAGAAGACAACCGTTATCAGGAAAGCAAGCAGGACCGCGCCGATGGCCTGTGCTTTGATAAAATCGGTGATCCAGATGCGGGCTGTCGTCGTGTTGAAGCCGAACTGCGCCTCGATACGGAACGTTCCGTACAGGTCAAACGGAATCCCGAGCAGGGTTGACCCCCAGGTCATCAGCAGGAAAAAGAGGATGGCGGAAAGAATCGGTGCGGGGCTTAACGAGCGGATGAACCCGTCATAGGTCGCAATCAGGCCACCAAAGAGGAAAAAAATCAGTAGCACATTATTAAAAAGTGAATCCCACAGGCCGAGACGGCTTGAGGCAAACGTATAGGCCGAGCTTTTACGCAGCTTCTCCTGATCAATAGCGTCTTCAAATCCCTCCGGAACACTGCTGCCATGCCGTTTGAGGTGTTGCAGGTTGATATAACGCAGCCAGTAGGTGAAGGCGGTTACTACGGCGAAGAGCGTGAACAGGATGAGCTTCATTGGCGGTCTACCCTCTAAAAAAGAGCAAGGGCGAAGCATGCCTCGCCCTTGAATAGTCTGTATGCAGAATAAAAATCAGATAAGATTAACAACTTCTTTCACGCATTTGTCGATCCCGTCGGCAACCTCTGAAATTCGGGTGGCGAGCATATAGGCAGGGGTGGAGACAATCTTGTTCTTCCGGTCGACGACGATTTCATCCACCGGGCATTCCAGATGCTTTGCCCCTGTCTTTTCGATCTCGGCAGCGGTGCCGCTGTCGGTACCGATTGTTACGGTTGCAGCCAGCTGTTTGCCGAGTACTGCAGCAATAACAACCGGGGCGATGCAGATCGCGCCGATCGGCTTTGAGGACGCTGCCATCTCCTGCAGCAGACGGGAGACTTCGGGGTTAATTGAAGCGGACGCCCCCTTCATGGCAAAATCGCACAGATTTTTTGCAGCGCCAAAGCCGCCGGGAAAAACAATGGCGTCCAGGTCAGCGGCCGTTACACCCGCGATGTCAAGAATGGTGCCACGGGCGATGCGGGCAGACTCAGTAAGGATATTCCGCGATTCGCCGGACGCTTCTTTGGTCAGATGATTGGTGACCGGGAACTCGACGTTGGGCGCCATGCAGACCGCCTGACAACCTGCCCGGTCAATAGCGAGCAGAGCAAAGGTAGCCTCGTGAATTTCACTGCCGTCAAATACGCCACATCCGGATAACACTACGCCGATTTTTTTCATGACCATTCCTCCATATAATGAATTGGTACTACCAGACGTACAGTGGGATTAAGACTGCCGGTGTATAACGGTGATACCTATATCAGATCAGGCCGCGCCGGCTTTTCGGTGGAGGGAGCTGAATACCATATCAAGAACACTCTTCTGGCGTACTTCGAATTTGTTCAATACCGCCAAACAGGTACCCATCGGGCAGATATCATGCAGAAAGTCAGCATCTCTTCCCGAGAGTAAAACGATACGGTTTTTATCCATCCCGGTTGCTATGGCAAATTTAAGGAGCTTGAGTCCATCCATGGACGGCATTTCAAGATCAATCAGTATCAGATCATAACCGCCATTTTTTATCGAATGGAGTCCCGCCATCGGATTGTTGCAGACCTCTACCTCAAGCAGCGGAAAATTGTCAGCTATGTAGGCCGACAATAGCCGGGTGAAGGCAGGATCATCATCAATTAACAGTATTTTTCCCATAGGCGTCGGATTATAGCGTATTCGGCTGAACCGGGAAATAAAAATGATGCCAATGATGCATCGCTAATCTCACCGTAACGGTGAATAGCGGATATACACCGTAGTTGTTCATGAATTTTTCGATTTGCGCATATCACTGATGGCAACGCATAAAAATATGACCAGCAGAATTAATCCGCAGAAAATCCAGTCAGCCGTACTGAAATCGAACATGGTCAACTCCTCCTGAACGCTTCTGCGGCTTCGGTCATCAAGCCTACTTCCTGATAGCAGGTTCCGAGCAGATAGTATACTTCATTTAACGGGAACTGTTCGGCAAAAACAGCATCTGCAAGTATGTCATTTATTATTGCGGCAGCTTCATCGTTGAAGCCGTTGCCATGCTGTTCAACAGCAACAGAGAGTGCCGTCAGATAATCGAGTGGCGGCACAATCGGGATTCTACCCTCACGTATTGCCGCAATCCGTGTTTCAACCTGCGCCCGCTCCGCCGGTTTCAGAAGGGCACTGACGTTATCCCATATTTCAGCGGCCCGGTCGTACCTCCCGAGAACATACTGCGCTTCACCATATTCGTATGCGGCATGGCAATCTCCCGGATGCAGAGCCAGCGCCGCCTGTAGATATTTTTCAGCGGCATACCAACAGGATACACAAAACTGCATGCTGGCCAAACGTGAACCCTTGTCAACGTAAGCTCGGGCGATTTCCAATGGCAGATCAGCATTTTCGGGATCGAGCAGTGCCATGATTTTGAGCAGATTAATTTTCCGATCCAGGTAGGGCGTGTCAACGTCCTTCGCCTCCAGCATGATAATCTGCCCCCCCAGCTCGGAGATGATATGCGGGTAGGCTTCTCTCAGCACGGCAGCATACGTGGCAGCGCCGCTACAGTCGGGGTTAAGTCGCAGGGCCTGATAGATGCCACGCCCCACCATATCATAATCCGGATGGCCTGATGCCAACGCGGTATAATCATCCTCCAGCAACGGAATGGGAGGCTTCCCTGCCCACAGGATTGCGACCATACCGTCGCGACCGCTGAGCAGGTAATCGTCAGGCGGGGTATAGTAGAGCATTCCATCCAATGGGGTGGGTTGTTTCTGCATGGTGTGACTCATCGTTTTTCTTCCTCTCTGTCCGGGAACGTGTTGATGCCGGCATAGGCACCGATTAACTGCCGTTTTTTCCAAGTATGCCAGGGAAAATTGTTTTTTTTATGCGGGTGATACTTTTTTCAACAGCCGCCAAAGCAAGTGCCCGCTCATCATCTTCCGCCCAGTGCATGGCATCAAGCAGGACCCGGTTCTGATAGCCCAGCGGCTCAATTATGTCAATAAAGGAACGTGGCAGCCGCGGATTCAGTTCGACGTTATTCATGATTGCCCAGGCCAGGGTCCATGCCCGCGCTGTGTTCATAAGATCATAGCCCCCGCCGCCGAGCGCCACCCAGGGGATTTTAAGTCGCTTTATTTTTTTAAGAATTTCACCGTAGCTATGCGTGGTAATCTCCAGGTTGGTGAGTGGATCGGTGCGGAAGGTGTCAACGCCGATCTGAGTGACGATTATGTCCGGATTGAAACCGGCGATCAACGGATACGCCACTTCATCAAAAGCTTTCAGATAAATGGCATCATCCGTGTGGGCGAGCAGCGGCACATTGACAGAATACCCCCTGCCGCGCCCTTCGCCGACCTCATCCTCAAAGCCGGTGCCGGGGAAAAAATAGATACCGCTTTCGTGAATCGATATTGTCATCACCTGGTCAGTATCATAATACGCTTCCTGAACACCGTCGCCGTGGTGGGCATCAATATCCAGATAGAGTACCCGCCGTCCACGGGCAACAAGCCAGTTAATCGCGATGACGGCATCATTGATGTATGAAAAACCGGAAGCCCTGGCACGGTGGGCGTGGTGCCATCCCCCGGTTAAATTGAAGGCGACATCAAACTGTTCCTCCTCAACCATTCGTGCGGCTTCCAGGGTTGACCCTGCACCGAGTGCGGCATACTCGAACATTCCCTTGAAAACCGGGCAATCGGCATCACCCAGGCCAAACCTGAAATCAGCGCGTGGAACATCGGATCTGCTGAACTCCTTGAGGCGGGCAATGTAGGCCGAATCATGGAATGACAGCAGCTGTTCGTCAGAAGCACTCTGGCAGTCGCAAATCTGCACCTGCGGGAGTTCCAGCAGGCCGTATGCTGCCATCAGATCATACGCCATACGGTTGCGATGAAGCTTGAACGGATGGCCGACACCATAGTTGAAATTGCCGAAAAGCGGGGAATATATCAAAGCGGTACGGCAGGGGGGCATCAGTAGGCCTCAGGGCAGAATGAACAGAGCAGGTAGTTTTCAGTATTCGTCAGCAATCACGCATAGTATGACATCTGCTGTGACTGGCCAAAACCGGTGATGCCGGCCGCAGTAACAGCAGGAAGCGGCGCTCCGCCTGCACCGGAGAATGGCGGTACCGGGTTGCGAACTTCAGCTTTTGCCGGATCAGCAACAGCGGCACTTTCAGTTTGTTTTCCGGTTACAGCCGGATTGCCATACGCGCGCCGCGAATCACGGGCGACAATACTGTCGGCCTGTTTTCCCGGTTCCACAGATGTCGGTGGCTGCGTCTCAGAGGTGGCTGGTGTCGCCGCCAGCTGCTGCCTTGCTTCCTGCTGCATGGCGGCAGCCTGCCCGGCTACGGCGCGATCCTGGGGAGAGGGATCGGCCGGAGCGAGTGCTGCCTGTATTACCTGCTGCATCCGGCTGATTGTTTCCTGCGGGGTCCTTCCCGTAGATATGGAGATTGGTACTTCACCGCCGGTAATGTAGTTTTTGCCATCCGGCCCGCGAGTGTACGTGTAGGAAACCGGACCGGTCATCGCTCCCCCGGCCGCTTTGTGGGCCGCTTCATGAGCCTTGACCTTCTCTTCAATGGATTTCAGCTGTGTGATTTGAGCCTGAACCTCGGGGTCCGGTTTTTTCCGGGCACCATCGGTCGGAGTTTCGCCCATTTGAAGAGTTTCCCCTTCGCCCGTCCGCCTTGACCTATGTGCAGCGGTTCGCTCATACGGCTTGAATTCAGGGGAGGAAGCTTCATTTGCTTGAAAGCCTTCCTGTCCAGCCGGTATAATCGGAGCATGTCGACCTGGTCCGATATCAGAACTTTTTGGACCGGTAGTGGTAGCGCCGGTTCTCTGTAATCTCCCCCCGTCCGCTCCTACGCTGTTCGCTGATGTCAAAGGTTGGAGGTATGTCGATCCGACCGGTTCCATCGTACTTTACAACTCCTTCCGCATATCCGGATTATAGTTCATACTCCGTATATTTCCTGGCACTGCCCCGAACCAGCTCAGCAGGATATTTTCTGCCATTGATGGCAATTTTTCGTTCGACAGCCTTATAGAGATCAACATGCAGTTTATCAGAAATTCTGACCAGATAGATCAGAATATCTGCCAGCTCTTCTTCTACAGACTGACGGGTTTTATCTTCAAGAAGATGGCTTTGATCCCCGTCAACCCACTGGAAGTGCTCAACAAGTTCAGCCGCTTCCGCAATAAGAGCCATAGAGAGGTTTTTGGGGGTATGATATTGATCCCAATCCCGCTCACTGGCAAACTCCCTCAGGCGGTCACGTAGCGACTCTAAAGAATCGATTGGTACTGTGCTGTTTTGATTTGATCTCATGGCAGCCTTTTTAACAGTTAACTTATTCCGCCAGCGGTAACCGTACGGTAAATGCAGCGCCATTCGCACTGTTGTGCACATCTATTGAACCAAAGTGATTGACGATGATACGATGCGCAATCGCGAGACCAAGCCCGGTGCCATGATTCTTGGTGGTAAAAAACGGGTTGAAAATTTGCGGCAGCATATCTTTCTGGATTCCTCCGCCACTGTCTTCAATACAAACAACAACGGTTTTTTTGCCTTGAGCGGTATTTTCCTTAGTCAGGGTTATAAACAGCTCGCCACCCTCCTGCATGACATCGCAGGCGTTTAAAATCAAATTAAGAAACACCTGTTTCAGTTGGTGAGCATCACCTGAAACCGTCCCGCTAAAGCTGTCTCCTGATAACGTTACTTTTATATTGTGATCCTCAAAAGTGGTTGTGCAGTTTGCCAGACAGTCCTGAATGATTTCTTTAAGGTTGCACGCACTGAAGCAGATAGTCGGTTTGCGTGAGAAGGCGAGGATATCTGCAAGCATCTTCTCCAGGCGGCAGACCTCTGAAACAATGGTATCAGCATATTCATGCTGCCGTGTCTTAACCGGTAATGATTTAAGAAGTCTTCCTGCAAAACCTCCAATGGTAACAAGCGGGTTTTTTAACTCGTGTACCAGATTTGCTGCCATCTCCCCGATAGCAGCCATGCGTTCACCATGTTTCAATCGCTCCCGAGCATCTTTCAGGTTGAGATGAGCCTCTTCTATACGGTTATAAAGCATCGAATTCTCAATAGCCATGCCGGCCTGATTGGCAAAAAGCCGTAGAAAAGTCATACTGACGCTTGATATTTCGCTGCCTGAATCCGGATTGTCTACCAGGATCATTCCGATGGTCTTTTCGTGGCACACAAGCGGTATTGCTACAAAGGGACCGCTACATAACGTTCTGATAAAGCGGCAGGTTTGGCAGTTATGACAAAGTGTCTCATCGGAACGACACAACTTTCGTTCCGAAAATATCTGATGGATGAGGGCGCAGGAATCGTCAATATCAATACGGGTCTGCCGAACGTGCATGCTGAAATAGCCGGCTCTCTGCCGGGATATTATTTCATCGCTGAGATCCCATCGACTTCCGAGGATATCCTGGTCACCGATAATCTGTAAATCGTCCGACAGTCGCCGTGTTATACCCAGCATGCCCTGGAGGACATCAGATTTTTCGTTGCGCAGAAACAGTGCGGCGCGTTCAAAAAGGTTGGACGATGGAGTGGTGATCGCAGTAAGAATAAGGTGAGTCAGCTTGTTGAGGCGTATGGTCGAAAGCATTGTGTTGCTGAATTGATACAGTAGTATCAGTTCAGCAACGCTATTACCAGGTTCAGGATGTGGTGATGAATCATGAATAGTCATGTCTGATCCGGGGTGTCATTTTGCCAGGGGAAATTACATTAGACTCTTCGCTCTTTCTCCTCAGCAATCATCTTGCAGTCGATACATTGGGTCGTTACCGGTCGTGCTCTCAGGCGCGCCTCCCCGATCTCTTCTCCGCAATCGTCGCAAATGCCGAACTCTTTCGACTCAATGCGTTCGAGGGCATCTTTTATCTTGTTGATCAGTTTCCGTTCTCTATCTCTGATGCGTAATTCAAAGTTTCGGTCTGATTCCTGAGTGGCGCGGTCAGTCGGATCGGGAAAGCTCAAGGCATCGGTAGTCATTTCTGTTACCGTTTTACCGGCCTCCCCCTGCAATGACTTCATCTCCTCATTCAGTATGGTTCTAAAAAAATCCAGTTTTTCCTGTTCCATGGCCGACTCCTGATTTCAAATAAACTACCAAATTTTAGTGAAAAGGTTGCAACAAGTCCAGAAAAAAAACAGGGAGGAAACCCGGGGGAATGCCGGCTGATTTTACAAAACTATTACACTTACTACGGACGAGACGTTGCTATTATGCGCAGAATTGAGTCAACGGAGGGTGATTATGGCACAGCCATTAAAAATAGGAAAGCATACGGTTCGCTATCCTCTTATCCAGGGTGGTATGGGGGTTCGGATCTCAGGCGGTCGGCTGGCCGGGCATATTGCTAAAAACGGCGGTGTCGGATTGGTAGCGGCAGCCGGTATCGCACTCAATAGCGGTTTATATGACGGCAAAAACTTTTTTCAGGCCGAAGCTGAAGCTTTTAAGGCTGAACTGCGTAAGGCGTATGAGATCGCTCCTGACGGTGTTATCGGCGTCAATGTCATGGTTGCCCTTTCTGACTTCGAGTTACTTGTCAAGGCTGCAATCGAAGGGGGAGCCAAGGTAATCGTCTGCGGAGCCGGCCTTCCGATGGGACTGCCGGAACTGACCGCCGACCACCCCGACGTTGCATTGGTCCCGATAGTCTCCTCACTCCGGGCGGCCCAGCTTATCGTGCGCAAATGGCAGAAAGCCTATCACCGGATGCCGGATGCAGTTGTTGTGGAGGACCCTGATACTGCAGGCGGTCACCTGGGTGAAAAGATGGAAAATATTGGTATTGGCGTGTATGACCAGTACGCGACTGTCCGGGAGATCAAAGCATTTTTTCGCGATGAATGCCATGCTGATGTCCCGATAATTGCCGCAGGCGGCGTTTGGGATCGTGCCGACCTGGAGCATGCACTGGCGGAGGGCGCGGACGGGGTTCAGATGGCAAGCCGTTTTGTGTGTACCGAGGAGTGTGATGCCGCCGATGAATTCAAGCAGCGGTATATTGACTGTAAAAAAGAGGACATCGGCTTGATCATGAGCCCGGCCGGACTACCGGGACGCGCCATTTTAAATAATAAAGAGAATATTCGCCAATACGACCTTGATAACAGCACCCCCTGTCGAATGGGCTGCCTGAAAAAATGCTCCTACAAGGAGTCGGGCGAGCGGTTCTGTATCGTAACCGCGCTTGACCGGGCCCAGCGCGGAGATGTGGATACCGGGCTGGTTTTTTGTGGCACCAATGCATGGAAAGCGGACCGGATTACCACGGTACGGGCTGTTTTTGAAGAACTCTTTGGTGAAACAGCACCGGAATAATCAAAGTCCGGGTGCAAAAACTTACCGTTGGCAAGATGCCGATCTGAAATTCGATCGGAGGAGTTATTTTCTGCTTGACTTGTTGCGGCCATGTATCTATATTCCGAAACTCTTTAAAAATCAGAAGCGGATGGAGACGGCATATGTACGCAGTAATCAAAACCGGTGGAAAACAGTATAAAGTTACTGAAGGTGAATTTCTCAAGGTTGAAAAACTTGAGGGTGAAATCGGCGATAGTGTTGAATTTGCTGAAATCCTTATGGTGGGTGGAGAAAAAACCGTTGTGGGTGTGCCTCTAGTGGCCGGTGCTTCCGTTACGGCTAAAATCGCCGTACAGGGCAAAGGCAAAAAGGTTCTCGTATTCAAATCAAAGCGTCGTAAAGATTCACGCAAACTGCGCGGCCATCGTCAACATCTGACCGTTCTCAAGATCGAGAAGATTACGGCGTAACTTACCCAACTAAATTTTTCCCCAGGAGAGACGGAAATGGCACATAAAAAAGCTGGTGGTAGTTCAAGAAACGGCAGAGATTCCGGCGGTCAACGCCTCGGCTGCAAAAAATTCGGCGGTGAAAGCGTCAAGGCCGGCAACATAATTTATCGCCAACGTGGCACCCAGATCCATCCCGGCAACAACGTAGGTTGTGGCAAGGATTACACGCTGTTTGCCCTTATTGAAGGTGTGGTTGCTTTTGAGCGTCTTGGCAAGGATCGGAAAAAAGTTTCGGTATATCCAAACTGACGTTTCGTCTCTATAGTAGTAATGAATAGGCTCGGGGGTTTCCCCCGGGCTTTTTTAATATGTACGTTCAAACATCCTACATTCCAGTTTGACAACATCCCAGTTTGGCTCTTGCCAACCCTGCCACAAACAGGCATAATGCCGCACATTTTACATGTGGAGTGTATCGTATGGCTTTACGCATTTACAACACCCTTACCGGTGAAAAAGAGCCTTTTGCCCCGCTTCTCCCCGGCAAGGTCGGAATGTACGTATGCGGGGTAACCGTTTATGATTATTGTCATATCGGCCACGCCCGCGCCGGTGTGGCGTTCGATATCGTCTTTCGCTACCTGAAATATGCCGGCTTCGACGTTACCTATGTCCGTAATTATACCGATATTGATGACAAAATTATCAACCGTGCCAATAATGAGGGAACTGATTATCGGACGATTGCCGACCGCTATATACAGGCATTTGATGAGGACATGGACCGCCTTGGTCTGGCCAGGCCGACGATAGAGCCGAAGGCCACTGACCATATCGGCGGGATCATCAGCATTATTGAAGCGCTTGTTGCCAAGGGGCACGCATACGCCTCCGATGGCGATGTCTATTATGCCGTGGAGACATTTCCCGACTATTTGAAACTTTCAGGACGCAACCTTGAGGAAATGCAAGCGGGGGCCAGAGTTGAAGTCGGAGACAAGAAACGGCATCCGATGGATTTTGCGCTCTGGAAGGGTTCAAAGCCGGGGGAGCCGTGGTGGCAATCCCCGTGGGGTAATGGCCGTCCAGGCTGGCATATCGAATGTTCAGCCATGAGTATGGAATTTCTGGGCAAAACCTTTGATATCCATGGTGGCGGCAAAGATCTTGTTTTCCCACATCATGAAAATGAAATCGCCCAGTCAGAAGCGGCCAACGGCTGCCAGTTTGTGCGTTACTGGCTGCATAATGGTTTTGTCAATATCAATGCGGAAAAGATGAGTAAATCTCTGGGAAATTTTTTTACCATCCGTGAGGTGTTGGAAAAGTATGATCCGGAAACCCTCCGTTTTTTCATCCTTTCAGCCCACTACCGCTCACCGATCGATTTTTCCGACCAGAATCTGGATGAGGCTCAATCCGGGCTGGAGAGAATCTACAGCTGCCTTGCGGCACTCGACGAAATACTTCACGGGCAGTCTCCTCCGGCTGAATGTGCGGTTCTTGAAAACCTGACGCAGGTCGGCCTGGAGTTGCAGGAGAAGGTGGATCAGTTCATTTCCCGTTTTGTCGAAGCTATGGACGATGACTTTAACGCCACCCTGGCGTTGGGAGTTCTGTTTGAAACCGTGCGTGCCACAAACCGTTTTCTGGCAGAGACAAAAGATATGACGCCTGTTTCACTGGCACTGATTTCGCGCGTTCGCCATCTGTTCGTCGAAGCCGGAGCGGTACTGGGTCTGTTCACGAATTCTCCAGGGACCTGGCTACAAGGGATCAAGAGTTCCAAGGCCGACCGGATTGATATAACTTCGGACGAAATTGAACGCCTGATTGCCGAGCGAGCAGAGGCGAGGGGCGCTAAAAATTTCAAACGGGGCGATGAAATTCGTGATTTGCTGCTGGCAAAGGGTATTGCGCTGCTCGATTCTGCGCAGGGCACTACCTGGAACGTAAAGTGAGTTGATTACATTCAGCGGGGTCCTGCGTGAATCAAAAATATTGCTGGAACAGAGATGAAATTGAGCAGGAAGATTGTCCGATGGTCGGTTCGGGTGATGAAGAGCTGCTCGTTTCGAAACAGCAGCGTCGCCTGGAAAAGTGCGGTGAATGCCCCCGTTTTGCCAATGACCTGAAACTGATGCATGCAGAAGACAATCCGCTCGCCCCGCTTCTCTCTGATCTCCTGAGTGAAAACCACCGTCAGAAAACCCAAATTCAATCCCTGGTCAGTTTTCTCGACAATAAAACTCTGGAAATGCGCTTCCTGCACGAGCTCGGATCGGTGCTGCAAAGCTCCGTCGACCTGGAAGAGGTCCTTTCAGTAGCTCTGACCGCAATTACCGCCGGTAAAGGCTTTGGCATGAACCGTGCTTTCCTGCTGCTCTGTGATCGCGAAGCGGGCATTCTCAAAGGGTATCTGGGAATCGGTCCGCGCAATCTGGATGAAGCCAGTCAGGTTTGGGACGAGATTATCCAGAATGACATGGATCTTCAAACCCTGTCGCAAAATTTCCGCCTGAACAAACTGTCATCCGAACGGGCGAAATTTCACGATCTCCTGGAGCAGTTGACCATTCCGCTTGCCAACAAAGACCATATTGTTATCAAAGCGCTGGACGGAAGGCACCCCGTTATGGTGCAGGGTGCGTTTCAGCACCCGGATGTCCCACCGGAGCTGGCCCGCCTGCTGGGGGTTGATACATTCCTGCTGATGCCGCTCATTTCGCGCAATCGCCGTATCGGTATGATCATCGCCGATAACTTCATCACCAATCGTGCCATTACCGAAGAGGATATGCATTCACTTGAAACATTCGGCTTTCCGGTCGCGTTTGCCATTGAGCGGGCGTCTCTGTACGACAAACTGCAGGAGGAGCTCAATCGTGTGACCGAGGCAGGGAAAAAACTGAAGGAGCAACAGGAGTTGATCGTCAGGATGGAGAATATGGCCCTGGTCGGGCGGATAACCTCCAGCATTGCTCATTCAGTACGTAATCCGCTCATGATCATCGGCGGCTTCGCCCGATCGATGCTCAAAAACTGCCCGGCCTCAGACCCCAAACGTAGCTTCATCGAGTCAATTGTTTCCGAAACACAACAGCTCGAAGGTGTTCTGGATGAGATTCTCAACTATTCCGATTCGCTCTACCCCACGCGAGACTTCTGGGATGTGAATCAGCTGATTGAGGCGACACTACGAGACACCGCTGATATGTTGACGTCGCTTGGCTATGCGACCGGATATTCACCCGGTCATGACCTGCCACCGGTATATATTGACTTTAAACAGCTTTCCTATTGTCTCCGCACTCTGCTACAGAATGATATCAATGGCATAGGCGCCGATCTTTCGATCGCGATCAGCTCTAAGAAAGAAGACGATTTCGTCATCATCCGTATTGAAGACCGCAGTCGCCACGTTTCCCAGGCAGAGCTGGATCACCTCCTGGTGCCGTTTTCAGAAACGCGTGACCTTGGCGTCGGCCTGGGGCTGGCGCTCTGCAAAACCATGCTTGAAAAACAGGGAATTCCGTTTGCGGCACTGGCAGATGAGTACAACGGCATTCACTACTCCATCACACTTCCCACCGGCAAGGAGGAACAATCATGAACAGGTTACTGGTAGTAGACGATGAAGCAAACATCCGGTTGCTGTACGCCGAAGAATTGAAAGACGAGGGGTATGACGTCGTGACGGCTGCCAGTAGTGTCGAAGCGGCAGAAAAGCTGCAAAGCGGTGCGTTTGATCTGGCGGTACTTGATATCAAGCTGAAGAACGAAAGCGGTATTGACCTGTTACAGAAATTAGTCAAGGAACGCCACGAAATGCCGGTAATCCTCTGCTCGGCTTTTTCCTGCTATAAGGACGATTTTTCGGCCTGGCTGGCAGATGGCTATGTGGTCAAGTCGGGCGACCTGACAGAGTTGAAACAGGAAATTGCCAGAGTCCTTGCCAAGAAGGCATTGAAGGCTAAATCAGCATAACAGGGAGGCCCTCTATGAAAGCTGTCATCATGGCGGGCGGTTTCGGCACCCGCATCCAGCCGCTGACCGGAAGCATGCCCAAACCGATGATACCGCTCTTTAATCGCCCCATCATGCTTCATATTGTCGAATTGCTGAAGAAGTACGATATAACGGAACTGGTCATGCTACTCTATCACCAGCCGTTTTATATCAAAAATTTCTTCCGTGACGGCTCCGATTTCGGTGTCAGGATAACCTATGTTACCCCGATTGCCGATATGGGTACAGCCGGGGCGGTTAAAGCGGCTGAAAAGTACCTTGATAAGCGTTTTCTCGTTATCAGCGGCGATCTTCTGACTGATTTCAACCTCAAAAAAATTGTTGATTTCCATGATGACCGCAAAGCCAAGGCCACGATCACCCTGACATCCGTGAAAGACCCGCTCCAGTTCGGCGTTGTCATTACTGATAAGGAGAAGCGCATTACCCAGTTTCTGGAAAAGCCGGGCTGGGGGGAGGTTATATCCGATACGATTAATACCGGCATCTATGTGCTGGAACCGGAGGTATTATCATATATTCCTGAGGGGGAAAATTTCGATTTTTCACAGGATCTTTTTCCGCTCATGCTCAAGAATGAAGATGCGCTCTTTGGTTTTACCGCCAAGGGGTATTGGCGCGATATCGGCAACACCGATTCCTACCGGGAAGCGTACCACGATATTTTCAAAGGTAGAGTCAATCTGAAAATAGATGAGCCGAAGCTGGATTTTGTCGGCAAAGATCTGCGCATTGGAGCCGACGTCAAGCTTGAAAAGTCAGCAGGGCTAGAGGGTACGGTCGTGATCGGCGACAACAGCCAGGTTTTGGGTGATGTACGCATCAAGGATTCGGTAATCGGCCGTAACTGTACGATTGAAGCGGGGGCCAGGCTCAATCGGTGTGTTATCTGGGATAACTCATATATCAAGAAGGGGGCCCGGATTGCCGACAGCGTTATCTGTGCCAATGTCCGTATCGGGCAGGGGGTGACCCTTGAAGAGGGGGTTATCGTTGCTGACGAGACCTCGGTTGGCGACGAAGCGATTATCAAAGCCGACGTCAAAATCTGGCCAAAGAAGACGATTGAGGCGGGTGCGACGGTCACCTCTAATATGATTTGGGGTGAAAAGTGGAAGAAAGCCCTTTTTGAGGGGGCGATAATCAAAGGGCTTTCCAACATGGAGCTTACTCCGGAATTCTGCGCCAAGATGGGGTGTGCCTATGGCACCACGCTCCCCAAAGGGAGCTTCGTGCTCGGTGGCCGTGATTCCAATCCGTCATCCCGTATGCTCAAGCGCTGTTTCATGGGAGGAGTGCTCTCTGCCGGTGTCAACGTGCGCGATATGAAGATGACATCGCTGCCGTTGGTCCGCTATAAATTAAAGACTTTTGGCGAGGTTGGGGGAGTACATTTCCGTCAGGCTCAGGATGATCCCGCCCTGCTGGAGATCGTATTTCTTGATGGAGACGGACTCGATTTCTCCAGCGGCATGGGAAAAAATGTTGAGCGCACTTTTTTCAAGGAAAATTTCCGGCGGGCCCACCATACTGAACCGGGAGTAATTACCGATATCAACAACGTCGGTGATTTTTACCGTGAAGGGTTCTTACGGGTACTTGATCGCGAACTCCTCAAAAAATCCGCATTTACGGTGGTGGTGGACTTCAGCTTTTCCCCGGCCAGTCAGACACTGCCGCAGCTTTTAAATGAGCTTGGCTTCTCTGTCATCGCACTCAATGCGTATGTTGATGAAGGGAAAGGAGTTCAGGCCAAAGAAAAAGAGCTCGCCTTGAATCAACTTTCGGCAATAGTTTCATCGCTGGGGGCTCAGGCAGGTTTCTGGCTTGATCCTTCTGCAGAGGCGATCACACTTGTTGATGAAACGGGAAGAATCTGCACCGGTATCGAGTTGCTTTCCCTGACCGTTTCAATGTTGATGAAAGCCGGGCAGAAAGGCACTATTGCCGTACCGGTACAAACCCCTTCGACAATTGAACAGATGGCGGAGCAGAAGCGGTGTCAGGTAATCCGGACCAAGAGTTCCGACCGTGCCATGCAGGAGGTCGCCTCCTCTTCGGAAATAGTCCTGACCGGCACGACTGATGGCCGTTTCGCTTTCCCCCGCTTTCAGGCGGCCTTTGACGGCATGTTTGCCATTGCAAAGCTGATGGAGCTGAGTGCTGCCAGCGAAGTACCGCTGTCACAGGCGCTCTCGGAAATTCCGCGCAGCGCGTATCTGCAGACCAGCCTCCCCTGCCCCTGGGAAATGAAGGGGGGTATCATGCGCAAAATGAGCGAGGACAGCCTCGACAAGGAGGCTACGTTCATCGATGGTATCAAGGTGCATTTCGGAGCGGATTGGGTACTGATTCTTCCGGACCAGTATCTGCCGGTGGTTCATATCGTAACTGAAGCCAGGGATCAGAAATCGGCGCAGAAGCTACTGAGTGAGTATGAGAAAAAAATTGTCGCGTGGAAAAAGGATATGGTGTAACCGATTATGCCGAAACCGCTCGACGTAGTCATCGTATGGCATATGCATCAGCCATATTACAAGGATCCGCTGAAAAATGAGTATGCTCTCCCCTGGACCTACCTGCATGGCATCAAGGATTATTTTGATATGCCGGCTATTGTTGAAGACACCCCCGGCGCCAGGGCGGTCTTCAATCTTGTCCCTTCCCTGATTGAGCAGCTGCTGGAATACACCTCAGGTGTCGCAGTTGATCCGTTCCTTGAAAAGGGGAAGGCGGCTCCGTCCGGGCTGTCCCTTGAGGATCGTGTCTTCCTGCTGGAAAACTTTTTCTCCGCAAACCGGCAGCATATGATCGAGCCTTCCAGGCGCTATCTTGAACTGCTCTATATGGCAGGAGAAGGGAAGCCGGGAAGTGCCGCCGAACGTGTCAAACATTTCAGCGAGCAGGATCTGCTCGATTTACAGGTCTGGTTCTTCCTGGCCTGGACCGGTGAGGCCGCCCGGCGCAGGTATCCCGTTTTTGCTGACCTGGTCACGAAGGGAGAAAACTTTACCGCCGCCGATAAAACGCTGCTTTTTTCAACTCAGTTAGAAGTACTGCAGGCAATACTTCCGCTCTATAAGCGCCTCCATGAGGAGGGGCGCATTGAGCTGTCGGTAACGCCCTATTACCATCCGATTCTGCCGCTGCTCTGCGACCAGAAAATGGCTCAAACCGCCATGCCGAGGGTTACTCTTCCGCTCGCCGGGTTTTGTCATCCAGATGATGCCCGCGCTCAAATCCACCGTGGGATCGTCTATTTCCGTTCGGTATTCGGTTTCAATCCGACCGGAATGTGGCCATCGGAGGGCTCTGTCAGCAACGAGGTCCTGGCACTCATTGCCGGGAGCGGTATCAGCTGGATTGCAACGGATGAAGAGATCCTTGAAAAAAGTCTGGATGGCGGCCTTGGAGCCGGTAAAGAGCGATTGTACCGCCCCTGGCGCTACCGATGCAATCAGGGTGAAATAGGCACGTTCTTCCGCGATCATCAGCTTTCAGACCTGATCGGCTTTACCTATTCGCAATGGGAGTCAGGGAGAGCGGTAATGGATCTCTGCGGACGCCTGAATACAATCAAGTCCCGTCTGGGAGGCGACGGTCGCGTCGTCTCAATCATCCTTGATGGTGAAAATGCCTGGGAGTACTACCCGAATAACGCCTATGATTTTCTACAGGGGATGTACAAGGGAATTGCCGGATCAGCCTCGCTTCGCCTGACGACCTGTAGTGATGTGCTGAGAGATACCAATTTTGAAGGCCGCCTCCAAACAATTTTTCCCGGGTCCTGGATAAACGGCAATTACGGCATCTGGATCGGACACCCGGAGGAAAACCTCGCCTGGGATCTTATTGCCCGTGCCCGTGAAGCCGCTGTTTCAGGAAATCCACACGTTGCTGCGGCTCTCGAAAGCGGAGAACCCTCCGGGGATGTCACCACCGAGATGATCTGCCGCTCTCTCTATGCCGCTGAAGGGAGTGACTGGTTCTGGTGGTATGGTGATGATCATTTCTCTCCCCATAGCGACCGGTTCGACCGGCTCTTCCGCCGGCACCTGATGAACATCTATCGACTGTTAGGGCAGGATCCGCCCCGTGAGTTGCTGGAGCCGATCAAGAAGAAGAATCCGGCAGGCTTGATCCGGGAGCCGGCCGCATTTATCGACCCTGAGATCAGCGGCAGAATCAACGACTACTTTGAATGGCTGGCGGCCGGCCTGTATGACCTGACCCGCCAGGGCTCAGCCATGCACTCATCCGATCGGATGCTCCAGAGCTTCTACTACGGCTTTAACGAAAAGTCACTCTTCTTTAGAATCGACGGAGTTCAGGATCTCTCCCGGTTATTGAAGGAAGATGATCTGCTGAATCTCCATATGATTTATGATCGGGACTACAGACTGCCACTACAGATGAAGAACGATGAGGGGCTTTTGCTGGTCAAGGAGAATGGTGTATGGCTACCGACCAGCAACATCTGCAGCTGGAGGATCGCCAAAACCTGTGAGATCAGTATCCCGCTGAGCAGCATCAAGCTGACGGCGGGAAGCAAACTGTTCGTTTCGGTAACACTGGTTCGTGACAACGAGGAAATCGGCCGCTGGCCGAGTGACGCACCGCTGATGCTCTATTATGCAGGTGCGGAAATCGAGTTGGATAATTGGTTGATATAAATTTGGAGGATGCATGTCAGAACTACGCTGGGACCCGATAAAACTGCACTGGGTAATCATCGCCACCGAGCGGGGTCGCCGACCACGGGATTTTCAAGTGGAACCGGAACAGAGTGGCCAGATCGCCTGTCCTTTCTGTTACGGCAACGAGGATAAGACCCCACCCGAGATTTTCGCCATTCGCTCGAATGGAGCGCCAAACGCCGCTAACTGGCGGGTGCGTGTTATTCCGAACAAATACCCTGCGCTGCGGGTAGAGGGTGAACTGAATAATCACGGCTATGGCATGTATGATGTCATGAACGGCATTGGAGCTCATGAAGTGATTATTGAGACTCCTGACCACGATCGTACCCTTGCTGATTTGACTCCCCTTGAAATAACTGATGTTCTTACGGCGTATCGTCATCGTTATCTTGATTTGCGCAAAGACTTCCGCTTTCGCTATATGGTGCTGTTCAAAAACCATGGTATCAGGGCCGGCGCGTCGCTGCACCATTCTCACAGCCAGCTGATTGCTGTGCCGCTCCTGCCTCCGGTAGCAAGTACCCAGTTGAAAGTTTCCCGCAACTATTTCAGCGAAAAAGAGCGCTGTATTTTCTGCGATCTGATCGAATTCGAACTGCGTGAAGGGGTCCGTGTGGTAAAGGAGTTTTCAAACTTCGTGACTCTGACCCCTTATGCTTCCAGCTCGCCATTTGAACTGCGACTCTACCCGAAGCGTCACAGCCATGATTTTGCCCTGATGAATGATTCCCAACTGGCAGAGCTGGCGGTAGCAATGAAAGATATGCTGCAAAGGGTCAAGACCGTGCTGCGTGATGCACCCTACAATTTCATCCTGCATACCGCTCCCCCCATGCATCGGCGCCCCGGCAAGCCTGAACACTGGAATTCATTGGAGTATGATTTTCACTGGTACATTGAATTGGTACCGAGACTGACACAGATGGCCGGATTTGAGTGGGGTACCGGCTTTTTTATCAACCCGACGTCTCCCGAGGATGCCGCCCTGTTTCTGAGAGAGGCGGATGTCTGACCTTTGCACAACACTGGATGCGCTCTATGCATCCGGATCGTTGCGGCATCTTGATAGAGACCCGTTGTCGTTCTGCCACCGCTACCATGATCCCGAAGATCAGGAAATTGCAGCGGTAATTGCCTCATCATTTGCCTACGGCTCGATAACGGTCATCCTCCGCACGCTGGAGTCCGTTTTTTCCGAGCTCGGCACGTCGCCGAGGAAGTTTATTGAGCGTTTCAACCCTCAAGCCGGTTTGCATACATTCTCTCGTTTTAAACACCGCTTTAACGATGGCCGTGACCTCTGTGCGCTCTTTTCGGCACTGCAGCAGATAGTGAGACAGTCCGGCAGCATACACTCATTTTTTCTGCAGGGGTATTCTGCGACAGATAACGATGTAGGAACCTCTTTGAACCACTATACCGCTGCGGTCCTGGCGCTTGATTATACCGCTGTCTTCGGGCCAGAAAGAATCCCCCACGACTCCGGCTTCCCCTTCCTGTTTCCCGCTCCCGCTTCCGGCAGCGCCTGTAAACGGCTCTGCATGCTGCTGCGCTGGGTGGTTCGACCGGCTGACGGTATTGACCTCGGCATATGGAGCGGGATAACCCCGGCACAGTTGGTAATACCGGTTGATACACACATCAGCCGCATCAGCCGCTATCTCGGTCTCACCACGCGAAAGGCCGCAGACTGGCGCATGGCTCAGGAAATCACCGCTGCTCTGCGCAGTTTTGATCCTGCCGATCCGGTGAAATATGATTTTTCTCTCGCTCATCTTGGCATCAGTGACGGCTGCGACGGCAAAGATATGAGCCGCTGCAGTTCATGTCAGATTGCCCCGATATGTGCGCAAAACCGGACTAAATAGTCGAAATCTCTCAGCGTAATGATTTGACACCCTCTTCGCTTTCTGATATAGGACAAACGTTATTTCAGATATTTTTGCAGGTTGTCGCCCACCATATGCTGTCATCATCGAGGAGTCGCAGATGATAATCCAATGCGAAAAATGCCAGACAAAATTTCGGCTTGACGATTCCAGAGTCACTGATAAGGGTGTCAAAGTACGTTGTACCAGGTGCAAACACGTATTTACCGTGCGTAAGGAGGTACCGGGCGATGACTCATTGCAACCAGGAGCGGTATTAGCGGGAATTGCTCCTCCTGCCGCGACTGGTGAGACACCTGTTCCTCCGGCCGATGAATGGAGCTTTGCTGCGGATACAATCCCCACTCCTCCAGCAGTGAGTGTAACCGCCACTGCAACCAGCGATGAGTGGGACTTTGCCGGGGAAGCCGCCCCCCCCCCTGAAGCAGATTCGATTGCTTTCGGAAACATCCCTCTTGAGAGCGAACCGACCGCTTTCACTCCGCTCGAACCGTCTCCTTTTGATACTTCAGAAATATCATTTGACACGGACGAAGATGAAATGTCCGGCACTGGTAGTGGTCAGACATCTTCAGCGACAACCACTACCGGCGGTAACGAATTTGATTTTTCAGATGATGAATTGAGTGGATCAGTGGTACAAACTACTCCGGAGGCAACGCCCGGCGACTTCTCCTTTGATTTCGAGGATACCGGTTTTGACGAAGCAGGGTCAGTGAACGGGCAGGATTCCGGCAGCAAAAGTGATACGCCACCATCTTTTGATACGCCTGCCGGTGTGCCGTTCAACCCGGGAGAAATTGATTTTGGCGATGAACTTACGCCTGCTGTTCCGCAGGTGAGCCAGAAAGTGCTGAAACCTTCTCAGGAGGTTCTGATTCCTCTGACTGAAGCCACCGTCACATCAGAGGACGATACGATCACGCAATCGTTTCTCGGACAAGCGGCGTTACAAGAGCAGGAGGAGGAGCTACCACCACTCTCTATTCCATCCCGGCGTAAGCAGAGTCCGCTGTTCGGTGCTCTGATAGCGGTTGTTGCACTGCTGGTTATTTCTGTTCTCGGCTATTTCGGATATTCTTCTCTTTCGACGCCGAAAGGAACCGCTCCTCCTGAGAGTGGCAAAATCAGCGTGCGGGCCGTCACAAGCACGTTTGTTAAAAACAGTTCCGCAGGTGAGTTACTGGTAGTATCCGGTGAAGCATTCAACGAGTATGCAAACCCCCGGGCAGCTTTACAGGTAATGGTGGCCGTTTTTGATACGACAGGTCAGAAAATTGCCACCAGGAATGCCTATGGTGGTAATCCGCTGACGAAAGAACAGCAGGAAACTCTACCCCTCGATAAGATCGAGGCGGCAATGGCCAATCAGTTTGGCGACTCTCTGGCTAATATGGGAGTAGCGCCGGGCAAGTCTATTCCTTTTGTTGTGGTACTGGCAAATATACCATCGGGAGCTAAAGATTTCAGTGTGCAGTCTGCCGGGTCAACGGTGGCAACAGGCAAGTAGTGCGAGTCCGCTTCCATTCTCAGTAAAAAGGCCGTTGACAGTGAAGTCGGCGGCCTTTTTGTTGTACGGGATGGTTTGGTGCGAGCTACAAAATATCAACCAACCTGATTGAAAAAGTCAAATCACGGCCTGCCAGGGGATGATTGCCATCCAGCGTAATAGCTGTTTCTGTCACTTCTGTCACAAGTACCGGCAGGGGTGAACCATCTTCCAGAAGCACCTCCATCTGATGACCCGGTTCGGGATTGATGTCAGCCGGTATTTCACTCCGCTCAATCACCGCAACCATCTCCTCGGCACGCTGCCCATAGGCTTCATCCGCAGCAATTGATACCGTAACGCTCTCTCCCGGCTCAAGTCCGATTACTGCCGCCTCGAATTTCGGTATCAGCTGTCCGGCACCAATGACGAACTCCAATGGTCCCGTGCCATCGCTGGCGCTGCCACAGCTATCAGCACCGGTTTTCTCGCTGCTGCAGCAGCATTCATGATCATGCCGCTGTTCCGCAGCCCCTTCTGAACTGTCAAAAACTGATCCGTCCTCAAGTGTGCCGGTGTAGTGTACGGTGACCCTGTCGCCTGTTTTAGCCTGTGCCATCTGTGCTTCCTTTCAGACGAATTCATCGCCGGTAAGTTGTTTACTGAAGCTTTCAAGTAACCCTTTGAAGCTCATTTCAAACTGGATCTTCTGTCTGCGAACCTCTTCAATCCGACTCTTCAACTCCCCTAGCTGCCGTTCCGCATCAGTAATAATGCGCTCACCCTTAATCTCGGCTTCAGATACGATTAACTCCGCTTCTTTACGGGCATTGGCTTTCATCTCTTCGATGACACGCTGGGCAGAAAGCAGTGTATCGCGTAGCTCCCGCTCCTTTTCTGCCATATCCAGCATTTCACGACTGTGTTGGGATTGTTCTTCTTTCATCTGGCTGTTTTCGCGGATCAATCCTTCCATTTCACCAGCGACGGTTTGCAGAAAAGCGTCAACGTCCTCCGGGTCAAGTCCGCGGAACATTTTGACCTTGAACTGCTGCTGCTGAATGTCAAGCGGAGAGATTTTCATTACGTACCAACCTCGTAGAGCTTATTGAGCAGACAATTTTAAGTAGCATTCCGCTTTATAAAGATTTGCATCCGCAGCTAGTGCTGAGCCTGAATTGTCAGCGAGATAACGGTCCAGCAGTTCAAGGGCAGTTCGGCAATCGTCGACTCGGTAGGCCTTTACCGCCGCTTCAAAAAGTTTTTGGCCAGTGGTGGCATCGACCGTAGAGGGTGGTGATGCCTGATATTTATAAGATGCAGGGAGAGGTGCGGAAAGCCTGGGCCCAGCGGACGGTTCAGATTCAGGCACTGTTTTTTTTCTGGCCGGGAGAGCAGGTTTTTTCTTGTGACCGCTTTTACTGATTTTTACGCTTTTTGTCGTTTCCGACGATCTCAATTCACTAAGTGAAATCTCCGTGTTTTGATGAGAAACGGGGGGCACAGCATTCGACTGACGTGATGGAGTAGCAGATTTTATTTCTGGCGGAGCTTTTTTGGCGCCTGCTGCTTTAGGTTTGTCTGATTTGTCAGCTGGCTTTGGACCAGCATGTTCATCGTTGCCGACATGTTGAGTTATCGGGACCTTGAGCTTGCTTCCGGGGTAAATCAGGTTCGGATTATGTATCGTGTTAAATAGAAGAATCTGGGGAAAATACATGCCACGACCACTGAATTTACGGGAAATATCATACAGTGTATCACCCTTTTGGACATCAATTTCCTGAACAATGATGCCATCCTGCGAGGGTGACTTTTGCATGGTTGCCACTGGCTGAGGAGCATAGAGCAGATATTTTTGTCCAGGGGTAACCGACTGGGGAGCAGGTCGTGGAGACTCTTGAGCCCAGGTTAACGGCGTCGTGCAAAAAATGAGTATGGGGACTATCATACGAAGTGCGTAATGTATCATATCAATACCTGTTTCCCAACCGGTCTTCGTAGGTCAGAATATTTTTGACCTGGATAGCGGTGCCAACTCCGATGCCCGGCTTGACTCTGAATGAAATCCTGATACTTCGTTTTTCTCCGGCACCCAGCTCCTTAAAGCGCCAGACTATTGCCCCGTTACTGACAGCACTGGTTGCAGGGTCCGCAGCCATAAGCTCCAGTTGCTCCGGCCAGACGCTCTGCAGCTCTACTATACGTGCAAGGTTAGATCCTTGATTCGTGATTACCAAATCAAATGAAGTTACGTCACCAGGTTTAAGACGACCATCTCGCCCGGACATGGCCATACTCAGTACAGGTCTCGAATAGGTCAGTTGAGTAGAACCTGATGCCGCACTGGTTGCGTCTCCTTCCGATATAAATGACACCTTGACAGTCTCCTGGCTGCCATCAATTGCGCGCTTTGCTGTTTTGATTTCCACCACTACGCCGGCTTCTTCATGTGGCGCCAGTGGGCCAATTTCTGTTATTACCGGCTCACTGGCCTGTCTGATGCCGTCACGGTTGATGTCGTGGAAAACAACCGTCTCCTGAGAGCCGGAAACGGCAGAAACAATCTTATATTTTTCCCGGATATTGCCCCTGTTGGTGACAACAAACGGAACTGTTATGGTCTGACCAGGGAATGCCACCAGACGTTCTGAGCCGGTGCGAACGAGAATACTTCGCTGCGGCTCCACATAGGCCGTATTTGAAACAAAAGCGGCAGTGGTTTTATGACTGTTGTTAATCAGCTCGGCACGTGTCAGCAGTTCCTGACCAGCCAAAGAATCATCTTTCAGCTGAAAGGCAAATGTGAACTCGCGACTTTCTCCCGATTTAACCTGCATTCCGTCAAGAACCAGTGCCGATTTCATCTCCTGTCTGAACCCGGCGGCTACGTAATCAACCGGCTCGAGCTGTGGGGGGAAGTTAAGCCGAAAGGTAACATCCTTCGCAGCTTCTGAACCTGCGTTGAGAATTGCGACGCGATATAAAACTTTGTCACCTGGAAGTGGCCTGGTTTTTTCTGTGCGTAGAACAGCCCGGAGGAGTGGCGCAGAGGTAATGATCCTGACTTCACGAGTCTGACTCGCTTCCGCTGCGAGACGTGAAGCAGCTTTAACCGGGTACGCGATGCGCAGGCCATCAATACTTGATGGCGGAATGGCAAGAGTGACAAGACCTTTAAAGGTCTCGCCTTGTGCAAGATCGGGGGTTCGGTTGAGTGCAATGCCAGGAGCTGCAGCAGAGATAAAGCGCGCATTAAAGTCTGCAGGAAACGCTGACTCAAGATAGAATGAATCAACACCGTTACCACGGTTTACGACTTCAAACGGAACCTCAATCTGGCGCCCGGCAGTGAATACTTCCTGGCTGGCAAGGAGATTAAACTCAAAGGCGGCAAATTGAGCAACTTCAAACCGTAATACCTGGGTATTTTCAAGTTGCGACGCCTCAACAGATTTGGACGGTAGCGCGGTCGCAACTCCAAGCTCACGAAGTTTCGCTGCTGCGGTGACCGCTGCTGCTGAAGTCGGGTACTTGTCAATAATCGATTTATACTCGCTGATTGCCTTCTCGCGATATACACGTTTGGAAATCCCACCGCTTGCACCGGCAAGATTCTGCGGCACCTGTCGGGATTCTTCATCCTTTTTCAGAGCAGCCAGGCGATTCAGTTCGGCTCGATAATCGGCCAGACGCCTCTGTTCCTGCTTCTCTTCATCAGCCACTGAAACAGCCAGTTTAAGCTCTTCAGCCTTTGCTGCCGCTTGTAGTTCCTGCGCCACCGCACCGGCAGCCCGCTTTGCCTCTTCAGCTTCGACAGCTGCGACCAGTTCTTTTTGGGCAGCCGTAACATTCTGCGCCGCCACGATATCAGGTTGTTTAACCGGAGACTCGCCGCCAGCAAGTTTTTCTCCCTTTTCAAAGCGTGCCGTAAGAGCGATCAGTTCATCCTCAGCGGTATTTTTGAGCGGATTATCCGGATATTCTTTGGAAAACTGAGAAAGGTAACGGGCAGCATCCTGCTGGTTGCCCACTTTAAAATAGGAACGGGAGAGCCAGAAAAGCGCCATATCCCTGAGAGGAGTATCGGGATGTTTCTGCAAAACCTCATTCATTTTTTCAATTGAAGAGGCATAATTTTTCTGCTGGTAGGCATTGAAACCGGCAATGAAAAGCTGCGAATCCTCCGTTTCCTGACAAAACGCCGGAGGCACGATCAGAGAAGAAATCAAGATCATGAGGACCAGGAGCCGGGAGAGGATAGTGCGGCATAATCTCAATAAAATCACTTTAATTGACCTCGTTTGGCCGGACACGCTACTAACGGCGCACGGAGAGCAGATGGAGTTACAGGTAAAATGCCTCTTAAGTAGCACCTCTCTGCACCAATGTCAACGAAAGAAACGGTATGTCAGTATGTTAGCAACCGTTATGGCACGGGGCTTTCATGGGATTCAGACGGCAGAATTGCTCTCCTCTGAGGTCAGCGAATACTGTCTTCCGGGTATGCTCCGATATTGTGAATTGCAATATCTGCTCCGTTATATTCATCCTCCTGATCAAGACGAATGCCGACGGTTTTATTCAGGGCTCCGTAGACGACAAAGCTGCTGACGAGAGCGAATAC
Source organism: Desulfuromonadaceae bacterium (assembly GCA_049318985.1). Taxonomy (GTDB): domain Bacteria; phylum Desulfobacterota; class Desulfuromonadia; order Geobacterales; family Pseudopelobacteraceae; genus JACRCG01. The sequence continues at coordinate 45,769 of JBMOEI010000009.1, forward strand.
GACGGCAAGGGCGCTCCCGCCAAGTTGCGAAATAAAGCTTACGCCACCCATCCCGCCCAGAAATTTCTGGCCGAATATGCCTGCGGCGATCCCTCCCCAGGTGCCGATGACACCATGTAGCGGCCACACTCCGAGGACATCATCGATTTTTAGTTTTTCCTGTTCAAAATGGAAGCCATAGACAAAAATTATTGAGGCGATCGCCCCGACCGCAAGAGCCCCCAGCGGGTGCATGATGTCGCTGCCGGCGCAGACGGCAATCAGCCCGGCCAAAGCGCCGTTGTGAATGAATCCGGGGTCGTTCCTGCCGGCAATAAGCGCGGCGATGATACCACCGACCATTGCCATTAAGGAGTTAACCGCCACCAAACCGGAGATTTTTTCCAGATTACCGGCACTCATGACATTAAAGCCGAACCAGCCAACCGCCAGTATCCACGATCCGAGTGCCAGAAAGGGAATATTACTGACCAGGATAGGGTGCGATTTACCGCGCACATACCGTCCCATGCGCGGACCGAGGATCAAGACCGCAGGCAGGGCGATCCAGCCGCCGATGGAATGGACGACGACAGATCCGGCATAGTCGTGAAATTCGGCACCGCCGAGTGATTTGAAGAGAGATTGCACGTAGGCGGCGTTCTGTCCCCAGATGAACGACTCAAAGAGCGGATAAGAGAGCCCCGCAAAGATGGCGCCTGCGGTTACCTGTGGCCAGAATTTGGCTCGTTCAGCGATACCTCCGGAGATGATGGCTGGAATACAGGCGGCAAAACAGAGCAGGAAAAAGTAATGAACGAGATCGTACCCTTGTGTTTTTCCGAGCAACTCTTCGGCGGGCTTTAAAAATGATATCCCATAGGATATTGGAAAACCGATGACAAAATAGACGACCGTCGAAACCGCCCAGTCGGTGAGAATTTTTACCAGAGCATTCACCTGGTTTTTTTTACGGACCGTGCCGACTTCAAGGAAGGCAAATCCGGCATGCATTGCAAAGACCATTGCTGCACCGAGCATAAGAAACAGAACATCTGCGCTACTCTTGAGGCCTGTCATCGTTGACATCGCTTCCATACAGAACTCCCTCCATGGTTTCCTGGTGCCCGTCGTTGGGCAGGTCTCCTGACAGCAAAAAAAAGGCCAACAGCAAACGTTTGCTAACCTACTGATTATAATCGTTTTTATCGCAGTCGGGAAAACAGCATGTGCCTTTTTTATCGGCAACTGATGCATAATGAGGCAATTGCCGCACAGGAAGCCTCTTCACATTCAGGAGGCAAACAGGTAGGATGGCGACCATGACTCTCGAAGAAAAGGTACAGCAATTCCCGCTCTCTCCCGGCGTCTACCTGATGCGCGATGCCGCCGGCGAAATAATCTATGTCGGCAAGGCTCGCAGCCTCCGGCAGCGGGTACGCTCTTATTTCAAACAGGCTGGCGATTCGCGCTATCAGATCAAATTTCTGATGGCCAAAGTTGTCGACATTGAGGTGGTGCTGACAGACACGGAAAAAGAGGCGCTGCTGCTTGAGAACACGCTTATCAAGCAGCACCATCCGCGCTATAACCTCAACCTCAAGGACGACAAAACCTACTTTTCACTCCGTATTGATCCGCAAGAGGAGTTCGCACGCTTTACGGTAGTTCGCAAGCGACCTCATGACGGGGCGCGTTATTTCGGCCCCTATTCTTCCGGTTCTGCCGCACGGGATGTGCTTCGACAAATGATCAGAATGTTTCCCCTCCGTCACTATCCGCTCGCTGCCTGCATGTCCCGTAAGCGCCCCTGTCTGTACCACCAGATCGGCCAGTGCAGCGCTCCCTGCCATCACTTGATAACGAGAGAGGCTTACGCAGCCCTGGTTGAGGGCGCGATGCTTTTTCTTGAGGGGAAAGGGCGGCTGCTTATTGCAGAATTCAAGCGTAGGATGAACGATGCCTCAGAGCAGATGCTGTACGAAGAAGCCGTCCGCTGGCGCAATCTGCTCCGCTCAATCGAAGTGACTGTCGAGAAGCAGAAGGTCGTGCTACGGGGTGGCGACAGCGACGTTGTCGGCTTTTACCGTAATGGCAACAGCATTGAAATCTCTCTGCTGTTTATTCGAGCCGGAGTCCTCTCCGGCAACCATCAGCTCTCTTTTTCCTGGGAACTGGATGATGCCGCTGCCATCTCGGCATTTCTGCTGCAGTATTACACCGGTACGGTTTTTATCCCTGAAGAGATACTCCTCCCGCTTGCCATTGAAGAAGGTGGAACGCTGGCCGAACTGCTCGGAGAGCTGAAAGGAAGCAAGGTATCGCTTACCCTCCCGCTGCGTGGTACCAAACGGGAACTGGTTGCCCTTGCCGGAAAAAATGCCACCTCTGCATACCGGGAGCGTGATGACAGTGAGGCAGCCGCTGCAGCGGTGCTGGCCGAACTTTCCCGACTGCTTCATTTGAGCCGGCTTCCGAAGCGGATTGAATGCTATGATATATCAACGATTCAGGGTCGTTTTTCGGTCGGGAGCTGCGCCGTGTTCACCGGCGGCAAAGCTGACCGGAGCAGTTATCGCCATTATCGCATCAAAACCGTTGACGGTCAGGATGATTTTGCCATGCTGAGGGAGATTTTTCTCCGCCGCTTTCGTGCCGAAAGGTATGACAAAAACAGCGGACCGGATCTTGTCGTTGTAGATGGCGGAATAGGGCAGTTGCATGCCGTGCAGGAGATAATTGCCGAACTGGGTCTGACCGGTAGTTTCGATCTGGTGTCGCTGGCCAAAAGCCGCATTACCCATGATACTTCTGCAGAAACGGCAGAAATAAGTGCTGAACGGCTCTTTCTACCCGGTAGAAAAAATCCGGTCGTGCTCCGTCAGAACTCAAAACCACTGTTACTTCTGGCGGCGGTGCGCAACGAGGCGCACCGCTTTGCCATCGGGTATCACCGGAAACTGCGCAGTAAAGAAGGAATCACATCAGGAATTGACAGCGTTCCCGGGATAGGCGCCAAACGCCGCATTGCACTGTTGACGCATTTCGGCAGTCTCCAGCGTTTGAGGGAGGCTTCCGTGGAAGAAATAATCACTATCCCCGGATTCAACCGGACAACTGCGGAAACGGCATACAAAGGACTGCATAATGAGTGAGGAAGAACTATCGTTTGATATGCTTATCATACTCGGCCCGACGGCGTCGGGCAAGACGCGCCTCGCCATCGCTCTGGCTGAAATATATGGCGGAGAGATCATTTCTGCCGATTCGCGCCAGGTTTTCCGGGGCATGGATATCGGCAGCGGCAAGGACCTCCATGAGTATGGTCAGGTCCCGTATCATCTGATCGATATTATGGATGCCGGCGGAGAGTTCAGCGTCTTTGAGTTCCAGCGCAGATTTTTGTCCTCCGTGGCAGATATTTCGGCCCGGAAGGCACTGCCGATTCTCTGCGGCGGGAGCGGTCTGTATCTGGATGCCGCACTCCGTGGCTACCGGATGATCGAAGTGCCGAAGGATGAAACTCTGAGGAGTCAACTGGCGTTGAAAAATGACGCCGAACTGGCAGAGGAGCTCTGTCGCCTCAAGCCGAATCTTCACAACAGCACTGATCTGCTGGATCGGGAGCGTACGGTACGGGCGATCGAAATTGCCCGTGGGGAATTTAAAAAAAACACTGCCGCTGCTCCGCAGCCACCGGTACATTCTGTCGTTATCGGAATCCGTTGGGAGCGAGAAGCATTGCGCCTGAGGATTACCAGACGCCTGAGAGAGCGCCTTGACAACGGCTTGATAGAAGAGGTCGAACTACTCCATGCCGGAGGTATCGCGTGGGAACAGCTTGATTATTACGGGCTTGAATACCGTTACGTCGGCTCTTATCTGAAGGGAGATATGAATAGAAATGATATGTTTCAAAAACTGAACAGCGCAATCCATGAATTTGCCAAAAAACAGGGGAACTGGTTTAGAAGGATGGAGCGGCATGGTATTGCGATTAACTGGATTGACGGCAGCGGTGACCAGTTAACCCAATCAGAGGAAATTATCAAAAAAAAAGATTGATCATAATTTAATTTGCTTGACAGAGTGACATCGTTACTGCTAGGTTGGCGAAAATTCGGATATATCCGGGTAAAATCATTAAGAAGAATCAGGAGAAGTAAGCACATGGTAAACGGAACAGTAAAATGGTTTAACGACAGCAAGGGTTTTGGATTTCTTGAGCAGGAAGGTGGCGAGGATGTATTCTGCCATTTCTCCGCAATCGCAGGCGAAGGTTTCAAATCCCTTGCAGAAGGCGATAGAGTAACTTTTGAAGTAACAAAGGGTCCGAAAGGGCTTCAGGCCGCGAACGTAACAAGAATTTAAGGCCAGTTGCAAATCAGAACCGAAAACCCCGGACAGTCTCCGGGGTTTTTTTTTGGCTTTAATGCTGGATGAAAAGGGCGGGTCTGAAACATGGACTACTGGGGATGCCGCACGTTACCCTCCGATTTTAAGGGACATACTCATACTCATAAGATAATGGTAAGCAGTATCAAACAGAACGATCTGAAGCACATATATTGCCGCAAAGGCAACTATTGGCGACAAATCCAGCATTCCGGTATCAGGCATATGTCGCCGGATCTTGCGCAGTACCGGTTCAGTAACACGATTGATAAAATTGACAAGGGGATTGTAAGGATCGGCGTTAACCCATGACACGATTACACTTGCCAGTAAAATATATTTGTAAAGTGTCAGCAATCCGCTTGCCAACTCAATCAACTTGGCAAGAGCCAGCAGTATGTTTGCTATTAAAACCATCGCTATGCTCCCATTAAGTGCAGGGTAAAAGTGGACGTACTATGCCTTAATGCTCTACCAAAGTCAAAACAGAAACTTCCGGTGACCGATACAAAGGGGATACACTGATCGTGAACAAAAAAATATCTGCGCTGCTGCTTTCCGCCCTGGTACTGCCGGGACTCGGACAGCTCTATCTGGGACGAAAGACCATCGGTGGGATTATAATCGTACTCGTCAATCTGATATTGTTACTGGGACTTTTCGTTCTTTTGCGTGGGCTTTCGCCGCTGATCGCTTCACAGATTGCCGGCGGTGCAATCAGCATAACACCAACTGAAGTAATGAAGTCGCTTGATGACACAACCGGTTTCGGCAAAGCCGTGTTAGCAGCATTTTTTCTGGTATGGACATTTTCGGTTGTCGATATACTCCGGGCTAAGGCGTAACTGCCGGTCGATATCAAAGCGGAGCTGTATAATGAGTACATATTAGCGTTAACAGAGGTGCATCATGCTCGCCAGAACCAGAAAGGAACTACGTGGAGTCGGCACGGCCAAAAGCCTGACGAGTGCCGGTGAGCGTACAACTGCCGGGAGTGCCGTCGCCCGACCGGTACTGCCGGTGACCACGCACCATGAAAAGCCGGAACTTCTCGCCCCCGCCGGTTCTCTCGAATCCTTCTTTGCCGCTCTCGAAAAAGGTGCAGATGCCGTCTATGCCGGCCTGCAGGATTTTTCTGCCCGGGCCCGGGCCAAAAATTTCACCCTGACCCAGATGGAGCGGATGCTGGCGTATGCTCATGGCCAGAACCGGAAGATTTACATCACTCTCAATACGCTGGTGAAGGAGAAGGAACTGCCGCAACTTGTTGATACGCTGGCCGCCCTCGCGGGGATGCGCGTCGATGGCGTTATCCTGCAGGATCTGGCGGTGGCACGTATTATCCGCAATCACTTCCCCTCGATCCCCTTGCACGCCTCAACCCAGATGACGATCCATAACACGCCGGGTGTCAAGATGCTGGAACAGCTTGGTTTCCAGCGGGCCGTACTGGCACGTGAACTGGCGGTCGATGAAATTGCTGCCATAGCCGCTGCGTCACCGGTAGAGATTGAATGCTTTGTTCATGGCGCGCTCTGCTTTTCCATCTCGGGCCAATGCTTCTTTTCGTCGCTACTCGGCGGCCACAGCGGTAATCGCGGTCGCTGCGCCCAACCGTGCCGGCGTCTCTATAACCATCGCGGCAAGGAGGGGCATTATTTTTCCACCAGCGACCTGTCGGCAATCGACATGATCCCTGATCTGGTCAAGGCCGGAGTGAAGTCGCTCAAAATTGAGGGGCGGATGAAATCGGCAGAATACGTCGCCTCGGTGGTCGAAGCGTACCGAACCGTGCTTGATGCACCTGCAACATCTCATAAGGAAGCGTTGACCGCCGCCAAGGGTATACTGAAATATTCGTTTGGACGCACGCCGACCAAAGGTTTCCTGGCATCGCAGCAGCCTGATGACATCGCCAACCCCTGGCAGAAGGGGGGCACCGGGCGTTTTATCGGCCAGATAAAAAGCATCAAAGGGAAAAACCTGATTTTCGAAACGAGAGATGCTCTGTATGTCGGGGATCGCCTGCGGGCTCAGCCTAAAAGCGACATGGCCGGCCAGGCCTGGACCGTGCGCGAGCTGTTTGTCAATCGCAAAAAATGCATGGAGGCTCCGGCGGGAAGCCTCGTTGAGGTTGAGACTCCGTTCAGCTTCTCAGCCGGAGATTCGATTTATAAGGTGTCATCCAAAGAGGCGTACACCTTGAGTGACAACGCCTGTCTGCGCAGGCTTGAGGGGGGGCAGGGAGAGAAGCTGCCGTGCCGGCTGATTGTTTCGATGGCGGGAGAACTGCTTTGTATCTCCGCTGCCGTATCCGGGTATCAGCATGAGTTCAGCTTCCCGCTTGGTCCGCTGGAACCGGCGCGCAGCGGCGACATGCAGGCAGTTTTAACCGGTCAGTTTTCGAAATGCGGCGAGACCCCTTTCAGGCTTGAGTCACTGAGCGCCCCGGATTTCCCCGCAGTGCTGATTCCTTCGGCACTGTTCAAGGATCTGCGCCGCCGTTTTTATCAGCAGCTGTTCGAAGCCTCTTCTGCTGTTTTCCGGGAACAACTTTCATCTGCCCGAAAAGGGGCCGTGAAGGAGTTGGAGCTTGTCCGCACGGCAGCACGGCGGATTGCCCCACGCGAAACGCTGGCCGTTGTTATTGACGAGCCGAAAGAGTGGCGCTTTCCGCTCCAGAATGGTGCCGACGCGACGCTGCTGCCGCTCTCAAAAGCGACCATTCATCAGCTCGTCTCTACAGTGCCGCGCATGCGTGGTGCTGAAGGAAACATTATCTGGCTGCTGCCGTTCATTCTCTTTGATCGTGATATCCCGCTCTATCGTGACACCATTAGCAGCCTGTATGACGCCGGATTCCGGCGTTTTGAGGCGGCCAACCTGTCTCATTTTGAGCTATTACAGGGCCTTGAAGGTCTTCAAATATCCACCTGGCACCGTTGTTTTTCGCTCAACAGCCAGGCGCTGGCGGCGTGGCACGAGCTTGGCGCAACATCAGCAACGCTCTATCTGGAGGATGACAGCACCAATATTGCCGACGTACTGGGTGCCGGAGTCGACGTTGAACGCCGGGTAATGATCTATTCACCGCTGCCGGTTATGACGACGAAAATCCGTATTAAAGATGTGCATGCCAACACCCCGCTCCGCTCCGACCGTGGCGAGACCTACCGGGTCACCAGCCATGACGGTCTGCAGACTATCAGCTCGTCTCTGCCCTTCTCGCTGACAGCGCGCCACTGTGAATTACGGCAGAAGGGGTGCAGTTCGTTTGTGATCGATCTGAGTGAAGAGCCTCGAGAGCGGTGGGGGGGAATCATCGCCGCGTTCAAATCCGGACGGGAACTTGCGGGCACAACTGAATTTAATTATGCCGCAGAGTTGATCTGAATGAGAATATTTCTTATCGCTGTTTTACAGGTTCTGCTGCTGACATGCACAGCGTTTGCAGGAAGAACCGTCGAAGGGATGGTAAAGGCGGTCTACGACGGCGATACAATACTGTTGGCCACCCGGGAGGAGAGCCGTCTCAAGGTGCGTTTGTACGGCATCGATGCACCTGAGACGAAGAAACCGGACAAGCGCGGACAGCCGTATGGTGATGTAGCGAAAAGGATGTTGATGTACAAGATCATGGGCCGACGGGTAACGGCAGAGATTATTGACGTTGATCAGTATAAACGGGTCGTGGCGGTAATCCGCTTAAATGGCAAAGACATCAATCGTGAAATGGTGACGGAGGGTATGGCGTGGGCCTATCGCCAGTATCTTCAGGGGCCGTATGAGTCTGAATACATTCGTAACGAAACCGGTGCCCGATCCCGCCGTACCGGGTTGTGGCGAGAATCAAATCCGCAACCGCCATGGGAATTCAGACGGAAAATGCGCTGAATAATGTCATATTACGCGCCGGACAACGCCTCAAAACGCTTGAGGTCGGCATTATATTCACGCACCTCACCGCTCTCAATATGATACACCCAGCCATGGATGGTGAGCCGTTCTTTCAGTAACGCCTGCTGGACTGAAGGGTGCGTATACAGGTTGTCGATCTGGTTCAGGACATTGAATTCCGTCAGGATCGGCAGCTGTTCCGCTTCCGGCAGGTGCGGGTATTCTGTCAACAATGCTTTCCGTGCGGCCATACCAAACTCGGTCCAGCGGGCAACGGCCGGCAATTTCGTCACGGCATCAGGATGCAGAATTCCTTTAATTACACCGCAGTCGGAATGTCCGCAAATAACAATATGCTTGACCCGCAGGGCGGTAACGGCGTATTCGATGCTGGCAGACACGCCCACCGCTTCCTCCCGGTAGATGGGCACCAGGTTGCCCGGATTGCGTTCCACAAACAGCTGTCCCGGGCCGGCATGCGTAATCAGGGACGGCACCACTCGCGAATCGGCGCAGGTGAGAAAGAGCGCCTCAGGTTTTTGAGCCTTGGCAAGTTTTTCAAACAGCACCCTGCGTTTCGGAAAAACGTGCTGCTGGAAGCGTGTTACTCCCGCTTTCAGAACTTCGGAAAAGTCAGGTTCGCTCATGCGATGTCCTCCTGTAATGATAAATCTTGAATGGTGCCATGCCAGTAACCGCCAGATCCCAATCAGCCATCAAGTCTTCTCCGTGAATTTCCAGCCAAGCCTGTACCAGCTTTTCTCTCATTACGCAGCTCCTGCTGCGTAACGCTCTGACTGTGAACTATTAAGCTTCCAGGCTGATTCCGTCCGACTGTGAGGGTAACACAGTGGGAAAGCTTACGTGGAAGTCCTATTCACAATCCCCGTTAACTCCTTAATCCCCATCGTGTGTGGATCATACTGCCATTCGTCATCAAAATCCACATGTCGCATGGTCTGGCCCGATATTGCGCCGATATTCAGCGCATAAAATTTGCACTTCCGCTCCCGCGCTTCCTGCATCTGCTGTTTCAGTTCCGGCGTTATGTCAGGCATGTCGAAATCAGAGATCATCAGCAGGTCGGCCCGTTCGTAGCTTTCCTCTTTCATCATTTTCAAGCCGTGATGCAGTGCCGGTGCTCCGGATGTACCACCACCAAATGACATCTGCAGGAACTCCAGCAGTTTCGGCAAGCCACGATCTTTGGTCAAGTCGCGGGAGACAATCGTAGTGGAAAATGAGATCAGATAACAGGCGCGCTTCTGTTCCATGGATTTCATCGCAAGTGTCAGCGCAATCGCCTTGGCAACATTTTCCGGTTCGCCGCTCATGGAACCGCTGGTGTCAACACAGATAATCATCGGCCCCAGCTTGTCTTCTTCCTCGACCTGCTTTGTTTCTTCCTGTTCCATCTCGTACGACTTTTGAATCATACCGGCGTAATCAAAGCTCATCAAACGCCCTTCGGCAAACTTGAGGTCAAACAGGATTTCCGTATCAGGATCAGCCAGCAGCGCCAGTTCCTGCGGCAGAATATGCTCGATATCACGCCCCTGCGTAATGCCGACGATTTCCGACTTTGCCTCACGATCATAGACCGTCTCTGCATATTTCGTCATCGACTTGATGGTTTCCAGTCGTTGCGAAGCACTGTAACGCCGCATCCGTCCGAGCAGTTCGCACAAACGACGGACACCCTCATTATTTTTCAGGTAATCGGCCATGCGGCGCAGAGTTGCCAGATCAGTACGCGCACCAACTCCTTTGGTCTGATCCCACAGCAAGCCCGCTTCCATACCGAGTTCACCGGCTACATCGGCTATTTCCTGCATGGCAATCAGGCGCCCATTCAGCTCTTGCAGCAGCACGTCACGCCGTTTCTGAATCTCCTGCTGATAATATTCGTCGCGCTGATGTTTCAGAGCTCTGCGCCATCTGAAGGTTCTTCGTCATCTTCGTGGTTCCAGACCTGCCAGGTTATGGGGCGGCCACGGTTCAATTTGCGTGATACGGTCCGCTCCAGCAGAGTGAAAAGGCTTTCAGAGTTGTTGGAATTACCGGTGATGCAACTGGAGGTGAACATATGGCAGTTGTCAAAGAGCAGATTGTAATCGCCGCCACGTCCCACGGCATATCGGGCATTGTCGGCAACGGAGCGGGTACCCAAAACAGCGCCGGTTTTTTTGTCGCAGGCGATATAAATGCTACTTCCGCCATGAACGAGAAAATCATCCGCTTCCACACAGTGAATGTTTTTGCGGCCATCTTCATTTTCGACTTCGACGATTTTATCACGGGCAACGAATATACCGGAATGCTCCAATTCAAACAGCAAAGCACAGTGCAGCACACAGCCGGGACGAGGGCGCACCCGATCACCAAAAAGGAAGCTTTTGATGCGTTTTGCAGTGCCGCTGAAGCTGAATGCTGCTATGGGAAATAAGCTGAACATCAAAATATTTCCCCCTCATCCGGCCTTCGGCCACCTTCTCCTTTAGGCCCGCTTTTGGGTCCTCAGGGAGAAGGATTCAATCTTTGACAGAAAGCTCATCCCGACTATGTTTCAAAAAAGACCTGCTAAATTTCTAAGGTTTTCGCGCATACTATCCGTCAAGGGAGAGGAAACTGTTTTCAACTGTGATTGAATACTTACCTCATTCTTGGCATGCAACACTTCAGCAATACGCTGGTTACACTGTTCAATCCGCAGCTTTCTACTATCAATAGCCCTGGTAAGGTCACGCATTGCAATGTTAATAATTTGAGCATCAGAGGCTATCAATGGATTATGCATTTCCTCTTCAAGCTGTTTTCGGCGCTCAGGCATTTCCTGCAACAATTTTTCAAGGGATAATTTGGCAAGCAATAACTGTTTTTTCAACTGCACATTTTTTTTGTCATCCCATATTTTGGGTTCGATCTGTTGAATTGATAAAAGAGGTTGCGGCGCAAATGACTGCGTAGTTACTAATAGTGTTTTCCCCATCTCATCACTTAAACGTTTCATATTCATCTCCCTATTAAACAAAACTTTCCGCTTGTTCCAATAACTGATCTATTTCAGCCAAGTTAATATCCGGTATCAATAACGATCCGACGTGACGAATCACAATCTCACCAATCACATCCATCCCCGCCTTACTACTCCACAAACAGTGCCGCAGCAGCAGCGTATCCAGATGAGTCGTCTTATCCCGCCCGGAAAAAAAGGCGCTCGATTTAATAACCTTGACAGCTCGCTGCCAGCGCCGGTCGGAAACGTAATATTCCATGCTCTGGGGATCTTTTTCATGCAGCAGCTTCAATTCGTTCTTGATGAAATGGATCGCCTGCATGGTTTCCGGCGACAGCTTCACCGTCTCAATCTCATCCTGCCATTTCTCCCAATCAGCCTTGCTGATGGCAAGTTCGTCAGCAACCATGACCTGCTCCTTGACACTACTGTTCTGCAGCAACGCCTCAAAACTGGAATCTTCCGACAGGCGAGGCACATACAGCCGTACAATAAACCGATCCCACAGTGCCTCAAGCCCCTCGTCAGCTTTTGGGGTTTCATTCGACGCCCCGATCAACGCTTTAAGCGGAACATTGGGATCATCATCCCCATTACGAAACTTTTTTTCGTTGATAATGGTCAGCAGGGTATTGAGAATTGCCGAATTCGACTTCCAGATTTCATCCAGAAAGGCGAAATCAGCTTTTGGCAGATAGTTCTCCGTTTTGCGGTAATAACTGCCAACCTTCAACTTAACGATATCAATCGGCCCGAAGATCTCTTCCGGAGTACTGAACTTCTGCATCAGATACTCAAAATATTCCTTATCCTTGAAAGCGCAGGAAAGACGGCGCGCCATGAGACTTTTGGCCGTACCGGGAGGGCCAAGCAAAAACACGCTCTGTCCGGCCAGCACCGCCAAAAGCGCAACAGTCATGACTTCTTCACGTTCATGCAGGCCTGCACACAACTGACTGCGAATGCTCTGGATTCTTTCGGTAATGGTGATGCTTTTCTTGCTCATGTGTCCTCCGAAATATCTGTTGATACTGCTCCATCATCTTCGCAACAACTGCATCCAGTGAGGTGCGACAGTTATCTCTGACACGTCAGCAACCACTTCCAGACAGGCAACGCCCTGACAGTCACGCCATCATCGCTCTTCTCCCAGGTCTCATTGCCGGTCAATACCGTGAGCTGCGAACATGATAAATCACGTGCAGCTGCCAGTATGCCGCTCATCTCCCGTTTAAGTGTTCTGGGTGAAGTGGTTTCGAGAGTCACCTGGATCAGCTCGCTGGTGGTGATGCCGGTGCGGATGACGAAATCCGTCTCCTTGCCGCTGGCACTCTTGTAGGTGTAGAAATCTGCTCCCTGGCGGAACAATTCAATCGCCACGGCGTTTTCCAGCAAACGACCGGTATCAGGCTGCTGCTTGAATTTGATCGCCTCGATCAGCCCAAGGTCAATGGTGTATCCCTTACGCGGAGCTTTCAGCAACTCCTTCAGCTTCGTTGAATACCGTTCCACCGGAAAGAAGAGAAATGATTCTGCCAGATAGGCGACATAATTCTCAACCGTGTGGACGCTGCGGAAGCCGAGCGCACCCTTGAGAGCGTTGCAGGTATACTCACATGAATGGTTAGTCGTGAGATAATGGGCCAGTTCGTGAATTTTTTGCGGATATTTAACCCGGTAGCGCCGGACAATGTCCTTAAACAGGATGCTGTCGAACAGGGTCGGAAGATAGGTTTCAAGGGGTGTCTTGTTGACCACCACTTCGGGGTAGCCGCCGGTATGGAGCCATGCGGTAAAGTGATGCTGAACCATCGGCTCATCAGCCGGATCGGCATCCTTGGCGACCAGGTATTCGCGAAACGAAAAAGGGAGGAGGCGGAACTCCAGGTAGCGCCCGGTCAGGTGGGTGCCGAGCTCCCGGCTGAGCAGGTGTGCGTTGGAGCCGGTGATGACCAGATTGAACCCATTTCGCTGCAATCGGTTGACAATCAGTTCCCATGACGGGACATTCTGGATTTCATCGAACAGCAGCGTTGTCACCGTCCCGTAAACGGCAACCACTGAGCGCATCAGTTCATCAAAATCGGCCAGTCCGGTTAACCGTTCATCGTCAAAGTTGACGTAGCCAAAGTCACAACCGTGCAACAGTTGAAAAGCAAAGACCGATTTACCGGCGCGGCGCGGCCCGGTAATGACCTTGATCAGGCTACTCTCCATCTGCGGTAGCGTCTTGTTCAGTAATTCACGGGGAATAGTCGTTGCCGCCAGTGTGCGGTCACGCTCGAATTTGTGTTGTTGTATGGCGGTCGTTAGCATGGACTGCAAAATAACATCATTTATTTGGCAGTACAAGTTGAAAAGTGCCAATTATTGGGAATTTTGAAATGGTTTCCGCTATCAAAAAAAGTACTTGACAGTTTATGTCAAAATATATAGTTTAATATTAAATTGTATGACATCTAATCAAAACAGGTTGTATCATGAAAACGTCGGTAAACCCGACATACAGGGCTCTTAATACCTACACCAAGCTGATGAGAGCTGCTGAATCAGTTACCACCAGGGTTCACCGGGTCCTGGCGGCGCCAAAACTCACCATCAGCCAGTTTGGGGTGTTGGAAGCGCTTTATCACAAAGGTCCTCTGTGTCAGAAGGACATTGCCATCAAGATTCTTAAGAGCACCGGCAATATCACACTGGTCATTGATAACCTTGAGAAAACCGGACTGGTGCGTCGGGAGCGTGACTGTGAGGACCGGCGCTATGTAACCATCCACCTCACTGATACCGGGCTAAAGCTTATAACCACTGTTTTTACCGATGTTGAAGCGTCAATTGTTACCGAAATGGGTTCACTTACCGAAAGTGAGCAGGGAACACTGGGAAACCTGTGCAAAAAACTTGGAATAAAAGGAGAAATACCATGAAAAAGCTCATCACATCACTCAGCACCATTATCGCTCTTGCACTACCGGCCTTTGCTTTTGCGTCAACCTGGACCATCGACCCGGACCACTCAAATGTCGGCTTCAAAGTGCGTCACCTGATGGTTACCAATGTAAAAGGCAGTTTCGAGAAGTTTACCGGCACCGTCGAGATCGATGACAAAGACATCACCAAATCGAAGGTTGAAGTCAGCATCGATACCAATTCCATTAACACAAATGTCCAGAAGCGCGATGAGCATCTACGTAGCGCCGACTTCTTTGATGTAGCCAAATTCCCGACTATGAACTTCGTTTCGAAGAAAGTAGCCAAGGCCGGCAAGGATAACCTGAAAGTGACAGGTGACTTGACGCTGCATGGCGTTACCAAACAGGTGGTACTGGATGTAGAAGGCCCAGCTAAAGAGAGCAAAGATCCATGGGGTAACATCCGCAGCGGAGCAACTGCGAACACCAAGATCAACCGCAAGGATTTCGGTTTGTCCTGGAACAAAGCGTTGGAAACAGGAGGGGTTGCTGTTGGAGAAGAAGTAACCATTACACTCGAAATTGAGATGATCAAGAAGTAGCCGGAGATACACCAATGCTACGCATACGAAAAGCAGATGCGCGTGGACACGCCGACCATGGCTGGTTGAACACCTGCCATACGTTTTCTTTCGCGAATTATTACGATCCGCACCATATGGGCTTCCGGGACCTGCGCGTTATCAACGAAGACCGCGTTCTACCAGGCAAGGGATTTCCGACCCATCCCCACCGTGACATGGAGATTATTTCCTATGTGGTGGAAGGTGTTCTGCAGCATAAAGACAGTATGGGTAACGGTTCTGTCATTCGCCCCGGAGAAGTGCAGCGCATGAGCGCCGGCACCGGCATTACCCACAGCGAATTCAATCATTCACCGAATGACCCGGTACATTTCCTCCAAATCTGGATTCAGCCTGACAGGGATGGCGTTGTACCGGGTTATGAGCAGAAATTCTTTTCTGACGAAGAAAAGCGTGGATTCTTTCGTTTGATAGTTTCTCCGGATGGTCGTGACGGGTCCGTCACCATCCATCAGGACGTTAACCTGTTCGCATCACTGCTTGAGTCTGGAGAAGAGATCACACATAACATCACGGCAGGACGTCATATCTGGCTCCAGGTGGTACGCGGGACTGTCCTTGCGAACGGTCACCGATTGGATGTCAGTGACGGCGCTGCCGGGAGCAATGAGGAGAGGTTGATTGTGTCAGCACAGGAGAAGGCAGAGGTGTTGCTTTTTGACCTTGTCTGAATAGTAAAGAGGAGACAATTATGAACGTTCTTATTGTGCAGTACAGCATGTATGGACATATCTACAAAATGGCTGAGGCGATTGCAGAAGGGGTGCGTCAGATTGAAGGGTGCGAGGCGGTCATAAAGCGCGTACCGGAGACACTGTCAGATGAAGTTCTGGGGATGATGGGGGCATTGGACGCCCAGAAGAGTTTGACTCATCTCCCGGTTGTCACGGTTGATGATCTGACAGCAGCCGATGCGATTATCTTCGGCACACCGACCCGCTTCGGCAACATGTGTGGCCAGATGCGTCATTTCCTTGATGCAACCGGAGGACTCTGGATGAAAGGAACCCTCATTGGCAAGGTCGGCAGCGTTTTTGTCAGTTCAGCAACTCAGCATGGTGGCCAGGAATCGACCATTCTCAATTTTCATACGACGCTGCTGCATCACGGCATGGTGGTAGTCGGCCTCCCTTACGCCTTTGCAGGACAGGTGGGCATTTCTGAGCTCACCGGCGGTTCCCCATACGGCGCTTCGACCATTACCGGAGGCCAGGGTGAGAGAATGCCGAGTGATAACGAACTTGCCGGAGCCCGGTTTCAGGGAGCGCATGTGGCTCGGATTGCGTTGAAGCTGAATGCGTAAGCCCGGCAGACCACCATAAAATATTTATACACATTGGCGTTTCTATATTTATTTATAACATGCCGTAATAACAAGGATGTCATGAGAGCATTTATCACCACCATCGCAGGAACTTTTGCCCCGGTAAAAGCATTTGCAGCATCTGGCTTAAGGGAAGATAACAGTGGGATTTTTGTTTGGGTATTTCTTGGCTTTGTGCATTGGTGCGAACTTTTTATTGCACAAGGAAACCGGGAATTTGACATCCTCCGCGTGTATATAACTGTACCGAGTTGTAATTTGCCTACGTGATGTCATTGGAGGCTATATGAAGCTGGCAGTGGAGGCATTTGCGCAGAATCAGGAGAGTTATGCCATGCATGTGAAAATAGTTACCGCATCGTGGACATTTACATAGTGCAACCAGCACCGTGGAAACAATCAGAAAAACTACCCAGACGGCAAACAGCGTTCCCATAGCCATGTCTGTTGGTGAGATTTTGTGGGTGACCAACAATGCAGGGATGTATACAAGAACCGTGCTGAAGAAAAATTTACGACGGCGTCTGGTGATTAATAAGATACTCGCATATTCAACCGGGTCGATCGGATTCTTCTCCACGGGTTCACTCCCTAGATCTGAACAAAAATAACCTGCCACTCTTTCTAAACAGGAAAAACCAGATTGAAAAAAGAGAACTCCCGAAAGCAATCAAGAGCAGATCACCGGCGGCGAAGCGGCTATGGTTGCAATTTCATCGACCGCCAGTTCGCGTGCCATCACTGCCCGCTGGAAACCGAGTCCCTCCAGCATCTTGACACCCGGTGTATTATGGATCGTCATCTGGGTTGAGACGTGCAGGGGGATGGAGGGGAAGTGATTACGAATCAGCCGCACCACCGCCAAGTCCTGCAGGATAACGCCATCAACGCGCATTCCCGCCAGAGCGGCCAGGGTGTCAACCAGTTGCGGCAGCTCTTTCTCCTTCCGCAGGGTGAAGCTTTTGGCCCGCGCCCGGGCTGAAAATTCCTGCAGCCCGGCATTAATAGCATCAGAACCTTTTTCGAGTGCGGCAAAGAAAGATTCGAGTGTACCGGCGGGGGCGAGTTCTGACTTTTCACTGTGTATACCGGTCATAAGGTGACCTGACTGCACAGCTTGAGTGAGGAAACGGAGGCGATAGCCTCAAAATCACGATCGTTGTGTAAGAGCTCGGCATTATTCTCAATAGCGGTTTGAGCTATTATCACATCAATCGTACTGCGTATGGTAAGCCCCCTGGCTCTGCATTTTCGGTAAAGGTCGGCAGCCTTGATATAGGAATCTCGGTCTTTAAGAGAGAGGGTCGGAAGTGTCATGAGCGAAGCTCTCACTTCACAATAATCGCGCTCGCTGCGAATGCCTTGCAGCACTTCGGTAAGGGTTATGTCAGCGATAGCAATATCTGTGTCGTTCGCGATCAGTGCTTCAACTGACTTGTCAAAGAGAGAACCGGTGCGGTTAAGGAATTCAATCAAAACACTCGTATCAAGCAGAATCATGGCGACTTTCCCGTAATGCGTTCAGATCGCCCTGCCAAAGTCCGGGATGGCGAATGGCCAGCAACCTTTTTCTGCTTTTTTGTTTGATCAGCTCCTGCAAGGCGCAGACGATGACATCTTTTTTGGTCTTGATCCCGGTCAGGCGTCCGGCCTCATCCAGCAGGTCGGTATCTAAAACTACATTGGTTCTGGCGAGCATAATACACCTCCGTTATCACTATTTATACACATTATCTTGTAATTATTTTGTGGATGCAAGAAGAAGTTTCAGCCTCATCCTCTTCACCCACCCCAACGGCACGTTCAAAAAGAAAGCGCCCCAAAAGGGACGCTCACTTACGTCGTGCGGATTTAGTACTTCACTGCTACTTTTCCAGCAGAATACGCAGCATCCGGCGAAGCGGCTCTGCTGCGCCCCAGAGGAGCTGATCGCCGCAGGTAAAGGCGGAGACATACTGCGGCCCCATCTTCATCTTGCGCACGCGACCGATCGGCACTGTCAGAGTTCCGGAAACCGCTGCCGGGGTGAGCCCTGCCAAAGAATCGGCCTTGGTGTTAGGGATCAGCTTAACCCACTGGTTATCGTTTTTGATCAGATTTTCAATTGCGGCAATCGGCAGGTCTTTGTTTAGCTTGATCGTCAGCGCCTGGCTATGGCAACGCATGGCACCAACCCGCACACAGATGCCGTCAACCGGAATCGGGGACGTTGTCCCGAGAATCTTGTTGGTCTCGGCAAAGCCTTTCCATTCCTCACGGCTCTGGCCATCCTCAACCTCGCGATCGATCCAGGGGAGCACATTGCCGGCGAGCGGGAAACCGAACTCTTTGGTTGGCATGGAGCCGTCACGCAGCGTGGCTGTGACCTTCTTATCAATTTCCAGAATTGCAGAACCGGGGTTCTTCAACTCCTCGGCAACAACACCCTGCAGCACGCCCATCTGGGACAGCAGCTCCCGCATATTGGGAGCGCCGGCACCGCTTGCTGCCTGATAGGTCATGGAACTGATCCACTCAACAGCACCGGCACGGAACAGGCCGCCCAGCGCCATCAGCATCAGGCTGACGGTGCAGTTACCGCCGATAAAATCCTTCTCCCCTTTTGCCAGCGCAGCATCGATGACACCCCGGTTAACCGGATCAAGAATAATGACGGCGTTGTTCTCCATGCGGAGTGTAGACGCGGCATCGATCCAGAAGCCGTTCCATCCCTGCTTACGTAGTTCCGGGTGAACCGCCTTGGTGTAATCGCCCCCCTGACAGGTGAGAATAACATCGAGCTTTTTCAGTTCGGCAATATCATCCGCATTTTTCAGAGTCCCCGCATTCATAGGAGCAGGCAGCCCTGCCTGGGAGGTGGAAAAAAATACCGGTTCGAAGCCCAAAGCAAAATCGTTCTCTTCCTGCATTCGCTGCATGAGAACCGAACCAACCATACCGCGCCATCCAACAATTCCAACTTTCATAGTTTTTTCCTTTCGCGTTAAATTTTTATTTACAGATTCGCAATTATCGCCGCACCCATCTCCTGCGTGTTCACCAGCTTTTCGTCAGCCAGTTTCTGGTAGATATCAGCGGTACGATAACCCTGATCAAGAACCTTCTCAACAGCTTTGTCAATAGCATCAGCTGCATCCAGCATGCCGAAAGAAAATTTCAGCATCATCGCAGCCGAGAGAATCTGGGCGATTGGATTAGCGATGCCTTTGCCGGCGATGTCAGGAGCAGAGCCGCCGGATGGTTCGTACATGCCGAAAGTCCCTTCAGCCAGGGATGCCGATGGCAGCATACCGAGTGAACCGGTCAGCATGGCCGCTTCGTCGGAGAGTATATCACCAAACATGTTCTCACACAAAATGACATCGAACTGTTTCGGCCATTTTACCAGCTGCATGGCGGCGTTATCAACGTACATATGGGACAGCTCAACATCCGGATATTCCTTGGCAATGCCGATTACTATTTCCCGCCAGAGGACAGAGGTTGACAGCACATTTGCTTTATCGATCGAGCAGACTTTCTTACCCCGTTTTCCGGCTGCCTGAAACGCAACATGGGTAATCCGCTCGATTTCAGGGACACTGTAGCGCATGGTATCAACACCGATCCGCTCGCGTCCAACCCCTTCAATCCCTTTCGGCTGGGAAAAATAGATGCCGCCGGTCAGTTCACGTATGACCAGAATATTAAAACCGCCGCCGATGACCTCTTCCTTCAGCGATGACGCACCGGTCAACGAAGGAAAAATAATGGCCGGCCGCAAGTTCGCATACAGGCCGAAAATCTTGCGCAGCGGCAGCAGTGCGCCGCGTTCAGGCTGATCGTCCGGAGGCAGGTTCTCCCACTTCGGACCGCCGACGGAGCCAAACAGTATTGCGTCGGACGCTGTGCAAATGTCTATGGTACTCTGCGGCAGCGCTTTGCCCTCATTGTCAATACCGGCGCCCCCGACATTGGCTGTTGTTCGCGCAAAGGTAACAGCATATTTTTTCTCAATTGCATCAAGAACGTTAAGCGCTTCGGCCATTACCTCAGGGCCGATGCCATCACCCGCAAGAACTGCCAACTTGTACGTTGAACCCATAATCCCTCCAATAGTGTGCATCTGAATTTAATTTTTGGATAATAATTTTCATAGTATGGTTTTGTCAAACTAAAAGCACAACTAAAATCACAGGTGACAGGTATCCCGTGAGCATACAGTATATCAGCATAAATGTTGATATACGCACTTCCATCCTGTACAATGGCGCCATTTCCACTGGGGGGTTTCCGTGAACAATCTGCTCTTAATCACTGATGTGGCGCGTCTGCGCACTATTTTTGGTCGGCTGACGGACGACATGAACATTCGCCTCCGAATTGTAAATGACCTCGAAAAAGGTGGCGAAGAGATCGCTAAAGAAAAGCCGGATGTGGTTTTTGTTCAGACTCATCTGTCGGGTCTCTCGGCCGATATATTGCTGATGCACCTGAAAAAACAGTTGGGGCGCAAACGGGCACGCTTTGTTCTCCTGGCAGCACCCGGGCAAACGAATGATGCCATTTTAAAACTGTATCATGGCTGGCTCAATACTTCAGAGGATGATGATCAGTTGCTCTCTGAACTGGAACAGCTCCTTGAAATACTTTTGAGTAAACCAAAAATGGGCGAAGATGCCTATTCAGATGATCCACAGCAACCGGCCAGTCCTTCTGAATCTTCAGCATTCCTCTCCCCGGATGCCTCCCTGGAGGATCAGGGACTCACCTACGCACCCCGGCAGCGCTTAAAGATTACTTCGGAGTTCAGTAATTCCTTTGATACCGCCGTCGGCAGCACGCCTGAACCGGCATCGCTCGCACAGGCGACGCCGCCTGTGAGTCAGGACTGGATCGACGACAGTATCGAAACAGCTGAAACCAAGCCGACCCGATCAAAAAAGGGCATGTTTCTGCTCTGGCTGATACCGGTAGTTATCATTGTTGTCGCCATAACCTATTTTCAACAGAATTCACCTTCAAAACCGGCCCCCGCTGTTGTCAAAGCTGCACCTGTGGCCGGTGAAAAACCTGCAGCAACTATTCCTCCTGCAGCAGCGGTTGTTCCGCCAGGCTCTGGAGCTCCTGGCCCAACCAAGGAGCCTGCTGCCAAAGGTGCGCCCCTGACTGTCATCAGTGAGCAGGACAGGATTGCTGACAAGGCCATACTTGACGCACTTGCCGGCAAGAAGGACCCGCCTCCACCTCCACCGGTCGTTATATCGATTGCCCCGGAACTGACCGCACTGCCCCGTTTTATCCCTGCGTACGGGCTCGACAAAAATTACAGCGCTGCCCATCCGGGCTGGGATCTCTATGTAGGGAACGTTACCGAGTTTAAAGTTCTACGGGAGGCCCAGAAAATAAAGGCTATCCAGGTAATTGATCGTGGCTGGCGCGGCCTTACAGATCCGTTTTTAAAGCGGGCATTCGGCCAGTTAGTCAAAAATCCATCCTTCAGCGTCTATACCTCAGAAAAAAAAGAGGGGTATAAAATTCAGCGTGGCCGTATGGCGGACAATGTCAAAGCGGTGTACTATCGCGAAGAGAAAAGCGGTTTATTGCGGGCTTTTGCGCTGACCTGGCAATAGCCTACAGGCGCAATTTTCTCACCTCAATGCCAAAACAGATCATAGCGATAAAGGTCACATATTGAAAATTGTTATCGCTCCTGACTCATACAAAGAAAGCCTCACCGCTCTTGAAGTGGCAACGGAGATCGAAGCCGGATTTCGTGAGATATTCCCGGATGCAGAGTACTTGAAGCTGCCTATGGCTGATGGCGGTGAAGGCACCGTTGCCGCCATGGTTGATGCAACTGGAGGCACACGTGTACAGGTGGTTGTAACAGGCCCGCTGGGTGAACCGGTGGTCGCCTGCTATGGCCTGACCGGTGATGGAAATACAGCAATTATCGAAATGTCTGCTGCCAGTGGCCTGGCCCTGGTCCCTCCGCATCTGCGCAATCCATGGAAAACGACATCCTACGGTACCGGAGAGTTAGTAACTGCTGCACTTGATGCGGGCGTCAACCACCTCATCATTGGTATCGGCGGCAGTGCGACTAACGACGGGGGCGCTGGAATGCTGCAGGCGCTGGGGGTAAAGCTGCTGGATCTCTCCGGGCGCGAGATCGGTTTTGGCGGTGGCAAGCTGGCTAATCTGGATCACATCGATATCAGCGGTATGGATCCACGCCTGAAATCATGCCGGATCGAAGCGGCCTGCGATGTCAATAATCCATTGACCGGACCAAAAGGAGCCAGTTCGGTCTTCGGGCCGCAGAAGGGCGCCACACCGGAGATGGTGGCAGGTCTGGATACGAATCTTATCCGTTACGCGAGTGTTATCAACCGGGACATGGGTGTGCAGGTGGAGTCAGTACCGGGCGCGGGAGCAGCAGGTGGTATGGGTGCTGCTCTGCTGGCATTTCTGGGCGCGCAGTTGCGCCCCGGCATCGAAATTGTCATGGAGGCTGTTGGCCTGGAAGCAGCCGTACTGGATGCTGATCTGGTAATTACCGGTGAAGGGCGCATCGACAGCCAGACGATACATGGCAAAACGCCGATCGGTGTGGCTCGTATGGCCAAACGGTTCGGCAAACCGGTCATCGGCATTGCCGGTTGTCTGTCGACTGATGCTGGAGTGGTTCATGTGCATGGGATTGATGCGATAATTAGCATACTCAGTCAGGTTTGTACTGTCGAGGAAGCGCTAACGAACGCCGCAGTAAATGTACGGACTGCTTCACGAAATATTGCCGCAACTCTGAAGCTGGGAAAGGCGATACGGAGTTGAGGCGACCACGAATCAGCCGAAGGCAGCAGTTTCTATAGACGCGTTGCCTGTAGGTGTCATGACATATCTCTTCGCCCAACGATTCCTAGCGATATACAACTCCACCGATTACAGCCGCACCGAATATGACAAACGCCGGATTTATCCTGGTCAGCGTCAGCAGACCAAAAGCAACCAGCACAAAGAGAACCTTATCCCACCCGACCATTACTGAACCGGTAAAACCAAATTTACTCACTCCAAATACATTGTACGCCATATCATACGCGGTCCAGAGCAGCAGCCCCACCACAACAGGTCGAACGGCACGCAGCATTGATTGAATCAGGGTGCTGTCCTTGATCTTGAAAAAATATACAATCAACACCAGCATCAGCACTGTTGTGGGGAGTACCGTTCCGGCTGCGGCGGCGATAGCGCCAGGCACACCGGCCATCTTGTACCCCACATAGGCTGACACCTGCGGAGCGACAGGACCTGGTAAGGCATTACCAAGTGCAACAGCGTCAGAAAATTCAAGCGGAGTCACCCATGGCACCGCCTCGGTTGTTCCGGGCAGAACCCAGAAAGCAGCAGTAGATTCGCGTTGCATGAGAGCAAGCGAAGCTGGACCGCCACCCCATGAAAACAGAGCAACACGAGTGTAAAGAATAAATATTTTCCAGAGCAATAGCATACGACCTCCCAGGAAGTGCAATAGACGGATGAGAATTTATAATCGAACGGGGGAAAAGTAACGATAACTTTGGGCTTAACCACAAACGGTTTTCTATGACAGTTACCGGGTTAATGAATTGTCTCGGAAACTTTCCTGCCATACAGTGTGCGGACTTCGTACGCGGCAGGCTGCATGGCAACGCCAAAAACTTTGCGCAGGTTGTTGTTGATGGCGTCGATCACAATATCCAAAATAATCTTTGCCGTCCACCGCAGTTATCCGAATTTTTCGAATAACGGAATCCTCACGTAATTCGCTGCTTTTGAATATTTCTTTCAGATGATAGTTGACAGTATTGATTTCAACGCTGAACAACTCCGATAACTGTTTCTGCGTCAGCCAGAAATTCTCATCCTGAAAGCATACCTCTATTTTTTACTCCCTTTCGGCGAAGTATAAAAGATTATTTCATTATTGATGTCTACACCCCTTTGGACTCTTTCCACTGTCAAATACATTTACTCTCAGAAACAACGTTATCACTAATAAAACGCGATATAGCGGCAGGGCACGTCGGAAGTGAAACGGCTTAAAATCGGCAATGACGGGGCTTAAGTCATTTTACCGGCATTAATCTCAATGTTTATAGCCTGCTCGGAATTTAGAGTTGCTTGACATCACACCGTTTATTTGAGATAAGAGTTTCATAGGATTAAAAATAAAACGGTTGTATTTTTTAGAAAGGAGAAGAATCAAGCTTATAGCCATTGGCCCGCTTGTATCATTATCGATACAGGCAAGGAACCTATCGTGGCAGACGATAATACTAAACCATTCGCGAGGATGGGGCGGAAAGCCCATTGGGTCTCCGAGAGACAGCCGGGTCGCCGAAATGTCGCGTGATAACATGCCTGCAGATTAATGGGGCGTTACTCACAGCTACGAAAGGAGAATTACCATGTCACCAAGAACCTGCTCCTCGCCGGCGTTACCCGCATGTAAACAAAACAGTCCTCTCTTCTCTCTGCTACTCGTTGTTCTTCTGTTGGCACTCCCGTTAGTCTCTCAAGCGGCAACCCCCTGGTACTCGCATGGCAAATCACACACTCTGACGTTAACACAGAACGGTACTATCTGGGCATTGGGTGACAATACTTTTGGTCAGCTTGGAATAGGCACGTATGGTGGTACTGCCGGCGAACCGACTATGATCAAAGGCTTGACTGGCGTAATTTCCGTATTGGCCGGAACAAACCATTCCGTAGCCCTGAATGAAGATGGTACCGTCTGGGCGTGGGGCTTCAACGGCAATGGTCAGCTTGGCAATGGAACCACACAACACTCTTCAGTGCCGTACAAAGTAGCAGATATCAGTAATGTCAAAGCGATAGCAACCGGAAACAGCCACGTTATCGCCTTGAAGCATGATGGCACCCTCTGGTCGTGGGGCGGCAACAACTCCGGTCAATTAGGTATCGGCGCGTACCTGAAGCGGTTGACACCTGTTCAGGTTTCAGAACTGAGTGATGTTATCGCAATCACATCGGGGGCATTCAACTCCTTGGCATTGAAAAAGGATGGCACCGTTTGGTCGTGGGGCTTCAACGGCAAAGGCCAACTTGGTAATGGCAGCTATGATCGAAGCACCACACCTGTTCAGATTTCCGGCCTGAATAACGTTCACGCCATAGCTGCGGGAGATTGGCATGTGGTTGCACTCAAGCATGATGGTTCGGTCTGGGCGTGGGGCAGTAATCTGGACTGTCAGCTTGGTAATACAAAGCTGACAAGCAGCAATTCACCGGTAAAAATTCAGGAACTCGGCAGTATTGTCGACATAACCGCCTCTGTAGGTCATACCATAGCGATAGCTAAAAACGATACTGTCTGGGCATGGGGTGACGCCGGAACGGGGCAATGGGGAAATGGCACATCACTTGACGGGAGCGTCTCTCCGGTTCAGGTATCCGGATACAATGGTCTGATCACTGTTGCGGCAGTTGTCAATCCGCATACCATTCTGAGAGACAATCATGACGGTACTCATTTTATTGCAGAGGCTAACAATATTTTTCCAACCGACTTCAAAAATTAACCGGAACGGATAGCTCTTGGCATTCAGTCTATTTCAGTAAAAATAACCGGATTGACCTCCAAGGCGTTGGGATATGTTATATAATGTCATTCAAAAAGTGCGAAATTTAGGTTTCATCGAGTGATAGAGCAAAAAAACAGGGGCGACAGATACACCTTGTCGCCCCTGAGGTGAACATAATGATACGTGGTCAGTGGTGAGATTCTTCTTCCTTCAGGAAGGCAGGCATTACCTTGTTGATAAAGAAAAAAAGTACAAACGGGGTGGCCGCTACGGTCATTGCACCGAACAGCCCCTCTTTGAATGTTTCCATGTCATGTGGAATGATCGGCAGTGTGTAATCCATGAAACCGGCAAAGCTGAGCGAAAACGCCTGGCCGCCGATGACGACGTTATAACGCATCATGAATACTCCGAACAGTACCAGAACCGTAGCAATTGTAGTCCGGCGTACTGTACGACCGGGAAGCACCATGATCAGGAACGGGAGTATGTTGCCAAGTGCGTACTGCATGATGAATATTTTGAAGAAGTCACGCTCCATAATGACCTCGCGCAGGATATCCCAGGATTTTACCTGGGTATAGCCACGGAAGATAAGGTCCAGTATCTCCAGGGTCAAGGCGGCAATCATAAAGTACATCAGATAGTTTGATGCAATCATAACCTCTTCATGCTTGGCCCCCTCAAGCTCTTCGATTGTCGGTGCGTTAGGATCTTTGGCCCAGCGGGCTATCTTCCGTTTGGCCATAAACTTACGGATTTCCTGAACGATCACATAGCAGAGAATACACAAGGCAACTCCGGAAACGACGGCCGAACAGATAAAGATAACCGGCATCAGCGGTGTCATCCAGAGAGCGTTTGCCTTGACCGAACCAAAGATGAAACCGGCGTAACCATGGAGGAAACAGGCAACCGGGATGCCGATCCCGGCCATAATTTTGCAGGCTTTGTGGTCTTTTTCCACCGCTTCATCGCTGATATCCCAGGCACCAAGCGTCAGAGCCGTAAACATCAGCATACGAAAGCTATCAACAGCGCCGCGGTCTTTCTGAGCCTTCAACGCGACTGCGGTCTGCACAAAATATTTACGGTACACCAGCCATAATTCAGTTGCCACTATGCAGGCATAGGTGCTGAACACGAAGCCGAAAGCGGCAATTGCAGAGGTAAGATGCGGCGTCATCATGACGTGTATACCGCGAAATGGCTGTTGCAGATGCAACAGCAACGGCATCATGGCCACCGGTAGCAGGGCAAACGAGAACACTAGGGAAAAGCGGGCAATCTCCTTCAGTTTTTCAATGCCAAAAACATGGTAGAGCGAGGAAAGTACAAATGCCCCGGCTACAAGTCCGGTCATGAACGGATACATGACAATCTGGATTGACCAGTAGATGTATTCATTCGGCAGGGTGAACAGTTCCTTGATCGTCCATGCTTCTCCGTGAACGATCATAGATGCGTGCTGTGCGATTTCTCCGACCATGACTAACGCACCTCCTGAGCAAGCCCTACGTAGAAGGCCTGAGGCTTTGTACCAAACTCATCTTTAAGCACTCCGACACGTTCATTCATGATGATCTGGGTGATCGGGTCGTTTTTATCGTGAATA
Organism: Desulfuromonadaceae bacterium; assembly: GCA_049318985.1. Lineage (GTDB taxonomy): Bacteria > Desulfobacterota > Desulfuromonadia > Geobacterales > Pseudopelobacteraceae > JACRCG01. The sequence continues at coordinate 73,126 of JBMOEI010000009.1, forward strand.
TTACCCATCTTGCGCGCCTTGAAGGGGCAGGCGTTGACACAGGCAGAATCCAGGCCCTTGCTGAGGCGGTGATAGCAGAAGGTGCATTTATCGGCGACTTTGGCTATCGGATGGAAAAACCGGGCACCGTACGGACAGGCCATGATGCAGTACCCGCAGCCGATACACCAGGTACGATCGACCAGAACAACCCCATCATCAGTTTTATAGGTAGCGCCGACGGGACAGACCTGCGTACAGGCAGGAGCTGAACAGTGATTGCACAGCTTGGGGACAAAGAACGCTTTGCCGACATTCGCCTTGTCGATCTCCTGATATTCTCCCCGGCCAAGATCTATGCGGGATTCGGTGAAACCGTACTGTGCGGCTTTGGGACTGTCGACGTAGCGCTTGTCATCTTTTGTGTAGACGTAACGCTCAACCCAGGTTCGCGACACGTTGGCCTCAAAAGGGATATCGTTCTCGGTCTTGCACGCTGTTACGCAAAAGCCGCAGCCGACGCACTTGTTGGTGTCAACAAGAAACGCCCACTGGATGTCGGGATTTTCGGCGAACACTTTTTTGGGGTCAATCAGCGTCAGGGCCGAAACCGGCACAGAAGCACCGACAATAACCAGAATACATTTTTGTAGAAATTCTCGCCTCTCCATTATTTCATTCCCTCCAGACTGGGATTATGTGGATTGTGACATTTTACGCACTCAATACCGGTGTTGTGTGTTTTTGGGTCGATGCCGGGAATACGATGCCGCTCGCTTGTCGCGTACGGGAGACTGGTATGACAACGGAGACAAAGCAAACGACTACGGTCGATGGTCAGTTTCTCAGGATTATCGGGATGTTGCATTGCCGGACCGTGACAATCTTCACAAGGGATTATACCGTGCAACTTTTCCGAACGCACCTTGACAATTTCCCCATGACATTCGCTACAGTATTCATGCATCCTCTCGCGGCCGGAAACAGAATATTTTGCCGGTTGATTTTTCCATTCCGTTTCATTCGATAGACGATGGTAAGAGTACATGAAGCCCCTTTTTCCCGAACCAAAGTCGTTTGGTACATAGAAGAAGCGGAATACCAGTAACGCTACGACGAATGCAATGACCACGTACAGTGGTCGCCAGACATGACTTTTCACTCTCTCTCCCTCTTGCCACAGTAGAGTGGCTGCTGAAATTGCCTGATATAACCATGAGAAATTTTGGATGAAAAATAGAACGTATTTTGCATTTTTGTCAACAACTTAATCCACTAAACTCTCTGTTTGGAAATAATCTTTTAGACAACAGGTTTTGACTCTGAATTTACGCTATCCGGCTGCTGGACAAGAAACAGCTGATCGCCAATGTAAGAGCCGATGCCATCATCGGCAACATGGAAATCGCCGTTCATAATCGGTATGGCAACCCGTAGCAGCATGGTGAACACAAGCAGTCCGGTGGCCCAGATGCCCATAGAGAGTAGCAGTTCGATGCCCGTTGGGGCGTACTCGTAAATTTCGTGCAGAACATCAGGGATGAAGCCGGGAATTACCAGCCCCATCCCCTTTTCGATATACACACCGATGAACACGAGTATGCATCCCATTACCAGGGTAACATTGTTTCTGCGTGTTGCAGGATTGAGGAAGAGAACAAAAGCGGTGACGTTGAAAATCATCGCCGTCCAGATCCAGGGGACCAGTGCTGAATGGCCATGCAGCCCCTGGAACAGATACTGTACCGGAGCCAGATGAACCGATCCGGTGTAATACTCCTTGAACAGCTCTGCCCCAAGCAGCAGCAGGTTGATGAATATGGCGTAGGCAATAATTTCGGCTACCTTCTGAATTGCCTCGTCCTCGATCTTGAACTTTGTGTACTTGCGCACCAGAAAAAAGATCAGGATCATGAAAGCCGGACCGGAACAGAATGCGGAAGCGAGAAAACGAGGCACCAGAATAGAGGAGTTCCAGAAGGGTCTGGCGCCAAGACCGTTGTAAAGAAACGCAGTCACGGTGTGAATCGATATCGCTGAAGGAATTGAAAGCAACAGCAGGGGAGTCGTTATATTTTTGTTAGGCTCGCGCTTGTAGTATTTGTTGTAAAGAATAAACACCGCAACCGTGAGGTTGATCATCAGGTAGGTATTAAGCACCACCACATCCCATGCCAGGAGCGACTGGGGAAAGTTGAGCAGACCGATTTTGGGGATCAGGTGCCAGAAGCGCTCGGGATGGCCGATATCCACCGTTACAAACATCAGGCACATGACGATAGCCGACACTGCCAGCAGTTCTCCGAGGACTGCAATCTCTTTGATCGGTTTCCAGTGGTAAACGTATGCGGGTATCACCAGCAGAACCGCCGCAGCCGCGACCCCGACCAGAAACGTGAAGTTGGAGATGTAAAATCCCCATGAGACCTGATCCCTCATATTAGTGACAATGAGACCTTCATTCAGCTGCTGCGAATAAGCAAAAGCTCCAATGGCCATCAAACTCAGCAAGAAAAGCACCCAACAGTAGTAGGCCTTACTCCCCTTGGAAATCAGAACCAGTGTCCCCATATAAAAATGCCAGATGTTTTTCATGGATGCTCCCTGACGCGAATTAGGTTGCGTAAAAATAGTAAAACTTAGGTTGCGTGTTCAGGTCTTCCTTGAAGATGAATACCCGTTTATTCTCAATCAGGTAGCGGATTTCGCTTTCGGGATCAAGCAGATTACCGAATTTGCGGGCTCCGACAGGGCAGATTTCCGCGCACGCAGGGTAACGCCCCGGTTGTTCGCGGGTTCGCTGAATGCAGAAAGTACATTTTTCCACAACCCCTTTCGGTCGGGGGCGATTGCCGAGATAGTGCGTAGTGGGATTAATTTCATTGGCGGGGACCGACGGCTTGGCCCAGTTGAAGTGCCGTGCCCCATACGGGCAGGCCGCCATGCAGTAACGGCAGCCGATACACCAGTTATAATCAACGACGACAATCCCGTCATTTTCCTTCCAGGTGGCCTGAACCGGGCAGACCTTGGTGCAGGGAGGCTTCTCGCACTGCTGGCACTGAACGGGCATGTAGAAATGCCCCTTTTCCGGAACAGTAGCCGGATTGTAGTAATGCTCTGCATGTGACAGGTCAATACCTTTTTCCTTGTCCAATTGCATGACCCGGATCCAGTGGATTTGCGGGGAGCGGGACTGGTTATTCTCTTTAACACAGGCATATACGCAACGGCGACAGCCGATGCAGCGTGACAGGTCAAGTCCGTATCCGTAGCGGACACCTTCAATCGGGGGAGTTGTCTTGACGGTGATCTGCTTGGCGTACTGTTTACTGTAATCCTTTTCCAGGCGGGCAATAACCCCTTTAAGCTCTTCCTTTGAGAGTTCACGAAAATGTTTCTGGAAAAACTCCTCCCATACGGAAGCCGATGCATCTCTGCCAGGCATGGCAATAAGGCCGATACCGGCCGCCAGACCTTTCAACATTTTACGGCGGGACTTATGCAGGACGTGATCATCACACTTTTTTATATCTGACATGAATCGTGCTCCCTGGTGTAAGAAAATAGTATTCTGATTCAGTGACCGGCTTTCCCCGGTCTGTCCGGAGGTGGAAGCGGTTTCAGCGCTTTAAACTTCGGATCGTGCGGATTGTGGCAGTGAACGCAGAGCAGATACTGTTTGTCACCATTCCAGTCGCCGGTTCGCCTGCCGTGGACGCCCACTTTCCAGTCGCGGAATTTATCGCCATGGCATTGGCCGCACAATCTGAACGACTCGGTAAAATCAACCAGTTCCCCTGAGACCAGCCGTAATTTGTCCCGATTGATCAGATTGTGGCAGTCCGTACACCAGCGCTGGCTTTCAGCATGATGAAGCACTATTTCGGTATGATATTCGGTAAGGGCCCGGGGTTGCGGATTGGGCTTCATAAACTTGTGGCACTGACTGCAGGGGAAAGCCCCCTCCGTAAAAGGGGGGCGAGGAACGGCAAAGATTTTTTCCTTCGGCCGGTTCTTTATATCGTAAACAGGCTGCACCTGCAGATCGGCAGCAGATTTATCTGTAACAATCAATTGCCCTGAGCGGTTGAATTCCTTTACCTTGGCGGCGACTGACAGCTCTACCGACAGAAACAGAACTGACATCATGCCGAGCAAAACCAACGTGGGACGCGCATTACACAGAATTTTCATCTCAACCTCAATGTCGTTTTTTTGTATGTCAGAAGGTGCCTTGTCTATCAGGACTGGTGCATGGCGTACGAGTTAAGCATCTTTCACCGTGTTGTAGTGATATGAAAGTATAGTGAATTTGTCAATACAAAAAACGATGTAATAATAACACGGTTTTGTCAGAACTTTTATAACGGTAGATACCTGTGAAGTAAGGATTTGGAAAAGAACATAGAGTGAGGCATCCCTTGCACAGCTTTGTTTGAATTATTATTGCAAATAACCATATTTAGAGTATATAGAAGACAAATAAGCAGATAACACATTGATAGATGTAAAAAAGGGAGAGTTCGTATGAGCCGCTATACAGTCGGTATGGTAGCAATAATTATGGTTTTTTGTGCAGGCTCTGTTCAGGCGATCCAGCCCGGAAAAACGGTCACGTGGGACACGCCTATGGGCAAAGTAACCTTCGATGGTAAAAACCATGCTGACGCAAAGGTTGGCTGCCTGGACTGTCACTCTAAAATCTTTAAAATGAAGAAAGGTTCTAACACATTTACAATGGCGGATATAAATGCCGGAAAATTCTGCGGTAAATGCCATAATGGCAAACGGGCATTTGCGTCAAACGATCCGGACAATTGCGCAATCTGTCACAGCAAGAAGAAGTAACACCAGCTCGCACGGTTAATTAGTTCACACCCTCCGGGGCATCTTTATAAAGGGAGTTATCATATGCGAATACTTGTCGTTCTGTTGGGGACACTGTTTTTAGGGGTACTGTTCTCAGATGTTGTTATCGCTGAGGAAAGAGCAACGAAAGAGGAATGCATCGCCATGACCAAAGCCGCTTCAAAAATGCTTGAAGCTGACAAAGCGGCAGGCATTAAGGAAATCAACAACCCGAAAGGAAAATTCGTCTGGAAGGACTCATATGTCTTTCTTATGGACAAAAGTGGCAAGATGTTGGCTCATCCATTCATTCCTGAGCTACTCAAAAAAGATACTCTGATTAATGAGACCGATAAAAATCAAGTGAAACCGAAAAAAATATTTGTAGAGTTTCTCGACGTAGCATTTAATAACGGCGAAGGTTGGGTTGATTACAAATGGCCGAAGCCGAATAAGAAGGTTCCATCGGATAAATTCACCTTCATCCACCGGGTTGGTTGGACGGATATGCTTGTGGGTGCCGGTACGTACTTAAAATAGAGCTCGCTTCATTTCTTGCTTGACAAGTTTTGAAATAGTATTAAGATAAAAATTATCCTGTTAGGAATTAAATATTATGTGAAAGGAGACCCTGCCAATGTGGACTGCAAGATTTAAGATTCGCCCGGTTTCTCACTGCAAAGAGGGTTGCCCTAGTTAGCCCGCCACCGACCGGTCGCGGGCGTTCAGCAGAAAAGGTCCCGCTGTCATCAGACAGGGGGACTTTTTTTTATGTGTGACGGCGGTTATCTGCTATGATGCCCCCGGCATATACTTCCAGCTATGACATTACCGAAAGAGACCTGCATGAAAAAATACCTCATTATTCTTGCCATCATCCTTACAATAAGCAGCATTTTCGGCTTTTTATATTATAAAAAAACGCCTGATATCAGCTACAGGACCGCAAAAATAGAGCGTGGCACAATTGTCTCGAATGTTGCCGCCACCGGTAATCTTTCGGCGGTTACGACTGTCCAGGTCGGTACCCAGGTGTCAGGCACGATTCAGAAACTCTACGTTGATTTCAACTCGCGGGTCAGAAAGGGGCAGCCGATCGCCGAAATTGATCCGTCTCTGTTCAATGCTTCAGTGGAGCAGTCACAGGGAAATTATTTCAGCGCGGAAGCCAATCTCCAGAAAGCGAAGATTACTCTGATCGATGCGGAGCGTACCTTTAAGCGTAACAAGCAGATGCTGGCTGACGGGATAATTTCGCAGGGAGATTTCGACGCCGCTGAAACCACTCTGAATGCCTCTAAAGCCTCGGTTAAGGGTGCTGAAGGGGTTCTTGCCCAGACGCGCGGCTCTCTTATGCAGGCACAGACAAATCTCCGTTATTCCGTCATTCGTTCCCCGGTGGACGGCGTCGTTATATCCCGCGCTGTTGACGTCGGTCAGACAGTTGCCGCCTCGTTCTCTACGCCGACGCTGTTCACCATTGCACAGGATCTGACCAAAATGCAGATCGAGGTCAGCGTTGATGAGGCCGACATCAGCCGTATCCAGCTCCAGCAGAAAGCCGGCTTCACCGTAGACTCCTATCCGGAGCAGACCTTCCGTGGCACCGTCATCCAGATTCGGACGGCGCCGATCATTACTCAGAATGTCGTTACCTATGTTGTTGTTGTCAGCGTTGATAACAGCGACATGAAGCTGAAACCGGGTATGACCGCCAACGTATCCATTGAAGTCGCGAAAAAGGATGACGTCCTTAAGTTGCCTCCGGCAGCTTTGCGCTTCAAGCCGAAATCAAAGGGTGATGATCCAAAAGAAAAGGCTGGTGACGAACACAATGGGGCTTCCGGCCAGCGCTCCATGGGTGGCAAGGTTGGTGGCTCCGGCAAAGCCAGGGAGCGGAATCTGCAGGTATATCTGCTTGCGAATGGTAAGCCGGTTGCAACTCCGGTAAAAACCGGCATAGCCAACAACAGCAGTATTGAATTGACCCAGAGCAGCCTTAAAGAAGGTGACGAGGTAGTTGTCGAGCAGGTTGGTGGAGATACGAAGAAAAAACCCGGAGCGAGTGCATCGCCGATGGGGCCGCGTTTCTAAATGAGCAGCGTCATTTCCTTAACCGACATCCGCCGGGTCTTTATCATGGGCGACCAGCAGTTCGAAGCTCTTAAAGGGGTCTCGTTCGACATCGCCTCTGGTGAGTTTGTCGCTATCATGGGGGCGTCCGGTAGCGGCAAATCAACCTGCATGAATATTCTCGGCTGTCTTGACCTTCCGACTTCCGGACGCTATCTTTTGGATGGTGGTGATGCGGGGGGGATGACAACCGACCAGTTGGCCGATATCCGTAATAAAAAAATCGGCTTTGTTTTTCAGGGTTTCAACCTGCTGGCCCGAACCCCGGCGATTGAGAATGTAGAGCTGCCGCTGGTGTACGCCGGACTGCACTCGAAAGAGCGGCGCCAGCAGGCGCTGGTTGCCATGGATCAGGTCGGTCTGTCCGGCAAGGAAAACAATCACCCGAGTCAGCTTTCCGGCGGCCAGCAGCAACGTGTAGCCATCGCACGCGCCCTGGTTAACAACCCCGCCGTTATCCTGGCGGATGAACCGACCGGCAACCTCGACAGCAGCACTGCCGAAGAGATTATGGGGCTTTTTACCGCTCTTAATCGGCAGGGGATAACGATTATCATGGTTACCCATGAACATGATGTTGCAGCGTACGCCGGGCGGCAGATAACCTTTAAGGATGGCCGGATTGTCTCCGATCGTCAGACGAGTCAGACTCGTCTGAAGGCTTGATTCATGGACTTTATTCAAACACTCAAAATAGCCCTCCGGGCACTGCGCACCAACAAGATGCGTTCTTTTTTGACCATGCTTGGCATCATTATCGGCATTGCCGCCGTAATTGCCATGATGGCGGTTGGCAATGGGGCCAGTTATGTTATCTCCCAGCAGATCGCCAGTATCGGCAGTAATATTATTCTGGTCCTCCCGGGCTCAATGACCAGTGGCGGTTTGCGGAGTGGCAGCGGCGGAGCCCAGACACTTTCCAGTGACGATTCCAGGGCCATTATGACCGAGTGTCCTTCCGTGGCATACGCCGCCGGTACTGTGAGGACATCAGGGCAGATTGTCAGCGGCAATATGAACTGGTCGACAGTGGTCATGGGGGGGACACCGGAGCTGTTTGAGATCCGTGAATGGCCGGTTGTCAGAGGCCGCCCCATCAGTCAGGAGGATGAGAGTGGTGCTATCAAGGTCTGTCTGCTCGGTCAGACTGTCGCCGAGAACCTGTTCGGTTCTGCTGACCCGGTCGGAAATATAATCAGGATCAAGAAAATCCCTTTTACGGTGATCGGCACCCTTGATCGCAAAGGACAATCCCCCCAGGGGCAGGATCAGGATGATGCCGTCTTCGTGCCGCTCCGCACTGCCCAGCGCAATCTGGTCAGGTCACAACGCACCGGAATTGTCACCGCGATCATCGTCAAGGCAAAAAGTGAACAATTGATTGACAAAGCTGAAAGTGAAATTCAGGCACTTCTTAACCAACGCCACCGGATCGGCAACGGCAAGGAGCCCGACTTTTCGACCCGTAACCTGTCAGAAATTCTGGCGGTTGCGGAAAAATCATCAAAGGCCATGTCGCTGCTGCTCGGCGCAGTTGCCTCCATTTCACTGATCGTGGGGGGTATCGGCATCATGAATATCATGCTGGTCTCCGTTACGGAACGAACCCGTGAAATCGGTATCAGGATGGCAATCGGCGCCAAAAAGAATGACATCCTCCTGCAGTTCATGACCGAAGCGGTGCTGCTTACCATGCTGGGGGGCTTGATCGGTATTGCTCTCGGGGCCGGAGGAGCCACGGCCGTATCACGCATGCTTGACTGGCCAACCATGATTTCGTTCCAATCCATCGCCATCTCCTTTGTATTTTCCGGTGCGGTCGGCATCTTCTTTGGTTTTTATCCTGCAAAAAAAGCGGCCGGCCTTAATCCGATTGATGCGTTGAGGTATGAATAACATGAATGACTGCCCGATGTGCCGCCGCTGGGAAGATGAACCGGATCTACAGATTATCGAACTGCCGCACTCCTATGTAACTCTCAACCGTGACCAGTATTTTCCCGGCTATACGCTGCTGTTTACGAAAGATCATGTCACGGAGCTGTTCCATCTTGATCGTGACGTCCGCTCATCCCTCATGGAAGAGTTTTCTTCCGTGGCAGAAGCACTCTACGGCATATACAAACCGACAAAAATAAATTATGAACTTCTCGGCAACATGGTACCGCATATCCACTGGCACATCGTGCCGCGCTTCTCGTCGGAACCGCTCTGGCCCCGACCGATCTGGGCGGAGCAGCATGAGGAGCGGTTCCTTTCGCCCGATGATTATCGTCAGCAGATTGAAAATATCCGGAGAGCCTTGTCATGATCCGTCCTCATCTTCATACTCTTGCCAACGGCCTGCGGGTTGTCTCTGTCGAAATGCCGCACCTGCACTCTGCCGAGCTGGCCATTTACCTCAAGGTCGGCGGTCGTAATGATCCACCCGGGCGGGAAGGCCTGTCGCATTTTCTGGAGCATATTCTGTTTCGCGGCACCGCTCAATTCCCGACATCACTGGCAATCGAATCGGCCTTTGAAGTCATCGGCGGTGCGCCGAATGCTGCGACAGATGCCGAATCGACCTATTATTATTCGCGGGTTCACCCGGACAGTGTCAGGCGGGGTATGGAAATACTCGCGTCAATGCTGATGAAACCGCTTCTGGTCGGCATCGATATAGAAAAGCGGATTATCGCCGAGGAGGCGCGGGAGGATCTTAACGAACAGGGGGACGAGGTCAATCCTGACACCATCGTCAGCCGCATGCTCTGGCCCCGACACCCGCTCGGGATGCCGACGATCGGCACACTCGACAGCATCGCCGCAATCGGGCGGACTGATCTTGAAGAGCATCTGAAAACGTATTACGTCCCTTCAAATGCGGTTCTGGTTGTCTCCGGTCCGGTAAAACAGCATACGGTCCTGGACGCGGCGGGAGTTTGTTTTGGTGAGTGGCCTGACACGGCTGTTCCGCCGACCCCGCTCGTGACACTCCGCCAGAATTCACCGCAGATCCGCTGTGTGCAGGACTCTGACAGTCAGATGAATCTACAGCTGGCGTTCCTCGGCTTTGCCCGCGATGACCGGCGCTTTATGGCGCTCCGTTTTTTACGGAGAATTCTTGCCGGCGGCGGCAGTTCCCGTCTCCATTTACGCTTGCGTGAGGAGTTGGGCATTATTTATTCCGTTGATGGTGCAATCGGGGCGTATGACGAAACCGGCTGCCTTGCCTTTGATCTTTCGACGTCCCCGGACACCTTGATTCATGCGGTTGAAGCGGCTTTTGAGGAACTACAGCGCATTACGACAACAGCGGTGCCTGATGACGAACTGGAGCGCATTCGTAACTCCTATATTTTCGATCTTGAATTCAGTCTCGATTCTGCGTATGAAATGGGTGGGCGCTATGGCTGGGGCGAGTTGATGGGAGTCGTCAGGAGCATAGAAGAGGATCAGGCAGAAGCACGCCGGATTACTGCTGCTGAACTTCAGGAAACGGCACGATCGCTTTTTGCCCCGGAAAATCTGCGGCTGGTGGCGGTCGGACCGTGGAAACGGGGCATGAAAAAGAAATTACGGGAACTGGTTGCGGAGTACCAATATCAATTTAACGCGGCGTAATCAGTATGCTGCCTCTAAAAGATTCATCTTAATTCGACCGATAATAGCAAGAATCGGCGCCATATCCCCTGGTAGATGCCCTTCAAGAAGCTTCAGGTGCGTAGGGTCAGCAGGGAATTGGTTGTAGGTGGGGTCAACCGCGACCCAGCGATTTTCGATAAAACATTCTGCCCAGCTGTGATACAGAAAGCCCTTTCCTTCCACATGCACCAATCCGGAAACAAAACGGGTCGAAATACCGGCGGCACGCGCCAGTGCCGTGTAGAGACGGGCATGTGTCTGGCAGTTACCGTTCCTCGACTTAAAGCTCTCAACGGCGCTGCCGCCATCGTCGATAGAGTCATGCAGCCAGGCAGCCGTCCAGGAAGCCAGGGCAGTGACGAGATCCTCCCTGTTTTTAACTCCCGCAGCAAGCAGTTCGGCCTGTGCACGAATCTCAGGGGCATCGGATTCTATTTTGTCAGCCGGTTTCAGCTGTGCGACCGTCGGCTGGTCTGATCTTGAATCAGGTAATTTAAGAGCCAGCGTGCCGGTTTTGAAGATTACCCGCCCGGCTCCGGCCATGTGCACCTGTTGTCCACCACCCTGCAGAAGCGGCAGGGCATCATTCCAGCCTGTGATCTCGATCGCCAGGCCGGTTAGCTTCTTTAGTTCCTTAATGGGCGGTTGTACGCGCACCATGCTGAAGTCATAAATCAAGTCCTTCCCGGCAAGCGCCCATTCGCTGACAAACGCGCCAAGAGCCGAGGGATGTACCGCCTTTGTTGTCACCAGCCCTTCACGAACCGACTCCTCAAGCGTATTCCCCCGGCTGTCAACCCAGATTTCATTTGTTACATACGGGTACAGATTGTTGCGCAGTTTCATTGCAGACAGACCATCACTCGTCGTATCTTCACCCAGCACCGTGATCAGAACGTCCTTTACCTTTACCTCTTCCGGATCGAATGCCTGGATGGTATACGACGCTCCTGCTGAGACAGCACGCATAAGCGGATACAGATTGAGCGCCGGTGGCGGGTACACATCCCCGGTAATTTTAAGGGTTTTTTCGGTGATTTTTCCGGAAGCGCCACTTTTTATATGCATGGTGTTACCGTTGACCATGCCGGTAATGTGCGAAGAGGAGCCATTAACTGTCTGTTCAACTTCAAATGAGCGGAGAGCCAGGCTTTTTGAAACGAGGTATGTCTCCCGCATGGAGACCTTTTTGGAAGCATTCATGACGTTAATCTGTACAGTGCCATTCCCTTCCATCCGGTAGCCATCTTCCGATGCCTCAATTCGTTGCCGGTAAAATCCGACCCGTTCACTGTTCACAAAAACCCCGAACCAGCGTTCAGAGAGTGGCGGCGCATCTATTTTTCCGAATGGAGCCGCCAGAGCGGCCAGAGTGCTGCAGAACACGATAATGCCTGCAATCATGCATCGGTAACCTGTGTGCATCAACAATCCTTTATATAGGTTCAGAAGTGCATGTATTTCGGCCCTTCAGGGTCATGGAACTCAACCCGGTTTCTGCCATTGGCTTTTGCCCGATACAGGGCGTCATCTGCCTGCTTGATAAAACCATCGACCGTCGCTGACTGTACTGTGGAAAAGTGGGCGACTCCAATGCTTGCGGTAAGACAGAGTGGAGAAAGCGGTCCTTCGAACGTGGCACCCTGTATTGCCAGGCGGATGCGGTCAGCGACATAAATAGATTGCTGTAGCGTTGAATCCGGCAGAATGGCGATAAACTCCTCGCCTCCGTAACGGGCGGCACAGTCATAGCTGCGCAACTCTTTATTCAGTTGCAACGCCACCCGTTGCAGGACGATATCACCCTGAAGATGACCGTACCTGTCATTAACCTGCTTGAAATGATCGATATCAAGCATGATGAGCGAGAGGTCACCACACTTGCGGATGCAACGCTGCACTTCTTTATCAAGCGCTTCCATCATATAGCGGCGATTGAAGAGCCCCGTCAGGTGGTCGGTGTTGGAGAGCTCCAGCAGCAGTTCGTTAGAACGCTTCAGGTCATCCTGCAGTTTCTTTATTTTGAGATGAATCTTAACCCTGGCAACCAGCTCTTCATGGTCAAACGGCTTGGTGATGTAATCGCTTGCGCCCTGTTCGAGGCCCCTGAGCTTACGCTCCCGGCCGTCCATCCCGGTCAGAATTATAACCGGAACGTTGAGATGTTCCGGTCGTGCTTTAAGCATATTCAAGAATGTAAAGCCATCAATCCGGGGCATCTCCAGATCACACAGAATTATATCTACCGGAGACGACAGTAATTTTTTAAATCCATACAGTCCGTCCTCTGCTTCGTAATAGAAGTTAAACAGATTGAATGGCTCAAGAGTCCGGATGATCTGTTCCCGAACTGTTGCCGAGTCATCTATGATAAGTATGCTTGCGGACATGGTTTGAGATCGTAAACGAACAGAGACGAAAATTCCATTAATTAAATATCAAACACTGCGGGAATCCGGTGAAAATCAGAGCAGCGGTTCATGGGCCAGGCGCTTCATTTCCGTGATTGTCTCGGCATAATCAGTCGCACCGAAAACGGCGCTGCCGGCGACAAATACATCTGCGCCTGCATGGGAGATGCGGGCGATATTTGCCGGTTTGACCCCGCCGTCAATTTCAAGCTCTGCTTCAGAGCCGCGTAGATCGAGGAGTGCCCGCAATGAATGAATTTTCGGCAGGCAGGCTTCAATGAAACTTTGCCCGCCAAACCCTGGATTGACGGTCATCAGCAGTACCAGATCCAGATCATCGATGATGTGATCAAGAACATTCAGAGGTGTCGCCGGATTGAGCGAAACGCCGGCTTTTTTACCGAAAGATTTGATCAATTGTATGCTGCGATGGAGATGGTTTGTCGCTTCGGCATGTATGACGATGATGTCGGAACCGGCCGCCGCAAAATCGGGTATGTAAAGGTCGGGATTTTCGATCATCAGGTGAACGTCGAGGGGCAGCGATGTCACCCTGCGGGCCGCCTCGACAATCAAAGGGCCGATCGTGATGTTGGGCACGAAGTGACCATCCATGACGTCGATATGGATGTAATCAGCTCCGGCCGCCTCAACGGCACGTATTTCATCACCAAGACGGGAAAAGTCGGCAGACAGAATGGACGGCGCAATTTTTTTCATATTAAGCTCCAATTTTTTTTATTCGTGCAGCGAAGAATCCATCCATGCCATGACGGTGCGGCCAGACCCTGAACATTCCGTAAAACGCAATCAGGTCAAGCCATTGGGGAAAAAGATCATTCAGGTTTTCTAGCACAAACCCGGGGTGGTGCAAAAGAAAATCCTCCACCACAAGCTCATTTTCCGCTTCCGAGGTCGAACAGGTTGAATAGATCAGTGTCCCCCCCGGTTTCAGCCTGGTGGCAGCATTCTTCAAGAGGGTTTTCTGGACTGCGGCCAGACGGGTTATGTCACCGGAAAAGAGCCGCCACTTGGCCTCCGGATTACGGCGTATGACACCAAGTCCGGAGCATGGCGCATCCAGCAGGATGCGGTCAAAGTCACCATCGGGAAATGTATCCGGCTGATGCAGGTCGGCAACAGCCGTTGCAACAGAGTTTATGCCAAGACGGCGGAAATTGTCCTGAACAGTTGTCAGCTTCGACCGGGATATATCGGTTGCTATCAGCTCGCCACGGTCATCCAGCTGCTCGGCAATGTGGCAGGTTTTTCCGCCCGGGGCGCAACAGGCATCCCAGATCCGTTCTCCCGGTTCGGCGCCCAGCAGCCTGCCTGCCAGTTGTGACGCTTCATCCTGAACGGCGAACAGACCTTCAGCAAAACCGGGCAGCGTGTTGATAATATGACGCCCGACAAGAGTGATGCCATCCGGCGAATAGCGGCAGGGGGTCGCATCAATACCCTGCCGGGAAAACTCCTGCAGCAATTCGTCCCGGCCGGAGCGAAGCGTGTTAACGCGCAGGGTCAGCGGTGGCTGTTGCGAAGAGGCCTCCGCCAGTTGTTCGGCCTCGGCAACGCCAAGCTGGTCCAGCCATTGCTCTACCAGCCATTCCGGCTGGGAATGCCGGGCCGCTATCGCCGCCGCCGGATGGGTACTGATATCAGGAAAGCTAATCGTATCGCGGCGGCGCAGGTAGTTTCTCAGCACGGCATTGACCAGTCCGCTCGTACCCGGTGTGATCAGCTTTGCCAGATTGACCGATTCGTTCACAGCTGCTGATTCAGGAATGCGGTCAAGGCAGGTCAGCTGATACAGGCCGATACGGAGGATGACGAGTGCCAGCGGATCAAGCTCAATCATCGGTTTTTCAAGCAGCCGCTGAAGGATATGGTCCAGTGTTCCCTGGCGGCGCAGTACACCAAAGACCAGTTCGGCATACAGTCCCCGATCCGGACCGGACAACGCGCCGTTGGAGAGTTCGGTGTCGATCAGGCGGTCAGCAAAGCCCCCCTCTTTCCTGATGCGTAAAAGGGTTTCACAGGCGGCCTGCCGGGGATTTGCAGAGGAGATACCGGTTGCTGCACGTCGGATAATCATATCGGGCATACCGTGTTACATGAATTCATACCGGCCTCGCATGTTTTTGATGGTGCTGTGGAAAAGCATCTGTCGGCATAATATGCGCCCATCGGAAAAAGTGCAAGTGCGGTCGCTCCTTTCCCGCCATTTCATTGGCAATTACGGCTATTTGTCTTGCATCCCGCTGGCCGATTTGCTATAGTTCCAGACCTTCATTATCTCGCATAAGAACTGAATTTCATTAATGAATCTTCTCGCAGTTGAAAAACCTGCCCGCTATATGGGCGGTGAAATGGGCTCCATCCGCAAGGTTGATGCCGACGTACGCTTTGCTCTTGCGTTTCCTGATGTCTATGAAGTCGGCATGAGTCACCTTGGCTTGCGGATCCTGTATCACATCCTGAATGAAACTGAAGGGATTGCCGCAGAGCGTGTTTTTGCTCCCTGGCCGGATATGGAAGCGGAGATGCTGGCGGCGAAAAGTACCCTGTCAACTCTGGAAACGGCCACTCCTCTTGCCGCCTGCGACATAATCGGCTTTACCCTGCAATACGAACTTTCCTACACGAATATTCTCTCCATGCTCCGCTTGAGCGGCATTCCGCTCCTAGCCGGTGATCGTGGGGGGCCGTTTCCGCTGATCATTGCCGGCGGCCCGTGCGCCTACAATCCGGAACCGCTGGCTCCTTTCTTTGACGCAGTACTGTTGGGGGATGGTGAAGAGGCGACCCTCGAAATCGCTCTGGCGGTACGGGAAGCAAAAATAGCCGGAGAGAACAGGGCGTGCCTGCTTGAGCGGCTCTCAAAGATTGCAGGCGTCTACGTTCCTGCGTTCTTCGACCCGAAGTACGCTTCCGACGGCACCCTTTCAGAAATTACCCCTCTCAAACCGGACTACACCTCAGTCCGCCGTTGCTTTCTGGTTGACCTCAATGCGGCCCCTTATCCGGACTCCCCTGTGGTACCTTTTATGAAGACAATTCATGATCGGGTTGCGGTGGAAATCGCGCGCGGTTGCACCCGTGGCTGCCGTTTCTGCCAGGCCGGCTACGTCTACCGTCCGCTACGCGAGCGCTCGCCGGAAACAATCCTGAATGTCATAGAAAAGTCTCTTAAAGCCACCGGCTATGACGAAATATCGCTGCTGTCACTTTCCACCGGCGATTATTCCTGCGTGACCCCGCTGGTAACCGAGCTGATGGCACGCTATGCCGAGGATCGGGTCGCTGTCTCACTCCCCTCCCTGCGCGTCGGGAGTCTGTCTGATGAACTGATTGACGAAATCAAAAAAGTGCGTAAGACCGGCTTCACTCTGGCACCCGAGGCCGGCAGTGACCGGATGCGGCGGGTCATCAACAAAGGGATCAGCGAGGCTGACCTTATCACCGGAGCAGCGGCGATCTACCACGCCGGATGGCGGCTGATCAAGCTCTATTTCATGATCGGATTGCCGGGCGAAACTGCTGATGATGTTGCCCAGATTGCAACTCTGGCCCGGCAGGTTAAAGATCAGGCGAAAGGGAGCGGAGTTTCCGGAGACGTTACTGTCGCCGTCAGCACCTTTGTGCCGAAAGCACATACGCCATTTCAGTGGGAAGCGCAGATCTCTACGCAGGAAACCACTGACCTCCAGTATCAGCTGCATTGCGATCTCAAAAAACGCAAGTTGAAGTTCAAATGGCAGGATGCGCCGCTCTCGTTCATGGAAGGGGTCTTTGCCCGTGGCGACCGTCGTCTCGCCCCGGTGCTGATCCGTGCCGTTGAACTTGGCTGCCGGTTTGACGGCTGGCGCGAGCATTTTTCCCTGCAGCGGTGGCAGCAGGCGTTTGCCGACTGCGGCGTGGAACCGGAATGGTATCTGCGCCGTCGCGAACCGGATGAAATTCTGCCGTGGGATCATCTCGACTGCGGAGTGACGAAACTGTTTTTGCTTGATGAGCGTGAGCGGGCTCTTGCGGAAGCTGCCACGAAAGATTGTCGTGACGGCAGTTGCAGCGCTTGTGGAGTCTGCGATTTTACCGTCGTGAAAAACCGGGTTTCATTGCAGGCAGACCTTCCGCAGCGGCCGGATATTGAGACAGTTGAGTCAGATGCTGCCCGGATGCGCCTCAGATTTTCCAAAACCGGAGTTATGCGTTATTTAAGCCATCTTGAGTTAATAACCGTTTTCACCCGGGCCGTCAGCAGAGGTAACGTGCCGATCCTTTTTTCGCTCGGCTTTCATCCGCACCCACGCTTTTCATTCGGCACAGCGACCTCAGTTGGAGTCGAATCACAGGCGGAGTACATGGATATGGTCGTTGTCGCCGGCATCACACCTCCGGAGGTGCAGGAACGTCTTAATTCTGTGCTGCCGGAAGGGCTGCGGATTCTCGATGCTGCAGAAGTTGACGCCAAATCACCATCTCTCTCGACTTTGATTGAAGCCACCCGTTATCGAATAACCATAGCCGGTGTCGATCAGAATGAGCTGCTGAAACAAAGTGTGCAATTTTTGGCACATGATTCTTTCGTTATTCAGCGGACTAAAAAAGGGCAGACGCAAACAGTTGATCTCAGAGGTGAAACTGTGTCTCTCAGTGTTGATGGACGGATGCTTGATCTTGTTGCCAAACGGGGCAAGCCGGTTGAATTCGCCCGTGCCATTACCGGGAGTGAGACGCTTCAGGGAGACGACATTCAGGTAGAGAAGCTGGAAGTCATCTTTACCCAATAATTACGTATATTTTTTAAGTTCATATATTTCAGATAAACGGAGAAAATCATCATGGGAGCTGAGTTAGTAATTAATGCCGCTTCCCACGAAACCCGCATTGCGCTCATTGAGAACGGCACTATTGCTGAGCTCTATATTGAGCGCAGTCGTGAAAAGGGGATTGTGGGGAATATTTACAAAGGTCGTGTCGTTCGTGTGTTGCCCGGGATGCAGGCTGCTTTTGTTGATATAGGCCTGGAAAAGGCCGCTTTTCTGTATGTGGCCGATGTGTTCGACGCCATTGAAGAGTATGAGTCGCTTATGTATGCCGGAAATAAAACGGACGATGAGCCAACCGAAGAGCAGGATGGCAACGAGCGGCCTGAATTCCGGCCGCTCCATCCTATCGAGGATCTGTTGCAGGAGGGGCAGGAACTGCTGGTACAGATTTCCAAGGAGCCGCTCGGCACCAAGGGAGCCCGGATTACGTCACATATTTCCCTGCCCGGTCGTCATCTGGTCTATATGCCTACGGTCGACCATATCGGCATTTCACGGCGCATAGAAGACGAGGAAGAGCGTGAACGGCTGCGGGAAATTGTTGAACGCCTCAAGAAGCCGGGCTCCGGCTACATTGTCAGAACCGTTTCCGAAGGCAAGAGCGAAGAAGATCTGATTGCCGACATGCTCTACCTGACAACCGTATGGGAAGATATCTCCAACCGGCAGGCAAAGGGGGCAGTGCCGTCTTTACTGCATTTTGATCTCGATGTCGTTCAAAAAGTGGTACGGGATATTGTCACCGAGCAGGTCGATAAGATTGTTGTCGACTCTCAGGTGGATTACGACCGGATTGTCCATTTTATTTCAACCTTTGCGTCAAAAATGAAATATACAATCGAACTCTATGATGAAGACGAACCGATTTTTGATCATTACGGCCTGGAAGTCGAAATCAGTCGCGCGCTGGGGAGAAAGGTCTGGCTGAAGTCGGGCGGTTATATCATCATCGAGCAGACTGAAGCGCTGAGTGCTGTTGATGTTAACACCGGCCGTTATGTCGGCAAACACAATCTGGAAGACACCATCTTGAAAACAAATCTGGAGGCGGTCAAAGAGATCGCCTATCAGCTCCGTTTGCGCAATATTGGCGGCATCATAATTATCGACTTCATCGATATGGAAAAAGAGGTGAATCGGGAAAAAGTCTATGGCGCTCTGGAAGAAGCCCTGAAGGTGGATAAGTCGAAGACCAATATTCTGAAGATTTCCGAGCTTGGTCTTGTGGAGATGACCAGGAAACGGGTCCGCGAGAATATCAGCCGAATGATGTGTGAACCGTGCAGTTACTGTGAAGGACGCGGCTACATCAAATCAAAAACAACGGTATGCCACGAAATTTTCCGCGAACTGCGACGGGAAATGCTTGATATACGAGGTACCAAAGCAACGGTAACCGTCCATCCGCACGTCGCAGACCTTCTCTATGACGAGGAGCGCCGGGGGCTTGAAGAACTGGAAAAGAAATTCAAAAAAAGGATCACCGTGCGGGCGAAACCGGGCTTTCACCAGGAACAGTTCGAAATTACGATCAACTGATGAACGACCTTACGCGTAAAAGGGCGGTGATACTTTCACCGCCTTTTTTCGTTAACGGGCCCTGGCGATTTACGCTGCTTTAATGTTCAAATCTTCCTGCTCATAGTGAGCAGAAAAATATTCCATCGCTTCACGCATGATATCCGAGATGCTTTTGTGAGTTGTTTTCATCAGCATGTCAAGATGGTCACGCTCTTCATCACTCACCCTCATTGATATTACGTTGTACCGTGGATTCTCTCTCATTCTTCCCATGGTTATTACTCCTTCCTTGTTTTATGTTTTTTTCTGACTTTTGTATGATCAGGTATTGCGTATACGTAAGCTAATATCGTGCCAAATCATAATAAATATTAAGAATGACTATAATTACAAGGTGTTACCAAAAAGTCTTGTTTTATTTTTTAATATAAATTCTCAAAAACTGTGTCAAATATGTCGCATAATGGCGAAAAGTATACGCCATTTTGAAAAAGGCCGATCGGGAAAAAAGTCACATCGGGGAAAATTCGAACATCATTGGGGAATGGTTTTTGGGTGCCGAACAGCAACGATGTCATGTTTTTCGAGGAGGCGGTAAAACGTTCGACGCGGTACATTTGCCAGGCGGGCCGCTTTAGCCACGCTTCCATCGCTTTCTTCAAGGTATCGGGCAATAATGATATTCTTCTCGGTACGAACGACCTGCTCCTCCCGCTCTGCCTAAAAAAAACCCGCCGCCGTTTAACGTCGATATCAAGACAGGAATCAAAGGTTGTGGTAAAAACCGTGGGGAGATTTTCCAGTCGGATTACGCCATCTTTTGTCAGCACAGCACATCGCTCAATAACATTCTGCATCTCGCGGACATTTCCCGGCCATGAGTAACCGGCCTGCTGATGGTTGATTTTCCCTTCAATATTTCAGCCATGTACTCTCTGTCAGAGTAATAGCCGCCAATTCGACCCCACGAAATGGGTACATCGGCAATGGCTACACCATCAATCCCGACGACAAAGGCACCACTGTTGAATAGTATCTGAAGAATCGGACGCTGTTCCAGGAATGACTGCAAGGCCGACGGATCCAGCCATTAAAGCCGGAGTGATCTGTTTTTCAGTGTCTTCCAGAGTCCTCAGTCGGTTGTTCAGCTCTTTATTGATCGATGCGGCCATAAAAGAAACCATCGTTTTTGCGGCAAGAGCGCTCTTCAACGCTTCAGGCGTATCAACCCTCCTGGAATCAAGGTCATAGCCGTTTTTTGTCAGCTCGCGCTCAAGCAGCAGAGCATCATCCTCTGAATCTTCAATGATCAACAAACGAAGCGGGGTGGACATAACAGGTACTCCTAACTTAACCGGCCGTTGTTTCAAATGTAGTAAGGATAGAGTAACAAATCCATAAGGCAATTCGAAGTGACGGGTACGGAAACTCCCGGATTTGCTGATTGAGGAGGATGAGGGGGAGTTGAAAGGTGTGGGGTAGCGTACTATCTGATGGGGGATAAGCCGTTGCACACGGCGTATTTGGTCAGTTCGGCCACACTGAAAAGCTGCAACTTATGCATGATGGCCTGCCGCTGGTTTTCAACGGTTTTATTGCTTACGCTGAGATCATAGCTGATATCCTTGATACATTTGCCATCGGCAAGCAATTGCAGGACCTCCCGCTCGCGTGGAGTCAGTGTTTCATAGACAATATTCGCATCCTCGGGAATGCATTGCAGGAATTCTTTAACAAGCAGTGTGGCTATCTTCCGGGGGAGATAGGTTTCGCCCCTGGCAACGGCAGCGATGGCATCGGCAAGTTCTGCAAAGGCACAATCCTTCAACAGGCAGCCGGTCTCCCCCGCCTTGAGAGCTTCCACCACAAAAAGACGGTTACTTTCCATCGATAGGGCCAAAATGCGGATGCCGGGATGTTTCTGGGTAATTTTCCGGGTGGCCTCGATACCATTCATGACCGGCATGGTCATATCCATGAGGATGAGATCCGGTTTCAATTCATCGGCAAGACGAACCGCCTCGACTCCATTGTTGGCTTCGCCCAGCACATTGGCCAGAGCATTTTTTTCGATCAGCGCCCGTATCCCCTCGCGGAAAATCTGGTGGTCATCAACGAGCAGAATTGTCGTGTTCATATATCTCCCCTGCCAGTGTGGTCTTGCTGAATCGGTACCACTACCGTTACCACTGATCCCCTGTCCGGAGTCGATTCAACGGCAAGGGTGCCACCAATCCACTCAACTCTCTGACGGACACTGATCAGGCCAAACCCGCCAAGGGCAGTCCGCTTGCTGTCAGCACCGAAGTAAGAAAAACCGACACCTTGATCGATAACGCGCAGGGTCAGATTACAGTCATCTGTGTGCAGTGACAGCACAGCGTGTGCAGTTTTGGCGTGTTTGATCACGTTCAGTAACAGCTCCCTCACGACACGCCACAGCGTTTCACGCAGTTTGGGGGCTAACGGTATTGTTGTACCGGTGCCGGTAAATTTGAACGATACGTTGTAATCTTCATTGATTGATGTGCAGAGCCACTTCAGGCTTGTTTCTATGTCGGGAGAATCAATCAGGAGTGGCCGTATTTTGAAGGTTAACGAGCGGATATCCTGAATTGATGTACTATAAGTTCAGCAGCTTTTTCCGCTGAGGTGCGGAGTTCGTCAGATGAAATTTCATGTGCCAATTCATCGAGTTTCATTTTTGCCAGGAGCAGAGACTGGCCCACCTGATCGTGCAATTATCCGGCAATGCGCTCCCGTTCATTCTCTTCCGCCCATAGCCGATTATTGCTGCCCACGGTTCGTTAAATATGACTTCTCCCGTCTGTATATTCCATTCCCACGTACCGGCTCTTGTGCCATCGAGGATACTGGTAAGGCGCTGGTGCTCTTCCTTCAGCTCCAGATTCAGCTCCTCCGCCAGCCGCAGCGCTTCGCTACGCGTACCGAGCAGATTACGGATGAGGGCGGACAGCAGGAGCGTGATGGAAGTCCCGCCGGCCAGGGTGAGCCAGACACTCGCGTAATCAATGTACAACGCTGCAGCGACGGTAAGCCTAAGGCCGGCCACCAGCACAATCCAGGCCTTGTATAATCGCAGAAAAAAAGGGGGTGCGCTCCGGGGGGCGACTCCAATTCCGGCATCATTAGCAGGCGTTGTGCTCATGCATGGCCTCCAGAATCACGCAGCGAGCTGTGATTCGAGCTGCGCTATTTTCCCCCGCAACTCGTCTTCAATCTTCTTTGCGGCTGTGATGTCGTTGCAGGTTATCACCACACCATCAATCTTCTTGTCGATGGTGCGGTACGGCATGATCCGCACCAGCAACCAGCGTCCGTCGCTTGTGGATACCTGGTTTTCCACCGAAATCAGTTTCCTGAGGACATCCTGTACATGGCCATACATCTCCGGATAGTTCAGGCTTGAGACGATATCGGCCAGCGGCCTGCCGACATCGCCGGGAATCAGATTGAACAGCCGGTTGGCGCCGCTGGTGAAGCGGCGCACGCACAGATGGTTATCGAGAAAGACCGTGACAACCTCGGTGCTGTTGAGCAGATTCTCCATATCACTATTGAGCTGCATAAAGTCATCCAATCGAATGGACTGCTCGGAGTTCACGCTCTGAAGCTCTTCGTTCATGGATTGCATCTCTTCTTTCGAGGTAGTCAGCTCTTCGTTGGTTGACTGCAACTCTTCGTTGGTTGACTGCAGCTCCTCGTTGGTCGATTTCAACTCTTCGTGAGCAGTCTGCATCTCCTCACGGGTGGTACGCAACTCTTCCCGGTTTTTCAGCAGCTCATTTTCAAGCTCCTCAAGCCGGGTATCGTTGGGAAGTCCCCCGGACTTTCTACGCCGTGGCCTGGCGGGAACAATCACATTCTGGAAGGAGATCAGCACCATCACGCGCGATGATTCCGGTGATTCTACCTTCATCAACGTCATATCGACACTCTGCGTGCTTTTGCCCGATTCGGTCAGCGCCGCTCTGACGATGACCGGTTCACTCTGCCGCAGCGCTTGGATGAAGGCGCTGTCCAGCGTGTAGCGCAATCCCTCGCGGGTCATGGCGAAGATATTCATGTTGGCTTTGCCTGCCGCCGGCTCGAGGTACTTGCCGGTGCGGCCGCTGATGTAGAGGATGTCTCCCTGATCACTGACAAGAACGGTCGGGGCTGAGAAATGCTGCAGAATGAGGCTGTCAGCCAGAGATTGAAGATTATTCGCTGCTTTGGTCATGTGAGACTCCTGGTGCAGTGATACGGGAGAAGTAGCGGCCAAGGCGGTCGGGAAGGATACCCGACTGTTCCGGAAAATTGTTGTGGTGCGCCAGAAAAGCTTTGACCTGATGTTTGTGGCGGAAAACAGATCGATATCGGATCCGACCGTCTCTGCGCTGCCAAGGAAGAGCAGTCCCCCCGGCTTCAGGCTGTAGTGGAACAGTGGCAGAAGCTGCTTCTGCAGGCCTGTCGTCAGATAGATCAGCAGGTTGCGGCAGAGCAGGAGATCAATCCTGGTGAAGGGTGGGTCCTTGATGGCGTTCTGTTGAGCGAAAGTGACCATTTGACGGATCTCGCGGCATATCCGGTAACCGTCGTTTTCCTTGATGAAAAAACGCTGCAGGCGCTCGGGCGAAACATCGGTTTCGATCCTGGAACTATAGAGTCCTCTGCGGGCCTTCTCAATGGCGTCGGCATCGAGATCGGTGGCAAATATCTGCAGGTTGTAGTTTTCCGACAGTGTGGCGCGGTCGAGGGCTTCCCGGAACAGAATAGCCAGGGAGTAGGCTTCCTCTCCGGTCGAGCAGCCGCATGACCAGGCCCGCAGGGTGCCCCCTTCGGAATAGCCGGCCAGAATCTTCGGCAACGCTTCGACTTTTAATTCCTCCCACATGGCGGTGTCACGGAAGAAGCTGGTAACGCCTATCAACAGCTCTTTAAAGAGCAGTTCGACTTCCTGGACGTTATTCTGCAGGAACCGGGTGTAGTCGGCAATAGTACTGATCTTATGGATCGCCATGCGCCGCTCGATCCTTCGATAGACCGAAGTTGGTTTGTACAGTGAGAAATCATGCCGGGTCCTGACTTTGAGAATGGACGTGATTTTTTCAAAGTTGTTCTGTTCATTGTCCTGCCGGTTCTGCTCTATTTCCCCGTGAGGGGAGGCATAATCAAGATAATTGACGATCTTTTCCGGCAGTTCCTCTGCCGGCGCTATTATGTCGGCAAAACCGGCGTTGCTGACGCTTTTCGGCATGCTGCCGAACTTGGCCGAACCCGGTTCCTGTATCAGTGTCAGACCACCCTGCTCTTTGATGGCACACATGCCCAAAGTGCCATCAGAGCCCATGCCGGAGAGGATCACGCCGACACTCTGCCCGCCGCAATCGACTGCCAGTGAGCGGAGAAAAATGTCTATCGGCAGCCGCAGGGCAAGCTTTATATCAGGAGCCTGAAGATGGAGGGTCCGGTTACTGATGGTCATATTTTTGTTGGGAGGAATGACATAGACGCAGTCAGGCTTTACCCTGACTGCGTTATCAACCTGTTTGACGTTCATGGGTGTGGTTCGCTGGAGCAGTTCCGGCAGATTGCCGACGTGGGTAGGTGAAAGGTGCTGAATAACGACAAAGGCCATACCGCACCTTTTGGGCACATGCCGGAAAAACAGCTCCAACGCCCCCAGGCCGCCGGCAGAGGCACCAATGCCGACTATGGGGAAAGATGATGCCGCAGCAGGTGGAATATGAGCTGGAGACTCAGGCTGTTTGGGCTTCGCGGCCGGTTTTTTTTGGCTGGCGGTCATACGTGGCACCTGGTTTATTACCATAACGACCGGTGCCCGGAAAAATCCGCAATACCGATCGGGAGTAAATAATCACTCAGAATGGAGACGGTGGTATGTGTTGGAAACAGCGGCACTATATCGCTATTATTGTCAATAGCAAAACATTTTAAACCGGTACCGTGGTTAATCCTGCTCCGCATCCCATGAGCAGGGAGGGGTGCAATGAAAATCGGCGGAAGTCTCTTTAAGTGGCCGGACGCAGTAAAAACTGTCGCCGAACGGTATCCTTCATCGGCCCTGTAGCGAATGTAGTAGGAATATCGCAGCAAATCCATAGGGCCTTTCGGACCTGTCACTCCGAAAAGCCCTATGGATTTATTCCCGCATCCTTACTATATTGGTGGCAGTCTTGTCGTTGAGTCTGTTGCAGGAACAGGAACAGTGGTCATGCTACTTGTGCCGATTCAGCAGAGCCTCAATGATGAGTTCAGCAATTCTGCCCGTTGATTATTTGTTGATGACCAGAAAGATTCATCCGGAACGGGTTACCCGCCGGGCGAATATTGCAGAATGATTACGCACCCCCCCAATCCTTCCTGTTACACAACAACTCTCTACCGGAAAATAAATTCGTTTTTTTGGGGTTTCCCCCAATAGACGATACCCCTGTTTCATCTATACTTAGTTCACACATCATGATAAGGAGAACGTCATGTCCGGAAAAAAACAAGCCGAACCGACAGCAGCAGAACCGATTGACGCGATAATACCGGCCAAATCACATTTCCCCATCGTCGGCATCGGCGCCTCCGCCGGTGGCCTGGCTGCCTTTGAAGCGTTCTTTTCCGGCATGCCGGCCGATAAAGATCCCGGCATGGCCTTTGTGCTGGTGCAGCATCTGGCGCCGGATCACAAGAGCATCCTCACCGATCTGATCCGGCGCTACACCCGCATGCAGGTATTCGAGGTCGAAGACGGCGTCGAGGTGCAGCCTAACTGTGCCTACATTATCCCGCCCAACTGCGACATGGCCTTTCTGAACGGCACACTGCAGTTGCTGGAGCCGGCGGCGCCGCGTGGTCAGCGGCTGCCGATCGACTATTTTTTCCGCTCCCTGGCACAGGATCAGCATGAACTGGCCATCTGCATCGTGCTGTCCGGCACCGGTAGTGATGGCACCATGGGACTGCGGGCGATCAAAGGCGAAGGGGGCATGGCGATGGCGCAGACCCCTGAATCCACCGAGTATGACGGTATGCCGCGCAGTGCCATCAATACCGGGCTGGTCGATTATGTCCTTCCGGCGGCAGATATGCCTGCCCGGCTTATCGCGTATGCCGTGCATGCCTTCGGCAAACCGCCACGTCCGGCCACCGTACCGGAGCCCAAAACAGAGAGTGAACTGAAGAAAGTGTTCGTCATTCTGCGCGCCCAGACCAGTCACGATTTCTCCCTCTACAAACCGAGCACCATCCAGCGCCGCATAGAGCGACGCATGGCCATCCACCAGATCAAACGGCTGGATGGCTACGTCAAATATCTCCAGCATATGCCCCTGGAGGTGGAGGCGCTTTTTCGCGATCTGTTGATCGGTGTCACCAATTTTTTCCGTGATCCGATTGCCTTTGCCGCACTTGAATCAACGATCATCCCGCGTCTTTTTGCCGACAAGCCGTCCGGCAGCACCATCCGGGTCTGGATCTGCGGCTGTTCCACCGGTGAAGAGGCCTACTCCATTGCTATTCTGCTGCAGGAACATGTTGAAGCCTTGAAACAGAACTTCATGATACAACTCTTCGCCACCGACATCGATAAGGAGGCCATCGACCAGGCCCGTAAAGGCTTTTTTTCCGGCAGTATTGTCACGGATATTACACCGGAACGTCTGGCGCGCTTTTTCAATCTGGAATCTGACGGCAAAACGTATCGTATCCATAAAGGGATTCGTGACATGCTGGTTTTTTCCGAACAGGATGTGATCAAAGATCCCCCCTTCTCGAAGCTCGACCTGATCAGTTGCCGTAATTTACTCATCTATATGGGTATCGAGCTGCAGAAGAAGGTGATCCCGCTGTTCCATTACGCCCTGAACCCCGGCGGCTTTCTCCTGTTGGGCACCTCCGAGACCGTTGGCGAATTCGTCACTCTCTTCACCACCGTCGAGCGCAAGCAGAAACTGTATCAGCGCAAAGATGACGAGTACACGGGGAAGTGTATACCCCCGGGTACATTTTTACCCCCCATGACAAAGGCAGAGACAGCACTCCGGCAATGCTCCGGCAAAAAAACCTTTCCGGCAAAAATACCTCTGCAGGAACTGGCTGAACAGGCGCTGCTGCAGCAGGTGGTTCAGGCGGGGGTGCTCGTCAACCGGCAGGGAGACATCCTCTATCTGCATGGCCGCACCGGGATGTATCTGGAGCTGGCAACCGGCGGGACAGCCAACTTCAATATTCTGAAGATGGCCCGCGAAGGGTTGCGGCATGACCTGACTATCGCCCTGCACAAAGCCGCCACCCGCCATGAAGCCGTCTGCCGCCCCGGTCTGCGGGTCAAAACCAACGGCCACTTCACCACCGTCAACCTGAGCATCTGTCCGGTAACCGCCCACCTTGAGCCTGTCGATCAGCCCGACTCTGCCGCACAGCCTGAAACGTCGCTTTACATGGTCGTACTGGAAGAAGCGCCCGTCCAGCAGATCCAGGCCACCGGGCTGATCAGTATAAACGACCCCGCTACTGACACAGAGGTGCGTCTTGCAGCCCTGCAGCAGGAGTTGCAAGCCAGGGAAGAATACATCCAGAGCGCCAATGAGGAGTTGGAAGCATCCAACGAAGAGCTTAAATCCGCCAATGAAGAGCTGCAGTCAATCAACGAAGAGATGCAGTCAACCAACGAGGAGCTGGAAACTTCCAAGGAGGAACTCCAGTCGGTTAACGAAGAGCTGGCCACGATCAACGCCGAGTTGCAGGTAAAAGTACAGGATCTGTCGCGGGTGAACAATGACATGAACAACCTGCTGGCCGGAACCGGTATCGGCACGGTGTTTGTCGATCATAAGCTGTGCATTCTCCGCTTCACCCCCGGTGCAACGAGAATTATCAACCTGATATTGAGCGATATCGGGCGCTCTGCAGGGCATTTCACCTCGAATCTGATCGGCTATGACCGCCTGATGGTGGATACGCAGAGCGTACTGAACACCCTGATTCCCAAAGAGGTGGAGGTGCAGACGATGGACGGCACCTGGTACATGATGCGCATTCTGCCGTACCGAACCATTGACAACGTGATCGAGGGGGCGGTGATCAATTTTGTCAATATCAGTGACCGCAAGCAGGCGGAAGTAAAACTGCGGGAAAGCGAAGTACGCTTTAAAAAACTATTTGTAGAGGCTCCTCTGGGTATTGCTCTGGTTGACTCACTGACCGGTCAAATCTATGAAGTTAACCCGATGTTTGCCGGAATCGCGGGGAGAACAAGAGAGGAAATGATCCAGATCGACTGGATGAAGATTACCCATCCGGATGATATCCGGAAAGAGCTCGATAATATGGCTCTTTTAAATGCCGGCAGCATACCCGGCTTTCAGATGCAAAAACGCTATCTGCATCCTGACGGGGCAGCAGTCTGGATCAACATGACGATTGCCTCCGAAGATGTTGAGGACAAAACACATCCGCAACATTTCTGCATGATAGAGGATATCACCGAGCGAAAACGGGCTGAAGAGGCACAAAAAAAAGCCAACGATCTGCTCCGTATGGCGGTGGTGGTGCGTGATTCACACGATGCCGTTGTGCTGCAGGATATAGATGGCGGCATCATCGTCTGGAATCCGGCGGCGGAAAGGATGTACGGCTGGAGCGAGCCGGAGGCGCTGCAGCTTACTATCCGCGAGATGATACCGGAAGCGCTGCGCAATGAAGAAATGGAGCGGGTTCTCCATTTGAGCAGGAAAGAAGCGCCAGAGCCGTATCTCACCCAACGGCTCACCAAAGATGGCAGGGTCATCGAAGTATGGTTGACGGCCACCGCTCTATTGAATGAGGCGGGAGATGTGTATGCGATTGCCACGACAGAGCGTGTGAGCGGGATATAATTCAGGAGGGGTACGTCTTTTTGGGACGCCGAACAACAATATCATGTTTTTCGAGAAGGCGGTAAAATGTTCGACGCGGTACATTTGCCAGGCGGGCCGCTTTAGCCACGTTTCCATCGCTCTCTTCAAGATACCGGGCAATTATATTCTTCTCGGTACGAACGACCTGCAGCTCCCGCTCTGCCTTAAATGATACGCGCCGTCGTTTGACGTCAGTATCAAGGCAGGATTCAAAAGTAGTGGTAAAAACCGTGGGGAGGTTTTCCAGGCGGATGACACCGTCTTTTGCAAGAACAGCAGAGCGCTCTATAACATTCTGCATCTCGCGGATATTTCCCGGCCATGAGTAGAGCTGCATGGCTTTCACAGCCCGCTCTTCCATGCCGACGATGGTTTTATTGAGTTTTTTTCTGGCCTTATCAAGAAAGTGCTGCGCCAGTTCGGGCACCGACTCGGCACGTTCCCGCAACGGCGGCAGCTCGATACTGAATACATTAAGCCGATAATAGAGGTCTTCCCGAAACCACCCTTCCCGCACGCCCGCTTCCAGGTCCTTGTTGGTCGCCGCGATCAGGCGGACATCCACTTTTTTAACAGCGACACCGCCAACGGGGCGGACCTCACCTGAATCCAGAACCCTCAGAAGCTCTGCCTGCAGCTTTGGCGTAATATCGCCAATTTCATCGAGAAAAATAGTCCCGCCGTTGGCCGCCTCAAACAGCCCCTTCTTGTCCGACACAGCTCCGGTAAAAGAACCTTTTTTGTGGCCGAACAATTCACTTTCAAGGAGCGAGTCGGTCAGGGTTGTACAGTTAACCGTCATGAGCGGCTTATCGTTACGCTGCCCCTGACGATGCAGGGCGCGAGCCGTCAGCTCTTTCCCTGTGCCGGTCTCTCCCCTGATCAGAACGGTTGTCGGTGTCGGGGCAACCTGTTGAATCAGTTCCATTACTTCCCGAATTCCGGGGTCGCTGCCGACAATCGTGTCATCTCCGGCCTGCCGATCCAGTTCCCGCTGTACCAATTCATAGCGCTGCTTCAGGTGGCCACGCTCCTCATCAATCAGCTGCATATTTCGCGGCAGGCACATCTCAATATCGGCAAGCCCTTGAAAGACGGCGACTGCATGCTCCCTGCAGGAGCTATATCCGCAGGCACGGCAGTTGAGTTCATCTCCCCGGGTGAATTTGTTCGTTGAGTGGAGGATGCGCTTGATATCATCCTTACCTGGAGCCGCAAGCTTCTGTGATTTATCTGCGTAGGTTCGGGTAAAATCAGGGATGAGAGCGGTTGAACGGTATTGAGCTGCAGTGTCATAGGCAGGAGAGGCACTGTTGTGACAGACGATAAGTTTGCGTTTATAAAAATGGTTGAGCTCTTTATCCCGCCCCGGGCCATCGACACAGCCGCCGTCGCAGAAACGAAGGTCGACAAAAGCCGGCGAAATCCGACCGGCAGCCAGGTCACGAATAATACCGATCGTGTGGGCTTCACCTTCGGCACTGATGGTTTCGTTGTCTTGAAAGTCGGTCGGAATATCAAAAACCTTCAGTGGTCCGCCAGTAAGGGAAAACAGCCGGCCAGAGCCGGGATCAACTCCGTCGAACGGCATTTCAGCCAGAGTGGCTGGAGTGATACCCCTGTTTTTGAGAAGTTTATCGATCTCCTGATAGGTCAGCACGACATCGATCGCTCCGGAGATCTCCCCCTGAATTTCGAATTTAGCCGCAATGCAGGTACTCACATAAACGACCCTGGTCTCATCGCCAAGGATACTTTTGATGAAGCGCCCCATGGCAATCATTGGTGAAACGATCGGCATGAGATTCGGAATCAGCGTTGGGTAATGGCGTTCAATCAGATCGATCACCGCCGGGCAGTGCGTTGAAATCAGGGGCTGTCCGGATGAGTTGAGTGTGTTACGGTAGCTGTCGGCAATCATGCGGGCACCGTATGCCCCCTCGTGAACCTCACTGAAGCCAAGACTTTTCAAGGCGGCAACCAGTTGTCCGGGGCGCAGGGCATGAAAATAAGCCGGAAATGAACAGCCGAGAACCACCACGACCGGCGCACCCGAAGCCAGCATCTCCTGAGTTTTCACCATGCGGTCAACGACAACTTTCGCGTGTTGCGGGCAGCTCAGGCAATTGCCGCAGCCGATGCAGCGGTCGTACATGATCTGCGCAAAACCTCCATCAACCTTGATGGCCTTGACCGGACAGCTCCGCACACAGGAATAACAGCGTCGGCAGCGCTCTTTATAGGTAACAATTGGTTCCATGACTCCCCACGATAATAGATATATGCTATAGATACATTTGTTTCAGAATATGTGCAACTATTGACACACTATTGTGAATGGTAATTGTATTCTTACGTCGATGGTTGTTTTTCGTTTACAGGTTAATACATTCAGTGCTAGTTTTAGCCGGTTTCAATGAGTGATATAACATGTTAAAAATATTCATGTCTACATATTAGCCGGACGTATTAGGTAGGTGTTTCATGTATCTGCTGATTATTGAAGATGAGGAAAAAGCCACTGTACAATTGAAAAAAGGGCTCGCTGAAGCCAATGTTTTTACCGATGTGGCTAACGACGGACTACAGGGACTCGCTCTTGCGCAAAAAAAGGAATATGACCTGATTCTACTCGACGTCATGCTACCAGGTATAAGTGGCTGGGAGGTGTTAAAAAAGCTCCGGGCTGACGGCAGTGATACCCCTATTATCATGCTGACGGCGCTTGATTCCGTCAGTGACCGGGTCATGGGTTTGCAGCTGGGCGCGGATGATTATCTGATCAAGCCTTTCGCGTTTTCCGAGTTGTTGGCCCGCATACAGTCAGTGTTACGTCGAGGTATTGAGAGAAAACCTGATCTTATAAGAGTTGCCGATCTGGAAGTGGATTTTTTTTCGCACAGTGCGACCCGGGGCGGCAAACGGCTTGACTTGACCAAGAAAGAATTTGCACTTCTCTCTCTCCTGATTCACCGATCCGGTGAAGCCCTTTCCCGTGGCCGGATAGCGGAACGGATCTGGAACCTTGGCTTCGACAGTAATCTGAAAATTGTCGACGTCAAAATCGGTAATCTTCGGGCGAAGGTCGACGACCCGTTCGAAAAGAAGTTGATTCATACCGTCCGTGGCGTTGGGTATGTACTCGAGGACAGGGAAGAGGACGTATGATACATGCGCCTTCCCTCATCAGGGGTCTCTGGTGGCGGTATATATGAAACTGTTCGATAGAGAATAGGATATGGATGTTATCGCTGTATACCGATTCTGCATCCAGCTTACTGTTGTTCTTGCCGTGGGCCTTATCACCGTGAAAACGTGGCGTCATTATCGCCGCAACCCTTACTCCTTCCTGTATTATGCCTTCCTCTTCCTTGTGCTCCTTTTCCTGCACTCGGCAGTCAAGCTCGGCATAAACTTTTCGGACATCTTTTCTGCCCCCCTGTTCCCGGATACGATCATGCCGATGGTCGAGCACGTATTGAAAATGGGGTGGGTAATCCTGTTCATCTACGCCTTTATTGTTACGATATCGGGGATGCACACCACCAAACAGTATTTCCTCATTGTCAATCTATTCCTTACGGTATTTATAAGCTCAACTGTCTGGCTTAACTGGCTGCTCTATCTGGATACAACAAATCCGGGCCCTGAGAGGTTTGGAGCGTTCTGGGGGCAACAGTTGATGGAAGCCTGGATGGCGCTCCTCCTCTTATATGGTCTCTTCTTAGCGTGGCGCGTACATGAGACGATCAGAGGAGCTTTCCTCTTTATGGTTACTGCCATGATAAGTCAGCTGCTCCTTCATTCCTTGAATATTATTACTTCACACAACCAAATATTCTGGATATTTATCGTGGAGCGGATGCTCATACTTTCGTTCTCGGCTGCAATGATGTTTGCTGCCTACCGTTACAGCACTATCGTATCTGGCGGGGACGGCAATTCCCTTGATCTTTTGCAATGAGACTCCGGTAAGGCCAGGAATGAGGTTTAGCGATGTTTTATAAGTTCACAACACTCGGTCTGCCCACCATGGTGTCACGCAGAGGATGGGAATACCGCTCTATTGCAAATACTATTGCTATTCTTCACACACTGGCTGTTTTCTTCTCGGTCTCCTTCGCTTCAGTATTCCTCTTCAATAATCTGCTCTATCACCTGAATCAATCCAATTACACGCGAATCCGCGAAGAAATAGCTTCCGTCAGAACGATGTTGCTGGTTCCAACCGGCCCGGAACGCCTCAGATTTGAGATTGAGGCAGAATCGCGCGAGTCGGAAAGTCATAAAATTTACATACGGGTGACGGACCGGTATGGACGGATTATCAGTGAAAGCCCCGGGATAAACAGAGTAATTCCCACACATCTGTTCCCCCGGACAGATGCCGGTTCTCATGTTCAAAAAATCCGGACTCCCTCCGATAATCTGTTACTTCTGGAGAGCCGTCTCCTCGGCGGTGACAGCAGCGTCAGCAACGGGCAGATTCAAATAGCAATGGACATCAGCGATGACGAGCGTTTCGCCAAAAAAATCATGGTCGCACTCGTACTGTTTTCACTTTTTGGGCTCTTGTTTGCCGTATTCAGTGCTTTTTACATTATCCGCCTGGGCTTGATGCCGCTCAATGAAATATCCGATAAAATCAAAGATATTACGGAAACGAACCTCGATACGCGCCTGGATGTGGTGTTTTTACCGGAGGAGATGAAATCTCTGGGTGAGTCTTTCAACATAATGCTTTGCCGC
The DNA here is from genome assembly GCA_049318985.1 of Desulfuromonadaceae bacterium. Classification (GTDB taxonomy): domain Bacteria; phylum Desulfobacterota; class Desulfuromonadia; order Geobacterales; family Pseudopelobacteraceae; genus JACRCG01. Next base: position 107,146 of record JBMOEI010000009.1, read on the forward strand.
ATCGAGAATTCATTTAAAAAGCTCACTCAATATTCGGAGAATCTTGCCCATGAATTACGGACGCCACTCAATAATCTCATACTGGAAGCGGGTGTTGCCCTTTCCCGGCAGCGGACGCCGGAGGAATACCAAAAAGTCATTAACTCATCAATGGAAGAATATGATCGCCTCTCACTGCTCATCGACCGGCTCCTGTTTCTGGTGAGAGCTGACAACAATCAACATAAGCTTGATATGAAAAAAATCGATGCCCTTGAAGAGTTAGAGAATATTGTCGAATTTTATTCCGAAGCAGTGCTTGACAAGGGCGTTACTGTCACAATTGTCGGGACGGCGTCTCTTATGGCCGATCTCGTACTGTTCAACAGGGCGGTCAGTAATCTTTTTTTCAATGCCCTCAAATATACGGAACGGGGTGGCAGAATCACTCTTGCCGCAGTGCAAAATGACAACACTGTCGAGATCCTGGTACAGGATACCGGAAGCGGCATTGATCCTCTGGTGCTGCCGAAAATATTTGACCGCTATTTCTGGGTTGAGTCGGCCAGACAGAAAGATCACAAAGGTACCGGACTCGGACTTGATATTGTAAAAGCGATCATGAAACTGCACGGCGGAACTGTGGAGATTCAAAGCGAGCCGGGCAGAGGGACGACGGTGAAACTACTGTTTTCCAGGGCTGCCTGATACATTCAAATCCCGTAACCAGGCATGACTTCAAGCAGGGGCTTATTTTGATCTTTATCAAAGCAGAAGCGAACCCGCAGAAATTATAACCCGCTCGCTCCCATCCACCATAATCGCCGTCAGGGTCGGCAGATAGAAGACATAGTCTTCGTGGAACGGTGCACTGACAGTGCCGCCGAAACCGCTGTTGTCGCCCAGGGCGATGTGGATCGTGCCGAGAATCTTCTCCGCTTCCAGTACATTGTCGGGGCGGCTCGCCTTGTCGTTGGTGCCGATGCCGAGTTCGGCAATGTTGCGGCAGTTGGCGTTTTCGGCAAATTTGGCTTCGAGTCTTGCGCGATGTGGATCGTTGCCGACAATCTGCACGACGACACCGTTCTCAACAGTCAGGATAACCGGTTCGTCCAACTTGCGCGTCGGCCCCCACTCGATCACCATGGTACCGTGGCTCTTTCCCTCCAATGGTGCGAAATAGGCTTCGCCCGCCGGGAGATTGCCAAAACTTCCCGGCGCTGTCAGCAGGCCATCATCCCCGCCGGCGTGTCGCCCCTGTTTGCAGATCATCATATCGGTACCGTTTGGAGTGGTAGCCCGGATCCATTCCGCCCTGTTGACCGCTTCAACAAGGCGGGCGGTACGTGCCGCCAGAGCGTTCCAGTCAACAGTCATTGAGGTATAAAACATCTCCGGTTCAAAATGCGGCAGGCTGGCAAAGCGGCAACCGGCAGCGCAGGCCAATGCGCGATAGCGGGTGTGGCTCGTGGAGTTGTTGGATAATGCTACAATAATTTGAACGACGTCATCCCGCCGCTCAAGAACAATGTCTCTGGCCCGGCTGATCTCATCCGGCGTTGCCGCCTTGGCGAGAAGTTTTGTCAGCAGGCCGCCTGATTGCAGTGCCGCGATTATGGCTGTGCCAAAGGTCGCATCCCATAACTCCTCTGGCGGCTCTGCCCCCGAAGCCGGAGTGGCAGGAAATTCTACAAATTGTGAGCTGCCGTAGGCCCGCCCGGCGAATTCTGAGGCGGCTCGCGCGGCGTCATTGAGGCGGATACGCCTGTCAAAGTCTGATGCCGGGACTGTTTCGTCCGGTCGGATACGGTCGCTGAACACAAGTACCCGTTCCCCCGCTTTAATGCCCATATTGGTTTCAAAGAGCCGTTGAAAGGCAACTTCACTGCTTTGATGATCTGGCATACGATGTAGTATCTCCTGGTAAAAATGGATCGGAACAGCACGTATATGCGTATACCACAAATAAGATAAAGGTAAAACCGCTTGCGTGCAGAGAGCGCTATCTGTCTGTTTTTTCCTTGATTTATCGGACGTTATTATGATAGACATGCGCACTGTATACAATTCTACAGAATTATTTATATTCAATAATTGCGAGTACTTAACCTGATTTTTAGGTTGGCTGGTGGAGGTTTTTGTGGCACAAGTCGTTTTTTCCACATGGGGCGGAACTACCGTTGATAACAGGAATCTATCAGGCGAAGCGCAAGCGGTTTCGTTCAAGCTCCCGGTGGCCTTTGATGGTGAACGCCCGCTGCGTGCGTTTATGGGGTGGGATGGGATTATCCTGTTTGACAGGGACGTCGATGTTCCGGCAATGACCGCCGAGTATATGAAGCGCGTGCAGACCCTTTACTGCTGCGGTCGCTGTACCCCGGGCAAGAAGGGCACCAAGGTGCTGATGGATCTTTTCAAGAATGTGTTGAACGGCAGTGCAGCCGAAAAGGATCTGGATACGGTTGGCGATCTGGCTGAACTGCTCAGGAACTGTAAGTGTACTCTCTGCCAAAGTGCTACGGTGCCGGTCTTCGATGCGGTTACGCATTACCGGGATGAGTTTCTTGCGTATATTAATGGCGGCAAACCATCAAAGCCTGCCACCTATATCCACAAAATTACTGCTCCCTGCATGGACAAATGTCCCTCTCATATTGACATTCCCAAGTACATTGAAGAGATCAAGAACTACCAGTATGGCGAAGCATTGGCCACTATCCGTGAGAATATGCCGATGCCTGCTGTCTGCGGCCGTGTCTGCCCGCACCCGTGCGAAACAGCCTGTCGACGCAAAAACGTTGATGATGCCATCAACATCATGGTACTCAAACGCACCGCTTCCGACTACGAATGGCAGCACAATATTACCCCCCCTGTGGTCTCCAAGCCGTCTAAAGAAAAGAAAGTTGCAATTGTCGGTGCCGGGCCTGCCGGATTGGCCTGTGCCTACTACCTTGGGCTGGAGGGGTATAAATCCACTATTTTTGAGGCGCTGCCCGAAGGGTATGGCGGCGGCATGATTGCCGTCGGTATCCCCGCCTACCGTATGCCGCGTACCGTTTTGCAGCGGGATGTCGACATTATCGAGTCGGCCGGTTCAGAGATCAGATACAACATGCGGGTCGGTAAAGATATTTCCCTCCCCGAGTTGAAGCAGCAGTACGATGCAGTATTTCTGGCACCCGGTGCCCACCGCTCCAAGCCGATGGGTGTCGAGGGTGAGGACAAAGGCTACAAAGGCTTCCTCTCCGGGGGTATAGATTTTCTCCGTGAGGCCTATCTGGAACGCCCGACCGGAATGGGTAAAAAAGTGTGCGTGGTTGGCGGCGGTAACACCGCTATCGACTGTGTCCGGGTCGCTCTCCGTGAAGGCGCTGAAGAATCAATCCTGCTCTATCGCCGCTCCCGTAAAGAGATGCCTGCCGACGTCTGGGAGGTTGACGGCGCTGATGAGGAAGGTGTCCGTTTCGAATTTCAGGTACTCCCGACGAGGGTTGTCGTTGATGCCAATGAGCAGGTAACCGGTGTCGAATGTGTGCGTATGGCAATGGGCGAGCCTGATGCCTCGGGTCGTCGTCGCCCCGAACCGGTACCGGGGAGTGAATTCATCGTCGAGTGCGATACGATCATTCCGGCGATCGGCCAGGATCCTGATCTTGGTTTCATACCGCCGGACATGGGCATTGACGTAACGAAGTGGAACACTGTTGTTACCAAATATGTACCTTTAAAAGATGCTGCCGGCAAGGATCTAAAAGACAGTATGGGCAATATGCTGTCCCGGTCGCTTATTACCGACTGCGACGGTGTCTTTGCCGGAGGAGATGCCGAGATCGGGCCGCTGACGGTCGTCGCCTGCATCGGCAATGCCCACCGTGCCGCACTGGTAATCCAGCGCTGGCTCGAAGAGGGTAAGGCATATCTGTCCGAGCAGGATATTTTTGATGATCTGCTGACCTATCTGGGGGTCTATGACAAGGGGGAGGCGGTCCCCTGGCTCGCCTCCTCTGACCGCGCCAACCAGAAAGAGGTGCACGGCCGGGAACGTGCCGCCAAAGGGAACTATCACGAAGTCGAGCTGGGCTTCAGCGACAGTACCGCGCAGATTGAGGCTGACCGGTGCCTGAGGTGCTACAGAATGGCGATGGTGGCACTGTAATCCGTACCTCCCTATTTACACATTAACGCAGTATGGAGATAGCATAGCATGGCACATACAGAGTCGAGCGACAAAAATACGACAGCGTCAGTCACCATTGACGGCACCCGGGTGACGGTGGCTGCCGGTACCACTATTCTTGAAGCAGCTGCACAGATCGGCATTACTATTCCGACCCTCTGCTGGCTGAAGAAGATTTCAACAACCGGTGCCTGCAGGATATGCGTCGTAAAAGTCGAAGGTGTCGAACGCTTCATGACCGCCTGTAATACCCCGGTCAAGGATGGTATTACGGTGACGACGACGTCACCTGAACTTGAAACTGCACGAAAAAAGACTCTGGAACTAATGCTGGTCAATCATCCCCTCGACTGCCCGATCTGCGACGCCGCCGGCGAATGTGATCTGCAGGACACCTGTTATTCACTTAAAGTAGATAAAAACAGCTACGGTGCCGGACTGGAACGTCTGCCGATCCGCTACGACTGGAAGCTGCTGGAGAGTGACCCGAACCGCTGCATTCTCTGTGAAAAGTGTGTCAAAGTCTGCCGTGAAATCGTCGGACGGGAGGCAATCGAAGTTGTCGATCGCGGCGACAATACTATCATTGATACGATTACCGGAGCACCGCTCGACTGCGACTTCTGCGGCAACTGTATCGGAGCCTGCCCGACCGGCACCTTGATCAGCAAGCCGTTTAAATTCCGTGGTCGCCCCTGGACATTTGAGGTAACGAAGAGCGTCTGCGCATTCTGTTCATCAGGCTGTGAAATTGAATATCATGTCGGCAGCGGCCGGGTTGAGCGCGTTACAAGCGATGATAACGGCTATAACAAGGGCAATCTCTGCATTAACGGCCGTTTTGGCTACGCTGCGTTCAATTCGCCGGATCGCCTGAAGTCGCCTCTGGTAAAAGATGCCTCCGGCACCCGGAGAAAAGCAACCTGGGACCAGGCGTTAGGGGCTGTCACCGGAAAATTGCAGCAGATCATTGCCTCTGAAGGCCCGGATGCTGTGGCCGGCATCGGTTCGCCACGGGTCACCAACGAGGAAAGTTACCTGTTCCAGAAATTTATGCGCGGCGCGGTCGGCACCAACAACATTGATTCTGAAGCCAGGCTCGGCTTCCTCCCCTCCCAGATTCTTCAGTACGAGATGCTCGGTTACAGTGGCGGCACCTTCGGTATGGAAGCGATAGAAAAAGCAACTGCCGTCGTGGTTATCGGAGCAGATCTTAAGGCGGAATCAGCCGGATTTGCTTATCGGGTGATTCAGGCTTGCACGAAAAACGATGCCAAGCTGGTGTTTGCAGGCAGTCGCGCCACTTCAATGACCAGGTTTGCCAATGCGTCCCTGCAGTGTCGCCCCGGCACTGAAGGGTGGCTTGTCGCCGGCCTTAACAAAGCCGTACTTGCAGAGGGGCCTGTTTCTGCAGTCACCGCCTCTAACCTGGAAAAATTGAAATCCTCACTTGATGCAATTTCGTTTGCGCATATCACTGAAATCACAGGTATCCATGAAGATCAGTTCCGCACGGCTGCTGCTTTCATCTGTTCCGGTGGGCGCACTGCAGTAGTTTATGGTGCTGATGTCATCCGTTCGGCCGACAGCAGAAACGCCGTTGCCGGTGCGGTTAATCTGGCGCTGCTGACCGGCGCCGTTACTGAGACGGGAGCCGGAATTTATCCGCTCGACGAAAAGAATAATACTCAGGGGATGCTGGATATGGGCGTCTGCCCTGAATATCTGCCGGGCTACCATACCTATGAGCATGCTGCGGCCACATTCGGTTCCGCATGGGGTGCCACGGTTCCTGCCATTCCCGGCAAAGACCTGTTTCAGATAATAGATGCGATTGAAGCCGGAGAGATAAAGGCGTTGTACGTCATGGGAAGCGACCCGCTCCATTTCATGCCGAATCGTTCCCGTATCGAAAAGGCGCTTCAGAAACTCGATCTTCTCGTAGTACAGGATATCTTTCTGACCGGAACCGCCCTATTGGCACACGTCGTTCTCCCGACGGCAACCGGCGCCGAGAAGGCCGGCTCATTCACCTCTGTTGACAATCGGGTGCACTCTTTCCCCGCAGCCACACAGCCGGTCAAAGAATCACGCACGGATGGCGACATTCTGACGGCTTTGTATCGCCTGATGTTACCAAAAGCGCCTGGAGCGACACCGACACTCGATGCTCTGCATCATGAAATCACGGCTTTGACCGGTCTCTATAGTGACGTCTGCGATCACAACGGCTGCCGGATGGGACGCATCAAAAACCGTACGGCATCCTTCGTTTGTCAGCCGCTTGCACCGGTTGCTCCGACGGCGGGAGCACGTCCGTTCGCCCTGACAATCGGCCCGGTACTGCACCACAACGGTTCCATGACAACCATGTCGGAAAACAATCTGCTGGCAGCGGGCGAAGCGTATGTGCAACTCTGCTTCGAAGATGCCGCAAAGATCGGCGTCAGCGAGGGAGAACTGCTGACTATAACATCGGATACAGGCTGCATATCGTTGAAAGCTCGACTGACTGGCCAGCTCCCGCAGGGCGCGCTGTTTGTCCCGACGCACTTCAGGGCTGCGGCAGTTAACAGTCTCAGTAGTTCCTCGTCGTTTCCGCAGTATGTTTCGCTTGCAAAAGCCTGAGAGCATGACTGTTATTTCGAATAGTAACGTTCAAACGCCGCTCTTGCGGCGTTTGTCTTTTAAGCTCCCCGTAGCATTTCCGGCAGTCCGGGCATGAGTCGGGATATCCGGCAGCGCCACAGAGTTCTGCTTCAGGCGGAAACGCATCTCCATGCATATGGCCGGTTTGGCGCCCTTTCGATCTGCCTGGTCTCCCCGAGCCGTTACCAGACCGGAATGAGCAGCCTTGGCTTTCAGACGGTCTATGGGCTTCTGGCCGGTACAGCCGATATTCGCTGTGAGCGAGCCTTTCTCCCTGATCGTGATGAGCTGGAAGAGTATCGCCGCAGTGGCACACCTCTGCTCTCACTGGAAACATCTACTCCTCTCGCTGATTTTGATGTAATCGCCTTTTCCACCTCGTTTGAACCGGACTACCTGAATATCCCGCTAATCCTCAATCTGGCCCGCATTCCACTCTATGCAATCAAGCGCAGCCACTCCGATCCACTGATAATCGCCGGGGGAGCCGCCTTCTTTATCAACCCTGAGCCGGTCGCCGATTTTTTCGATGCCATCTGTATCGGTGAAGGGGAGGATGTCGTCCCGGCCATTGTTGCGACGCTGCTCTCCCCGATTGACGACGGCAGGCGTGGACTGCTGCAGGCGTTGACGATGATCTCCGGTCTGTACGTTCCTGCCTTTTATCACCCCCGCTATCACAATGGTATGCTGACCGGCTATGATGTCGAGGCGGGTGCCCCGCTGCCGGTCACACGCACGCCGGTCTGTCTCGAACAGCACGAGCCGTCTGCTTCACAGATTCTGACCGAACATACTGAATTCGGCGATATGTTTCTCGTGGAAGTCGGTCGTGGCTGTCCGCGCGGCTGCCGCTTCTGTAGTTCCGGTTTCATCTACGGTGCCTTTCGTCAGCAGCCGTTCGAAAATGTCGTTGCCCTGATCGATGCGGGACTTGCCCATCGCAGCAAGGTGGGACTGGTAGGCGCGGCGGTTTCAGACTATGCCGACATTGGCCGGCTCTGCCGTTATATTGTCGCCAGGGGCGCTAAAGTGTCCGTTTCGTCGCTGCGTATTGACCGCCTTGACTCTGACATGCTGGATGCGCTGATTGCCAGCGGCCACAAAACGATCTCTCTCGCTCCCGAAGGCGGCTCGCAAAGGATGCGCGATTCCATTCGTAAAAATCTGACCGAGGCGCAAATTCTGGATGCCTGTGACATGCTCATTGCACACGATATCCTCAATCTGAAGCTCTATTTCATCATCGGGCTGCCGGGTGAAACGGAGAGCGATTTTGACGAGATGATCCGTTTGATCGAAACAATTCGCGAGCGGGTCATCGAGCGGGGGCGAGCCAATAAACGGCTGGGTGAAATAACGGTGTCGGTCAACCCGTTCATTCCCAAGCCGTTTACCCCGTTCCAGTGGTGCGGCATGGAGCCGCTCCCCTCACTGGAGCGCAAAGTCCGGCTGCTGGAAGGCAGCTTGAAGCGACTGTCCAACGTCAAACTGAAGGTCGAAAGTCTGCGTGAGTCGTATCTCCAGGCACTCCTGTCACGGGGTGACCGGCGCCTGTCACCATTGTTGATTGCAATAGCAGAAGGGGCTAACCTCAAAAAAGCGGCGAAAACCTGCGGGATTGATACTGATTGGTATGTACAGCGAACTATCGCAGCAGAAGAACTCCTGCCCTGGTACATTATCGGCACGGCGGATCAGAATATGCTGCGACGGGAGTATGATCGGGCATTTACGGGACAAGAACGTTGAAAACCTGTACCATGTGCAAGAAGGAGTTTGATGAGCAGGCGCCACGATCCGAATATGCCGAGGCGGGAGAATGGCTGGCCGGCGAGGTGTGGTTGGATGCGGGGGAATTATGCAATCTATGTCTTGAGAACCGGGCCCGGCTGGTTATGATGTATCATCACGAGTACAACAGTTAATAAGTTACTGTAATAATTAGTATTATCGTTTTAAATGCTCGCTCAGGGTAACTTATGGGTAACCTCGCACTGGTACGCCATACATCCGCAACCATACCACGTGCAGTACCCGCCTTTCTGATCAAAGTACCGGCAGTCCGTCACCGCCGCCTGGTGCGCTCCTGATAATACGGCACCATGCCGGGATTCTTCGCGGCTATCTGATCGCGGTGTTCTTCCCATATTGCCTGGAGCTTTTCACGTTCAAAAAATATCGGCCCGAGGCATTCCGGATAACCTT
>JBMOEI010000010.1:0-115170 GCA_049318985.1 Desulfuromonadaceae bacterium
AGGTGGGTCAACTAAACGGCGCTGGGTGGGTCAACACATTACCGGTGGTGGCACCGAAGACCATTGGTTGAACGTTAAACCGACTCTTATAAGATCTGGATGGCAAGTTGTGAATGGTGACCGAATCTATAATCCGGTTACGTTGCGTGAATACAGAATTGCACAGGAAGCACTTGACCGTAAGATAACAGGTGGCAAGACAGGCGGATTAAAAACACAGCAGAAAAGACGTGATCAAGGATAGCTTGAAGGATAGCTTGAAGGATACTTTAAAGCATATCTTGATAGGCTTAGTAGTTGTTGTTTTTAGTCAGCGGCTATACACATCGAACATACCTTCAAGGTATCCTTCAAGCAGATTATAGATTTAAGACTATAGACTTTTAGAAAGACTACCTCCGTAATAAAAAAAGAGAGAGATAACCCAGAAATAGCTTTGTAGCACTACTACTAAATAGTTCTGGTAATGCTGACAAACATAAGCCCGTCTCTCAATCAGGGAGAGACGGGTTGACCCACTAAATAATTTTACACAAACAGATTGGAGATAAATATGAATACTCAAAACAGACGTATATCCTTGCGCCACTCAATTTTATCATTCTTACTCAGTGAAACCAGCGAGTAGTTATTGACGTTTTTATAAATACACAATTCGCACATCTATTACATATTAAAAGCCAAATATACTGTATTTTATATATATTTAAATGCTAATATTACATCAAGAAATCACTATTTACATGCCATCTAATACAATTCAAATCCTGTAATTTTGAGTAGTTAGGTGATCTTTGTACAGTTTCCAGCTTTACAGCTCAAGTAAGTAGTAAATTACACTTAAATTCCATATAAGCATTATCTATAAATATTAGGTACTTAAGCAAAAATTGAGCAAACCCATGCTGCGTCGTCTTGTAAGCAAATTCGATTTACCTTGAGAGAGTTTATTGTTTATTGCCTTATAGCGTTTATGTATATGAGGGGCGGGCGGCTTATTTTGGTTTACTACTACTGTCTCTTTATTGGCTGGCGACAAGATGCGGGGTTCAGAAAATACTATCAGGGACACTTGATTATCGTTTGACCTTCCATGCTTGAAACATTACATTCTCCACATTGCTGGCATTTACTTTATGGGGGGCGCAGGCATGACCAAAGCAGACATCTTTGAAACAGTACAAAAGGGAATAGGACTGTCGAGAAAGGAATCCGCTGAAATGGTGGAGGCTGTCTTTGCCATTATGAAGACTACCCTCGAATCTGGCGAGAATCTAAAAATTTCCGGCTTCGGGAACTTTGAAGTTAAGCAGAAGAAAGATCGTCGTGGGCGTAATCCACAGACAGGGGAAGCGCTCACCATAGAAGCAAGGCGCATACTGACGTTCAAGCCGAGTGCGATTCTGAAGGATCAGATCAATAAAGGTTGCGCCACTTACGGCAATGAATGAACCTAAATCAACTAACCCCCACTGCTATTCTGTTTGCTGTACTCTTCCACCCCCTGACTTCAGCGAGCTGTGTGGTGAAGATAAACAGAAGTTTGGTTACATGGTTCATATCTTGAGGAAACAAGGGAAGTCACTGAAAGAAGCTCAGAAGATGGCATATCAGAAAGTAACCTGTGAGAGTATACCTTTTGATTAAGTGAGAGAATGAAGTCTCTAAATGCTGTTGTAGTATATATTCCTACCGTATTGCTATGGTTGCCAGAGTCTTTTACTTGACGCTGGCAAATGGAGGATTCTGCATGTCGCTACTGTCGTTAGAAACCAATCAAGATATTGTTACCGTTCGACTCACTAATGGAGTCACGAATACAATTAATCCCAGCGTAGTACGTGAATTAAGGAAATCGCTCACCGATTTACGGACAGACTGCAGAGGGGTTATGTTCGCAGGTGGAGATAAGTTTTTCAGCATGGGGTTGAATCTGCCGGAACTTCTGAAGCTTGATCGTAAAGAGATGACCGATTTCTTTCACTCATTTTCAGATATGTTGCTCGATATTTTCACATTACCAATTCCAACCGCATGTGCAGCAAAGGCCCATTGTGTCGCTGCCGGCACAACCATCCTAATTGCATGCGATCACCGCATTGCTTCAATTGGACGAACTCTTGTTGGACTTAACGAAATAAAACTGGGCATACCAGTGCCGTATATATCTGATTTAATGTTGCGCATGCTGGCAGGCGACCGTTGGGCATCGACCATGCTTTATCAGGGAGAGTTTATCGAGTCAGCAAAAGCAGATCAGATAGGCATACTCAACGAAATTTGTTCTAAAGAGGACGTTGAAGGGCGAGCTACCGAGAAACTGCTTGAGTATAGCAAACTCTCAGCTCGTGCCTTAGCGGTTGCCAAAGCAAACCGCACGGAAGTTATTCGTTTACGATACGAGCAGTTTGGGCGTGAAAAGAATGAAGAATTTCTGGATTTATGGTTCGGAGAGGAAGCACAAGGCTTACTTCAGGATGCTGCCCTAAAATTTTGAAATAAATTTAGGAGGATATGTTGGAAACTCTGCTTCTGCAACTTCAAGAATCCCTACTCACACATGGAAGACCAGTACAGATTGCGTTCCATATATTTGAGATATTGAGCAGTGCGGGATACGATGACGAATTTATCGAAGAAGTTTCTGAGGCATTGTCTGATATTGTTGCGTGATTAGCAATAGTCCATCCGTCAGAGAAAAACTTTGTTGCACCGGCATGAGTATAAAGACTTTTTTTCTGATAGCTGGAAATAACTGAACCAACAGCAATTCCCTTGACGAAATCTACTTATTTTATGCGTGCTGAGGCGGGCAGCGACCCGCCGTAGCCCTTTGAAAGTAAAAGGCATAGTGACCCTGCATCAAAGTCTATTATGCCTTGCTGGAGCCTGTGCGGTAGGTGGCATTAATAAAATACTTCGGTTTTCTCATAACTGTAGATACAACGTAAGAGGTGACGATATGAGCAATATGGCTCTCGTGCTGCTGATGGCTTGTGGAGGTTTGGCAGTAGCCATACAACCGTCAATCAATGCCCGACTTGCACAAAAGGTGGGGAGCTACGAAAGCTCACTAATATCTTTTGCCGTGGGAACCTTGGCAACGCTTGTTATGGTTATGATTGCTGGACGAGGAAATCTTCGCAATGTGATAGATGTTTCATGGTGGGAACTGACAGGCGGATTGCTGGGGGCATATTTTGTGACCATGACCATAATCGCAGTTCCAAGACTAGGTACATTGGCAGTTATGTCCATCATTATTGCCGGGCAACTAACAACCGCCGCATTACTCGATCAGTATGGTGCGTTTGGTTTACGGCAAATAGCTTTAACTCCTTTGCGTGGTGTTGGTATTATTCTGCTCTGTATCGGGGCAAGTTTGGTCATCCGAAAATAGTAAAGCCGCTAAGGTTCTACAAATCATTTACCACTGACCGTGTCACTGCCTTCGTTATCCTCAATATCATCTGCTGCTGTTTTCTGTCTTCAACTCCATCCAGTATTTTGCTGATGACATCCTGAATTTCCAACTCATCCCGGTGATGCTCATAATCAAAAAGCTCTCTCATTTCTGCTTTGAGGGCATGAGCTATACTTTCAAGTTTTTCCAGCGAGGGGAAGCATTTTCCAAGCTCTATTCTGCTGATATAGCGGGGGTCAACGTCAACCAGCTCGGATAGTTGCTCCTGTGACATCTTCAAACCTTTTCGTAACTCTCGTATCCTTCCGCCCAGCAGTTCCTTCGTGCTTTTCATAGAAAACCCTCTGCAAGCATAATAAACTTATGGCGAGAGTTTCTAATGTCCTGTCAGGAAGAAATATAATGACATTTTTCAATCTAAGAGATAGTGTGCGCAAATTAGTTTTGAGAGATTAACAAATAATTCGAAATGTCTTGGTAGCAACTGTCCAGAAAAACGGATTGCGCACATAAGGAGATTATTGTGATCAAAATAATTATTGTCGTCTTCATTGCACTCTTATCTGCCTCTCCAGCTGTAGCTTCTTATGATGATATTTATCCCTATGTAGGCGTAACACTGGGTTCTGCATTGACTTCAGTAAATAAGCTTTCTGACACAAGCGGATCATTAGATACTGAATTTAATCCGGGCTTTATGGTTGGGGGGGTGGCAGGTATAGCTATCAAAACTAATTATTCAGCGAATATCGAAAGAATCAGTGTAGAGGCTGAAGTAGGGTATCGGTCAAACTCACTTGATAAAATGAAGAGTACAAATGGACTGAGCGCAGAAATGGACGGCAGCTTTTCGGTAACAAATTACATGCTGAATTTAAACATAGAAAACAGCACTTTACTGTCGAACACGTTACCTATGAGGCTCTTTATAACCGCAGGTGTTGGTGCTGCTGTAGCTTCAATTGACTCAATTTTCTATCAAGGATCACTACTCATCAAATCGGCTAAAGACACTCAATTTGCTTATCAAGGTGGTTTAGGGGTCGGATTCGATGTGACACAAAGCGTTTCACTAGAAACAAAATACAGATACCTAGGGACTTCATCATTTAAGTTTGACGGTGTCAATGCTGAGTATGGCAGCCACAACATCTTATTTGGCGTACGTTATGCTTTTAAATAGATTCGCAATGCGGGGGGATCAAATGACTATTTTTAAACTTATTGGATGTATAGTTTTGCTGGCTATATTCGGTTGTAGCGGCGGTGCTGGTGATGGCTCCAAGTTGGGTACTGTTTTCCCTGCAGGTACGACGACTCCTCCGAGTACGACGACTCCTCCTCCAACAACCGGAAAAACTCCAACAGGAGTCACCGCCACAGCTGTAGGATCTGTAGTTAATCTTTCATGGACACCTGTTTTGAATGCGATCAGTTATAATATTTATGGTGGAAGGGCCACTGGCGTATCAAAGACCAACCGAGCAACATATAAAATAATCAATTCAACTTATCAAGATACCAACCTCGTAATTGGCAACACATATTATTACGTGGTAAGTGCAAATTTTTCCACCTATGACGAAGGCCCTGTTTCAACAGAGGTATCTGCTAAAAACAACAATTTTGTTCGTGAAGTAGAACCTAATAACGAAACAACAACGGCAACATCAATCACGATTGGCGGAGATGCTTTGAGAGGCCAGCTATCCAGCGACACTGAAGCCGATTATTATTCATTTACCTCAGTTGCAGGTGTCGTAACTTTTTCAATAAAACCAGATGAATCTGTTAATTCCGTTAGTGGTAGTGGCCATATAAAAGCGACTGTACTTGGATCTGATGGCATTAATATCTTATCTTCAACAGATGAAATAGATGGCAGTGATTCTTCATATGCCGAAAATTGTAGTGGATTTTCACCGCAGACTTATTCTTTAAGTGCAAACTTGGCAGCTGGCAAGTACTACCTAAAAATGGAGACGCCTTCAGGTTTCACTAGCTTTAGAAAGGATTATGTAATCTCCTCCGGCTACAACTCTTCTATGTCTCGTGAGTTTGAGCCAAACAACAACACTGCCACAGCTACTCAATTAGCCAATGTGGGAGGCACAATATACGGGCAATTGTCTAGTAACACTGATGTTGATTATTATAAATTTACGTCAACAGGAAATATAGTTTCATTTAAAATAAAGGCAGATAGCATTTTGTATTCCAGTACTGGCACTATAAAAGCGACTATTCTTGCATCAGACGGAACTACTGTATTTTCGTCCATAGATAACATAAGTGGTAGAAATGTATTAAGTGGGAACGAAACAGTGGAATATACTTTAAGTTCAAATCTGGCAACTGGCACGTACTACCTAAAAATGGAGACGCCTTCAGGTTTCACTAGCTTTAGAAAGGATTATGCAATTGCTTATTAATATTTACAGAAACGGAGTGATATTCTTAAATTGCCATTTAATGTATTTTCGGCTTTTATAGGCCATTAGTTAGCATTTGACCGCAGTCTTTTATGCCAAGATTTATAATATCACCAGACGATACTACACGCCGTTACACAATAGTTCCGCACATAGAACCCATGTTTTATAATGCTGCCACTCTGTTCCGTTACGCTGCGTCATATCCGTCAAAACGGACAGACGCTTCAACAAAACCGGATACACATCCAGACTCCCTCCGCTGACCCATTTCGTTTCCAAGCCATACCAGACTAAGGGTTCCATGCCGTTTGCCCCTGTGACGACCTGTGCGAGGGCCAGCATAACGATAAGAAGAGAGGGAAAAGCCTGTTAATTTCATTCTCTTCCGACTGTTATTTTCTGTTCGGGTGCAGAGGGGATCATCTCTATGTGTCAGGGGTGGGGGTAGGATGGTATGCCACCCCCTGTAACTTATTGTTATTGTTTAGCGCCGTGGCCCTACGGGGCCTACGGGCTACTACAAACTGGAGGTGGGTTATGAAAATGGTTATTGATTTTGATGTTGTTGAGGATCGTGAATTTGTTAGCAAGGAAACAGGTGAGGTTATTAACTATAAAGTATTTGCGGTTGATTTCGGTCAGGGAGCTAGGTTTATGACCATGAATAAGCTCAGTGAAGCTATTAAGGCTTTGAAAGTTATGCTTTAGAATTTGGGGGGCGAAAGCTCCCCTTTTTTTATTGATGTTTATGGACGGGTAACCCACTGGTAAAGACGAGAAACGTTTGATTGTTCCACCAACCAGCAAAATATTCAAGCCCCGCTTACACGCATGAAGCCGCGCGACGCGGGCTGTTTATGGGCGTGTTGCTGGGCTTGCCCATATTCTACTGAGGGAGGTGTGTTATGAGTGAAAGGTTTATTCTGGGGGATGCAATTGACGGGAATCGTGTGACAGTTGCGAATTGTAAAGTGATGAAGAAGGATAATAGTGGGTATTTTGACGGTATCAGCGTTACGATTGCTGATAAATATGGGGTTATGTATTCGGGAATGATGCCTGTATTTACTCTAAAGCAGGTTGATTCTAAGGGAGCTGAATTTTAACAGAGGTCAGGGGGCGCTTGTACAGGCCCCTTGTTTTCGTCTTGTTTTTGGAATAAGACCTACCACAAACACGAAGCAAGCTTTTCAAAACCGTCAGCCCCCACACCTCTAAGCGCCAACCACTATCGCTTTGCCACAGGAAATAAATTTCTCTTAAAACCCAAAACCATCAGGCAGCTAACCTGTTGGTGAAGGCCGTTATCTCAATTACGAGGTAGCGGCTTTTTCATTTTCAGCGTCACCACCACAGAGGTGGAATCTAACCAAGGAAAGGAGAAGGACAATGGACGTGTTTCAGATTGTAACAGACAGAATTATCAGCTTGTTGGAGCAGGGAACAGTGCCGTGGCGTAAACCGTGGGCAACAGTAAACGGAATGCCGAAGAACCTGTTAAGCGGGAAGGAATACCGTGGGGTAAATGTCTTCTTGCTAGGATGCCAGCAGTATAGTTCTCCGTACTGGCTCACCTACAAACAGGCTCAGGAGAAGCAGGGCAACATAAGGAAGGGAGAGAAGTCGTCTATGGTCGTGTTCTGGAAGTTATTGGATAAGGACAGCTCCGGCCAGAATGACAAATCCACGGGCAAGATACCACTCTTGAAATACTACAGTTTATTCAACCTTGAGCAGACAGATGGCATTGAAAGCCCAACTTTTGATGTGCCAGCATTTCCGTTCACTCCAATCGAGAAGGCAGAGCGGATCGTGCAAAACATGCAAAACAGACCGGAGATAACTTATGGTGGCAATCGTGCCAGCTATACTCCCGCAAGTGACACAATCAGGATGCCGCATCAAGAGAGGTTCGAGAAAAGTGAGGAAGTATATTCCGTGCTTTACCATGAGCTAGCTCATTCGACAGGCCACAAGTCACGCTTAGCCAGAAAGGAAGTGATGGAGTGCAATGAATTTGGATCAGAAGCGTATGGCAATGAAGAGCTTGTAGCCGAACTGGCAAGCTCCATGCTGTGTGGTGTTGCCGGGATCAGTAATCAGACCATTGATTTAGCTGCGAGTTATCTGGACGGTTGGCTGTCGGTTCTGAAGAAGGACAAGAAGTTGATCATCGTAGCGGCTGCACAAGCACAGAAGGCGGCAGATTATATTCTGAATTGCCAGTATGGAGTGGAGGAACAGCATGTTCTGTGACCAGTGCGGGAAAGAACTTCCTGAATGTCAGGAGCCTGAACCGTATCCGTGGCTGTTTGTAAATGGCCACATCTACTGCTGGAGCTGTGCTGACTAGCCATAAAGACCAGATACATAACGAGCGCACAAAGGGGCAACGCCAATATCGGCAATGCTCCTTTTGCGTATCTAATCCACCAAAAAGGAGAGAGAAAATGAACTTCAAACAGATGATGATGGAAAAGTTGAAAGAGAACGTGGCCTACAAGGTTGCAAACGACAACGCCCTTATTCGTGATGTTGCCAGTGTCGTAATAGATGAACTGGACTACACGGATATTGCATTTAAGCTCGACATCAACAGCTCTGATGTTGCCGACGAAATCGACCATACAGATGTTCTGTCAGACATCGTGGATCACTTGGATTTTGATGAGTTGCGGCAGGCTGTCGTTGATAAGTGCGACATGGACGAAATTTCCAGCAGGATCGTCTCCACTCTGCCAAGTGACTTCATGGATGATCTGGCAATACTGGCGGCAAGAGAGTTCATGACAGAGATGAAGTAACAGGCAGATCATCACGGTCTGTCTTTTTAATTTTACCCAAAGGGAGCCGTCAAAAGCTCCCTATTTTTTTATCCAAAAGGAGATCACCATGACCATCGAGACATTATTTGGCAAGGAAGAAACCGCAAGCAAACCACGCACAATCAAATTCAAGCAGATCAAGGCTGTTTTTGAGACGCTGACTGTCAGGGAAGACATAACAGACTATCTGAAGACGGGACAGAGGTATACAGCCCCGGCACAAGTTTCAGATACATTTCAGTTCCTGATGAAAGAAACCAAGGAGATGTTTCTGACCCTACACCTTGATGGCAAGAATCGCATTATCTGTATGGACGTTGTGAGCATCGGGAGCCTAAACCAGTCCATAGTTCATCCAAGGTCTGTATTTATGACAGCTTGCCTGAGTTCTGCGGCGGCAATCATTTGTGTACACCAGCATCCGACCGGAGATCCGACACCGTCTTCAGAAGATATTGCCATTACCAAGCGTTTGAAAGAGGCTGGTGAGATTATGGGAATAAAACTGCTGGATCATATTATCGTTGGTGACGGGGAGTATTTGAGTTTTGTAGAAAGAGGGTTGCTGTAGGGGGAAAGGCCGCTCTTGATAATGTCAGGAGCGGTTTTTTTTGGGGCAATTAAACCACCACTTACTACCTATATACTACCTAAATGGCTATAAAACCAGAACAGGGACTCAGCCGAATCGGATAAGTCCCTGTTTTTATTGGTCGGTGCGACAAGATTTGAACTTGCGACCACTAGACCCCCAGTCTAGTGCGCTACCAGGCTGCGCTACGCACCGAAATCCTTTAAAATCAACTGTTTATCTTTGTTTTTCTTTCCCACCTTAAAACCCACTGTGCTTACTTTGTGCTAATTCCGTTTCGATGTCCTTTTTGCTTTGGGGAAGCAACCCTTTTTCTTGCGTCAAAGGCGGCATCAAACGGACGGCGAGTCTATTACATTTTGGTTTCTCTGTCAAGGCAAAGGAGGTTCTACTTTGAATGAAAACGACTTTTGGGCGGGACTTGAGGTCATTTGCACATATACCAGAGCACAGGCTATAGCTGACGGCGTTCTTATAGACCTTTGCAAAATTGCGCCGGATGTTTGTAAGCAGTTATTCCCCGGTGTCTCAATCTGCTGTACTGACACGCTTTTTGGTGACATTGAAAGGCTAAACGGGAACAAAAAGTTCAGTAACGATTTTAACGGAATCATCTGGGACATACTCTATATGTCGAGAGATAAAATAGTGAATTCAGTTAAGTTAAATAAAACCGAAATTGAATTTCAAGTAATAATTACCGGCATAAGCAACAGAAAAATGCAGACATACAAAGTCGTCATGGGAACTACTGACGACCTTAAAAGCCCGGCTTTGACATCCATGTTTCCGGAGGAAGACTAACTATGACCAAAAAATCAAAAAAGATGAGACCGCACGGCAAAGTTAGGGTTGGCGACGACATCTGGAATCACACCGGCGATGCTTGTGCCTCCTTTTATCAAGGGGCAATAACAACAGTATCCGGAGGCATCGTGGACTTGGTTTTATCAGCATCAAGAGATGTTAATGCTAATAACACCATCGATTCAGTTTTGAGTCATATCCTGTTTATGTCGCAGCACGGAATCAAGTCCGAAGATGGCACCCACTCAGTTTTTCAGGTCGATTTTTTGAATACCACTCACAAGCTCAAAATCAAAAGCAAAATTGTTTACCTCGAAAAAGAGAAAAAAGAGCGAGTGCGAATTATGCTTTTTGACGAAGACTAAGAGAAACGCTGCTCAATCCCAATAGTTTAGCGAGGTTTTAAATGAAAAAGTCCGAAAAAATCCGTTTTTTGCGCCAAGGTATGAAAATTTCAATTTTCATATTTATGCTTCTGTCCGTTCCTATGTGCGTTTTCGCCGAAGAAGTTTATGTAAATGATATCCGTCCAAGAGGCATCTATGCCACTGCTGGTGTGAAAAAGATGCCAGCTAACTCCCAAGGTTCGGGAATTTCGTATGGTGGCGGTTGGAAGAAAGGAATATTTGGCATGGAAATATACCAAACAAACTTTAACAGCATGCCGAAAGGAATGTCACGTGAGTACAGTAATTTTGGTGGTGGTGGCAGTCCAATACCGGGAAAAAAAGTTATTTCAGAAGCGGGCTTTGGATTCGATTTTAATTTTTATATGCAGCCAATTTCTGGTTTCAAAAGGCTTGAATTGTATGGTGGGCCGTCAATGGCTTTTGAAAGAGAATCAGAAGTTTGGGTAAAGCAAAATGGGATAGAATATGCCGACGGAAACGCCATATGGAAAACTAAATTTGGTGGGCAAGCAGGTATAATTGTTCACTTGCCCTTGGGTTCAAATCAAAATTTGGCCATCTGCGCCGGTTTTTCATCATATCGGGGAGTCACTACTGGATTAGGATTCACTTTTCAATAAAAATGGAGGTGCTTTTTGGAAAATATGGAAGAGATAACTATACAAAGTCCTACGGTTGTTCAAATTACAGATAAAAAGATTATGTGTTCAGAATGCGGGACTGAAAGCCCTATCGAACAAGCGTTTATTGCTCTTGCATGTGCAGAAAATCCGGAATTGTTCGTGGAATTGTCAGACAAGGAAAAAAATGGCATTAAAGACATCGAAGAAGCAAGGATTATTGCATCGAGGCTTGTGCTCACTGACGTTGGACGCCCGGTTCTTGTTTGCCATGAGTGCGGACACACATGGGTACTTTGTCAGTGTAGCCCTTGCTCCGATTCACTCATATCCCACATTGTCCCACGCCAGTTGCTGATTAATCCACGGTCATTGCATTTGGGACACATCCACATGACATCATCATTTTCAGGGTCAATGAATCCGATAATTTCTTCTTGGCATGGCTTACGATTAGGCCGCCTGCGACACTTTACTGTGTATTCAGGTGGATACTCCGGGTCTGGAAATGAAGACATCATTACGATAGCTGCAAAATATTCCGCAATATTTTTTGCCTGCGGCGGTTCTGTAACTAATTCACCATCACCGTCAAGGAAATGAGTTATATCCGTTATCCACGTATCTGGCATGTATAAAGAGTTCCTATGTCAAATATGGTAAAAAAATGCCCCTAAGTGCTGATTTTGGGCGTTGGTATGTAGTGCCTTTAAACGCTTAGGCAGAGGCTAATTGGTGCTCCTGCCAGCCGTTGTTGAAAATCATAGCGAAGGGTGAAGCTTCAGGAATGTCAATTGTGGCAAAATGGTCAACCTGGTCTTCGTAATGCTCTATTTTTTTACCAATGGCTACAAATGCACGGAGCAGTAGTTCACTCTGAATCATCATGGCTTTTGGTGATTTATCACTTTCCCATCGGTAAATTTGTTCTGGCTTTACGTGCATCTTCTTTGCAAAGTCGCTCTTTGACCATCCGAGTGATTTCCGTAGAAAAGTAATCTCTGCCGGTGCCAGCCTGGACGGTTTTTTTACGAGGTGCACTGCGATACAACGGTGCAATTCAGTTATGCGGGGTATAGAGACAAGCCGATTACCGCACGTCGGGCACTGGCGAACCTTAATAGCTTCAAGAACTACATTTGGAATGCCGGATTCTTCATAGCGGATATTTTCCAGTCTTTCAACCAATTCAGATTTATTACATTCAGTACAGAGCATTATGTTTACCTCCATGCGGTGACAACGAGAACTTCCTCATCAGACAGAAACTCGATTACAATCGTGATTTTGTTAGTGCTGACTTTAAAGCGATTTATTCCCTCAGCCTCTATTTTACCGCCTCGCAGCACATTTTCACAATCAAGCATTGAAAGCGAACGTTCTTTTAATCGTTCAATAGCATGCGGGTGTGAATAAGTAATAACTCCATAATTCAGTATCTTTTTTAGAAGCTGCTTTGCATCTGCAATGTTCAGCGGACTCTTCATAATCACCTTATCAAAGTCATAGTATGTTTTCAACGCATATTTATACTTAAGCGCATATTGGTCAATTCATGTCTCAATATCACAATCAAATGGCTTGGTTGTGGTCTACCTCTATAAGTCAGATGCAGCAAAATCATTTACCGCAGCATTTCTTGTATTTCTTTCCGCTCCCACATGAACAAGGGTCGTTACGGCCAATCTTTTCTACTCTAAGGGGAGATGAAGGAGTGAAAGATTTGGTTTGGGTCTCAGCGGCATTATTTGCGGCTTCCTGGACTGCAAGAGCATATTCCTGGATACAGACTACAGCCTCTGGAAGCATGGAAATAAAATTAGAATCTGAAATCTGACTGCCTACATCAATGGTTTCCGATTTAACACCCTTTTGTAATCGCTCCAATAGCCATGAAGTTCAGTAAGCGTCATGGCTTTATCTTGATTAGTTGCAGTGCTGAGGAGTTTTAAAAGGCTTTTCTGCTCGCCAGAGGTGAACATACTCATTGTAATTCCCTATTTGTAATTTGTGGTTGCTTCCACCAATTATAACCAATTTTATACTGCCGGATTCATTACTCTTCCTCGTGAATTATTTCCTTACCGACCAAATCAATGACAAGAGAATGGAACTCAACATCGAACCATTTCTTAAAAGTAGCGAAAGTACGGCTCTTCGGCCAGAAGGCTTCATCCAAACACCAATCTTCGAGTAGTTCAGAAAATATTTCTATGTACTTCTTCCGGAGCAACTTTTCCCGGTCTTTATCTTCGTCATATTCTGGAATCAGATATACGGTATTATCGTCGTTTATCTCTTCAAGGGTAAGATTTACCGGCGGTTCAGGAAGAGACAATATCCACTCTCGGAAAGGTTCTTTGGCTCTTATTACCAAAACGCTTCTGTTGACACTTCGATTAAACATATTAATTCTTCCCCCTTTTCATGGGCATAGATTGGCATCAGATTACATTACTCATCAGGAAAAGCGTTATAGAACATTTCGGCCAGGGAGTCGTGATACCCCCAACCGACATCTTTCGTCAAAGTCACAAGGTCTTCAAAACGATTGAAATATTCGTCAATTGTTTCTTCATCCATCGTAAGGAGAAGGTCAAGGGCTTTCTCATACATTCGTTCCAGTGCAAGATAGAATTCCTCATACATATCTCCGCAATTTACTGTGAATTTGCTTCCAGTCTCAACGAAGAATAACATCAGTTCGAGCATACCCTTTGGTTCACCTGACGCTTTGGTATAATCGGCAATGGCTTTTTTTGCCTTGGCAATTTGTACCGGCTTATTCTTGTAAATGTCGGGATAGAGCGCATCGTCGATTATTTTCAGATACGGTTTAAGTGCGTCGATTCCGCTGGCAAATCGGGCATGCAGGAACGTTTTATTTTGAGGATTAAGGGAGTACAGGTCTGCTATCAAACCAAGCAATGCTGGGCGGTCATATTCTGCAAGTGCCTTTTTGATATCGCTCCATGACGGTTTTTTCTTGTCCTTCTTATCGGGTGAATTACTCACGGATGTCTCCATTATTTATGAAATCAAACATGAACAATACAAGCAGAGGAATCGAATCGGGGATTATTAACCAATGTCGGGACTTCATAGTAAGTCATTAACTCTTCCGGGAATGGTTTATAGAGATGTTCCAAGTGTTGCGGGTCTTGCAGTTTTCTATCGAGCCATAATCCGTACGCATCAGGCTGGAGAATTGACGGGTCAGTTGACCATGAGGGGACCAGCCCCCACTTCAACTGGTCATAGTGATTGGTTGAGTCGTCTGACTGGCGGACTATACTTCTCAGTCTGGAGCAATGTCCGCAGTTCACGACCAAACTCCTGCCTGTCAGCGAGCTTGATAATAACGCAGCCGCCATTGGTGCTGGCACTCTGCATGATGCACTTAGCCGGATTGAAAGCAGCATAATCGTCGTTGAGAGGGGTAATAACCTCAAGTGTCAGGTCATGACCGGTGTTTGTCCCGAAGAACTGCCCGTCGCATATACGGTTAATGCCGTAATCCCGCTTGTTGACCTGATAGCGGAACTTGTTATCGTCTTTGTAGACCTCTTCAAATATCAGTGCCGCAAGCTGTTTAGTCTGTTCACTGCTGGCGACATCCACATTCTTGATTTCCCGTGATACATCCCGTTCTTCATTGGTGAGAAAAAAGTAAAGGTCGCCATTGCTGGTGATGAGGGTTTCCTTTTCCAGTCGCTGAAGGCTCTCCTCAATCTTCCGCCTGAGAGTAAGACGGTCATCATCGACCTTCTCGATACAGAGGGTGACCAGGTTGTCCACATTCGGCTTGATGATGTCCACATAGCGAATCAGAAACAGTACACGGAGCAACTTGGTATCGAACGGTTCAAGACCGGTATTGTCATCTGCCTGCTGAATTGTCAGCTTGACGATGGTTTCGAGGAAACTCTCAATGGCAGGATAGAACTCATACAGCGGCACCAGAGCGCCGATACGCTCTTCGGAAATACTTTTCGCCGCCGACTGGAAAGCGTCAAGCATGGAACGCTCACCACGGCTGAGATGCATTCCAGTGGCGCCTGCTTTGCGAATCGACTCAAAAACTTTCTGAATCAACTGAAAGTGGTATGGGGCGAAGGGATAATTGTCGATGAATGACTTGCCGTCTGAAAAGTTCTTGAGGGTGGCGCTAAGCATCACGCTCTTTTAGCCACTCGTTCCCGGATGCTTCCTTAAATGCCTTATGGAAGGTCTCCAAAACTCCCTTGCTCTTTAGGTATCGCTCCATGTTTGCAATGTGCGGGTCATCACCGCTGAAACCGAGCTTCTCATTGAATACCCGCAGAAAGACAGCAAGGATGGCATCTTTGCTGTCTTTGTTGTCTGCCTTGCTGTCGATATTGAACAGAATGACATCGGTATCGGATGCTACCGCACGTTTGATGTCCTCAAGGAACATGGTATCGGCAATTTTCTCTTCAAAGAACTCGACAGCTTTGCGGTACTGATTTGATTCAGCGTCATGGGCTTGGCAGTTGCCAAGCAGGTAGGAAAGGATTTTGATAAAGTGTGACTTGCCGGAACCAAAGAATCCGGACACCCAAACCCCCATTCGAGCTGAGGCGGCGGTATCATTGGGGTTATCGATGGCACCAAGGTATGACGTGAAGAATTGGTGCAGATACCTGTTCAGTTCTTTGGTGACGACGTATTCATCAAGCTCCTGCCAGACGACCGTATCATCTCTCTGGTCGGCTTTTACGACACCATTGATGCTGCGAAACAGGTTCTTCTAAAAGATATTTTTGATATGCATGGATTCCCTCTGGTTATATCAAGTAGTCACACCACAAGCCGGAATGCCCGGTAATAATTGTTATCCTTCATTTTGCCGAATAGACTCAGACCCTGCCCATCGTATGCACCAGGATAAAAGACAACCAACGGTGTTCCACCCATAAGCGGGTGAAGATTGTTCAGCAGCGTATGCGACCGTATCAGTGGATAAGCATTGCCGATACCGGTCATGAATACGAAATCATGCTTTTCCGGTTGGGCAAGCTCGGCAAAGACTTTGGCAATCTTTTCTTCGTGCAGCAATCCCTTCAACGCCTTGAACAAAGCATCGTCGCCCTTGTCCCGCTGAAGGCTAACCGCTCTATCCAGATAGCCACGCTCTTGAAGGTAATCCACGACCACTTTGAAAAGGTTGATATGCGCTATTTTGAGTTCTGGTTTGCGCTTGGAAGCCTTATCTACAACAAATTCCACATGCTGACGAACCTCAAGCTCGTATTCAGCAGGGTAATCGAAGATGTAGAAACCAATTTCATTACCAAGTCCGGCATTGGTAAGGAACTCAGGGGAAGTAATACGGTCCAGTATTTTGTTCAGTCGCTCTTTAAGGGCATCATTCATGGGTTATTTCCATGCATTTCAGGATGTAGTTTTCATTGTGGTTATACAGGAACTTGCTGACTTCCGGTGCAATCAAGACTGGCTGGAGCCTGTGTTCTCGTGAATTATCAAGATATCCAGCTTCAGTTAATATCCGATAGACAACCTGTCCCATTTTTTTTCTGGTGATTGTGCTCCAGGTAGATACCGTAGGGTCAATGTGAGCGCACTCGACGAGATATGCTTCCCATTCTCTTATTTCTAGCTTTGGGGTGAATGCCCGGTAGAGACGACGCAAGACCTGCTGCATAAAATCCCCAAGCAGACGACTATGTTTGATAGCAGCAGCGAGCAGGCATTGGGTCGCTACTTCTGAAGTCCCATCAGCAACCATAACCCATAATTCCCGTGGCATAAGCTCAAGCCGCTTCCTGATGAGTGTAGCCATACGTTTGGCAGTAGCAGGCGATGTCTTTTGCAGGACATTGTCAACGGCGATTGCCCGCTGCCATGACTTTGCATCAGGTCCACTTAGTAGTAACCTTGAAATCTCCCTGCTCTCACGTAGCAGCAATGAACCGCCAGTTAGTTCGGCGTGGTAGACTTTTTCAGGTTTCATGCTCGACCTTATTAGAAGCGTTCTGCTGTTGTTTTTGAAGAACTGTTAATATCACAGTTACCACCTGTCGTGCCATCTAAATGACTTCAAAAAATGATTAGAATCATTGGAGAAGATGCAAATAAGATACAAAATTGAGAGAATTTTATGGCGGCAGAGCCGCATAAATAATAATAAAAAAGGGGGCTCTCGAAAGAAACCCACCATTTAAAGTTACGTTTCACTATTAATATTGTGTTTGCGAAGTCTGACGTTTCAGCCGTATTGCGATATTCCTTACGACTGACGGACACCAACAACCCATTTTTCCAGATGCAGTAAGAAATATTGCGATTATTCAACTCAGTAGCAATTTGTTGAAAATTGTAACCAGCTTGCTGAAACTCGTTGAAAATTGGAGCCACATTTAGGGCAAGCTCTTCGGCTTTATTTTTTGTTGCAACGACACCGAGCAGACGCCCTTTTTCAGCTGCTTCAATATTTAAATTTGCAGGAGTGACTATGAGGACATTATTGATCTTGTGCCGGTCAGTGTATCCCGGTCGTAAAGTTTCTACTTGGACTAAGATGACCTTTAAATTTATATACCTTCTGATGGGCAAGGACATGGAGTTTTACACCAATGTGCCGTATCACCAGCGGGAGAAAGGGTTCTAACTAAATTATCTATAACTATTGTTCTGAACATATCAAACGGCAGACTATTTGCTGTTTGTGAGGTTTCGCGCCAAACACTCGATATGGCGATTGTCGGTCCCACAACAGCCTCCAAGAACCTTCATGTCCAGCTCTCTGTGAAGTGCCGCTACGCTCTTGCCGAACAGTGCCGGTTCCTCTTCCACCAACTCCGCACTGGCATCCAGTTCCTCCGGACTGAGGGCGGCAGTGTTTGCCAGAAGGCCAATTACCCGTTTTCTAACCAACGGGGATGAATTGCTTTCATGCAGCATTGCTTTGCGAAATACCGAGGCGTGGGTGCAGTTGATCAGATAGGCCAGGGGACGCGGGGTTACACCGGTATCAATAGCCGAAATAGCATCTTTGAGTGGTGTCCCATCCAGTAATGTTCCTTCAGGTCGGGCGACAAAACTGATCAGGTACTGCAACCCGGTTGCAGCCTGAGCCCGCGCCAGTCCGATCGCCTCGCTGAGAGCCGGCAGGGTGGACGCCAGCAGTAAGTCTACACCGGCTGCCGCGAGAGCCTCCGCCTGCCACGAATGGAAGGCTGCAGCCTCACGTTCGGTCATGGCCTCCTCCGGTTTGTAGGCATCACCACGGCAGCTCATCAACCCGCAGATGGCAACTTTGCGGGCATAGTCACCGTACGTTTTGCGCAGGTCGGCCAGAAATCGGAAGTTATCACCGTTGAGGTCCCGCCCCGCAAGCCCTGCCGCCGCAATACGCTCCTTTCCTGCTCGCCATGTAGGAGTGGAGATCAACAGTGGTATGTTGTAGCGCTGGCCAATGTCCAGGTATTGGCAGCAGATAGCCTCCATGGCCGACAGTCCCG
Source organism: Desulfuromonadaceae bacterium (assembly GCA_049318985.1). Classification (GTDB taxonomy): domain Bacteria; phylum Desulfobacterota; class Desulfuromonadia; order Geobacterales; family Pseudopelobacteraceae; genus JACRCG01. Next base: position 18,619 of record JBMOEI010000010.1, read on the forward strand.
CGTCCTGATAAATTAATGCCGAATTTACGACGTGTTCGTCAAGGCGAACACCTGCGGAGCGCCGTAAGCGTTCTATGACAGCACCCTCACCAAGAATCACTGGCGACACGGATAATAGTTCCTGAAATGATACTCTCGTTCTCGTTGTCATTTCGCCTCCGTCACTCCGTGGTTGCGTATTTCACTCTCTAAAGTAGTAACAGCATTCCTGACAACCACCAGAGTTTTACGAATGCCGATGGTGTCGGCCTCTCTTTTTCACGTTCGCAGTACTTTGCCTCGAAAAATCTGTTTCAACCACCCATAGCCGCTTACCAGTATGATGCCGGCAATGACAAACAGGGCACCAGTAAAAAAGCCCGGATCAAGAGTTTCGTTTAGCAGCCACACCCCGAAACCCATGCCAAAAAGCGGTGTCATAAACGAAAACACCCCCAATCGGGATGCTATATAGTTGCGCAGCAACCAGAACCAGACAAGAAAGCTTGCAAAAGAAACCACCAGTGAATGGAAAAAAAGACTCCCCCATGCAAGAGGCGTACTTTTGAAACCGGTCTGTCCAAGCCCGATGGCTGCCGGCATCAACAGGACAAATGCACCGAGAAGTTGATACAGCAATGTCTGTGTTGCAGAAGTTGTGGAGAGACGTGAGCAGCGTATTACCACCGTCGTTGCTCCCCATGCAATCCCGGCGAGAAGGGCCAGGAAGTCACCCCATTGGGTGTTTAATTGTGCGCCGCCTGATGCAGAGCCACGCCCGAAGAACGCAATGGCAATACCGGTAAAGGCCAGCAGAATTCCAAGCCATTGGAATAGCTGCAGTCGTTCCACAGGCAATTTCCAATGGAGGCCAAGAGCTGCAAAAAGGGGTGCGGTATACAGAAAAACTACCACGTGGGAGGCGCTGGTATGGCGTAATCCTTCACCAACAAAAAGGAATTCAAGCGCAAAAAACAATCCGACGAGTAATCCAGGGCGCCACGTGCCATCTTTAAGTTGCAGCCGTTCACCTCGAAAGAGCATCAGTATCCCCACCAGGAGCGCAGCGATGCCCGATCGTAGTGCGATCTGAAAGAGTGGAGCAATATCCGGTGCAGCGGCCTTAAGTACGACCTGTTGAAGTCCCCAAATCATGCAAAGGACAAACATTATCCCTATTGCTTGACCGTCTATCACTTTACGGCTGTCTATGATTGACTCCTTTGTCTCCGCTTTAAGATGTTGCTTCCACGTTTATAGGACATTTCACTCCGCCCGCTCCAACACTCCCACTGGATCGCATCTCAACAACTCACCGCCTCGCCTGATCGGAAATTAGCACGGGTGCAATTTGATGGCAATGGTTGATTAGTTAGCAGCATCCCTCATAGGTTCCACAATTATGGTTGAATTAACAAATTGAGTATTATATCAACCCCCGGTATTTAATTAAAATTGTCCGGCTCACCTGCAAGGTATGGTTGTACAATAATCAGAGCATCAATATTCATAGTACTGTTTCTATCTGCATGAATTACATGCTATCTGTGCGAAGCACAGAATTTTATGGATAAGGGGATTGTAGATGAAAAAGGTTGGAATTTTCAGGACGAATTTTGAAAAATATCAATTTATTGCTGTGCGAATTATAGCCCACCTGCTTCAGGAGCAAACGCGTAGTACTAAGAGCCATTTGCAAAGTGTAAAGAAACCCGACAGGCCGACAGCAGTCGTAGATTCACTTTCCCTTTGACTTCCACCTCCCCACTCTGCTACAAACCTCACCACAATTGTTTCACCACACGGTTTTGGTGCTGCACCCCGCAAGGTGCGGTTAAAAGGGAAGAGGGTTAAAATCCCTCGCTGTCCCGCAACTGTAACAGGCGATGAACCCCGCATAATGCCACTGGATTTTCCGGGAAGGCGCGGTTAGTAAGATGACCCTGAAGCCAGGAAACCTGCCACTCCGTTTATGTTTTGGGACCTCCGTGGAACGAGGGGCCGAAGCCTGAGCGTATCTTGTTTCACGGTTTTCGAGCCTCTGCCCATTTCATGGACAGGGGCTTTTTCTTTAGGAGGGGTGTAATGGCACACATAGTTTTTATTACCGGTGGTGCGCGCAGCGGTAAAAGCAGCTTTGCTGAAAAACGGGCGCTTGATTTCGGCGATTCACTCGGGTATCTGGCTACTGCTCAGATGCTGGATGACGAGATGCATGAGCGGGTCAGGCGACACCGCGAGCGCCGTGGTGTTGAGTGGCATACGATCGAAGAGCCGATTAACCTGTCACAGGCACTGGCACGCTGTGATGGCACGTATCGGGCGATATTGGTGGACTGTGTAACGCTGTGGCTTTCAAATCTGCTCTTTACGTATGAAGAGAGCGGAGGAGATTGTGAAGAGCGTATTCATGAGGATGCCAAAAGTTTAATAATTACGCTGCAAGGTATGGTGACCCCGGTTGTTCTTGTCAGCAACGAAGTAGGGCAGGGGATTGTGCCGGACAATCGTCTGGCACGGCTGTTCCGGGATATCGCCGGGGTCACGAATCAGGCGCTGGCAGCGGCGGCGGACGAGGTACATGCTGTTTTCAGCGGGATTCCGTTGAAAATAAAATAATAACTCATAAAGGAGAATATCCACATGGATATCATTAAACACACGCTTTCCCGTATTAAACCGGTTAACCCGGAGTTGCTGCAGCAGGCACAGGCGCGGTTGGACAACAAGACCAAGCCGCAGGGATCCCTCGGGCGGCTGGAAGAGTTCGCCCGGCGCATCGTTGCCATCAGCGGCAACCCGGATCCGGATGTATCAAAGAAGGTCATCTTTACCTTTGCCGGTGACCATGGCGTTACCGAGGAGGGTGTGTCATTGTTTCCGCGTGAAGTCACTCCGCAGATGGTGCTGAATTTTCTTTCCGGCGGCGCCGGGATAAATGTCCTGGCTCGCCACGTCGGTGCAGATGTCCGCGTTGTTGATGTCGGAGTTGACTATGATTTTAACGACACGGTCGGGCTGATCCATAAAAAGGTTGCCCGGGGCACAAAGAACTTCGCCAAAGGGCCGGCCATGACCCGTGACGAAACAGTGGCGGCAGTGGCTGTCGGTATCGAACTGGCTGGACAGTGCCGTGTTGAAGGAGTTGGAATGGTCGGTACCGGTGAGATGGGGATCGGGAACACGACGCCATCATCAGCCATTATCGCCGCCATTTCCGGTAAGTCGGTGGCGGAAGTTACCCATCGGGGCACCGGTATCGGTGATGAGGCACTGACCAACAAAATCCGTGTTATCGAGCTGGGTCTGGCGCTCAACAAGCCGGATTCACACGATCCACTGGACGTCCTGACCAAAGTCGGCGGACTGGAAATTGCGGCAATCGCCGGTCTGGTGCTGGGGTGTGCGGCACATTCTGTTCCGGTCGTAATCGACGGTTTTATTTCCACCGCCGGTGCTTTAATCGCATCGGAGCTTCATCCCGACGTGCGTGATTATATCTTTGCTGCCCACCAGTCGGTGGAGATTGGCCATAGTTTCATGCTGAAACGGATCGGAGTTGAACCGATCCTCGATCTCAAGTTCCGCCTGGGTGAAGGAACCGGAGCCGCACTGGCAATGACGCTGATTGAGGCGGGAGTGAAGGTTCTGAAAGAAATGGCGACATTTGAGCAGGCAGGAGTGGCGCAGGGATGATAAAAATGTCAACCCAGATAGAAGCCGCCCGTCAGGGCATTATCACCCCACAGATGCAGAGCGTTGCAGATAATGAGCAGCTTGATGCGGAGTATATCCGCCGGATGACCGCAGAAGGGAAAATCGTCATTCCCTGGAATCACAACCGGAAACCGTCCCGTATTGCCGGAATCGGTAAAGGGCTGTCAACAAAGGTCAATGCCTCCATCGGGACCTCCTCGGACATCATTGATTACGATGCCGAAATCAGGAAGGCACTTGCTGCTCAGGAAGCGGGTGCCGATACGCTCATGGAACTTTCGGTCGGCGGCGATCTCGACCGGGTCCGCCGTGAAGTCATTGCCGCTTTGGATCTGCCGGTGGGGAATGTGCCGCTCTATCAGGCGTTCTGCGAGGCTGCCCGAAAATATGGTGATCCGAATAAGCTTGATGAGGAGATGCTCTTTGACATCATCGAGCGGCAGTGCGCTGACGGTATGGCCTTCATGGCGGTACACTGCGGCATCAACCTCTGCACCATTGAGCGACTGCGCAAACAGGGGTACCGCTATGGCGGTCTGGTCTCAAAAGGGGGTGTGTCGATGGTTGCCTGGATGATGGCCAATAACAAAGAAAACCCGTTGTACGAGAAGTTTGACCGGGTGGTATCGATCCTGAAAAAATATGATACGGTCCTATCCCTCGGTAACGGACTTCGTGCCGGGGCGATACATGATTCTTCCGACCGTGCCCAGATTCAGGAGCTTATTTTCAACTGTGAACTTGCCGAGATCGGCCGTGACATGGGGTGTCAGATGCTCGTGGAAGGACCGGGGCATGTGCCGCTGGACGAGATCGAGGGGAATATCCAGCTGCAGAAGAGGATGAGCGGCGGAGCGCCATATTACATGCTGGGGCCGATCGCCACTGACGTCGCCCCCGGTTTTGACCATATTACTGCGGCCATTGGAGCAGCCCAGTCAAGCCGCTTCGGCGCTGACCTGATCTGCTACATTACACCGGCAGAACATCTGGCGCTCCCCAACGAGGAAGATGTGCGCACCGGGGTTAAGACAGCCAAAATTGCCGCGTACATCGGTGATATGAACAAGTATCCGGAAAAGGGTCGTCAGCGGGACAAGGAGATGTCCAAGGCGCGGCGCGATCTTGATTGGGAGAAGCAGTTCCAGCTGGCGTTGTATCCGGAGGACGCCCGTGCTATCCGCGCCAGTCGGGTTCCGGAAGATGAGGATACCTGCACCATGTGCGGTGATTTCTGTGCATCGCGCGGGGCGGGAAAGCTGTTTGCCTGCGATTTGAAGGGCGACAAGATCTGATCACTACCTTGCCGGCATATCGTTTCAGCGCCAACCCAGCGGCTGTAATCCTTTTTCCCGGAGGCATTGCTCGACAAACTGTTTAAATACCGGATCAGGTTCGTCGGAGCGCATGATACCTGAACCCATTGCTGCGGTGGCAGCTCCGGCACCGCCGATGGCGGCACCACGGCCAAAGTCGCCGGTTATTGCGCCGATTACGGCTCCGGTAGCCGCCCCGACGATGCCAGCTTTGCCGGTGTCTTTGGCGATCTCCTTGGTTCTGTCACCTCCTGCCTTATACGAGTTGGCCAGGTTGATGCAATCGTCGATTTCCTGATCCGCTTTAGGCTGGCCGATTTCTTTCAATTGAGCGTTTGGATACAGAACCGGACGTTTGGCGGCACAGGCATTGAGCGTCAGAGGTGCGATAAAAAGAAGAGTGTAGATGATGATGGAGCGCATAAATAGTCCTCCTCGGACAAATTTTTTCATGGTAGAGAGGGCCGGTAATCAGCCGCCTTCCCTATTAATCTGCGAATACATGAACAGAAGCCTAATGTAAAGACATTTTATATACCTGTTTCCACACCATTTTTTATGATACATGATGTGATATGCGCCTATTTCTGATTGCCTTTCAATTCCTGACCATTATTCCGCTTCCCTTCACTGTCCGTTGCAACAAGAGGGATCTGGGGCGTTCCACGGCGTTATTTCCGGTGGCAGGACTTGTCATCGGCTTGCCACTTGTGGGCGCCAACTGGCTGATTTCCCCCTGGCTCCCCCGTCCACTCTGCGATGCCCTGCTGATAACAGTGTTGACCCTGATAACCGGTGCACTGCATCTCGACGGTCTGGCGGATGTCTGCGACGGTCTGGCGGCACGCGGTAGCCGGGAGCGTTTTCTGGCGATCATGAAGGATTCCCAGGTGGGGGCGATTGGCGCAGTCGGATTGGTGCTGGGACTGCTGCTTAAATGGCAGGCGCTGGTGGCAGTTCCCGTAGAATTTAAATGGCAGGCAGTGCTGCTCTTTCCCGCTCTGGCCCGCTTTGGGCAGGTGTTGGCCTTGACCGGTGCCCGCCATGCCCGACAGGATGGGCTGGGGGCCGCGTTTGTCGAGGGTTCCGGCAAAACAGCACTTCTTCTGGCCTTTGCCACGGTTGCCGCCGCCGGGTATTTCCTGCTGCACTTCAGAGGAATAGCAGCCCTGGCAGCTGTCTGCCTGTTTACTATTGCCGGTCGTATGTTCTTTCAACGCAAGCTGGGCGGCCTGACCGGTGATACCATCGGCTGCCTCAGCGAGCTGAATGAAATTCTGGTACTGGTGGTTATCTCAATAGCCGTGCGATAAAACATCTTGACGTAAAATCGCTAACAATTCAGGAGTGAAGCCACATGACACCACACACCCGCATTTACCTCATTCGCCATGGCCAGGTGGCCGGTTTTGATAAGCCCCGCTACAACGGCCAGGCCGACGTAGCTCTGACTGAACTCGGAATTGTACAGTACCATCGCCTTAAAGAACGCCTTGTCGATAAGGATATTTCCGCCTGCTATACGAGCGATCTTTCCCGTTGCTCAACCGGCGCAGCAATAATCTGTCAGGCGCTCGGTATTGAATCGTCTGTTCACCCTGAACTGCGTGAGTTGGATATCGGTGTCTGGGAAGGTCTTGCCTGGGAGGAGATAAAGGCCCAGTGGCCGGATGTCTGGCAGGCGCGATTCGATGATCTGGTGAACTATCGGGTTCCGCAGGGAGAAAACCTGCTCGATGTTGAAGCGCGGGTCATGCCGGTTATCACTCAAGTTGTGGAACGCCACAAAGGGGAGGAGGTGCTGGTCGTTGCGCATGGCGGGGTCAATCGTATTGTGCTGCTCAACGCCATTGGCGCACCGCTGGCGGGCATGTTTAATATTGAACAGAACTACGGCTGTCTGAATATCATTGATTATTATGACGATGGCCGGGCAACGGTGAAATTGTTGAATGGGTGACGGTGCACTTGAAACGTCACGGGACTATTAGTTGCATATCCGTTAGGTTTGCGATAGTCTTTATTCATGCCGACTTTATTGATACACGAGGGTTTCAAGTTCTTCTTTTACGCCAACGAACATTTGCCGGTACACGTTCATGTCGTTAAAGGCAGTAACTATGCGAAAATCAATCTTTCCAGCATGCGGGTAGTAGAAAATTGTATGAAGTCGGCAGAGTTAAAGAGGGCTTTAGAGCTGACGATTGAGCATCAGGCGGCATTTATGAGGAGATGGTATGAGTTCTTCAATTAAAGGGAAAAAAGTTTCTTTTGATGAGCAGTATTTGCATGTTCAACTTGCTGACGGGAGAATTATTTCCACGCCGCTTGACTGGTATCCGGTTCTCAAGAAAAGTACCGTTGTTCAACTGAGGAATTGTAACTTTATCTGTCGCGGAACGGGCATAGAATGGCCTGACATTGATTATCATCTCAACATCGAAGCCATGCTGCTTGATACCTCGTTACGTTGCGCGGCATAAGTGGTTTTATCTGTTTTATAATTATCTACAGACGGAACAATGACCGGTACCATTCGTACTACCGTTTTATCATAAATTGCATTTGCAATTCAATTGCAGTACAACTGCAGAATATAATTGCATAGAGGACACAACAAGGAGGCGTTGTATGGCAAAAAGCGCTACCATCAGCATGAGAATTGACGGGCAGCTGAAATCTGAGACAGAAACTATATTCCAGCAGCTTGGCATGACTACCACTGAGGCAATCAAAATATTTCTTTCCGCAGTACGCAATCATAAAGGATTGCCGTTTCAGGTTCAGGTTGCCTCTGAACAGGCTTCTCCACGTGAACTGCGAAAAAGTGCTCTTGATGCCATTACGGGAAAATATCCGATGATGACCTCAAGCGCCGAACTTTCCCGCAAAAAGCAGGAAGAGATTGAACTTGAAGAGCGGAAGTTCCGCTCATGAGATATGTTCTGGATGCCTGCGCCATTATTTCTCTCATCAAGAACGAAGATGGAGCCCTCATCGTCGGGCAGGCTCTCGAAGCCGAAAATATTGTCTGTTTTGTCCATGCGTTAAATCTTTGCGAGGTTTATTACGATTGCCTGCGGTGTCACGGTAAAGAACCTGCCGAGCAATTGTTGGCTCATCTGATTAACGCCGGTCTGGTCGTTCGGGATGATATGGACATGGATTTCTGGAAGAGTGCAGGGACCTTGAAAGCACGGGGGCGTATTTCCCTTGCAGACTGTTTTGCCGTTGCTCTTGCGGAGCGTGAAGATGCTGTCTTGCTCACTTCCGACCACCATGAGTTTGATCCGTTGCTTGCAGTTCCGGGATTCCCCGCACAGGTGCAGTTTATCCGCTAAATTCCCCTCGGTACGGAAAGGCATATGTGATGTGAGGTGGCGATGATTTACTCTTATAGATCCTGCAACCTTGCTAAAACCATACTCTGCCTATGACCTCTGAAATATAAGTGATAGCTCCCAACCGCCTGAAACAGTTCCGGAATCTGTACGCCATCAGCATCTCCTCCGAATGTTAAACCATCTCCCATAAACATCGGTTTATTTTCTTGCAAATTTGAATTAGTGCATAGCAATATGACAATAATAGGTCTTGTTTGGTTTATTGATATCCACGGAAAAACGGGAGGGGTTATGAAAAACATACGCTTATTCGTTGTTTGTGCAGTATGGTGCAGTTTATTGGCGGCCTGCGGAGGAAGCAGCTCTTCAAATCCTGCACCAGCCAATGCTTTCAAAGTCGAAAGCAAATCAGAGGTAGTTGGCACAACCGGCGGCAGTGTTACCCAAACGCTGGCTGATGGTACCGTGTTCAAGCTTGACGTACCGGCTGGTGCGCTGACGTCGTCGACGACTCTTTCTTTAACCACTCAGCAACCGGTCGAAGGTCAGCGTTTCAACCTGTTGCTGCAGCCGGCGGGACTGGTGCTGGCCAACGGCACCGCTGCCACGCTTACCATTACGCTGCCACCCGGACAAGAGCTTCCCACGACGGGTGGATTAATCTACAACAGTGTGCCCATTCCTTTTACCAGACTCAGCGACGGACGCATTCAGGTCAGCTTATCAAGCTTTGCGGGTAGCACTGCCGCAACAGGGAAGTTATCCGCTCTCGGAAAAATTCTATTTGCCCCAACGCCAGCACCTACAGCCCCCTGCGCCGGTGCAGCCGGAGCTGCATCGCTCAACAGCAACGGCGGACTTACCGCTAATCAGACCATCACGGTTCAAGCTTACGGCGCATGTATGCAGGGCGCGATTAACAACATGTTGGCAAACGAGCAGTTTTTAGAAGCCATGATGGCTGCCCTATCAATGAAACAGTACAAATCCGTCTTGGGAACTGCCATTAGTACCGACCCGATTGTGGCACTTGCCAAAACAGCTCTGTGCACTGGTTACAGCAGAGCGCTTGACCGAGCCCGCACAACCAGCGTTTCGAATATGGGTGAGGTGAATTCGTTGGTTGAGACGATCCTGATTTGGGAAAATCTGGCTATTATTTACAGCGACATCGGAAACTTCACCATATGTCCCGGCATTGGCGCAACTGATTCTCAGACAGTTATCGCCGCCAAAGTCACGGAAGCGAAGACAGTTTACAACCAGGCAAAGCCAACCATAACATCCACCTCCAGCAGTCAGTACGCCAGCGCCCGCACCGAGGCCAACCAGACTGCTCAGACGAAGCGCGAAGTACAGGCGCTGTTGGCGGTGAGCCCCGCACCCACAGTGCAAACAACACTCAACACTGAAATAATTCAGCGCGCTCAGCCGGGTTTGCTTGATGCCATGCTGCAGGCCCCCTGGAATCTCTGCCGGGACAGAATTGACTATTCCGAACTGATGAACCTGATGCTCACTCTAGATAGCCCGGATGCGGTCAAGAATGCCGCCCAGTATTGCGGTACGGTGTTGAATGCCCAAACAAAGAACATGACCACCGGCGGGACAGTTATTGCCACATTGGCCACGCCGCTGGGTGGCGTCAGTGCCAGTGAAACCCGTGCAAGCGGCAGCATCAAAGCAGCCAAGAATGCCAAACTTACCATCAGTGGTCCGATTCAGGCACTTCAATGTCCGTTCGGGGGCGCCATCAGCAACGAGAGTCTGACAATCAAGGTAGACGGCACAACCGTCCAGAAACAGGCCACACCACCTTTCCTGGTCAATGCACTTGAGATCGACCTTGCAACCATCCTGGAATTAGCTCATCCCGGGGCAACCGCAGCCTTGACTTCAGCGACGTTGAGCATTGAACGAACCGGCACCTCCTGTGCGGATTTTTGGGGCGTCAACCCGGCTCCTCTGCTGAGTCTCACTTTGAACCTTGGATCTGCGAAGATTCTATTTGACGCCTTCAGTAATCCCTTGGGAGATTTGTACTCGGTCTCTCCCGACGGCAGCGGATTGACCAAGCTTGGCCATGGAGTAACGCCTTCATATATTCAATGGCTTTCCAACTACACGAAGATAGCGTTTCGAGGTACTAGTAATAACGGCGTTTTTACGTACTGGAGCATTAATCCGGACGGCAGTGGTCTCACTCAAATTCAACTTCCGTTGAGGGTTGATGATACCAATCCGACATGGTCTCCCGATGGTCGCAGGGTGGCATTTTATCAAAACAACAGTACTTTTAATAATCCAATATGCATTTGGAACACTGACGGAAGTGGACAAAATTGTTTTCAACCCGACGGTTTGGGTTTTTGGGGCGATGATGGACCGTCATGGTCTCCCGATGGAACCAGGATCACCTTCAGTTTTATTTCCGTTGATCCCACTACAGCTGGACAAAATATCTACGTCATGAATGTAGACGGCAGTGGCGTGGTAAAGCTTACGAATTACCATTACCCTAATTCTTTTCCACAAGCGAGTTATCCTGCATGGTCGCCTGATGGATCGAAGATTGCCCTTTCTATATCGAACAACAACGACTCTTATGGTCTCAAGGGCTCCAACATCTTCGTGATGAATACAGACGGTACCGGCCTGGTCCAGCTGACCACCGATAACCTCTCTCAGGGCCCGGTGTGGTCTCCCGACGGAACTCAAATTGCCTACATGTATGGCCTAGGGTATGGTTTCAGTCGAAACTACATCAGAGTCATGAAAGCCGATGGCACCGGCCAAATACAGGTTGCACAGGGGTGGCATCCTTCTTGGCGGTAGGGAGTAACGTTGTCACGGCACTGAAAAGGGGACCTTTGTCCCCTTTTACTGATATGTGCAGTTTTGAGATTATTTCCACAGTAATGGCTAGCCTACGGTAAAATTTTCTTTGTTTTGTAACTACATTTGTAGTATTTTCTGCATATGAAATTTGAATGGGATGAAGAAAAAAGGCGGGAGAACATTTTCAAGCACGGGCTGGATTTTGCCGACGCGGGGCAGTTGTTTGACCATCCCATGTTGACGATTACAGATGAGCGATTTGACTATGACGAAATTCGCTTTATAGGCATCGGTTTCATGAATACGATGGTTGTAGCAGTGGTGGTTTTTTCAGAACGAGACCCCGACATTGTGCGGGTGATTTCATTACGAAAGGCAAATAAGCATGAAAAAGAACGCTATGAGCGTGCCTTCAGAAACTGATTGGGCACGTATTGCACGGATGAAAGATGCTGATATTGATACTTCGGATATTCCGGAACTGACAGATGAGTTCTTTAAAAACGCCCGGATCCGCTGGCCAGAGAAGAAACAACAGATCACCTTGCGCGTTGATCAGGATGTTATTGCCTGGTTCAAGCACCAGGGCAAGGGATATCAGAGCGCCATGAATGCGGTGCTGCGCAAATATGTTGATGTACATGCGCATGAAAACTGATGTCTGGAATACTCTACTTCGTAAAAAGCCGGACCGCTTTTATTACGATATCAAACAGATCCGGATCAGAATTTTTCAACGTGCCACCAAACAAATCAAAACTTATATCACCCGAAGAGGTCCCGTCCGATGAAGACGGGGCCTGCTGTTTCCGTTTTTCCCGTTCAAGTTCCCGAGTTTCGATCCGCCTCTGCTCTTCGGCCCGCTCCTGCTGCAGCAGTTTACCCCCCGCCTTCATCCACTCAAACAGATGCTTCAACTCACCTCCATCCAGCCAGACACCATGCTCACGGCAACGATCTACGATGACACCGCTTTTCAGGCCGAAATTAACCCGGTTCATGATCGTGCTGCAGACCGGGCACTTGATGTAGCTGACACCGTAATCGCTTTTCTTCAAGGCATTAATGCTGTCAAGCTGCCTTCTGTCGATACTGAACACGTTGGTGACAGTTGCCTCCAGGACTGCTTCCAGCTCATTCGGATCAAAGAAGAGCCCCAGGCACCGGTCGCAGCGTTCAATCAGAAACCTGCCGTTGATATTCAGGTCAATCGTCTGCAGACTGACAGCACAGCGCGGGCAGGTGCGTTCTGATTCGAGCTCATGCGTCGTAAAATAGTGAACACCGGCAAGGTCGGTATCATTGCGGCTGCCGCAATACGTACATTGAATTGAATCGGGTGGCAGCGGGGCTGAGCAGTTGGTGCAGTTTGCCACGGTGACTCCTTGGTATATTTATTCTGGCAATGGCGGCGGCGTTGCTGTAAGGAGCATTTTGAATTCATCAAAAACAGCCGCATTTTCCCATCCCGCCATCCCCTGTTTCCAGAGCAGGGTTTCTCCCGTTACACTTCCCGCTTGTATGCTGCCAATGATCACCTGCTGATCAAACGGTCCGGTTCTGGTGCCGTTTTTTCCAACAAAATAGGTTTCACCCGGCAGCGCTGGCGGACTGCACGGCACCACTTCCGGCGGGGTAACCATCATTTTACCGAGCTGGTTTGCCATCGCAAAGCCGATCCCCATCCCCACGCCAGCGGAGGCATCACCGCCAGTATTTTTTGCCGCAGCTTCCATGGCGTTGGCGGCCTGAAACCTGGTATAACTGTCCAGATTGCCGATGATGCCCATGCTGCTCTTCTTATCCAGCGCTGCTTCAACCTCCAGAGGGAGTGAGATGTTCTCTATCAGCAATTTAGTGATATCGAGACCGTACTCCAGGAATTCCGGCGCTATCTGCTTTGTCAGTAACGCTGAAAGTTCCGTGTAGTTGGCCGCCAGATCAAGAAGCGGGATCCCGCTCCCGGCAAGGGCATCGGCAAACCTGCTGACAATCAGGTTCCGCAGCTGCTCACTGATGTCATCGAGAGTGAAATGTCCGTCGGTACCGACGATTTCCTCTATGAATTTTGCCGGATCGTTGACCCGGACAACGGACGTGCCAAATGAACGGAGGCGTATGGGGCCAAATTCCTGGTCGCGGAGTATGACCGGGCTCTTTGTCCCCCATTTGAGGTTGGTAAAGTTGCGGGTGTTGACAAAATAGACTTCAGCTTTAAACGGGCTGTGAAAACCGTATTTCCATCCCAAAAGGGTCGTGAGCACCGGGAGATTTTTGGTCGTCAAGGAATGCTGGCCGGGTGCAAAGACATCGGCGATTTTTCCGCGATCCACAAAAACAGCAGCCTGCGCCTGGCGGACAATCAGCTGCGCGCCGTATTTAATCTCATTATCAAAACGGGGAAAGCGCCATACCATCGTATCGGGCGAATCATCACTCCATTCAATAATGTCGAGCAGTTCAGCGGTGACTTTTTCCCATAACGACATGGCGTTCCCCCTATGATGTAAATCTATTCGGATTTCAGGGCGATATAGTGTACGCTGCCGTCGGGACGTTTGAGCAGCAGGCGCACGATGTCCCCCTTTTTGATGCCGGAGACTGCCGTCATATACTGTTCCAGAGAATCCGGTCGTTGCCCGTTTATCTCGATAACAATGCTCCCGGGAACAACGCCGGCCTCCTCTGCGGATGATCCCGGTTTTACTTCGGTAATGGCCAGTCCACTCTTGCCCTCCTTGATGCCGAGGCGGGAAGCCAATTCGCTTGTCAACTGCTGGACAGTAATTCCGAGTTTCTCGCTCTCGGAGTCACCCGGGGTTGCTGCTGTGGAGACATCGCCTTTTAACTTGCCAATAATGACGGCAAACTCTTGTTTCTTGCCGTCACGGAAAACGACGATCGGAACCTTCTTGTCAATCGGTGTTGCAGCAACAAGTCGGGGCAGTTCGTTACTTTCATTAATCGTCTTGCCGTCATATTCAGTGATAACATCACCCGCCTTCAGTCCCGCCTTATCGGCCGGAGTGTCTTTTTCGACATTTGCGATCAGGGCACCCTTGTCGGATTTCATACCGAAGGACTTGGCAAGATCAGCTGTCAAGGGTTGAAAGCGAATGCCAAGGTACCCGCGAGTTACCTTACCGGTGTCGCGCAGTTGCGCGATGATGCTTTTGGCCATATTAACCGGAATGGCAAAGCCGATGCCCTGACCACCGGCGATAATGGCGGTATTGATGCCGATGACCTTGCCGTCGGCGTTAAAAAGAGGCCCGCCGGAATTGCCCGGGTTAATGGAGGCGTCTGTCTGAATGAAGTCATCATACGGTCCGTTGCCGATAACGCGCCCTTTGGCGCTGACAATTCCGGCAGTAACCGTCTGCGAGAGGCCGAAGGGATTGCCGATGGCCATAACCCACTCGCCGACATTCAGCACATCACTGTCACCGAGATCGGCAGCATGAAAAGCTTCTTTATCACTGATCTTTATTAATGCCAGATCCAGTTTTTCATCTGTTCCTTTGATCTCCCCCTTGATTTCACGGCCGTCTGAGAGTTTGACCATAACCTCATCTGCACCGCTTACGACATGGTTATTCGTGAGGATGTAACCGTCTGCAGTGATGATGAAGCCGGTTCCGAGGCTCTGTTCACGTCGCTGGCGCTGCTGGGGCATCTGGCCATTGAACTGGCCGAAAAAATCCTCAAAAAAGTTGTCAAAGGGGGACTGCTGCATGCGGGGACGCTGCTGCTGTGATCTCGGCTTGACAACTTTGGCGGTGCGTATGTTGACAACGGTCGGCATGAGCCTTTTGGCTAATTCGACAAAATCGGGGCTGGCGGTTCGTGCTGACGACAGTGCCGGAGTGGCAAGAGAAAATATGAAACCTGCTACGAGAAGACGCATTGCGAAAACTACTTTGCTTGACATGATCTGACCTCCCTGAATCCGGGTGTTGTGATTTGATGGTAAGAGCCGGTTGCAGCTTTGTCACGTTGAAGCCCTGACCTTATTAAACGGAAAAATAAAGATACTGGTTGTAAAAGTCAACCCTTGATAAAAGGCGTAGTTGTCGCTAACCACAATCTGGACAAAAGAGTCTACTTCCCGCGTCATAACCCGAATGGTTCCATGCTCTTCAATTGCATGGGCAGCGTTTACCAGAATATTCAAAATAATAAAAAAAGCCGCTAATCCTCTTGTGAAGATTAGCGGCTAATTGGTACTAAGTAAGGCTCTGAATATCTGTCTGGTACGACTGATCGTTACATATTGTAGCCGGATTCTGAATGCTGAGTCTGGTCGAGACCCATGATTTCGTCTTCTTTATCAACACGCAGACCGATAGTCTTATCGAGAATAAAGGCGAGTATTACGGTGACTATAAAGGCGTACGCTCCTGCTGCGACAACTGCGATCAACTGAGTCATGAGCTGTTTAAAGTTCCCTGCGAGCAGGCCGGTTGCGCCGACTGTGGCAAAAACACCGGTCATGATTGCGCCGAATGTTCCGCCGATACCATGTACGCCGAAGGCATCCAGAGAATCGTCATATTTTAGTTTGGCTTTCAGCAGGATGCCGCCGTAGCAGACCAGGCCGGCCATCAGGCCCATGAGCAGGGCAGCGCCAGGCTGAACAAATCCGGCTGCCGGAGTGATAACAACGAGACCGGCGACAACACCGGAACCGAAGCCGAGAGCGCTCGGCTTGCCGGAGTGGATCCATTCAGCAATCATCCAGGAAAGACCGGCTGCGGCAGGTGCGATGGTCGTAGTCGCAAAAGCCAGACCGGCCAACCCGCCTGCAGCATCGGATGTATTGACGCCAACTATTGCCGAACCGGCATTGAAACCGAACCAGCCGAACCAGAGGAGACCGACGCCGAGGAGAGTAAGCGGCAGATTGTGCGGCGCCATACGCTCCGTCGGGTAGCCGTGACGTTTGCCGAGGAACATCAGGAACGCCAGGGCTGAAATACCGGATGAGAGGTGAACAACGGTACCGCCGGCAAAATCAAGCGCGCCTTTTTTGAACAGCCAGCCTTCGGTCATCCAGACCCAGTGTGCCAGGGGATCATAGACCAGTGTGGTCCAGAGGAGTACGAACAGGCAATATGCCGAGAATTTAACACGTTCCGCCATGGCTCCGGAGATCAGGGCGACGGTGATCATGGCAAACATGCACTGGTACATGGCAAACACCAGCTCAGGGATAGCGCCCGGTTCTTTGGTAAAGTTCTGGAAAAGAGCGAATTCAACACCGCCGCTGGCGGCATCTTTCATGATAATCAAGCCGTTCAGCATGAATTTGCTGAAGTCACCGATCAGCCCCATTTTGGCCATGTCAGGCCCGAAAGAGAGTGAGTAGCCGATCACCGTCCACTGAACTCCGACGATGCCCATAGCAACGAACGAGTGCATGAAGGTTGAAAGTACGTTTTTCTGGCGTACCATGCCGCCGTAGAAGAGTGCCAGGCCGGGGATCATTAAGAGAACCAATGCCGAGGAGACGAGCATCCAGGCGGTGTCACCGGTGTTAAGAACCGGCTTGACATCCGGAGGGGTTGCCGGGGCGGCGGCTTCAGCAGGTTTGGCAGCATCTACTGCAGGTGTTGCAGGTGCGGCAGGTGCGGCAGCCGGGGTTGCTACACCCGGTGCTGCAGCGGCTGCTGCAGGTGCTTCGGCTTTCTTTTCTTCCGCCATTGCGGCAACCGGAATCAGTCCGGCCAGAATAACAAGCATTACGGATGCAAGATAAAGTTTTAATTTCATGGTGTTCCTCCGTTAATAGGTAATTTCTGCGCCGTGATCAGATCGCGTCAGCGCCATTTTCGCCAGTCCTGATTCTGACAGCCTCTTCAAGATTAATGATGAATATCTTGCCGTCTCCGATTCTCCCGGTTTTAGCACTGATTTGGATCGTTTCAACGACCTTGTGAACCAGATCATCACTCACGGCTATTTCCATCTTGATCTTTGGAATAAAATCAACAACATATTCGGCTCCACGGTATAACTCGGTATGCCCTTTCTGGCGGCCGAAACCCTTAACTTCGCTGACTGTGATTCCTTCGATACCGATTGCGTTGAGGGCGTCTTTTACTTCGTCAAGCTTGAACGGTTTTATGATTGCTTCGATGAGTTTCATTGTGCAAACCTCCTTGTGTGCGTATATGGGTAATGTCCTAAAAAAGTCGGGGACGGGAGGCACCCCACGCCGCCCCCGGATAACAGGAGGAACAGCTAGGGAAGATTGATATCAAGCTGAGTGGTAAAGGTCGGTTTGCCGCCAATTATAGTGCCGTTAGATGTAACTTTATTATAGAAATTGGCGCCAATAAGCAGTGATACCTGTTTGGAAAAGGCCCAGGAACCACCAACACTGGTTGCCCCCAAAGCATTATTACCACTTTGATAGTCAACTGCCAGCCAGAGTTTGTCGGATATTTCACTCATGGTACGATCCCATGACAGCAATAAGCCGTTGTTTTGAGTGCCTAGAGAACGTTCAGCACCGTTGTAACCGCCAATGGAGAGTCGACCGACTACCGGAAAAGTTTTTGCGATCAGACCGTACGCAACATTTGCAGAAAGTGCATTGCTGGCGCTGTTCATGTTGTATATACCAGCAGCAACTGCAGGCATTCCGGCAAAAAATGCATCTTCAGGTGTTCCACCTTTAACGTTGAAATACGCAGGGTTTTTTGATGCAGGACTTCCGGAAACATTATCCGTGTAATAATCTACTCCCAACTCAACCTTGAATTTTTCGAGCGGAAGAATACCTGCAGTGACGCCGACATCATAATAGTTCGCACCTGCGTCAGGGGCATTTGACACTCTTGCGTAGTTGTCAATACTGATGTTGACCTCTTTAAAGCCTTTTACGTCAGTGGATGGTATCCAGATCTGTCCTGAAAAAGTTGCCAGAGCCGGGCTGCTTGCCAGTGCTACGAGTGCTGCTGCTACTGCTACCAATTTTAAACTTTTCATCTTCTTCTCCTTTTCATCGTTGATTTTGAACCCTTAAAAGCTAAGCAATCAACTTCGCAACACACCGTTTTTACTACCATTTTAGAAAACCACTCCGTTGTAGCTTTCAAGCTGCTCATACTGAAGTACACTTCCGGTACACCAAATCAGTACATTAATTTTTAATCACGGCTTGAAGTCTCACGTCGCAGTTACCCAGGTTCTGTAGATTGATGTTTGACTATACATAGATCGTGCCATGTTTTGTTACGGAACAAATTCAGCTACTTACCGCATGTGACCGCTGTAACGAGCATCAACCTCATTATTCTTCGCTCTATCCACTGCATAAAATTTAATCAGCCTGACAATAAAAAACGCCACTATTCTAAGGAGGGCATCTTATGACTGGTGCTAAACACCTGTTGCTCACGCCGCACGGATACACGCTACGCGTCAAAGTACCGCGTGATCTACGCGAGCGAATTGGTAAACGAGAGATCAAGAAATCGCTTTCTACTTTCAATATGTCTCATGCTATAAAGGTGGCTGGGTATTTAATGCTTGAGATTAAACATGTATTTTCAGTTATGCGAGGTGTAGGCGTGGGTAAGCGTCAGAAATTTAATCTCCCGATAACGGAGATGATTCGTCGTGGCTTCGACGCGGATGGTCGAGTTCAAGAGGAGCTCGAAATGTCGGTTCAAGAGTATCGGGAGCTGTTTCCAGACTACCAACAGCGTAGTTGCTTCGCTCCGCCGCAGATAAGCTCACCTACACCGGTCGCGCAAGCGCCGATCCAAACTACTCCGGTATTACCGGTGCAAGCTGAGTCTGCGCCGCCTACGCCCCAAGCCGATACTTTTGGGGTGGGTGATGAGATATTCAGCATTAGGGCAGCTCAGCATATCAAAGAGAAGAAGAAAAAACGGGTTTCCGCAAGTCGTTTAGCCTCTTTACGTAGTCTGTATGACATGCTCATCGATTACTTCGGAGATGTGCCGATGCGCGCCATAACTCGGAACCAAGCTGCAGAATTTATAGACTTGCTCAGCGTCTTGCCGATAGGCGCGACAAATAACCGGATCAAAGAGTTTAAAAATAAATCTATTCGCGAAATTGCCGCGCAGACCACTAAGAAACTTGAAGATCTTAAGAAATGGAAACCTGGACGTAAAAAGAGCGATCAAGTCAAGCTACTAGGTTCAGCAACCGTCAATAAATTTATCTCTGAGGCGGACGCATTTTGGGAATGGTGTCAGTTACAAGACCGCTTTTTAAATAATCCTTTCGGGAAACAGAAAATAAAACAATCAGGCGGTCCGAAACGCGAACCTTTTGATGTACGCCATCTTGAAACTATCTTCCGACATTCGATATTCTCCGAACATAACCACTCAGGGACGATGCTTCTACATGAACACCATTTCTTTGCCCCACTCATAGCCGTTTACTCTGGACTTCGCGCTGAAGAGATATGCCAGCTGCATCTCACTGATATAGTCAAATTACACGGCATCTGGGTGTTCGATATTAATCGATTAGAAGATAAACGATTAAAAAATGACCCTAGCGAGCGAAGAGTCCCAATCCACAACGACCTGATTCAGCTCGGGTTACTTGAGTATGCGAATGAACTAAGACGTGAAGGCGAAAAGATACTGTTTCCTGGTCTACTTACTACCGCCGTTGAAAACGCTGAGGAGGGTGAGCAGAAATTAGCGAACAATCTCTCGTCATGGTTCCGTTTACTGCTAATCAAGCTTGAGATCAAGAAATCTACTCTTGTGTTTCATAGCTTTCGGCATACTTTCGCTAACGCCTACCATCAAGCATTATACTCGCACCCGGAGGTGGTTAAAGGGCTGCTCGGACATATTCATGAAGACATTACTAAAGACATCTATAGTTCGGCGTACGGAATTAAGACCCTAAAAGATACTATTGACGCTTTGCCGCTAAACACTGACTTAAAAAGACCCGGATTTGCAAAACCGTGGAGATTAGAGGATTTTCGGTTAGCCGCAACTCTGCGTAGATTACGGCGAGAAGCCGAAGATCCTTACTTAGCCGTACGGCGGAAAGAATTAGTTAAAGCGTCGAAGCTATTTTTTAACTCGGCTCCTGTTCAGGCAGGCGTAAAGTAACCGAGAATCAACCTATAGACACCTATCCGCAACTAAAACGGAGTTCCCTTCTGTCCATCAGGGAGCTCCGTTTTAGTTTGTTGTGCTTGAGTCTGTATTACAATTTTATTGTTCGTCGTATGTGAACCGCTGAACCCGATCCCTCGTCTTCAACAAGCCTGCCCATTTCCGCTTCAAGCTCGGCGAGTCCGCTCACCATACTGACCCTCTGGCACCCCAGATCCATTTCAATTGAATACAGATACTGCAACAGCCGAGTGTAAAGGTTTTCAGATATGATTATGGTGCGACTCTCCTCCTCTGAACACTCCGAGGCTCTTGACACAAGCACCCGGCAGTCAGTTACAAAATCAATTATTTTCTCGATGAATGCTTGAAATTCCTCATTTTCTACAGTGAGTTCTGTTGCTAAATTGTGCAATATTTTAATGTCACGTTCGAGCTGGGCGGTACGTTTAAACTGGAAAATGTCCATCTTTTTCTCCTTTAGTATATGTCGATATCTTCCCTGAATGAAATTAGAAGCGATAGCCTAGTCATGTGAAACAACGTGCATCTGTTCAGAGATCTGTGCTCTGATATTTCGTCTGGTTGTTGCCTTTGCTATCTGCTTTTGTCGGCGCAGGTGCTGCTCCTGGTTCCGGGTTGAAAACTCCTTTTAATATGTTATATGCCGTCGCCATTGATATGACGCGCATATCAGGATTTGTGGTCTGTTCATAAACCATAAATCCCGCAAAAGACATCATGATGCCGAAGGACGTTTCACGGTTGTCCAAAAAATGTTGCTTCCTCTGGTCATCAGATGGCCGGAATGAAGGGTCTTTCGCCAGTTCATAAACCAGATCACTGTCGTGGACGCAGGATCTTTCCGCGAACAGTCGCTCGAAATCCAGCTGATTGAGCTTCATAGCGGTCGAGTAGATAAACCGATAAAGGGCGAAATGAAAGTGGCTCGCCGTTTCCAGCACTTCAGAAATTGGTGATGAGGTGGTTTCTTGTGGTGAAGGCAAATTATTTGTGTCGAGGTAATCTTCTGCGAGCTGTGCAAAAGTTCGGTAATAATCTCGGTTTAGTCCTAGCCGAACCCACTCTTCAGCTCGTTCAATCGAAAAACTTTCGTCTCGGGCGAGCTTCCTGGCAACAAGCTCATGGACTTTTGCTTTCACTACGATGGATTTATCTGAGCTGCTATCGTACATCTGCTCAAATGTTTTTATCTCCGTCGTTGTCAGTAAATCGGCCAGATTTTTCCGCTTCTCCACTTCCATGCCGCCTGCTTGAAGATCGGTCAGGGTTACTACCTCTTCGACGGTTTGATACCGGCCAACTCTGAGGTGCATCGGATTGTACTGTATCGCTGATAACGACATAACGGGCTCCTTTGGAGGTCCTGCCTCCAGTTAACGTAAATATGATGTTTTTGACTTTCTTTGACCGTTTCGTGATTCCGCCTGCTTCATTGCTAATTTCAGTATCTCGGCGTCTCGTCCTTCTTTTGAACGGCGGTCCGGCACTAACTCCATCGCCTTTTGTGGTTTTGCGGTTTCAATTTGTCGATGTTTTCCGGTGATTGACTGAATCCGGGTTTCATACGCTTCAGTTTTTGTTCCACTTTGTTCCGGGTACCTGTTGATCTTTGTTTGTTGTGACAGGAGCAAAATCTGCTGTCTGACGGCTGCTGCATAGTCACGGCGCACTTCATACTCTGTGATCAGCGCCGTGAACTTGTCAGTTGATGCAGGTACTGGTTTTGCGATGACTATAGAGGCGGCTCTTGAATGTGATTCATATTCTGCCAACATCTGATTGAACGTACTGGCAGGTTTCCTCCTGTTCGTTTCTGCCGCTTTGTCTTGGTCATATTTGTCAATTGCCAGAACTTGACGGATTTCGTCGCGGACAAAAGCATCTGCAATAGATTCAAGCGGGAGATTTCTGAGCTGGGCGTTGGTATGCCTGCCAATTATTGCAGCGGCGGCTTTTGTGAAATGGTCACGCTTCGGCCTGTCCGGGTCAATTGCTACACGGATGCGTGTCCCTGAATCGTCAGTTACTACCTGTGTATGTTTGGTGAAACTCCTGCCGATTGCCGCTGTGACAGCATTCTCAACCTGTTCTGCAAGCTCTGAAATGCGGTGATCATCGCCTTTTTTTGGCGCTACTGGCTCGTATGGGCCGCTCCATTTGCCGTCCTCAAACGTCTTCGTGCTGATCAAACCTTGGATGTGGATATTCTTCCTGAGACGGACAGCGTCCTCAATACTGATCGGTATACGGTCGCCTTTCGTATGAATTGTGAAGATTGCAGGGAGTGTCTTTGGGAAAATGTCGCGTACAGCTTTTAGCGCATTCATGACTTTTTCAACGGCGTTTGGATCGTCTGCTTCGGGCAGTGGAATCGGCTCCATGATCAGCTTGAAATGTTTGCCCTCCGTTTTATATTGCAGCGTCAAATCAACATCGTGGATAAGTTTTGCGAGGTCTCTGATTTCATCCATGCCACCCCACTTGAAGTTACCTGAGCGTTGATCCAGAAGGTCGTGGTGGCGTTTAATTCTGTCACGGTTTTGCTGCACCTTTTTTGACCCACTCGGCTGAAAATCAGTCGCCGCCATGTTCTGATAATGAGTCGCTTCCGTCGCCTCAAATTGCTGTTGATGCTCCTCTAATAGCAGTTGAATTGCCTCCCTGAAAGCCGCGTCCTGCATGATTTCCGTTGTCTCCACAATTCCAGTTTCCTCTTTTCGCAGAAGATATCCAACGGCCCAAGAGGCGTTTCCGGTTGATGAAGAACAACGCATGATTTTCAACCTTTGCCTCCTGTTGAGTGATTTGTGATCTTGAAAATATTGCTCGTTGAAGTTTTGCATATTTTTGAATCAAACAATTTTCGTCTCTGCTGGTGACCGCAATGTCGAAAAATGTACTCACAGAAGAAGTATCGTGAGCGGGCATCAGGAGTCGAAAAGTCGGAAAATAGTCACATGGCACCTAACCATCCGAAGTACGTGAACGTACCTCGGGTAAAAGCCTCTGCGACGGCAAAAGAATCGATGCCAAGGGGCCATGCCAACGAAGTCATGCTTTTCGTTGCTGTCGGTGTTCGCCAGCCTACGAAAAAGTTGGTTGGCATCATTGGCACAACGTATCGTGATATTTCATCAGTATGAAATAACCTGCTGAGGGGGATCTGACGATGGAAACGAAAGCAAAGCCGCTGCGTTGCATGAGGAAAAAAGACGTACAGAAACGTATCGTGGACAAATCATTCCGTGTTCACCCGGATGATTTGCGTTATCGGACATTAACCGTGCCGATTGACATTTATGATGCCGATGAAATTCGTATGTTTCTTAAAATGACCGCTTTCATGTGGCCTCAGCCACAAGAGACACGGGTTGCTGCGCGACTGCTTGAAGCTGTTGCGTTGAATTTGCCCCTGGCGGAATTTATCGGCGAATCATGCGTCATTCCTCCGATGCGGCACTTTATACCTCGGAAGACTATGGTTGTCGGCCTCTGGTTTCCAGTTGCGATAGCTGAACGGCTCTCAGCCATGAAAGTCCAGAGACCGAGACTGCGGACTGCCAGTGATACAGATGCCGTCGCCATTTTTCTCATTGAAGCGGTGTCTCGGTACATTCGACCGCAGCTACTGAGAACAGCTCCTGTTGCTTCACGAATTGTTCTCATGGATCACAGCCAGGACGAGGAAATTACCACTCTGCGTGGGGAACTCCAGCTGCTCCGTGCAATGTACAAGGTGGTCGAAAATGATTTGATTCAGGAGCGCGTAAAATGTCAGGTAGCCGAAACGGATGGCGTCGCAATTGACGAGGATATTTTTGTTCAGCTTGCTGATGCTGTTTATCATCGCGACGAATACAAGGCGGCGCTCGACAAGGAGAAGCTGAGGACAAAAGCACAGTTGCGGGAAATTGAAGAGCTGCAGCAAGTAACGATCAAAATGAAATATTCCAGCAGAGAATAATTCATCGGTGAGCTGTCACGAGGGTCTTTCTGGGCTGACTCGGGTACTTCGGTTAATAGGA
Organism: Desulfuromonadaceae bacterium; assembly: GCA_049318985.1. Classification (GTDB taxonomy): domain Bacteria; phylum Desulfobacterota; class Desulfuromonadia; order Geobacterales; family Pseudopelobacteraceae; genus JACRCG01. The sequence continues at coordinate 42,987 of JBMOEI010000010.1, forward strand.
ATCATTATCGGAATGGCTTGAAGGTCTTCTGGGGCAACAGGGGTAAACCCAAATAGTGTGCTGGTTGATGTGCACCGTAATATGTATGCAACCGCACTATGGTGACACTGATCGTCGAACCAAACTTTTCCGCCCAAGTGTTCCACCATCGGAGAGAGATGGTGCAATGCCTGATCGAAAAAGTTGATACGCCTTGTAAAGCTTGAACCAACAGACAGAGTCAGCTCATATCACGCCGCGCTCCATTCCACTTCGTTTCAGCATGTTTTGCACGAAGGCCTGTGCTGAACACGCTTCCACTCAGTTCCATTTCGACGGCGTCATATTCGCCCAGGCTGTCAATCGGTCTGGCAAACCAGCTGGAAGTGCTGGATTGCCTGACAAGTCCCGCCGTCTATAAACCGATGACGACTGTCATAGCATAGACAGTATTCCTGAGTTTCCTGAATAGTCCAAGAGCTTCCGTGGAACATAAACGAATATGATATTGTTATCAGAAAAATCGAGATGACCCTGGATCGTTTTTGAGACCAGAGTAAATTTAGTTATATTGCTATCCGCAACTGTAGCCTGGCGGATTACAATTAGCGGAAGAACTTCCCGCCCGGTCCGAATAGGAACCAGATTCTGGAAGAGACCGCGCGGGGCTCTGATTGATGCCAACTATATCTAGGATTTGGCCGAAGTTAATCAATTGAGTGATTCTGTGGGAACAGCAAGATGGTTGGTGACTCCTTATATTTATGCCTTCCGACGTTTTCTATGTGCTCTCCTGAAGGACACGGGGTGCGGCAAGCCCAAAACTTGCAGCACAACCAGTCGTGCTGCGGAAGTAACGTATCGTTTTCCGGGTGCCTGCCGGTAGGCCCTGTTATCTTTTTCTTTTTAATTTTACTTTCTGTTATTCACAGATAGAGATTCAGGATTCTGGAGGCTGATTCACACGCGCGGAAAAAACACGGATAGAAGTAATAGTTTTCACGGACAAAAGTAACAACTATCCGGGATAGAAGTAACAACCTACACGAAGGTGGCAGGTACAAAAGTAATAAGTGCCCCAAAAAGGCCGGAAAATCTTCCGACCTTTCGACAACGGATTTGTCATCAACTACGCAGTTTCTGTTTTCATTATTTTCTGAAAGTCGAACTGGCTGTAATCAGCTGAGTGGTCGCATTTAATGTCCGCTTCGGCGAGATACGCCGCAATTTGTTCAACGATCTTTCGGGGGCACACTTTCTGTAACTGAGTCCAACCAACTTCATGTATCAAGGCCTCACGATCAATTCTTACTACCTGCCCAGCTCGGAACTCAGGCGAAAACTGTAACCGCAGTACCGTTCTGAAGGTGCCTCGGATTTGAAATATGTTACGTTTTGCAAATAACGCCGGGAACGCCGGTTCATCGAATAGCGACAACAGTTCATTGGAAAGCTTGGCCTCTAAAAAGGCATTCCGCTTTGTTCCTCTCCAATCAAAAAACTTAAACGGCGATTCTTTTTGTGCTCTTTTATTGGCAATGAAAATAGTTGATCTTGATAGTTTCTTCAGGCTCTGACGCGACGCTTCCCTGTTTTTTGCTTGATAAGGATCGATACCTCGTGCCTTTAAATACCCGGTAATCGGCACTCTCACAACACGGTCTCCGGTGCGAACTCCTTCTGTCAACAGCACGTAAACCAGATCCTCTTCAGCTTCGGTGAGACGACCATCAAATTTCACGCCGTCTGGCTCTTTTTCACTTGTTGTGCTGGCGGTCATTACGTAGCGGTCTTTCAGGTGATATTCAATATTCGGAGTACGAGCGGCGGCGAACAAGTGATATAAAATCTCCGTCGTTTCATCCTTGGCAGAAACAATGGCTCCGCCGCGATATTCACTGATATGTGTTCCACCATAGACGTTCATTGCCGTTGTTTCCGTTATAAAATTTTCTTGCTGGAATACTGCAACTCTGTTAATCGGAAGCGGGATCACTGGTATGTCGCTGTTCAGTGTTTGTGATGATTCTTTTGGCTGTTCAGCGGCTTTGCTGCATTCCGCATTTAGAGCGGTAGGTGGTATTCCATTAGCAGCCATTCTTGCTGAAACATGGTAGAGCCGAAATCGTTCATCCACTGACATCGCAGCAAGTTTGCTTATTTCGTCAAATTCGGTTTGATGTACAATCATCGCTGCACCATCTTCTCGGTTATGATTGCGTTCAGTAGAGACCGGCAAGCCAAACTCTCTGTGATATTAAGTGATTCAGCGTACGTTTTGAGCCACTCAATCCGCTCTTCACCGTTGACAAAAACGTAACAGCATCCGACTGTCTGGCCGCTTTTCTTAGTTTCCAATTTCAATTCACCGTACATGGTCTTTCTCCTTCACACCTTAGTGTTTTGCAGCTCTACCAGAAGATAGTGAAAAGAGACGACTTTAATCATATATTTTATACACACCGACTTTTCTTTTTTGCAGTCGCGCCAACATTTTTTGAGACTCTCAGCATATCCTCCATGTCTGCGCTCGACGAGATGATGCCGCTTTTAATGTAATCGGAAATCTGGCCGCATTTCGAGCACTCCTTCAATTGGCTATAAATCTTGTCTAAAGATTCAGCGGCGTATCCAAACTCTCGGAGCTTGTTTTTTACAGGGTCTTCTTTTTCTGCTTCAGCTTTTTCTTTTGCTGGAGTCTCCGGTACTGGTGTGATCGGTACGAGTGAGGTGGTCGCCGCTTGTGATGATTTGATTGCTTTCTCATCTTGAGTGGCTGTCTCTTCGACTTTCAAAGCCAATTTTAAATCGTCCAGATCTTTGGTGATATAGCTTGCTGCTTTTTGCGCTTGCCCTGCTGCTATCACCAACAACTTTTTGTCATTCTGCAATGCTTTCATCCAGCTTTGAATGTACGCTGCACTGTTATCGATTGTGTTTTCAATTCCTGCTTTTGCGCATAAAAAAGAAGAGCCCATCTCTGCGACGAGCTCTTCTTTGCTGTACTCTTCATCACCGAACGTGCGGACTTCGCAGCTGTTGCGGCGATTCAAACGTGATTCATGCCCAGTCGAATGCACCATTTCATGGTAAAGTGTGCCGAAGAACTTTTCGGGGGTTTTGAAGTTTTCTCGCTTGGGCATGTTGATTTCATCGTCGGAAGGTTTGTAACAAGCCCGAGTAAACCCATACTTTACTGTCGGTCCATCTTTATAATGTTCTGCAATCATTGCTGCCGGAACGATCTCTTCCGAAACATTTTCTGTTTTCTGCTGTTCAAGTTCTTCCTGAAGCTTTTTCAAGTCGAGGCCGTCACACTGATTGCTATTGAAAACGGTATAGTAGCGTAGCATCGGCACTGCGCCGTCTTTGCCCTTCGATGTAGTTTCTGAATCTGTATCAACAGTTTTTCCGGTGGATTTATCGAGAAATTGCCAGAAAACGACCATCGATCCTTTTTCACCTTTTTTAACGTTCCCTCCTTTATCCTGGCACTGTTTATAAGTAAGCCAATATTTAGAATCGTAACTCTGGTTTCCCAGGAGCAGAATATTTATGCCGTTGTACTCCTTGCCTGAGACTATGTTGCAGGGGGCACCGACTTTACTATTCCAGGGTTTTTGCCAAGGAATTACTCCTTGTTCGAGTTTTTCAATGATCTGGTTGGTTACGGTCTCATACAGATCGAATTTTGTTTCGGGTTTCTTACTGGTCTGCTTTTTGAAATTCATAATAGCTCCTCCGCGCGAAAATTAGATTCCATAAGCGAAATACGCGGAGAAGCTGTGATGGCTTGACGTTCGTTGGAATTGAATCTCTGCGGGTGAATTCCCCGCCCCTTGTTCAAGTATTAGTTGACTTGCATAACGGCACGCACATATCGGAACGCACATAATTCACGGTTTTTGGGCGTTTCAGAAATTGAAAACGTAACTACCCAATATCATAGTTGAAAAAGCGCAAATAAATCTGCCTTTATATATTGGGTGCAGATTTTCTTACTTTTCCATACAACTATCGGTACGCCGATATCGGTACGCACATATCAGCATACACATATCGGCACGCACATAATTCGTCGTTTTTGGGCTTCAAACTGTGACGGGTGACGGGCGTGACGGGTGTGATGGGTGTTTTCAGGGCTCCGGGCTGGCAGCGGAGGGGGTAATGTGACGGGTGTGACGGGTGAGGGGTGTTTTCAGCATTAAAACATTGGAATTTCTCGGTAGCGGAGGGGAGTTGGTGCTAGCCGTTGTGTCACGAGCCACTCTCCGCAGATAGTTGTCACCGACGCCGCAAGCGCTACCCTCCACTGCAACACATCCTCTGCAACACCTCCACGCCACACCCACCGCCCCCTGCATGACTCTCGCGAATATCGACATTTTCGTCACCTACAGCAATGCGGACAACAGTGATAACGCCGTGATCATCGACAAAAGCAACCGGAACCGATGCGGTCTTTAAAAGGGCGCGGAGGGATGCTGAGTTGCTGTGTAACGAGCTGCCTCCGCTAATAGCCGCCAGTAACAACTGTGGAGGGCTGTAATAAGCCGTCGTGGAGGGATGTATCTCCACAACCTCCACCAGAGATATCGCTACGGTCGGCAAAACTGACTGCGGTACAGACAATGACCACGGATGCCATAACGCAGAGCATATAGCACAGTACATCAGACTCCGCCGCCAGCTCTCAGCCGTTCAATGTTACCGGTACTGGTGAAAAAGCTGTGTCAGTACCTGGCAAAAAGCGAATGCTGATACTGTAGCGAGCGTCATTAGACAGAAACCGACCGGCCGGTTTTCACTGAAAACTGTAAGGCTGGCTCCGATTTTGGAGCTGATCTCTGAGCTACATGCCGCTCTCCGCGTATTGGTTCAATCAAGGCGGGGGATGCAACAATCAGTCGTGGAGGGCGACTGTAAGCAATTGTGGAGGGATGTAACTCCACAAGCTCCACCGTTGTCATCTGCCAAGAACTCGGTACAGATAATGACATCAGCAATGGCAGCGGAACTGGAGCCGGCATCTTTAGCGTTATCACCACGGTCGTCAGCATTGACAGCGGTACAGCCAATGATCACGGATTCCAAAGCACGGAGCACATAACCACAGTACACAAGAACTCTGACGCCAGGTACACAGCGTCCATACGCGAGCGCAGAGGGGTGCTCTGGTACCAACCGCTGGGCAATCTGTGGAGGGCGATAATATTCGTTCGTGGAGGGATGAAACTCCACAACCTCCACGCTTCGCCGACACTGACGACTTCGGCACAGATACGACCTCAGAAACGTCAGCGGGAACCGGAACCGGCAACTGTAGCGATATCAGTACTGGTGCTATAAACGCGAGTGATGTAATTGTCGCCGCTCATGAGGGATGTGGGTTCCGGCATCTGATATCAGGCGGGGTGAATGTATCAATCAACCGTGGAGGGCGATAATAATCCGTCGTGGAGGGGTGTAACTCCACAAACTTCACCATCATCTGCCTCGACCTCGGCATTCATAATGACAACGGTAGTGGAAACGGTTTTCGATATGTCATCTTTATGAGGTAGCGGCTCAGCAGCGCTGTTTTCAGTTGGCAACTTGGTTCGATACTCCAGGATGACAAAACCTCCTTTCTGCGATGGGTCTTTGCGGTCTCTGGGTAGAGCATAAAAGTAGTTATTTTCGATCTTGAGACTGAGTTGGACGTCTGAGAGGTTGAACAGTTTCCAGATAACTCCGACCGCTTTCAGTTTTGGTGCTTTTCTCGGTAATACGGAAATATCAGTCCATAAGAAGTCGGTTGTTTCGGGTGTTTGTGGGAAATCTAATGCTGGGTGATTTTCAAAGAAGGATTTCGGAACCATAGCCTGTCCGTACGAAGATGCCCATCTATGGATCTGGTCGGTTTTTTCTTCATGCTTGTACACGTAAAAATCGGGATCGTATGGGAAAGTTTTTTTTGCGTTTTTAAATGCGATGTAGGCGGTGCGGTTGATTTTAATCCCGAGAATTGGTTTTTTCCCGCCGAATTCTATAACCCAGATGGCACCAACCTCCACGAGTTTACCTTGCATGCGGTTTACCTACTTTATACTCTACATATCGTCTTAGTAATTCTCGGTAATCTTCTAGCTCCAGATATCTCGGAACAGCACGGATTCTCAGTAGTAGCTCAGTTAATCTTTCTTTGTCGTGTTTATATTTGAATACGATCTCGGTTGTTGGTGGTTTGCATGGTGCCGGTATGCGTAGTTTAAAGACCATTTTATCTTTGACTATAGTATATGGATTATCTTGCGCCTTATCGATATCGATGCCGGTATTTGCCCAGTGTGTGCGCATATTGTCATACTCAATTTTTGTGTCTTTAAGCTTGAGTATAGTATTCGGAACGTCAGGGTCCGCGTAAATTGCAAGATCTTCAGTATAATCTCGTGCGATTAACATTCGCAAGATGTGGAAGTCAGTAGCTGTTTCCAGTGGGATAGTTTCGAAGGAAACGAACGGGTAATCTATACCGCGCCAGTTGAAGTACTTAAGCTCCGGGTTAACTGGAATGTGCTTCATATCAAAAGTCATTGTGATTGCTGTATCGTCAGCTTTGCGCTTCTCCGGTGTTGCATTTATGTCTGTTTCTTGTTCTTTACGGATTTTCTTTAATTTGACGAAGTATTTTTTATCCGAATAGCCTTTTTGAAGATATCCCAGAAATGCTGTAGCAGGGTCATCGATCTCAGTGTCCGAAAGTTGAGCGCCCATCTTGGCGATTTTTTGTAACATGCTCTTGGGTGAAAATACGCGGTCATCTTCTTCTGTGGGTTTGTTTTTGTCGATGAACATGTACCCACGTGTTTTTAAAAACAGCGACTGTGTTGCTGTGTAATCACAGCCGATGAACTTTTTATTGCCGAAGCCGCCGTTCTGCCCGGTTTTGAGACGCTCTTGAACTCTGTTGCAAAGTTCGCCGGTGATTAATTGATCACGTGGTACAGGAGTAATAAATCCGTCTGTCGTAATTCCTTGGCACGGGTTCAGTTGCAAAAGTTCCCCCACGACGCTACGACAGAACGCTGTTATATAAGCGGCCAGAGGGAAACATGTCATTGCGGAGGTTGAAATGCGTTGATTCAGATCGTGGCTTTTGAGCGCTGATGCAGTCTTCTGAACGCCTTGGGCTGTTTTTCCGTAGAAGAAATTAAGAAAATTCTTATAAAAGGAGACTAATGAATCATTGTTTTGATCTTTTGCCGCCTTCCTTTCGATCAGAAGAGCGAGTACTTTTTCGGCGAGCCAATTTGTAGGTGTTCCGGTGCTGTCCTTCACTTTTGCAAATTCAGTGAGTTTATAAACTTTGACATCTTCCAGAAGACCAAGTTTTTTGGCAACCCAGAATTCAGGCCACATGATACACGACGCCCCGTTCCGTGGGTATATTATACCGTCGGTGTCAAAGTCGACTCGAGCGTTCGGCAGTTCTGCGGATTCGTCAATACGGATCGGGAAGATTGGTTTTACGGGGCGCGTTACGGTTATTCTTTTACCTGAAGTTCCGTCGTCAATCTCGTTCGTATGTTCGTGTTTGAATAAAAAACTGCATTCGACACCGATTATCTGGAATGGTCCGAGTCCGTTGTTATCAATTGATTCTGCGTACAATTCATTTGCGCGGTTTTCGGCTGCGATTCCTGTGAGCACGGTTGCTTCACTGAAATCATAATCTGGAAGCATAATTACAGAGGTAAGATAAGCAGAATGCAAATCAAGGTAATAAGACTGTTCCCGAGGGCCGACGCTAAGAACATCATTCCGCCCACCGTAGTAAAAGCGGATAAAAGCTTTACCGAGTAGTGACATTTTGCCGTCGATATATCCTAAATACTTTTTCCAGTATGTATCGATTTTGGGCTTTTTGGCTGCGGATTTTGAACTGGTCGGTAAATTCGGATTTGGATATTCCTTTCGGTAGAGATTACTAAAGTACTTAACCGAGTAGCCTGGCATTCGTGTTTGTACTTCCTCGACTCCCACGATTCTACGCTGAGTATGGTAGATGTACAGATGAGCTTCAGCTGCGATTATACTGTCGGTTATTGCATAGTCATTAAAAGTACGCGGGTTTGTCTGAAGAAAACTTGCCATCTGCGTAATAGTATCTAGCGGTAGTTCACGTTTTTTGATTCCGATCAGTTCACCGAGTGACTTTAGTCCGCCTGATTGAAGTTTGATTGCGTCGGCAAAGAGGAGTTGAATCTTGTATAATCTGGCGATGCCAGGTCTACCTGTAGCGCTCGGTTTTTGAAGCGGAATCTCTCGCAGAGGTGAATAACCGTACCATTCATCATTTCGCTCCATAATGACTTGAATCGGTAATTTTTGCTTGTTTCGAAATGTGAATTCAGAATTATCCGCACGGAATTTGACCTCTAGCCACCCGCTCTCATATACCGAGAAGTATGCGTACACGAAAATGAGTCGCATATTTTTATATGCGTTATAGTCGACAGTTTCCGGGATTGTATGGTTTAAATAGGATACGAATTGGTTCTGGTCGAGACGCTTTGACGTTAAAAGTACAATGCCGAATCGTATACCTTGCAGGTTGAAGTACCATTGATGAGAAACTGTTTCCGACGGTATCGATACTGTATGACCTTTCTTAACGTCAAAATAAGTGTCATCTGGGAACGATTGTGTTTCGATGTCATAGCCGACTAACCAAGTTTTATCGTCACTTTTAAATTCAGCACGGTTGAATAGTGGCACTTGTGGTTCTGTTTGCGGTGAAGTGCTACTGATGGTGTGGTCTTGATCATTTAGATTTGGACGTAGAATAAAGTTCAGGTCTTCATCGCATAGGCCAATTGTCGATTTCTTATAAGCCGGGACTATATGGAAATCGACCGTGTGTTCAAATACAAAGGTGTTGATTGTGTCGCGTTGTGGCGGTTTAGATGAATTCTGCAGCTCTTTCTCGTCCTCATAAATTAGCCGAGATAGCTTTCCGAGATTTTCGATCATTGATTGAAAAAGTATATCTGGCTTTGTACGTGCGCGTTGTATCTTTTTGCTCTTGTACGCCTGCAGTTGCTTCTGGAGTCCGTCTTCTCCGGTACGTAGTCGTGGGTACTGTTTGGAAAACTGAAGTTGTAGGTAAGCGGCGGTCTTTGTGTAGGCGTCAGGCGAGACGCTCGGTGTTGTATGCGGTGTGGTGGTGGTTGATGGCATTGAGGTTAAGCGGTTACAGTAATTTGTTAAGATGCGCTGTAAGGCTTGGTTGGAAGTTGGGATTTTGCGCTAGATGCATGCAGATTTTCCGCTCAATGTCCGTTTGTGAAAGCATTTGAAGAGCTGTACTATGTTGTGTCAGGTATTGTACCAGTGAATTCAGAGTTTGAGGTGCTGCTTTGGTATCATTTAGTGCGTTATCAATGCATGTTAGTATTGCAGGGTCTTTCCATGGTGTTGGCCAGGAAGCGGTGACGTCACGAAAACAGTGTACGGCATTGATATACAATTCGCCGTATCGGATTATATTCATAGCGGAGTTTTTTGGTACCTCGAAATAGTAATAGCCAAATTCGGCTTTAGCGGGATTCACCGTTTGTGGGATAAACATCAAGTAACTTTGCGCGAGAATTCGGTTTGCAGGTTTGTCGGCTGGAAGTATTGTTGGTGTGAAGTCGGTTTGTTGTGGATCGAGCTTGTTTAAGGCTGCGCGTTGCTTATTATGTTTTTTGACGGTATTTTGAAAATCAATCAGATGCTGAATCATTGCTACAGGTTTCCCTGTAACTACTGTTGATGGCGGCGGTGATGGAAGATATATTTTTCTATTTTGAAATGCTTTGCCGTAGTCGCTGGATGTTAGAGTGTAGGGTTGTATAATGTCCGTTTGTAAGTAAGTCATTGTGTTTATAGCGTCTGGACTCCATCCAGTATATGCGCCGTATTGTTGCTGGAGAAATGCAAGTGTTTTCTTGAGGTCGACTGAGTCTATTTGCGCAATACCGAGTTTCTTGAAGTTTGGGTGTTTACTAAACAATCCTGATACCGCGACTCCTACGAGGTCAGCGCATGCTCGATCCAGTGCGTTAGGGTCGCTTGATCGATTCACAGCATCTAGATGAGCACAGTGATAAACCATCAGATCGATGATTTGCGGTGGCTGTTGAGGTGAGTTGGAGTAATCCAAGACGTAAAGGAGACCTGGAAAATCATCGATAACCATCATTCCACATGAACGACATTTTTTGCCGAGTACGTGATTTTTTTCGTCGACATTACGTGGTGGCATAGGACGCTCCAGGTGAAAGGTTGCGGAGATTAGCAATTAAACTGATAAATAGTCAACTATTATCGAGGATTTAGACCATTTGCTTTAAAACCGGCCGGTCGGTTTTAAGGAACTGCGATAATTGTGACAGGTACAGTGATATGTGGTATCAGGTGACGTGCGTTGGAACTTTGAGAGTGCAATTGTTTTGGAGGTTTTTCGTGGTTGAAATCGAGGATGATGACAAGAGCACTGTTTCCCGTGATATCCATCCTAATACGGCTTCCGGTATTCGTGATGAGTTCCGGTCTTATCCAGAAGCTGATAATAGGCACTTTGTGGCATTTAAAAACAGCGCTGACTCGGAGCATGGTATCACAGAGGTTAAGAATTTTACGCGATATCTTGATCAGATTCTTGAATTGCGTTGTTTGTTGCTTGCGAATGCCGATCCTGCTGAATTGAAGGATTTAATTTCGGAAGGTGCACCTGAGTTCAAGGTATTGAACAACGAAAGTCTTCTTCAGCAGCTTACTATGGATGGAGGAACGATTCCAGCGGTGTCCTCCGAGAAATTATTGCTGATTTCGCTGTGTACTGATGCCGAGGTTAAGTCTAGTCGTAAAAATATTCAATATTTTACCTCGGAAATCGTTGATACTCTTGATCTGACGTACTTTCGAAAGGTTGCATTCGGCGAACATAAAAAGGGTGATTTGAGTTCCGAAGATTTTCGAGTTTTTTTGTTGACTAAAACTTTGGAAGCACTGGATCGAGTTAAGTGGAATAACTCGCAGGAAATTATTGATTCTATCAAAGAACGGTTGGAAGGAAACTTTGCATCCGGTGTTAATGACGTTCCGACATTTAGAAAGTGTCTTAAGAGGATACTCAATATTCGCTGTCTACTAAGCGCCGGAATAGATACTGCCAAGCTTGATAAGCTGTGTGGAGGTGAAATCGATGATTCAAATGATGAAAATGAAATTGATGATTCAAGTGAATCTGATGAACAAGATGAATCTGATGCTTTGAGTAAGTCAGCTGCGTCTTGTAAGAAGAGTAAGCCTGGTAAGAAGCGTGAAATAGAGGAACTTGCTAAACTTCATGGTATTTTCAAGGATATCGGAAGTGGGTCGGGTAGGTCGGTTGTGAGTGAGCTTCGGAAGATGCTTACAGCTGGTGAAGCAATTCCGGCTGTATCAACTGAGACATTGATTGACAATTCTAAGTATAGTGAAAAAAAGTTGGAATTGTTCCGTGCGAGACTGAAGAAGAGCATGGAAGGGATCAGCAAAGTTTTAAATAACGCTTATTTTCGGAAAATCGCAAATAACAGTCCACATCACGATGGCGATGAGAGCTCTGACGCATTGCAGTTCTTCATGTACTCTAGTGTTGCTGCAGCTATGGACCGAGTTAGCTTGAAAAATATTGATCAAGTTGTTTCTTTTATCGCCCAACAATTTAAAGCTCAGTTGGGTGATGGTGCTCGACGACTTGAAAATACACGCATAGTCTCTGAAGCTGAATACTTCACTGATCCGGATAAAAAAATTGAAAACATCTCTACTTTTCGCTCCGGTGATCTGGAAGAGCGTTATCTTGACAACTTGGATTTTGTGAAAGCGCGGATGTTCTGTGCTCGGATTGAGCGTCTTGCAGAGTTTTTCAAAGACCCAACACATGAATTTCTAAGACTTACTAAAAACAAACTTCCAAAAGAAAAAGGAAATGAAGAAGTAAACTTCGAAAATCCAAAACGTTATGGTTCACAGATAAAGAAAATCGCGTCAGTAAGTACAGCCGGATCGCCTGTTACTAGTCTTCCTTACGCACCAACAAATTATTCTTGGTCGGAATCAGGCTATGACTATGAAGTGGAATTTGTGAAGTTTATCGATGGTACACGAATTGCGGATACCGCGTGGTCGGTAACTGAGGAGGTTCTGCGAGAGCTCATCGCGTTAGAATGGTATCTTGGAGCTGAGCTCACTAAAGCTCGAGCAGTATTTGGAAAACGTTTGAGTTGGGAAGATGGCAAGAGAGTTGCTCTAAAACTGGGTGCACGCTTACCGCAACCTGATCTAGATTTAGCGCTCGTCACTTTAGAGAGATGTGCAGATCTTTTAGAGGGTGTCTTATTCCGGCATGACACTAAGGCGTACGTACTCGGTTCGGGTGACCCATTATCTGTTGCACGCGTGTATGAACTGCTGGGATTGATCCGTGCAATGATCACTCTTTTTCCTGGAGATAATAACACTTGGGAAGAGCATGAACGTACTCTACCTAGTTATCCGGATCTGGTCTGGCCTGATGATGGTTCCGATGAGTGCGTTGACTATGTTGTTGATGACATAACTCTACAGAAAATTCGTGAACTTGCCTCGTGCGCTAAAAATGCAGCGACAGGGTATTGTAATACTGGTTTCGCTTTATGTAATCTTGACGATGAGTGCGACGCGGCTGAAACTGCGTATAATGCAAGTGATTATCTCTTGGTTTCGCTGATATACCGAAAGGTTTTGAATCAGGTAAGCGGATTTTTGAAAACGTATCTTGTGCATGGTAAGAATGGAATACTCCCAGTTTATAAAGGCACTGGTCATGATCAGTGGTTTAATAAAAACAATCATAAAAATGAAAATGCACTACGTCGCGAAATGTGGAAAGATCTTAGGGAGTATCTTAAAGAGTTAGCTTGATTACCGGTAACTGTCTTTATGCCGCCGAATTGTCAAGAGTCCGAATAACGACTCCATCCTCGCTTTTGGTTATGGTTTTGTTTTCAAACAAGTCTAGGTAGGTGAATGACCGCTCTTTTGCGGACAAATCAGTACAGCTTTTGAACATTTCATCTTGGACTCCAGGCGGGTAGTACACATCCTCCAAAATTATCAACGCATTATTTCCTGTGTTTTGGATTTTCTCTTGCTCTAGTTGGATTCGCGGAGAATGCAGCTTAGAGTTGCCGTATATCCCAATGGTTTCGTTTAGCAATTTTGTGTTTTGTATGTCGACACGCTCTTCTCTATCTTTTTCGGTTGTGAGTCTGGATTTGTTTTTTGTTTTTGTTATAGGTTTGGAAGCGCTCACGATTTCTGCGCAAGCTCCGTGCAGAATCCTGCAGAGCAACTCATCTAAACCGTCTTTTTCGCACAGAATTTCGTAAGCGGTAGCAAAAGCTGCGGTACCTGTTACCTGTTTATATTCTGGGTCAGTAAAGTTGATTTCTAGGTTATCTGTTTTGCTGTGTTTAGCCTCGATGTAATTTGGGAAAATGTCGTTCAGTGATCGGTCTTTAGCGATTTCGTCACAAGTTTTTGATACTATATCACGAGCTAACTCATCCAAAGTTTGAGGTGCGGTGAGTCGCTCTTTTAGCTGAGTTATAACATCTTCGTTTATGCGCAAAATCAATGGTTTCATCTTCCGGTTTCCTCACTTCAAATTATTCCCATCGTAGGTCTTGTGGTACGTGCCGAGCTTCTCGAGGCCTCTCAGGTCTTATCGGATTATTACCGATAAGTATTCACATTCGCCGCGCCGGTGGTGACCTCCTGGATCTTCGTGTTAAACAGGGGTGTGCGGCGTTAAGCGCTCAAGTGCCATCTGTAGCCGCTTAGCGCTAAATATCTATGGTAACCATTGAGTCGGTTAGCTTGTACTCGTCAAATTTGAAGCACGGCTTTCTTGATTCTTATTCTGTCATGTTTGTCTTCGGAAAGCTGTGGCAGTCACTCGATCCCACTCGTTGCATTTTGCAGCAAATTCTCCGTTTATTATACAAAAATCAAATATCCGTTTTTGACCTCGCTCAGTTGCCATCAATAATTAGTGTGATTTCAGTACATTAACTCAACCTCAAAATTATTTTCGCTCCAGGCAGAATTTTTTCAAGTTTCTCGGGATCAATCACTATTTGTCTGTAAGGAATTAATTTTAGTTGTGAGGAGGTGGAAAGATGGCTGCTAAAAAAATGGTTCGGAAGCTGAGCGGTACGAAAGAATGGGCAATGTATAATCTGAACATCAGCGCCGGGTGTTCGCATAATTGTCGGTACTGCTATGCCAGGGAGTTCGCTAAACGGTTTGGTCACCGACCGAATGCAGATTGGGCACTGGAAGAGTTAACGCAAAAAGCGTTTATGACGAAGTATCCGGCGCGAAAAGGTCGGGTTATGTTCCCGTCCACGCATGACATTACGCCCGGTATTTTAGATGACTGCGTACGGGTGTTGCGAGTGGTTCTTGCTGCTGGCAATGAAGTGCTCATCGTAACAAAGCCGCATTTGGCTGTGGTTGAGCGGTTAGTGAAGGAATTTGTAAAGCCTGATCGGCGAGATATGATCGAGTTCAGGTTCACGATTGGCACTTTGTCACCGACGCTTTCAAAGTTTTGGGAACCTGGTGCGCCCTTGCCTTCGGAGCGTATCGCTGCGTTGAAAGTTGCATTTGACGCAGGATACCGAACGTCAGTTTCGATGGAACCGTTGATTGGTGGTTTTGATACTGCGCAGGAGGTTATGGCTGCTGTGCAAGATTACGTTACCGATACTGTATGGATCGGTAAAATGAATCGCATTAAGACGGTGGTTGATATGGACCTGGTCGAAAATAAGGTCTTAGTTGCTGCTTTGGAGCCGAAACAGACGGATACCGAGATTCTGAAGATCTATCAGAAGTTCAAGGATAATTCGATGGTTAAGTGGAAAGACAGTGTCGTTAAAGTCTTAATGAAATATAGCTAGGATAAAGGAGAAGCGCGTTATGGAAACCAAGAATGTTGGACCTGCCAGTGATGGCAGTGCGGAAACGATGCCAGTGGTAGAGAAACCGGACGGTCGGTTTTTGGAATTGTTGGATGATAGTGAAACCGAACCTGGGTTGAAAACTGAAGTTGCTAAAGGGTTGCTGTTTAAACGGAGCGAAGCGCTTCAAGTGGAAACTGATTACGGTAATGCACGACGTCTTCATCACATGTTCAAAGATGATTTGATTCATACGCTTGATGGTAAGTGGTTCTGGTGGGACGGTACACGTTGGGTATTATCAAGTACAACACAACTTCGACCGCGAGTGGTTGAGATGATCGTTAATATCAAGGCTGTTGATGAACCGTACTACAAATATTTGCAGACGCGGCTAAGCCCAGAGCAGTATGACGCATATTGCCTTGAAGAAGTTGATGCAGGCTTTGTTTCGAGTTGTTATTCGGTAGCGAAGCAGGATGCCGCGTTAAAATCGTCAGCGTCACTATTGTTGAAAGATGTGCCTTTCGATGCTCATCCGTTTTTGTTGAATGTTGCTAACGGTACGGTAGATCTCAAAACCGGCGCGCTGCTGGAGCACGATCCTGATAATCATCTGACAAAAATATGCCCGATTGATTATGACGCAGCCGCGCAATGTCCGCGTTGGGAGGCGATGATAAAAGCAGCGTTCCCGAATGATCCGAAAGGTCAGCGTTACGTGCAGAAGATGTTCGGATATGCGTTAACCGGTGACATTGGCGAAAAGAAGTTGTTTTTCCTTTGGGGCGCTGCAGGGAATAACGGAAAATCAACCTGGATTAATACAGTGCTTGGTTTGCTGGGTCCGGATTTTACAGCTAGTTTAGCTATTACTTCACTGTCTACGAAGAACGGTTCCAAGGACATCAGGTCTGATCTAGCGAAACTTGCTGGGAAACGGTTTGTTGCGGTCGCGGAGCCTGACGAGAATTTCAAATTCGATGAGTCGCTGATTAAAAACTTTACCGGTGGCGATGGGATGAATTACCGGCATCCGAGTCAGCAAGAAAAAACGTATGCCCCGGAATTTACCATGATAATCACCACCAACTTCCGCCCCGGTTTCAAACGCAATGATCCGGCTATGATGCGTCGGGTAGTTATTATTCCGTGTCGACAGTCTGTTACTGAAATCAACCCTAATCTGCAGCGAGAGCTGTTGGATGCGGAAACAGGTGAAAGAGCTGGAATTCTTGCATGGTTGGTGGCTGGTACACGTATGTGGGCGGAAGATGGCGGTATGGGGGAATGTCCATTTGATTCAAGTGACGGTCGAGTTTTTGTACGGGATGTCAGCGTTGAAGAGTTCATCAAGAAATGTTGCATCCGGGAGCCGGGTGTGAAAGTTAAGACTATGGATCTTTTCGCCGCCTATAACCGTTATCGTACAAATGTTCTGAACGACGCTCCTGAACCGATGTCGGTTAAAGATTTCGCGATGGTTTTAGATGCAATGGGTATTATCAGAAGTAAGTTTAGAGACGGCTCATACACAAAGGATATTCGGTTGGTTTCTGAAGTAGTTGTTGAAACTGATGACGATAATTCAGAGTCGGGAGCTGATGATGCACTGGAATCGGGATCTGGTGTTGTGGAAACTGAACCGGGTGAGAAACAAACTGTGGAGACAGCCAATCCGGTAGTGGTATCGAATGCTGAACTCCAGAAGATATTGGACGATGGCGCGCAGGCGTTTGGGTGATAGCAATACTTAAACGCATGTTCTGCCTGCTTGGAAATGAACCCCGGAAATTGAACCTTCCGGGGTTTTTCTGTTTTGTGGTTAGGTACTAAATATGTATTCGCGGAGGCGCTGAATGAATTTGAATACAGATGTGGATGATGTTCGTTATGAAATTGTTCCGTATGAGGTAGACAGGCGTGAGTCACAAGATCTGGGTGGTAAAGAGTCTGAAAGCGATGGTTGTGGAACTGCGACTGATACGGAGGCATTGCCTGATTACAACGAGATTTTGGTTTCACAGATAATTATCGAAGAATCAGTCGAGTTGCAGGTGATTGTAGTCAGCGAGAGGTTTCGTAGTTTAGTGAAATCGATTGATGAGGCTGGGTTTGTGATGAATCCGATTCATGTGCGGTCAGGTGAGCAGGGGGTATATCACCTGATTACTGGTCGTCAGCGGTATCTGGCGGCGAAGCTTTTGGGGTGCGAGCGTATTCGGGCGCTGGTTACTGATGAAAACCCGGCAATGGTTATTTTCAAGGATAACGTATTGAGAGGGTCGGTAACTGTAATCGAGGAAGCGGAGATATATGACGAACTGCGCCGATCTAAAGTACCAGATGGTTATACTCAGGCAGAGTTGGCGTCACTCGCGAATGTGGTTCAAAGCACGATGTCTGACATTTTATCTGTCATGAAGCTGCCAAAAGAAGTACGTGATATTTTCCGTTTTGAAGAGGATCTATCACGTGAAGCCGTTTTGAATGCATTACGGAATATGACGGATGCAGATAGTCATGCAATTGTCGACGCCTTAAAAGCAAGCGTTGATAGTAAAACAGTTAGTGGTAAAGCAAAAATAGATCCGATTAAATCATTCCTGAAAAAACTTGAGCACTCAGTTTGCGCGGCTAAAAAATTAGATTTTAATCGGTTGAATATTGAGAACAGCTGTGAGATCTGCGAAAATTTGCGTCAATTGCAGGAGCAACTGAGTCCGATTGTTGAGGTGGTGAAAGCTTTTTATGCGATGAATGAAGCTTTTGTTGATGAACCGTTCGCTGGTGTTGAAGCAGCTGCTGGTGCTGGGCGGCGTGCGGAATCTGGCGAAGATCCTGGCGATGTAATTGAAGGTGAGTTTGTTGATATTGTCGATTAAAATTCTGAGCTACACATTCTGGGCGGCTATTTCGCAATAGCCGCCTTTTCTTTATGTTGCTTCGATAGAAGACACATACCTGTATTACGTAGTTATATCATAATGTTACGTAGCAACGAAATTTATTTTAGTTTTTTCAAGTTTCTCAGAATCAATCGCTATTTGTAGTTGTGGGGAAGTACAAACCACAAAAAATTAATCAAGGAGAATTGTATGGCAGCCAAAGTAACCGTATTTAACAGCACTGGCAAGGGGAAGTACGATGGAGCGGTGAACAATAAAAAAGCTTGGCGTAATAATCCGCAGAGCAAGTGTGAACCGATGTCACGTGCTGAGCTTGAAAAATTCGTAGAGGGATATGTTCGAATTGCTCAACTGAAGCTGTCTACTCATGGAATATTCAATGATATTGCGGTGATTATTGCTGATACCGCACAGGATGTGGTTGTAACCGATTTTGAAGACGGCTCTGATATAGCCGCATTTGTGAAAACGTACAATGCTCGCGCTGCTCTGACTATTCACTCTGAAAACTGGAGCGACGCCGAGTTTCCGGAAGTTGAAGGTTTTCTCATTATCCATGGTGAAACACCCTCTGACATTCATGCGTTGTTGTGTCCGTTCAAACACGATTCCTTTGGGCAACCGGATTTTTTCTGGGGGTCGAGCACTCTCGAGAATCTTGAGTATCGCTATTTTAAAGGTGCGTCGTAATTCGCACTGCATATTTACAACTACGGCATGAGAATCACGTTTTGGGCGGCTATTGCAAAATAGCCGCTTTTCTTTTGCCGTGTTTTTGTGACGCATCAGTTTATCAAACGACACCAGGAGTAGCCCAATGACAAAATCAAGAAACATTAAACCACCCGCGTCACCCGAGATACTTGCATCGCGACAGCAAACCGAGCAAGCACTTCGTAACTTCAAAGCTAAGCTACTCGAAATTAACAGTGAATCCTGTTTGCTGATACATCAAGAAACTCTGCGTAATCCTGAAATAACTGCAAATGGTATAGCCGTCATCCATGTGTACACCATTCTTCCGAAACAACAACAAATGCGACGAGAGATTGGACGGTCTCTGGTTGCATTCCTTAACGACAATGATTTTGGCAAGTTTGTTGACGTGGTTGAGTAGCGACAAAATTTATTTTCAGATTTTTCAAGTTTCTCGGAATCAATCGCTATTTGTAATTGTGGGGAAAGTACAAACCACAAACATTTATCCAGGAGGATAGTATGACAGCCAAAAAGAAAGTAGTTGGCAACACTGGCAAAGGTATGAACGATGGAGAGGTGAACGAATTGACTCAGGTGCCGGAATTGGTGCCGGTGCCTGTTGCATTAGACAAAAGTTTGGAAAAGCTTGGGCCTTCAGGTGATGAGTACAGTACTGGCACTGTGTATCAGCTTGCTTTGGCAGACATTCAGCCTGACCTGGACAATCCTAGAAGTCGTGGTTTGACCGACATTGATGGACTGGCCGCTTCAATCAGAGCGGTGGGAGTTTGTCTACCGATTTTGGTTCGGGTAGTTGCTGGTAAGTTCACTATCGTGGCAGGTGAACGACGTTTTCATGCAGCGAAAGCTGCTGGATTGGAATTAATACCGGCCATGATAATCCATGAAAGTCCGGCGTTGGTGTCGTTAATCGAGAATTTACAACGGCTCGATTTAACCGGTATTCAGGAAGCCGAATGTTTATCCAGGCTTCAAGCGACTGATCCAGAGATCTATACATCCGAACAGATTGGGAAACTGATTGGTAAGAGTAAAAACACCGTAAATGACGCGTTGTCGCTGGTGAAATTACCGGGATCTATTCTTGATAAGTACCGTGATAATTCTGGGTGCAATAATCTTTTGCTGCTGTTGGCGCGGCGTGAATACGAGAAAGAATTGAAGGCGTCCACCGGCAAAGTAGACAAGAAGTCGCTGGAATATATCGCTGGTTTGATGGAGTACATTGATCATCTTCTGAACACAAACACTACAGCCTCTCAGCTTCGGCATCAGCGAACAAATGACAGGAAAGCGTCGACTAAAACGAAGGTGACGCCGGTACCGTTTTTGGGTAGTGGCCCTGCTGGTGATAAAAATTCGGTTCCAGGTATTGATGATTTGCCATCGGTTCCCGGTGATACAGATGGAGACAACTGGCCAGATGCTCCGGATTTGCCGGGTATTGCTGGTGATTCAGCGGATCCGGATGGTGAGGCTGATGTTGATGTTCCTGTTTGCGGTGAGTTTAACGAGGAGCTCAATACAGAAACGGTTAAGAAACTCGGTGTTGTTGCTTCGGCATCTGAAATAGTTACTGATGTTGTTAAGGCGGCGCATCAAGCAATTATCGTTCGTGTTGAGGGGTTGCCCGATTTGGCGTCGAAGCGTCTTGCTTTTGAGCAGATGATGACTAATGCCGACCGGTCATTGGTTTCCGAGATGCTGAAGGAGCTTTCGGCGTTGTTCGATAGTACCGCAGTGTAATTCGTGGAATAGCGTACCTGAGACCCGGATCAGCGGGTCTCAGTGGTTTTTAATTCTACATTTAACAGTATCTCGCCGTCACTAACCTGAACGGGCTCCAAACGGAGTCCGTTTTTTTTATTCAGAAAGGAATTCACCATGAGCAAATTCAAAATCAAACCGTCCACCCTCAGTTCGAATCAACCTATCAACCGAGTACATGGTGCTCACATGCAAAAAATTCTGCAGCTTGTGTCTGCGGCTCTACAAAAGTTCATGGCTGCCAGCGCTCGTCCTGGGCAAGACTGCTATCAACGCGCCGTTTTTGCGCAGTCATTGCTAACCAAGTTAGGTGTCGACGCAAAGCTTGTTGTCGGTTTCACTGCCTGGCGGATTGGAAATGGTGATGGTGATGTTATTGCGCATCATCCTACTAGTGTTGGTCATGGTGCTGGCTTTATGTTTCATGCCTGGTTGGAGATCGGGAATAACATTCTTGATTTCACAACATACCAGCTGCGCCTCAAGGCTGCGATGATAGACGCTATCGATGGGTTCAAAACCAACGTCGTTTGGTGCCCCGAGTACCTGTATGTACCGAAAACGTCCGTATCGTCGTACAACTTAGTGCGCGATAAACACGCTGGTCTGTACCATTACCAGTACGACGCACCGACTGAAGCGATGCTCCGTTCTGCTGCTAAACCTGCAGACCCTGCAGACATCGAACAATTATGGCAGATATACCAAAATCCTAATGCGCAAGTGCATGTATTACTCAGTTCTTGCGAGTATATCGAAGATCTTGCCGCGTGATTCGGTTTGCTTATGTACATGGAAACCGACCGGCCGGTTTTAGACAGTGTATTTTAGTCGCTTGGTGAAATAGTCCACTTAGTTTGTAGTTAATTTTAAACGGAGGCCCGGATCATGCCGGGTCTCCGCTGTTTTCTGCTCTGGATTCTAAATCGCTACCAAAAACATCGCAAAGGAAGTTACAACCATGACAAGACAATCAACTACTGGCCCGAGGGATTCAAAGAGCTCAAAAACTAAAATCCAGCACGGATTCGCCGGCGTGCATGAGCCGATGTCACAGGCTCGTTTGAAACATATAACCGAAGAGATTTTTAAGATTGCACAGCGAGATTTGATGCGTAGTGGTTACGTAGCACCGGTGCTACTGGTTTGTTTTAAAGAAAGCATTCGTACTATTGCATTAGCCACTCCAGATGCTATCCCGGAGATAATCAAGAAATCCGAAGCAAAAGCTATTGCTTATATTTTGGTTGCTAAAGGCCGGGTAAAAGGTCCTGCTAATGCATATCAAATTGTTGAATCTATTAATGTTTATGCTAAGTCGCACACTGATACCTATGGTGCTTTAAGTATATTCACCCGTGATGCAGATGATAAGCCGGTTTTTGAAGAGCCAATATATACTTCAGAGGCGTATTGCCGTCATTTAGAATGCGCTTTTAGCGGACACCATATTGCGGACAGCCTATTTTGTGGTTAATTCTAACCGGAGGCCCGGTTCGTACCGGGTTTTCGTCGTTGTAGCTATATTCATACTCGGCGGTGTTCAAGCCGTCACCAACCTGAACGGACTCCATAAGGAGTCCGTTTTCATTTGAAAGGAATTTATAATGCAAAAGACATCTTACCAACCTGTCACCACTCAACCGATTCTAGACGTTAAAAGGAAAGCCGTTGTCTGCCTTTGCGGATCAACCCGAAATCCTGCCGCTTTTCAAGCTGCTGAAATCGCTGAGACACTGGCCAACAAAATTGTCCTGACCGTTAACTGCAATACCCGTCAGTATCCATGGGTCTTGGCCGGTAAATCACAATCTGAGATTGAGGCTATCTATGCGATGCTCGACGAACAGCACCGTCAGAAAATTGAGATGTCTGACGAAGTACTGATTCTCAATGTTGACGGTTATATCGGGCAAAGCACTCAACTCGAGCTTGATCATGCTTTGAAGCATAACAAACAGGTACGTTACCTGGAAGCGTTGGTGATCAAATGACTACTGGAACCAAAAGCCTATTGTTCGGCGTCCATCAATTCATCTGGCATCCAATCACCGTATGGATAGCCTGGATCTGGCTATTCCGCAAGCTGCCGACGTTCCGGGAAACCGTCTGTATCATCGTTCATGACTGGGGCTACCTTGGAAAGACACAAATGGATGATGAAGAAGGAATCCAGCATCCGGAAGTCGGCGCTGCAATAGCAGGGAAACTGTTTGGCTCTGAATACTACGATCTGTGCTTGCTCCATTCCAGGCACTATGCCGATCGCGTGGGTCGAGAACCATCTCCCCTCTGTTGGGCAGATAAATTGAGCATAATTTTTGAGCCATGGTGGTTGTATCTACCAAGAGCGTGGGTGAGTGGAGAGCTGTTTGAGTACCGAGCAAATAGCGCTAAAACCGGTGAAATCTCGATTTTAGCCAGTCACCGTAATTGGTATCGGCATTCTCAGAACGTACTCAAAAATATTGGACTTAAGAAACTTAGCGACGTGATTTACAGTACACAGAACATGTAAAACGCTAGTATGTAAGTGTGATGAACTTAAGCTGGATTATCGATTGAGCTACGCGGAATAGCACATTGCACAAATTCTGTAGTCACAGTACACAAATCACTGAACTCTTGCACATACAGCAAAGGGCGGCCTATTAAGCCACCCCTTCTTTTGCTTTACGCAACTGCATCAAACCCGCTCAGACCGTGTAACGTGCAATATTTAGTTTTGCTTACTCGGTCTGAGCTGAACCTAAAACCTGAGAACGACAACCACTACCGTTTCCGGGTTTTTGTCACTGAAGCGCTTTTGTTAGCAGATGTTAAAACTGATTCAAGATCGTCCCTCGTCGATATCACACCGCTCTCCAGATACTTCTTCACGTCAGGAGCTTTTGCCACTTTCGTCAACGTTTCGTAAAGTTCCACTCCTTGAAAGCCGATTTCATTCAGTACAGCTTTTACTTTGTTATACTCAAATGACTTTTGCCCGGTTTCTTCGCAACCATTTTCAAATTCGCAATATGCTGCATAGTGACTTTTTGTGAGCTCAGTGTCAGTTGGCTTTCCGTATCCTGGCTCTATTCCACATGCAGTGTCTCGCAATATTTTTTCATGTCTTTCAGTAACTATGTTGTTTCTGATCGTGGCGCTTACGCTGGTCTGCATCAGTCCGGACTTAGCTTTACTGCGTTCCGTTCCTCGCGTAACATCGTAGCCGGCTTCACTGGACATACGTTCGCCGATCA
The DNA here is from genome assembly GCA_049318985.1 of Desulfuromonadaceae bacterium. Taxonomy (GTDB): domain Bacteria; phylum Desulfobacterota; class Desulfuromonadia; order Geobacterales; family Pseudopelobacteraceae; genus JACRCG01. The sequence goes on from JBMOEI010000010.1 coordinate 66,630, forward strand.
AGCGAGTTTCCTCATCTTCCTGATTCTTGCTGAGGCTGTTGGCTTCCGGCAGTTTGTAAGTGTTTTCGTTAAGGATGGTGATGTGCGCCCGGTGCTCAGTCGCTTCGCCGGTTGCATGGTGCATGTGATGCCAATTGCCATTTTTACGAACTCGCATATCATATTCGCAGTTGATGCCGTGGTAAGAGTGCTGTTTAGCACTATCGGCTTTGAATTTGATTGCTTCGTCTTTTGTTATTGGGCCGGATACTATTTCCGAACCTCCGGTGTCGAACGTGTCATCAAATTTGCAGTACTTTATACGGTAGTGACCGTCTGGCAGTCCCATTTTGAACTCCTTTACTATGCTGTTGAATGACAACCAACGAAGATAGATCGACAAATCGTCACAGCACTTTCCCGACATGAAAAGTCTTGCCCGGCAGATTCAGAACCGACACAAGATCTTCTCGATTAGTAATAGTGCCGTTTTCAACATATGACTTGAGGCTCGGCTTCTCAGCCAGTTTTGTCAGTGTTTCATAGAGCTCGACACCTTCGAAGCCTATGCTCTGTAATTCTTCCTTCGCAATCGTGAACTCTTGAGGCCGGAATCCGCCTTCTTCGCACGCATCTTCAAATTGACAGAATGCAGCAAATTGATCGTCCGGCAATGATCCGTCATCAAGGTTCATATTATTTCGCGCCTCAACGCTGTGGTCCATTCCGAACTCACCGGAGATTCGATCACAGATTTCGACCAGCATCTCCATCGCAGAATGCTCATCCCGAGATAATGTTTCACCGGATTGCAATGCTTCATAACAGTCACGCATATCTTGCAGTGTGTTTTGGAACCGGCAGTACGACATATTTGCCATCTTCAGTCTCCTTTTTGGGGTCTTCAAACCGACTGAAATTAGCCGAGAAAGTCATGTGGCTTAAAACTTCGACGTCTACGTTTGTAATGTGTAGACAAGATGGGTAGCTGAGCTGCTCACAATGGTCGCCCTTCTTCTTCGTAGTCTTCAACACAGCACTCGCAATAGCCCTTGCCGTTATAGATCGCGAATATTTCACCTGCAGGAATTTCTTCCTCACAAGCCGGACAAACGAGTATTTTATCGGATATTGCTCTCGGTAAACTTGGCATTTTTGTGCTCCTTTCATTTTTTTTGTCGTTATTTGATCATCGCTCAATCCGCCAGTTCAACTTCCCCCATCAACATTAGCTCTTCGTACCCGTACACGCCTGGCTGCCCGCAACTTTCGCATATATACTCATGCGAATCTGGTTCAACTCCGGACGCCGTCTCTCCACAGACCACACAAAACCCTTCGTACGCCTCCGTAACTTCCACAAACTCTTCCGAGCTCATCATCGGCACCCATTTCACACCACCCGATTTCAACGCTACCATTTTCGCTTCCATTTTATGCCTCCGCTGTCCGTGAAAATATAGATCTGCGCATAAACTATATTGCCGGGCTTATGATTGCAACTATGCGGAATAATTGAAATAAAAGTAAAAATAATTGCAAATAAGTGTGTACATGTAATTAGAAATGGCTCATATTGTATTTAGGTGATGCAACTACATGATTTCAGGAGAGTTTTATGAATACCGCTGAACGAAATGATTTATTTGCCGAGTGCAACACGATTTTCGAATACACCCGAGCTCAAGCCATCTCGGATGGCGTTTTAATTGATTTATCAGCTAGTTACCCATCTGACACACGTATGTATAAGTGGCCGTTGGCATGTACCTCAGCTGTTTGGAATCTCATCGAATCTGCTGCTTCCTCCGAGGATGTCGATCCTTCTTTGTATGTCTGGGATATTTCGTACATGTCACTTGTCGCAATTAAATCCTCAGCCTCCGGTCGCGGTGAGCTCCCATTCGAAGTTAAAATGCCCTTAACCGAAAATAGCACAGAGCACTTACTTAAGTTGGTCTGCGGCCCCGGCGATGATGGCGAACCCGTCCTTACGATCATGCTGCGGGACGAGGATTAGTCATGAGCCTGATCCATTCACCGGAAGATAAAATTGCTCGACCAATTCTTCAAGCTGTCACCAGCGCTATCAAATCACTTGAGACCGTTGCCGGTTGCCTAAAAGAGCACGAAATTGGACGTGAAGATGCTGAGAGTTTTACCCGTGCCGTCCGGCTTTTGTGGAGCATTCTCGAGACAAACGGTCACACCATCGACATCGATACAAACCGACTATGCAAAGCTTTTGCTGCTCCTGCACTTACGAGAGAGGACTAACAAAATGGACTTTAACTACCACGTCGACCTCGATGTTCTCGAGCATGACGACCAACAATTCGCCGATTACCTAACTGAGAACGGTATCACACTGACAGTGCTCAAAAAGAACGGCCCAGCTGGTTGCACGCTGATCCGCTTCAACGGAAGCTACGACGCACTATCAAAGCTGATCGCGGATTATTACTTCGATAGCGAATGCGTCAACGATATCGAGCCTAATCGATAAGCTCGAAGACGCTACTTTTAACCGATAACGGCGATGCACCGATTGCATTCATCACTAACATCAAAAAGGGGAATTATCATGGCACCACAGAAAAAAGACGCTACAGGACTTATCGCCGGACCACTGAAAGTAACCGCAAGGACAGACCGTAAGGATCGCGACAAAAGAGTAGTATTTACAGCTACTTGCATTTGTGGAGCCGTTGAGCACGGTGCTCTTGCCGTACTCGGTCAGTTCCAAGGTCATGGGTTGAATTGTCCCGGCCATCCGCTGAAGAAGTGCAACGAAAAGCCTGAAAGTGGATTCACGTTTTTTCCCGATCAGCCTGAGTACGACGCTGCACTCGCCGCTTGGGAAGCTGCGCGTCACCCTGGTCAAATAGAGGTAGAAAGCGAAGTGAATATCGCCGCCAATACGACCACCCCAGAAGTAATGACCGCCGAGTCTGCTCCAGTAGTGACTACTACGGAACCTGAAACCGCCGTGGAAACAGCATCTATGATCGAAATTATTGCTGATACTTCAGCTGATATCATTACCACTGCCGATGCTACTACCGATGTAATCGCTGGAACTCCTGCGGTCTCTCAGAAGCCACCGAAAGCCGTAGTCAATAAAGACACATCCGCGAAAATGTCGGCTGTCCTGGCTACACGCCTGAAACTCACGAACTACCACACGGTATCGAAAAAACTGACGTCTCCGGTGAAGATCCTCGGCCAAGATGCCGTAAGCGTCGTATTCGCTGAAGATGCAACCGGAACTGACCGAGTGCTGCTCCACATTTGCTTGTGCTCAACCGACGATAAGAAATCGAAGTCCATCGTAAGCTCGATGCGCAAAATACCTACTGACGATTTTTCGACTCTCACATCTACCCTCGCTGAGATGAACGTCACCTGGCGCTCGAAGGATCAGCCACAAATCGCTGTTGCAAAGTAGTCACTAACCCCATTAACGGAGCTACAAATGAATTTGTATTTGATCGAATTTTACACTGTTGACGAAGACATCAATTTCGCTTGGGTCAAAGCCTGCCATCGAGACGCCGCCTTAAAAGCTCTCGGTTTGAACGATACCTTTAGCGAGTGCATTCAAATCACTGAACAGAACACGATAGTAGATTTGTCCGGTGTTGATAAACCTATATTTTTGCAGGCTTAAAGGGAATCGACATGGCTGTTTACTCGTACATTGTTAAAAAAAGGAAACTCACTGATGTCGCTAAAAGCTGTTTGTTGGGTGGTTGCGAGGCGTTGTCCTCGTACTCACCCCGCGAGCTTAGTGACCTTTATTGCGCCGACTTTCAGTTTCCGAATGGTGACACCATCACACTACGACCGAACGCGATTGACCTGACCTCAGCTGTCGCCGTCGAATAAGGATTCAAAGAATGAAAACAATCACGATCGAGACGTTGTTCGGTACCGAAACACTCACTGTGAAACGCAAGCCAATCACTTTTAGGCGTATTCGCGCAGTCATGGAAACCATGACCGTACGGGAGGAAGTCGCCGAGTACCTGCCTGCTGATCGCAGGTACACCGCGCCTGCTCAAGTCGGCGAGATCTTCAGCTTTCTTAGATGCGAAGCGAAAGAGCACTTCTTCACGATGCATTTAGACGGCAAAAACCGAATCATCTGCCTCGACTTGGTCTCGATAGGAAGCTTGAATCAATCAATCGTTCATCCACGAGAAGTGTTCAAAACTGCACTACTGACAGCGTCTGCGGGATTGATTTGTGTACATAACCACCCAACCGGAGATCCGAACCCCAGTTCAGAAGATATCGCTATCACCCGGAGACTCAAGGAGGCTGGTGACATCATCGGAATCAATCTGCTCGACCACATAATCATTGGCTCGCCTGACATTTTTTCTTTCGCCGAAAGGAGTCTCTTATGAGACCAAAATCGATTCCGGAATTTACGAAGAATATGAACGAGCTATTCAGGATGCGTGGTGGTCATGTGTATATGAATACGACACTAATGCTCATTACTGGGCGATTGGAACTGGATGTTCTCAAGCTTGATGATCTGCTTCATGAACGCCACGGTGACTATGAAAATGACGGAAAAAGCATGAGTGACATAACCCTGCAAGAGTACGGAAGCCAGGCTAATGATTTCGTCGACTTAATGATCGACTGCAACACAACAAACCCACCTACACACGCTGCGGAATGCCGTGGTTGGTGGGAGAAAAGGGAGGTTTGTCTGTGAGCAAAAATTACATGTCCATTGATCAATTCGGTCAGACGTATCACGACCTCGGCGAGCACCCATTGAAAGAGCTAATGGATCGCCTCGGTTGCCGGAAAAACAGCAAGATGTACTGCGACAAGACCGATGGCTCCACTGTTCATGTTGGATACGTTATCGGTCAGCACTGGTGCACGCTATATGAAGTCAAGCCGTTCGCATCTGGAGAGGTCTGAGATGGGCTGGACTTATACCCACAAACGAAAAGGTCAGTCGATCGAGGATTTCTTCAAGGATCAATGGGAAAATGACCACTTCAAGATTCTGAAGTGCAAAACCTACATTCGGCGGGAAGTTTACATGCTCTGCACCGCTATCCCGAAAGACGGTAACCCTGCATACAATTTCGCTGTGATGTGTCTGATCAACTTCTGTCCACGCGATCCGGAGTACAATTTTGGCTATAAGGATATGGATCAATCCTGCGGGCCGAATTACTACAACTGTCCGGATGAAATTCTGGACGAGATATCACTGACTGACTCTGAATATGCGAACAGCTGGATTGCTACATGCCGAGCAAATAACGCAAGAAAACGAGCTCTTCATGCGAGATGAACACGCCGAACATCCGTTTTTCTGCTGGAAGAAACGTTGCCGCAAAACGGCTTGGGACACTCCCGAGTATCTTTCCGACAGCGACTGGTTAATAGCACAAGAGTTGTCATTAGCTACCTCCGGCGCTGAATACTCCAAAGTTATCAATACTGCCTACAGTAACGGTACAGCGGAAGCTCTGTTCTATCGTGTGCTCGGTTGGCCGGAAGGCTTCCGTTACTGCAGAAGCGACAGTTTCTTAACCGGCCCGGCATGGTCGGGTTTCAAGCAGCATGAACAAGAAAAGCTGCAAGAAGCTGTGAGCAAACATTTCGACAACTGCGAGAAGACGCACCAACTAGGAGAGCATAATGCCTGAATCTCAAACGAAAACACTTATTATGCCGATTAATGTCCAAGATGAACACTTTAGCGGATTTGATTTCGGAGTCGTTGAATTATCGCAATCAGAAATTGATCGCATCCGTGCGATGTCCGCACTGGTCAAATCCGCGAAAGAAACCATTCACTCCGGCGCATACAAGATTGTTGCGTGGGATTATGTCATTCGCGTCATGCAAACTGACGATGACGCTGAAGAGCTTGACAATGACCGTCTGCCCCTGAAAGAACCGGAATACCCGCGAATCGACTGCCCCTGCTTGAACGTAACCGATACGGATTTCTTCTGGTCGTTCTACCCGAAGCATACCAACGTAAATTGCGAAACTGCGACGATGAACATCGAACTACTGGACACTTTTGACACGGTTGATAGCCGAGAATTGGTGTCAGAGAATCAAACTGAGGAGGCCGATCATGGGTTATAGTTACACGCTTTCATTCACCACATTCCAAGCCGATGACAACATTGCCTGTCTCAAAGCCATTCGAGAAGCCGAACCCGATATCGGTGATTACATGGAGATAGTCGAAGGTGACATCGTGTTTTATCCGGACGACTCGACCGGCAAATGGCGCAATGCGGAAGACGCCGTTATCTGTATTATCAAAAATCACATAATTCCTGGAACCACCTGTACCGTGTACTGGCAAGGAGAAGATGAGGAAATGGGCGGTACGCTAATCGGTCGCGACTGTTACTTTGACATAGTCTATGAGCCAATGGCCGTCACAGAAACAGGGAACATTCCATTGCATGAAGCGCAAACAAGACTTATATCTGGAGCGAGCCTATGAGTACCTATAAACTCAAGCGCCGCGCACAGGCGCATAAATTATTAGACAGCATAGATCTTCCGCGAATCTCCTCTGCCCTGCGTCTGCTTGCTACTGCTGCAAGTGGAAACCGCGGCTCTGATTGCTATATCCATGCTGCCATCGCACAGGCTATTCTTAATCGACTGGGGGTTACATCCAAGATTGTTGCCGGGTATGCCGCCTTTAGGGTTGGTGACGGAGACTCCGATGTCATACTTCATTCGCCTGTCCCAGGTATGCCATTACAACCGGGTGCCGTTGCTTATCACGTCTGGCTCGAAGCGTATGGAAATATCATCGACTTCACTGCATATTCGTTGCGTACCAAAGCGGCTCAGCTGGATGCTCTTGATGGCGGCACGACTAATGTGACGTGGTGCCCTGATTACCTATTTGTACTGAAAACGGCTGTTTCACCGATGCGCGATGTGATCCAGTTACGAGCTGGTCTGTTCCATTACCTACGAGTACCCACACTCGAAGCAAAAATCATTGCCGTTGCATCTCCACTTGACGATGGTGACGCAAACACCGCCTGGTTGTTATACCAGAACCCCACGTTACAAGTCTTTGGACCGAACAATATGCCATTAGAGGAGTCTCTATCGTGAACGATAAAACTGCACCAATCATTGAAAAGATCAAGAAACTCCTGGCACTCGCCAGCTCCAGCAATGAGCACGAAGCGGCTCTCGCTGCTGGCCATGCGCAACGACTGCTATCAGAACATAACCTGGCGATGGCAGACATTGACGCCACTCACAAACCGGATAAGGCCGACAAAGTTGAAACCGTCGTACCGAAGACGCTGCCGAAATGGTTGCGCCACCTCAGTTCTAGCGTAAGTACATCTTTTGACTGCCAAACTGTTCATTACCCGGCAACCGGAAAGATGGTTTTCATTGGAGTCGGCGCTGACGTCGAAATAGCGAGCTACACGTTTTCATACCTGCATCGGGTAGTTCGAAAGCTCTGTACCAATTATGTGCGGCATCATGTTGATGATCGCATAACCGGTCGAAACCGTGAATTGCTTAAACAGTCCTATCTGCTTGGGGCTGCCAGTACAATCGCTCTCCGGCTTCGCGAACAAAAAATACAGACACCTATCACAAGCACTGCACTCGTTCCGGTGAAGGAGGGATTGATCAAGCAAACCATGAGCGAACTCGGTAAACTGCGCACTGTCCGTAGCCGCAAAAGTTACATCAATGCCGAGGCGTATGGTAAAGGGCAGAATGACGGTCGGCAGGTCGGAATTAACAAAGGGATTGCCGGTCACTCCCAGAGCCACTCGAAGCTAACCTAAAATACCAAAGGAATGTATATGCATGATAATAAGCAGGCTACAACTTTGCTCCGTGATATTCTTGAACGGTTTCCGCAGGCAGATCCAGCAAGCCAGTTCTACGACGAAGAGATAAACGGTTGTGATGCGGTGAATTTCATCAGCGAACTCGTACCGGAGATCCGAGCACTACTCGACGCTGATCTTCCATCAGCACGCGATAACTGTGCGATTGAAGTTCTTCGTGTTGCCTGGTCCTTCATTGAGGACGTTGCCGAGGATGATCCGGAACGAACAAATAAATTCTTCGCGTTACGTGCACAGGTGCGGAGCGTCCTCTGGCATCTTGACGAACCAGCGCTTCCAGTCGGCTACAGGACCTCTTGGGATTATCACAAACATGGAGCACACCAATTCTTCCGTTTGACCGACTGGCGCTCACTTGTGGCATCAGACAATACCGTTCTCAGCTACCAAGTGTGGGTTGAACACCAGCTAGAGCTACTTTTGTCCGGTATCTGCCTTGACGGAGTTGACGCGGTTGAATTGGCTGGCTGCAGTGAGGCAGATGGGATTGTCGAGGTGATATTTGAATCCGATGCGGAGTTTTTCTCGGTTTACACCCGCCGACCGAATGAAGGTGTCCAGTGCGAGTGCGACTTCAACACAAAGGATCAGGCAGTTGAATTTGCACGTGCTCTTGCGGCTCGTACTGGGATTGCGGTTTACGGGAATCTGTGCAGCGTTTAAAGCTCTATGATCTTCCTCTTTGCGGCGTACTTCAGTTTTGCATAATCCTGAAACTCCCTACGGTCAATCTCAGGCTGAACAACCTTCAGACCGTACTTAAATGCTGCAACTTTCTGCATTCGAGGTGCTACGTCCAGGAGCCAGTCGGCAGCATCTTTCTTTTTCGCGGCTATTGCTGCTTCAATCGCGCCGGGATCTATTGCGACCGCTAACCTGGATTCAGTCAACAGCCATTTCAAGAATTCAAGATTACCTTCTCGTGCTGCCGCGATCTGTGCCAACGAGATATTCGCCTGCGGCAATGCCTCAGCGACCAACCATTTTCCTGCTTCTACGTTACCGCTCCTAAGTACCTCACGCAATTTTTTATCCACACCACTCTGTAAATCAACTACGACACCGAATTTCGTTATTATCCACTTTGCTGCACTGAATGAACCATCGCTGTCCGCTGCGTCGAACGCATAGCCTACTTCAGTCGTTGTAAGATTTGTCAGATTCCCAGTTGAATGCAAATCATCCAGCGTAGCGATGTCGCTGTTCTGGCAGGCTCGAATGAACCGTCCTCGTGATGTTATCTCTGCTTCATGCAACGGTAGCAATAGTGCTGTGTTCGCCATTACTTTCCGTAACGTCACAAATTCATCTATATCTGCGATAACGAAGCGGTACTTCAGGAATCCGTAACCGGTTTTAGTTACGTCGCATGCTGCCGGTAGGTCGCAACAAACGGTTTCCATAGTACCAACCACCTCAAAAGTAATACTTGATCGTTCTGCCTTTTTGACGACACAAATTCCGTTTTGTGCGCTGAATTCTGGCAGGATTTCAGCGCACGAGTTGTATACTTCCCAGTGGTCTCCACGTCTGAATATCTCGCGCATCTTTTCAAGTGATATCATGACGGGCTCCTTAGTCGTGTTATGTCCTCATCCAAGTTAGTTCGAAAAGCCGTATCGACAATGTACTCGCTGAAAGGCACGATATCCGAGTCATCTGGTAAAGAGTTTGATTTACACTCAATGAAATCATGAAAAAACCTGTCTAAGTCAGTTGGGGGTTCTGAGGCACCTCAAGGCACTGCTGAACCTTCTGCGAATAGTAACTCTTATCGGTATCAATAATCGGTCTTTGGGGGTCGTCTGGTGAGTCGCGTGTTTGAACGTAGAAAATAAGCTTTCATGCGATTCACGATCATTCCCCGTTTGACGCCATCTGCCGGAGTGTGTATACTCCTCGCCTTGCAACTTTTTGATTTTAATGAGGAAGTTTATTGGAGTAATCGTGGGAGACCAGCTTTATCTTGAACGTTTTGTCTGGTTCGACCATGAGGCTCGTCGCGAACGTTTTCCAAATGCAAATACGCTTGGAGAGCATTTTGAGATTGCTCAAAAAACAGCTCAGCGGTCGATAGATCATTTCCGTGACCGTCTTCTTGCGCCTCTTGAATATGACAAATCCCGTAAGGGCTATTTCTACACTGATCCAACCTTTCAGCTGCCTGTTCTCCGAATCTCTGAAGAAGAGCTTCTGGCACTCCTTATTTCCCGTAAACTGATTACTGAAGCTTCAGCAGGATTTTTGGCTGACGAATTGGGAAGTGTTTCTGCCCGGCTTGGGTCTTTGCTGTCTGCTAACCTGCCTGGGAGGGCACGGCCTGAAGATGCTTTCTCTTTTCGCTGGAAAAACATTAGCCCAACTGACCCGCTGACTTTCAAGGTAGTAACCTCTGCACTAATTCAAGGTAAGCAACTCACCTTCTGTTATTACTCTCCTACTGCAAGCAACTGTACCATGCGCACTGTAGAGCCTCACCATATGGTCAACTACATGGGTAACTGGCACTTGATAGCTTTTTGCCACTTGCGTGGTGATTGGCGTGATTTTGTTCTGGGCAGGATGACTCTCTGCAATGTTGAGGGAACCGCTTTTCAAATCCGTGAAAAAGACGAGTGGCAGCCGTTTCTCCAGAACACCTTTGGCATCTTCCAGAACCGGAAGAGTTTCAATGTTGTATTGCGCTTTACTCCGGAACGTTCACGCTGGATCAAGGGCGAAATGTGGCATGAGGCACAGACAGAACTGGTTCAGGATGACGGTTCTCTGGTGCGTACCATTCCGGCGTCGCACGAAGCAGAAATCATGATGGAAATCCTCAAACATGGTTCACATGTGGAGGTGCTGGAGCCTGAGTGGTTGAAGGAAAAGGTAGGTCAGGAAATGAAAGAAGCTGTGAATAAATATTATGTGTAGGTCGCTAGATGGGGGAGGTCGTGTGGTATTGGTAACCTGCAGATTATATTTGGTTTGAACAAAGGACAATAAAATTGCAATTTATACATAATGACTTGGGACACCGAAAAAGAGGCGAAATAGTAGAAATTACGCTTACAAGCGGAGCTAATGTCCGTTTGATGGATAACTCAAATTTCTCTGACTACAAAAATGGCAGGCGTCATAACTATATCGGCGGATTAGCCAAGCAATCACCGCTAAGACTCCAAATTCCGAACTCCGGGTACTGGCACGTTGCTGTGGACATGCAGGGTTTGCAAGGAAGTACTCGTGCGTCTGTAAGAGTCCTCCCCGGTGCTTTACCTGAAATTAGAGAGGCACCGCTGTCTTCTGTGCCTAGTCTTGTAAGGGATAACATCCCTCCAACAATTTCACCTGAAGGCCACACTTATGATGTTTTTATTTCGCATGCATCTGAGGATAAGGATGAATTTGTAAGACCCTTGGCTAACGCTCTAATGGATGAGGGGTTGAATGTTTGGTATGATGAATTTACGCTTCGTATCGGTGATAGTCTCCGACAAAAAATTGATCGTGGTCTTGCAAATAGCCGTGTTGGTCTGGTGGTGCTTTCATCTTCATTTATAGCAAAAGGATGGACGAACTATGAACTTGATGGGATCGTTACACGTACTGTTTCAGGAGAGCAAATACTACTACCGATATGGCACAACATAACCAAACAACAAGTAGTTGATTTTAGTCCCTCATTAGCCGATAAAGTTGCTCGAAGTACTGCAACTCATACTGTAGTAGAAATTGCCAAAGAAATATCTGACTTACTAAACTCTGCTGGACATAAATCGTAACACACCACTCAGCTCCGGGGAACCGATCAAATATTTAATGGAAAAGATAAATTCGCAAATCAACATAATCGGCGGCATTCCTGATTTCAACCTCATTGAGGTTGCATTGGAGCAGCTTGCCAAAGGTAAAGGCAAGCTTGATCTGAAGGAACTGCTGGTCACCAACAACGCCTTTGATTTCAGGACTGAAGCCGCACGTACACGATTTATGACTGCTGTAAACGGGAGCATTCTCCTCTTTGCAAATGACAAACACAAAGAACTGATCGAGAGTCTCTTTCGTACCAAAAGCCATGAAACCCTCAAAAGAAAAGCCGTGTTTTGGCAGCTGTTGGCTGGAAATGAACTGTTTCAACTGATTTCAAAGAATGTTTATGCAAAAGCCTACTTCTCGGGACGAGCGACCCTGGCCGGACCTGAGATTTTTGCGTTTCTGAAGGAACTCCAAAATGATTCACCACAACTGAAGGCCTTTTCAGATTCGACAATTGATCGAATTGCATCCAAGTATCTGACCATACTTAAAAAGATGGATATGGCTGAGGGCTCCTTCAAAAAGCGACTTCTCAACGTCAGGTTAACTGAAAATGAAATCCTCTTTTTTACCTATTTCATCTTGAGTGTTGATGATACGACCACGGATATTTTAAAGAGTCCATATCAAGAGTTTTTCTTCATGGAAAAACCCGAGCTTGTCCAAGCACTAAAGAACATCAAATTCATGCCTTTTATAGACATTACCTCAACAGGTGAAGCACTGAATGTAAATCTGAAACTGTCACCCCAGGAGCTAATGGATGCCATTTCTCACTGAACATAAACAGAAGTTCGACGATCTCCGAGCTGCTTTACATGAAGGCAATCGAACTCAGCTCAAGCGATCTGCCAATGGTGGGAACACGGTGCTATTCGTCTATCCTCCTGCCGAAGAGGAAGAATATATCGCCAAGGCAAAAGAGCTTTATCCTGATGGTCACTTTATCGATATTGCCGAATTGTTTGTTAAGAGTATCGACTCGGTGGGAATTGAAGATTTCAAGCAGTTTTACAAAGATCATATAACGACGACTGATGTCGTGTTTACCAATGATGACCCCAACAGCCTTTTTTCTCTGATTGTCAGCGATATCTGCCAGGCAAGCCAGGATGGAAAGACGACCTTTCTGATCCACACCGGGGCTCTTGAGGGTACTGGTATTGAAAATGTCAACATCATGGAACACAAGGCGGTGATGGCGCAGGGGATACCTCTGGTGATCTTCTATCCGTCAACCTATAAAAACGATGAACTTCTGTTTCTCAACCACAAATCTGCGTCCAAGTACCGATGCAATCTCGTCAAGTAGCGGAGCGCCATAATGCCCAAGATTAAAGACCTCCTTAAACTCAACCTCGATGTTGACATCAAGAACGTAATTGACCTCGAAGATCAGGTCGAAGAAGAAATTCGCTACGAAATTGATAACTACATCGTTACAGAAAATATCGGCAACTACCTGTCCACCTTCGCCTCGAAATACAATTCCAATATCAAAGAGACTGGCGTTTGGCTTTCCGGTTTCTATGGATCTGGTAAATCATACTTCGGTAAAATGCTCGGTTACCTGATGTCCAATAATGATGTCATGGGAACCCGTGCTGTCGAACGCTTTATCCCTCGGTTGGCAGGGCTCAAAGACGCCGCCCTGATTGAAAATGCCCTGCGAAAGATCTCCAGTGGGCGCACTCGCGTTGTTTCTCTGGATATTGCCAAGCAGAATACCGACAAAGGCCTTGCTTTCACTCTGTTCCGCAATTTTCTAAAAAATCTTGGTTTCCTGGATACTGTCTATGGTTATGTGGAGTACCAGCTCTTTCTGGATGGTGAATACCCTGCGTTTCAACAGAAGGTACAGGAGATCACCGGCAAAGATTGGCTGGAATTACGTAAAAGTTCAATGCAGGTGGCTTCCACTATTCGCAAGGTATTGACGGCGTGGAAGTACAGCGAGGTTGAGTACAATGAAACCATTAAACATCTGAATTCGATCATCGATGAATTCAGTGCCGCCAAGCTCAAGGATGAGTTGGAACGGTATATCGAGAAGTTCCAAGAGGAGACAATTGTCTTTATCTTTGATGAAGCAAGTGAAGCTATCAGCCAGCGCAAGTTCAGCCTGCTCGATCTCGAAGGACTCAGTGAATCGCTGTCCGGTATTTCATCCAGGGTCTGGACTATTGCCATTGCCCAGGAAAAGCTTGATGACGTCATCAACAATAACAACATCAGTAAAAGTCAGTTGACTAAGGTAACGGACCGATTCAAAACGAAAATCCACCTTGAGTCCACTGAAGTTGATGTAATCATCCGGAACCGGTTGCTACAGAAGACCGATGATGGCCAAAAACTGCTGAATTCATTCTTTGATACCAACGCGGGGAAAATAGCCGAGATAACCAACCTCAAATCTTCATTTTCTACCAAATCTGAAAACAAAGACCTCTTCAACATTTATTACCCGTTCCACCAGTACCAGTTCAAACTTCTGCAAAACTTTTTGTTTACATCCAACGCCCTCGCTGCAACACAGGTGGCAGCTCGTGGCATGATCATCACTACCTTTGATGTTCTGCGCAACAAACTGGGAAATCTGGATGCGAAAAACTTTACAACTGCCTTTGACATATGCGATGAAGCACAGCCAGCGCCTCCGGCAGCACTGGTAAATAAATATGATTCCGCCAGGCAAATTCTTAAAGACAGCCCCATTGATGGTATCAGACTGCTAAAAGCCATTCACTTTCTGTCGGAATCTGGAGGTGCCGACACCACTGCAGAGAATATTGCCAAGGTTTATATTGCCAATGTGGACGATTATTACACGGTGAAACCACAGATCGATGAGGCCCTCGGCAAGCTGACCTCGCCTTCCGCAAAGGTTTTGCTGGAATCCAACAATAATTTCAAAATCACCTCAGATCTTGAAACCAAGCTCCTTGATGAGATGAACAACTTCACGGTAGAGCATTTTATCCGCAAGCGCGAACTAATCACCCGTTTGCAGAAGAACAGTTCTATCAAGTCTATTTCTGCAATAGCTGATAACAGCGTGACGTACAATTTTCATATCACATCGGACCAGAACGACGATCTGGTTGCCTCATCTAATAAAGAACTCTGCATTGAAATCTACAGCCTGTACAACATTACTGACAACCGCCCCGAATTCATTGAAACCATCAAACTGCAGACCCAAAACAACAAAAATAAAATTACCCTTATTCCCGATACGGCTGATTATCCCGAGATCAATCGCCTCCTTGAAGAAATTCTGCGTTCTTCGTATATGGACGATAAATACGGCAATGACAGCGATACCAATGTGCGGCAGATCATCAGGGAGTTTGCCATCATCAAGGACGAGAAGGAGAAAGATCTTCTCAATCTCATAAACAAGGCCTACGCCAATAGTACAGCAGTATACCTCTTCAATGCAGTCCTGCTGAACGAGACCAACTTCAAAGCTGAAGTGAATACCCTGCAAAAGAAAGTTCTGGACAATGTCTTCACCAAGCGTCCATCCAAGCAGCTTTCTGAAGGCTTGGCACTTTCAATTCTCAAAGAGAAGCAAGACGATAAACTTTCAAAATTCAACGACGGCAACGACTTTGCCTTTTTCGACGCTAATGGCAATTTTGTCGGTGATGCCCTGCAGTGCATCGATTCAATCACCAGTAAGATCAAGAACCAATACCTGAGTGGTAAGGATCTTGAGATAGAGCTGAAGAATGCGCCAACCGGCTACGAATATGGCACTGTTGCTACTCTTATAGCAGTTCTCTTCCGTGCCGGACGCCTCACCGCCAAGTTCAACGGAGATCCTCTCTTTTCGTACAAGGATGAAGCGGTAAGCTCCATATTCAGCCACAGCAAGAACTTCCAGAAGGCCTCGTTCAAGTCCCTCTTAAAATCGCTCACTACGGCTCAAAAGAACGACATAGTTCAGGTATTACGGGATCTCAAGATTGAAGACGTAACAAATGAAAAGGTTGACTGGAATACCAATGATTTCCAGTTGATTGAGGCTGTTCGTACTCTCGCGGAATATTACATCAATGCTGTTCGCACGATGGTAAAGACCCAGAGTGATTTTGAGACCATCTTTGGTAGCGAAGCATCACTTGTCGGCACATTGCATGAGTTCTCCGGGAAAGTGACTGAGAGCAACTTTCTCGATACCGCTGACAGCTTCCTGCTGAACAAAGCGGAATTTCAAGCAACGGTCAAAAAGATTGAGAAGGTTGAGAAGTTCATAAAGACAAACCTGAAGAAAGCACAGAGCATCAAACGGTTTGTGGATGAACTAAAAATAGAACTTGAAAAGGCCAACGCTTCTACAGAGGAATTTGAGGGAGCCATAAAGAGCTTTACAGAAATCTATTCAAAATCGGTCGTGGATAATTACAAAGAACTCCTTGCAGAGGGGCAGAAGCTCAAAGACGCTTACCACACACTGATGATTGCGGCGAACAAGGACATGAGCGAAGTGCATACCAAAATGCTCACTGCTGCCAATGTCACTCTCTCTGAAATAAAAAAGTATCCTGAAGAGCTGAACAAGCCCTTGCTGGCTCAAGTCAAAGGTATTGCAGATTACGCTGAAAAGCGTCGCAATGATGCCGTTAGTCTCGACTACACCATCAAGTGCTCTAACTGCCACTATTCTCTTTCCGAAATGAACAACTATTCAGCCCTTGCACCGCAGAAAGTGTCGGAATTGCAGGTGGCTGAAATGAGCATTGTCAAGGAAGCTCCACCTGCTCCAGATCCAGCGGCTGATCCAACTCCAAAGCCAAAAGCACCAAAACGTATTTCACTAAAAATCTCACGTAAGACAACGGTTGGGGATTTCAAAAAGATGCTCCAGTTACAGCTGCAGCAAGTAGCAGGGATGCAGGACAGCGAAGAAATCGAAATTGACCTCTAGTACATAAAGGCCTGACCAATGAAACTATCCGAACACGTCAATACCATACGCGACCTTATCACTAACGCCTTTGTCAATCAGTTTGCCAGGTTGGGAGTTACAGCTGAAAAGCAACGCGATACCTCTGGGTTGGATGAAGCTGGCCTGAGTCTTCGCAGTGGGCTGGACGCCATAATTGCAAATCACATCGAAGAGACCGGCTCCTACAAAGGAGCTTTTGATAAAGCCCTGGACGAATATACCTTTACGCTCTTCAATCGCCTGGCTGCACTCAAGGTCATGGAGTCGCATCGGATGTTTCCAGAGGTCGTTACCAAACGGGCTGAGAATGGTGGGCGTTCATTTGGTCACAGGGCCTGGCTGGAGCAAAATCCTGCAATGGCATCAGAAGAGTTGGAAGGTCTGCATCAATACATACGTTTTGCTTTTGATTCGTTAGGGAAAGAGATCCGCCTTTACTCGCAGGAAAGCACCTACGATATGCTGCCGTATGTACTTGACCTTAATGTCATCATTGCTGCGGTTAATGCTGTGGAAGAGGATGGGGATGTAGGTGCAGAAATCTGGAAGTCCGACGATATTATGGGTTGGCTGTATGAGAGCTATACAAAAGATACACTGGCAGTATTTAAGGACTCTAAAGCCAAAATTGAGTTCGACCATGTATCACTGACTTCCCAGTGGTATACACCAGATTGGGTTGTTGCATTTCTGGTAAATAATTCTCTTGGAAAGCTCTATCTTGAGATGTACCCGGATTCAGAAATCAAGCGGAAGTACAAGATAGCAAATATACCTACCACGCGGGTACGTCCTCCAATTCCATTGCACAAAATTCGCCTCATAGACCCGGCAACCGGATCAGCCAACTTCCTGCTTTATGCGTTCGATTTCTTCTATGCCCTTTATATCGACCAGATTGAGAACTACGGAGAAGAGTACGAAGAGGACGACATCCCGAAGCTAATTATCGAAAACAACTTATATGGGGTGGATCTCGATGACCGGGCCATTCAGATCGCCCAACTTGGACTTTATATCAAAGCACTGCGTAAAAACAGCCGCGTCCATATTGAAAAGTTTAACGTTGTTTCATCAGATTTTTACCTACCTGATTTTGAGGTCGTGGCTGATTCGTTCTCAGATAGTCTTGCGAATGACCTAAACCAGAAACAACTAATCAAGGAAGTTTGGTCTGATTTGCAGCGTGCTTATCAGTTTGGTTCTCTCATCCGGTTGGAAGAACGTTTCAATACTAAGTTTGCTTCCATTTATGAAAAGATGAAGGCAGTTCAGCTAAATATGTTTGCCGCTGCAGATTACGAAAACCTTGAAAAATTTAAAGCCCAGTTTTTTCTGGACCTACATAATGCAGTCTCTGCATATAGTCAGAGTAGCGGCAATGCCTTCCTGCAAAGCAAAACCAACGATGCTATCATCTTTTTGGAGATTTTGACGCAGAGGTATGATGTGGCGGTTACGAATCCACCTTACACTGATTCTGGAGATTTTGGTGGGGAGTTGAAAACATTTGTAGAGACAAATTACAAAAAGCCCCTAAATTGCAGCACTAATCTTTATGCTACGTTTGCCAAGCGATGCACCGAACTCATTAACGATGGCGGAAAGGTGGCTATGGTACACCCGCCTACCTTCATGTACATAAAGACATTTGAAGACCTGAGAACACATATTCTGAATGCGTTTCACATTGACCTTTTTGTTGACTGGGGCTATCTGGGAATGTTCAATCCCAAAGCTCGGGTCGATAGTGCAATGTATGTTCTAGAAAAGAAAACCAGTGAAAAGAGAAATTCCGTTTTCATCAAATTAAATGACATTTACGAAGGTAAACGTAAGGATGTTTTTTTTGAGGCGTATGATGATCTAATTAATGACAAAATCAATTCACTAATCTTCACGCTCGATCAATCTAAACTAAAAATAATCAAGTCCTGGCCTTTTATTTATTGGATTTCCGACGAATTTCGAGTGAAGTTTGCAGAGAGCTTGATAGAAAAAACTGCTGATATTCGGGCAGGTATTCAAACATCAAATAACAATCGATTTTTACGATTTTGGTGGGAAGTCGATAAAGTCAATATTTTGCCAGAGTTAAAAGAATCAGAAGTTGTTGAAAAATGGGTGCGGTACTCAAAAGGTGGTCCATATCAGAAATGGTATGGCAATATTTGGATTGTCATAGATTGGGAAAATAGCGGGAAAAAACTGCAATCATTTCTCATTTCTATGGGACAAGATTTACATGCTCAAGAATATTACTTCAAGGAAGGCTTGACATATTCGGCCTCTGGTTCTAAAGGGATTTCGCTAAGATACCTTCCCAAAAATCATCTTTTTGATATAGGCGGCTCTTCCGTCTTTTTAACAAAAACGTTTCAAAATCTTTATTATCTAATGGGTCTATTAAACTCAAAATTGGTTTTTTACATCACTGATTGTTTAAATCCTACCGTGAATAAACAGCCGGGAGATTTAAAGAGAATTCCTTTTGTTAAACCAAATAAGTCGTATGAAAAGACAGTCACAAATTTAAGCAACAGATGTTATGAGATAAAAAGACATTTGTGTGTGTTTTCACTCCCTGAAATAGATTACATACGATCACCAATTTTAATTCACAAACAAGGTGATATAAAAAGCAACACTAAAACTTATTTCGACTACGAAAACCATCTTCTTACCCAAGCTCTTATCAACGAAGCCATCATTAACGAAAAAGTATTTGAGGTATACGAACTTACACCAGAAGACAAGGATATGGTTCTTGCCAAAGAGGGCGAATCCATCGGTGGGTTGCCGGTACTGGTGGAAGCCCGTTCTGCCTTCCTTGCCGAATCCGTCGCCACTGCGCAATTCCCGCTGGACAACGTCCGAGAGTTTATCGAGTCTCTGCCCATTTTAACCCTTTCTGATCAGGAAATATGTGACCTCCGCCAGAAATTTGAGACGCTATACCAGAGCAACAATGATCTTGAAGAATTTTGCATCAGGAACCACATAAACCCAATCAATGTCTGGCATCTTTTCCAGAAAAGCGAAGTGTTGCCTTCCCAGAGAGCCAAAACAATCGCCATGGAGTTTCTGGCCGACCTAACTCGTGAAATCCTCAATGAAGATGAAGATGGCATTGTGCCACTGGTGCGCAACGCAGGTGAAGAGATCTTGCTTGATCGTATCGAGAAGAAGTTTGAAGAAAAGGGGCTTAGCTCAGCCCAGTTTTCAGCTTTTCCTACTATCTTGGGGAAGGAAATCAACGAATACATCAACAATAATTTCTTTGCTGATTTCTCTGATGCTCTCAACCTCTTTATGTACCTGCCCAAAACACCATTTATCTGGCACATTACCTCTGGCCCACGACAAGGCTTTGATGCCTATATCATCATATACAAGTGGAATCGCGACAGACTCTTCACACTCAAATCCGTCTATATCGAAAAACGGGAAACCTCCCTTCGTAACCGACAATCAGATCTGTTAAATGAAAAGACTGCTCAGGCTGAAAACGAGAAGGATCAGATCTTTCACCAGCTCAAAGAAATCGACTCTCTCAAGAAGAAAATCGATGAACTCCTAGCTGAAGGCTACGATCCCAAACTTGATGACGGTGTTGGCAAGAACATAGCTCCCCTGCAGAAGAAGGGCATCATTGCATACGATGTTCTCAATGCTGGTCAGCTCAAAAAATATCTGAACGCGGATTGGTAAGGGGCTCCGATGTTTGATAAATGGTTCAATCAGGATATTGACAAAGTTCTCTCCAAACGCAACCGGGTGGTTGTGATAGATGAATCAAACCATCTGGACCTGCTGCAAAAGGTTCTGCCAGCTGGATTCAAGGTGTTCGTCGTCAAGAACTCCATTGAAGAATTGGAGTGCAAATACACCATCGAAAAAAACCACCAATCCGACAATGTGGTGGTGTTTACCTCTACTCCAATAAACCAATTGAAGTTCATGCGAGACTACTGCGAAACCTGTGGTTGTGTAGAGATCAACAAGTTTGAAACGTATCTGAAGCAGAAGGTCTTTGATGAGCTGGGGATGAACATTAGCCTCACGTCCGAAGAACTCAAGGCGGCGGCTCGCAATAGTATCGGCAAAGGGCCAGAATACTGGGAAGGACTTTGTCGAAAAGGTGGAGAACGTCTCTTCGACATCGGTACAGACATTCTGCCCTTCCTTAATGATCCTGACGGCTTTTGTGCCAGTCGTGACAGTGCGCTTATCGCCGAGTTTTTTAAAAAGATCAACGAGTGGTTGGATAGAGATTCCATTGATCAGCCGCCCAGGACACTTGCTCAAGAGGTGGCGGACAAGATTTTGGGATCACTCCTGGGGAGCCAGCCTGAAAAGAAGTATCACGACGTCTATACAAAATGGACTGATTCCAAAACCTACGAGAAGTCTCTTCAGAATTACTGTAAAGAAGTACAGGCTCAGTACCAGGTGGATGAGGTCTGGGGAGTACACCCTGATCACCCCTTTGAATCTGTGGATGAAAATTGGCTCAAAGATATAGCAAAGCATTTAGCCGATCAAAAATATATTTCGGCCAAGTTACCGCGCCTTCGAGCACGTTTCAAGACCGGCAAAGGTAAACAGTGGCGAAAAGGGATGTGGGGAAGAATTCTTCAGTTGCTTGAATTCAACACAACGAAGATCAAGGAGATTGCATCTCTTGATGCTGCCTTGCTCTTTTACACGACAGAACTTTATCGGGTTGATACCGCCATTCGGATAATTTACGAAGAATTCTGGGGGGACGCTGAAACCATTCGTCCATTCCAGGAGTTTTATAACGAACTTTTGTCGCCATTTCTGTTCAAGTGGTTTCAGCTCCTCAATAGCTATGAGGAAAATCAGAAAGGGCTGCTGATAGATCGCATCCAGGCTGCACAAGGTAAAATAGCCGTTATTGTGGGTGATGGCATTGCCTATGAAATATCCCAAAACGTCATAAGTAAAGTCGGAAATTCTTTTAAAGTGGATAATCAGTTCCGCTGCTGTGGCATCCCTTCAACCACAGAAAACAATATGAGCTTATTGTATAAGAATGACGGCGTTGTTGAGCCTACCCATAAAAAGCGTGAAGCGTTCCTGACCAGCCAGATGTCAAAAAGCATTGGATTTGTCCAGCTTGATGAAATCAATTACCAGAACACCGATACGGATGTCCTTATTTGCTCTTGCAAGGATATTGACGATATAGCTGAAAAAATGCAGCACAAGGCTTTAAAGTTCATCGGAACTATTGAAGATACGCTTGCTGAAAAGATCCAGTTTCTACTCAAGAATGGATTCCAAGAGGTAGTACTCACTTCCGATCACGGATTTGTACTAACCGGAATCCTGGACGAATCAGATAAGGTTGAGATCAATTTCCACGGTGACATAAACAAGTCAGAACGTTACGTCCGTACTGCGGAAAAACAGAATATCGGACCGGAATACATTGAAATCAAGCAGACCTGCGATAACTATCAGTATATCTATTTCACTAAAAACATGAAGCCATTCAAAACACCTGGCAAATATGGTTATGCTCACGGTGGACTGGCCCCACAAGAGTTGATCATTCCATTTGTAACCTTCAGTTCAGTATCTTCAACAGTTCAGGAGCTTCAAATTGTGGTTGCCAACAAGGATCAGTTGAGCGGCGTGGTTGGTGACAACTTCTCGCTTCAGCTAAAAGCTGCTGACGGTGCAGGCGATTTGTTTAGCGTGGAACGAAAAGTTCAACTGCTCTTTATCGATAAAGGTACGCAGTTCAATAAGAGTGATATTGTTACCATCAAGGCCGGTGAACTGATCAAAAAGGAGTATTCTTTTGATGGTCACCGTTCGATAGACGTTATCGTGATAGATTCATCGTCAAAACAGACCTTGTCTAAGGTGTCGGTCACTCAAACTGTAGCCCGTGACCTTGGTGGTCTATAAGAGTTTAAGCAGGAAATAGGAGCGTTTATGAGTATTGTTTTGGATCAATTGGATGAAAAGCTGCTGGAACATTTCCGGGGATTTGTCGTCAAGAAAGACCTAGTGCAGATGCTCAAGGTCGGCGAGAACGTCCCTGTTTTCGTGCTGGAATATTTGATTGCCAACTCGTGTTCAACAAATGACGAAGAGGTCATCAAGAAAGGGATGGATAATGTTAAACGCATATTGAGTGATCATTATGTCAATCCCGAAGAAAGCTCTTTGATCCATGCCAGGATAAAGAACGAAGGCCGCTACAAGATCATCGACAAGGTCAGTGTAGAACTTGATTCCAAGAAGGACACATACTGGGCCAAGCTGCAAAACAGCAACATCAAGAATGCCAATATCAGTGAAAGCCTGGTGCGTCAGCATGAGAAGATGATGCTCGGCGGGATCTGGGCCATCATCGAAATGCGATATGACCCGGATATCGTTATGGGCTCGACCATCTATCCCTTTGTGATAGAGGACATTAAGCCGATTCAGTTGTCCAATTTTGAAAATGCCAACTTTATCCGTAACAGGTCCCACTTCACCAAAGCGGAATGGATCGACATCTTGTTACGCAGTTCCGGTGTCGAGCCAACTGCAGAAGATGTAACTCAGCGCATCAAAATGCTCCTTGTCTCGCGTCTGATTCCACTTGTAGAAGCAAACTTCAACTTTATTGAAATTGGTCCGCGCTCCACTGGTAAATCATACGTATTCAAAGAGCTCACACCTTATGCAGTTTTGATTTCCGGTGGTCAGGGAACTGTTGCAAAGCTGTTTGTACACGGTTCAACTGGCAAAGTGGGAGCTGTTGGTCAATGGGATACGATTACCTTTGACGAGGCGACCGATAAGCTCTTCAAGGATCGCGATGCCATACCTTTGATGAAGGACTACATGGAATCAGGTTCCTTCTCCAGAGCCGGAGCAGGTGGAGAAATAACCGGCAGTGCATCAATCGTGCTAAACGGGAATATCAATCAGCCAGTCGAGACGGTTTTGCAAAACTCGAATCTCTTCAGTCCACTATCCGATGAAGTCAATAGTGACACGGCTTTTCTGGATCGAATTCATTTTTATCTTCCCGGCTGGGAAATGCTCAAGTTTGCCCCCAAGCATTTCACCAAGAACTTCGGCTTCAGCACCGATTTCTTTTCGGAATGCCTGAAGTCGCAACGCAAGGTCAACCAGACAGACGTTATTGAAAAGTATTTTGCTTTGGGCTCACACCTCAAGCAGCGCGATACAAAACCCGTTAAAAAGACGGTTTCTGGCTTTATCAAGCTGATACATCCGGATGGAAATTACACGAAAGAAGATGTGCGTGAATATCTGACTATTGCTCTTGAGATGCGTCGTCGCGTTAAAGAGCAACTGAAGCGTATCGGTGGCATGGAGTTCTGGGATACCAATTTTTCCTACATCGACAAGGACACGCAGGAAGAAACATTTGTCGCGTTACCTGAAGAACGGGGTTCACACCTGATTGAAAACTCGCCTCTTTCACCGGGGGTCTGCTACACCGCTACCAGTGATGGCGATAACCTTAACTTGGTGAGAATTGAAACAGCTGTGGTGTCAGGAACTGGCAAGCTGAATATCTCCGGAACCACTAATTCTGCCCCCAAAGAGGACATCAAGAATACCTACCAGTACATCAAAGCCAACGAGAAATCGATTCTCAACGAGCAGCATTCGCTCAAAAACTATGACATCTCAATGCAGATCACTTCACTGCTCGGTTCCAATGTCTCCTCGGGCATAGGCGCTGCTGCGTATGTAGCCATCATATCGGCCATATACAAGAGGAATCTCAAGCCTGCCTTGGCAGTATTGGGAAATATCTCGGTCGGAGGCGCAATTGAACGTGCATTGAACTTTACAGATAAGGTATCGATCCTCTCCGAAAACGGCGCAAAAATGGTTTTGGTTCCAATGTCCAATATCAATGAACTTCAAGACCTGCCACCTACTGTTCTAGGTGATACTGATGTTCCGTTCTATGGGAATAACCAGATGCTGATGCAGAAGGTTATTTTGAGTGAGTAGTTGGAGCCGATTTTTATGACAAAGCCACAAGACGATGAAATTGTCATTGGATCAGATGTTCCGCAAACTGATCCAGCACATGATGCATTTGGTTATTCGGCTTTTGCATTGCGAATAGCTGATGCTGTGCGTAAAACTCCAAGCCCACATGGTTTGGTAATGGCGATTCACGGCCCTTGGGGTTCTGGTAAGTCATCCCTGCTAAACTTCATTAAACACAACCTCAATATTCTTCCAAACAGTGAAAAGCCAATCGTTATAGACTTTAATCCGTGGTGGTTTACCAATTCAGAACAATTAGCGACTCAGTTTCTTAATCAATTCCGGGCCAAGTTGCCGCAAGAATCAGAAGCATTGCGTAAAATTGGAGACGCAATGGCAGATTATGCGACCACTATTGGAAGTACGATAGCCGGGCTTTATGGAATTCCCTTTTTGGATAAAGTGATTGGTTTCACTTTAGGCCTTCTCAAACGAAAACCGAAGGATGTACAAGCTCTGAAACAAGAGATTTCGAATGTACTAAAGAACGAAGGACAACGGTTCATTATAATAATTGACGATATTGATCGATTAACACCTGATGAAATTCGTGAACTGTTTAAAGTAATAAAAGCGGTAGCGGACTTTCCAAATGTAATTTATCTGCTGTCGTTTGACAGAAAAGTAGTGTCTGAAGCATTATTCGCTTCACTTGGTGTTAATGGGGAGGCTTATCTTGAAAAAATTATTCAAGCACCTTTTTCCTTACCGGCAATTGATAGACTGCTTCTTAGAAAAAAGCTGTTTGCTGACCTCGATATTATCCTCAATTCGTCTCCCCTCTTAGAATTCAATCAAACATACTGGGCAAATATATATTATGAAGGACTCGATCAGTATATACGTATGCCAAGGGACGTCGTTCGCATTATTAATACGCTTTGCGTTACTTATCCCGCCGTAGCAGGAGAAGTAAATCCCATAGATTTCGTTGCGCTCGAATTCTTGAGGCTTTTTGAACCAGAAGTCTATTCTGTCATCCGTGAAAATAAAGATATGTTTGCTGGTTATATTGATCATGGTTACAGCCGAAATGTTGAATCAGAAAAAAAATTTCATTCTGCTTGGCTGGGTCAGGTACATGAGTCAAGGCAATCAGAAGTTCAGAACTTATCTCAGCGGCTGTTCCCTAAACTTGAATCTGTTTGGAACAACATTTCATATAGCTCGGACAGACTTTCTGATTGGAGAAGGGATCAAAGACTTTGTAGCCCAGATCTTTTTGACTTCTATTTCCAGTTTGGTGTCCCAAAAGATTCTTTACGGCGATCAGACCTTAATGAATTGATTGCGATTGCACCTGAACCAGAAATGGCTATCTGTATCCTTAAATCTGCTTCTTCGATCAAACGCCCAGATGGAACCTCCAAAGCAAGCGAATACCTGGATTGGATCAGGGATTTGAAAGATGAAATTTCGCCAGATGCTGCTAAAGGTTTGCTATATGCTCTTTTTGAAATTGGAGATGCTCTCCTCACGCCTGCGGATGAAGGCGTTGGGATGCTATCAACCCCTAATCGCTTAAGACTAATCTGGACAGTTAAACATCTGTTCAGACGCATTCAAGAAGGATCACGAACTGAGCTTCTCAAGCTGCTAATATCTGAAGGGCAAGCGGTATGCTTGATAGTTCAAATTGTCGGTGAGATTGAGAGATTTATTAATAAACCCAAAGAATATTCAGACTTTCCATTCTCTCACATCGATGAATCTGGTTTTTCTGACATAAAGACCATTGTCTCTGATCGTCTGAATTTGATCAATGTAAATGAGGTCCTGGCAATTCCTGAAATAATATATGTCATTCATAAATGGACAGCCTGGTCTGGAAATCAAACAGTCACAGCGCGAATTTCTCCAATATTGTCGTCGGAAGAGCTTTTCCCGGTACTGCTGGAAAAACATTTAACATGGGGAACGAGACAGACCTCTGGCGACATTGCAATTCAACGAGTCCCACATTTAAACCCGAAGTATTTTGAGCCAATTGCTGATATCTATGCTCTCGAATCACAAGTGGAAAAAATGTTGCAGCGAGTTGACTTAACATCTGATCAACGAACAGCTGGTGAACAATACCTGAAGAATATGGAGCGCATTAAACAAGGAAAAGATCCTGACGGCTTTTTTTCTGATGACTGATATTATCAGCCACGCGCGACAAACAAACAATCAAAAGGAAAACAATATCATGGCAATGACCGTTGAAATAAAAGGCAACAAACTCTGTATCGAAATCGATCTGGAAAAACCCACACCATCTGCATCCGGTAAAACTCTAGTCGTTGCCAGTACAAGGGGCAATGCTGTTACAACTGCTGAAGTTGACGGCAAACCTATTACAATTGGGTTGAATGCTTATATCAAGCCGTAATTGCTGATCCACTTTTATTTATAACGTAGGTCGCTATACGGGGGAGGTCTTGTGCGATGGTGTCCTTACAATAAAAATAGTAAGATGGGTTGATAACGATGCAACAAAAACCGATAGAAAATTGTTATTGGGTGGTTCCAGGTAAATTTCTCGCTGGAGAATATCCAAGAGATAAAGCTGAGGAGTCCTCGCGCAATAAGATCCTCTCTTTTGAACATTCGGGAATCACTGCTTTCATAGACTTGACAGAGGATAATGAGGGATTGCTTCATTATTCCCATCTACTCGAATCTGCTACACACCATCGTTTTCCGATACGCGACGTTTCAACGCCCAAATCTACTGAGCTGACAACCGATATTATTGATGCGATAGATTACCACATTCTCCAAGGCGGGATGGTTTATCTGCATTGTTGGGGCGGTGTTGGCCGAACTGGCGTAATTGTTGGCTGCTGGCTTTCTCGTCATGGCTTCACCGGAGAAGCAGCTCTTGGGCGATTACAGGAACTTTGGCAGGAGTGCCCCAAATCATCCCACCGAAAATCGCCTGAGACAAAAGAGCAGGAGCTATACATTGTCGGCTGGCAAGAAAATGCATAATCACTCCTCATAAATACGCACGACATTTTTTCAGCAGCCATAAATTGATTCGGTAAATCTTCCTAAAAAGGGGAATTGCAAATGTATCAGATTGATAAGGCTCAGAATCGTATTATTCGTCTTGAAGAAAAAAAGTTTTCTGACCTTAAATTTAGCGAAAGAGGGCATCTGCAAGAATGGCTGGCAAACGAGCCGACCGCCTTTGGCGAGGAATTACTGATCATTCAGAAGGAATTTGATGGTTTCGATGATACCAATGAACGCCTTGACCTGCTTGCATTGGACAAAGACGGCAACCTTGTAATCATCGAAAACAAGTTGGATGATTCAGGTCGTGATGTGGTTTGGCAGGCTCTCAAATATGCCTCCTACTGCTCCACTCTCAAGAAAGAGCAGATTGGTGAAATTTATCAGAAATATCTGGATAAATATGAAGCTGGTAAGAATGCTCAGACCATGATCTACGAGTTTTTAAATGAACCGAATTTTGGTGAAGTTGTAATCAACAAGGACAACCAGCAGCGTCTAATCTTTGTTGCAGCTAAATTCCGTAAAGAAGTTACCGCTACCGTACTCTGGCTACTACAGCACAACATACAATTGAAATGCTTCAAGGCAACTCCGTACAGTATGGGTGATAACCTGTTACTAAATTTAGAGCAGATCATTCCGATACCAGAAGCGGCTGAGTACATGATTGGAATCTCCCAGAAGGAAGCTGAGGTTAAGATAATCGAAAAAGAGGCAAAAGATCGTCATCGTATTCGGCAGGAATTCTGGGGGAAAGCGCTTGAGGTGTTGCGGGCAAGCAAGACGGATCTGTTCAATAATATCAGCCCGAGTAAAGATCATTGGATCGGTGCTGGCTCTGGTATCAGCGGCTGTCCTTATAACCTGATTTTTGGGAATAAAGTTATTCGAGTAGAAACACAGATTGCACGAGGAAGTAAGGCGGAGAACAAGTTTATTTTTGAATCTCTGTTTAAACAAAAAGTTCTGATTGAATCTACATTTGGACATGAGCTTTCATGGGAAAGGCTGGATGACAAAAAATCCAGTTATATCCGATACGGGTATGCTGTTGATGGCTATAACCGAGACAATTGGCCACAAATGATAGACTGGTTGCTTGAACATGTTATTAAACTTGAGTTGGCCTTCAAAAAACCATTGGCTGACGCAATGCAGGCCTTAAGAATTCTGGGATTGAGCTTGAAGCTGAATTGAGTGTTGAGGATGTACCTCCACCGCAATAACTGAATCCATCAATTGAAGAGGTCAACTTAATGGATATAACTGCACTGGACATCTTTAGCAGCTCTGATTTAACCGGAAAGCTCTCGGAAATTGAGTCTTTCATTGAGGGTAAAACAGTGAAAGAATGTTCCGCACACTTTCAAGAGCATAACGTGCATGGCGACACACTTTCGGCTGCTCGGAATATTAAAAAGTTGGCGGCGCAGATTGATGTCAAAATACATGCACTCGGTATCTTGCTTTGCCTGCCTGAATTGCTTGAACCTGATGAAATCATCGAAAGCGTATCCCTTGGTGCTGGCAACACGGGCAAAAAATTTGACCTCAAAACTAATTTACGAGTCGCTGAATTCAAGTTCATAAACTGGCAAGGCGGACCGGAATCGATCCGGCAAAATTCTTTATTCAAGGATTTTTACGGTTTGGCCGAGGATACCTCCGAAAGATCGAAATACCTTTATGTCCTTGGTACTAAATTCCCACTGAAATTTTTTAACAGCCGAAGATCTCTTGAAAGTGTTCTCAGTAAGGACGTATCTCTGCATAAAGAATTCAGGGGGAAATATCCTGACTTAAAAGTAGTCAGTGAGTATTTTCTGCCTAAAATTGATTTGGTTGAGATCAAAGATGTCTCCTCGTGGCTGAAATGGTCGGAGCAATGATTCCCTATGCTGACAAACAGTAAGGATAGTATGAAGACACCACAAATGCGTTATCAAGGCTGTCTGATGGGCTTGGCTGTTGGCGATGCCTTGGGTACAACAGTTGAGTTTAAGGCTCCGGGTACATTTCCTCCTGTTACAGATATTGTTGGTGGTGGGCCGTTCAGTCTCGAAAAAGGGCAATGGACTGATGATACATCAATGGCGCTGTGCCTTGCTGAAAGTCTTGTCAACTGTGGTAAATTTGATGTCCGTGACCAAATGGATCGTTACACACGGTGGTGGTTGGAAGGTTATTTCAGTTGCACAAACACCTGTTTCGATATTGGCTCTACAGTATTACGTGCTTTAGCGCTTTACCATCGGACAGGTGATCCTATTTCCGGTTCAACAGAGCCACGCACCGCTGGTAACGGAAGTCTTATGCGCCTAGCCCCTGTTCCACTCTTTTTTGCGTCTAATCCTGAGCAAGCGATAGCAATGTGTGCAGAAAGTTCACGCACAACACATGGTACGGAAACCTGTCTTGATGCCTGTCAATACTATGGAGGACTTATAGTTGGCGCTATTCAAGGCGTTTCCAAAGAGGAGTTGCTTTCAGCTCGATATTCGCCTGTTGGCGGAGTTTGGGACCCTGAACTGCTTTGTAAGGAAATAGATGAAGTAGCCTGCGGTTCTTTCAAGCGCAAAGAACCGCCTCATATCGTCGGGAGTGGTTACGTTGTAAAATCTCTTGAGGCTGCTTTATGGGCATTCAATAGGACTTCCACCTTCGAGGAGGGATGTTTGCTCGCAGTAAATCTTGGTGATGACGCCGACACTACTGGTGCAATCTACGGTCAACTTGCTGGGGCATATTACGGCATTTCTGGTATTAGAAAAGATTGGCTTGAATGTATTGCGCAGGCGGATGTTATATGCCGGTTGGCTGATGGTTTAATGCCGCAAGTTAACGAGTGAGGAAACTATGGATAGAAAAACTGTAATTCACAACCATTTAAATGCCATTACCGCTGAAATGCTAGGTTTTATCAAAGATAACGAAGCATCTTTTCCGGATAGATGGGTGCCCGCGGCTGAGATAAAGCGGACGCTCGATCTAAATTTTGTTGCTGTTCCGAAGGAAAATACGCAGTACGGTCAGAAAGGCTGGTTGTTTGCTATATTGGCGAGAATGCTTGAGGACAATGATCAAGTTGAATTCAAGAAAGATGGATCAAGATCCTTTTATAGGTCAATAAATGGGACTTCTTGGCAAACCATACTTAAAGTTGGCTGTGAAGGTGGATGCATAGCTCTTCAGGGAGTGAAAGTGGAAGATGCCTGGAAATTCAAAATGGCTACTGATGAAACCACTTTGAAATATATATTTGACGAGGAGGATCTTCCTGGAGAACTGACATCAGAATCAGGGGTGGTTTCATCGTTGGAAGAGGCTCTTAAGCTTATAGATGAGTATCAATGGGTTTCGATGTATCCTGTGGAGGCTCACGCATATTTTGCAAAAGAAATCATGACGGCTTTAATTGAAAGACTTGAACTGCCAGATGGCCCTGTCAACAGAGAAAACTTTGACTGGAGCAGATGGAAAGAGGTCTTGTACAGTGGGTGACGATCTGACTATTGCCAAAATGTAATTCCTGCGGAACTTGCTTTCACGGAGATGAATATATGCCATTACAAAACCGAGTTACCCCTTACGGAACGCTGATAGCAACCTCTGCCAAAGGGCTGTTCATGGGCAACCGTGGTGTAATACATGATAAAGTTGGGAAGTTGAAAGATAAGCACTGGCAAGTAAAACGCTGGGTAACTTGTGATCCAAATTGTGATGGGCAGAAACGAGACCCGTACAACAGACAACCTAAATGTTACACCGAATTATTCTTTTTAGACGAAGCTACGGCTTTAGCCGCTGGTCATCGCCCTTGTAAACAATGTCGAATTGATGATTTCAAAGCTTTTGTTCATGCTTGGTGTCCGGGTAACGGTGTTCAAGAGGACACGTTTAAGGTTGAGACTCTTGATAACTATTTGCATGACAGCCGTATCGATGCCGAAGACAAAAAGATCACGTACCAGATAAATTGTAACGATCTCCCCGATGGAGTTTTTATTGAACTGCTGGATGAACCCGGAACGGCTTGGCTTCTATGGAATAGCGAAATATTGCAATGGCGACCAGAAGGTTACGGTGAGCGGAGACCGAAACCTCTCAATACCGTGGTCGTCGTTCTAACACCGAAATCGACCGTTAAAGCATTTGATGCTGGTTACCGTACTAGTGTTAGGCTGCAGGCGCTTCAGATACATCCTGAAGCAGCCAGACTAATCGAAGAAGTTCGGTTGTTGCGTGATCAACTGGCTCGGCTGTTACAGGAGCGCGAAGATCTAACCTCTATTGTTATCCCAAACCTTGAAGCTCATTATTATGTCACCATAGGCAAATATCAGTACGAGCTGTTCTGTCTTGAATGTGAGGTTCGTCGTATCAAACGTAAAATTGAAATGATCCAGGCGTCGCTCAACCGAATGGAAGAGGTCAATATGGATCAAATCGAAAAAGCGCTTGATACTGAGCAGGTTGCTTGGACTAAACTGATTGATGATATGGCTCACAAATTGGAGATGGCTAAACAGTGGACTTCAGCTGAACGCCTGTCTGATGATGAACAGAAGGAGCTTAAGAAGCTTTACTATGATTTGGCAAAGAAAGCTCACCCTGATATTCATCTGGAACAGTCCGAGCGACTGAACAGTATCTGGTTACAGATTGTTAGTGCATACCAGTGCGGCAACCTTGACGGAATGAAAGCCCTAGCTTTGCTTTTGGAAGACAGTTCCGATGCTACGGAACCACCTACGGCTGAGGTTCTTGAAGACCAGCATACTCGTCTTAAAAAGCAACTGGAGCTTCTGGCTCAGGTACTGACAACAATTCAGCAATCGTTTCCATGTACTATCAAGGATCAAATCAATGATCAAAGCTGGATCGATGCTCAAGTGTCGGACATACAGGAGAAACAGATTCTCCAAGTACAGCTAAAAGAACAGCTTCTTATCATTCTTGCAGGTATTATCAGCGGACTCGCGCATGACAACCAGTCTCACAGTCATTGATCCTACAATACTGGCAATCATCAAAGGCTCATTTGACAAAAGCGGTTTACCACTGCCTTTTGTTAAGGAGATCTTCTTGATGGATTGTCACGTTGCCGGTACTTCCCACCTCGACTTAAGTCAGGTTGAGCCCAGTCTTGTGTTGGATGCACCGCTGATTCTCAAACGGGAGCCTGATAACCAGCATGATCCAATGGCAATTCAGATCTTCGAAGAGCATGGCAACCGTATTGGTTACGTACCAAAGGCGAAAAATGAGGTGGTTGCGCGTCTTATGGACGCTGGCAAGCTGATCTTTGGCAAGTTATTTGCGAAGGATTGGGAAGGTTACAACAACAACTGGTTAAAACTGCAGATTAAAGTTTATATGAGGGATTTATGACAAAAGCAGACATTTTTGAAAAGACCCAAGAAGGTATCGGACTGTCCAAGAAGGAATCCGCTGAGATGGTAGAAGCCGTCTTTGCAATCATGAAGAGTACGCTTGAATCCGGTGAGAACCTCAAAATCTCCGGCTTCGGCAGTTTTATAGTTAAACAGAAGAAAGATCGCCGTGGTCGTAATCCGCAGACGGGCGAGTCAATCACCATTGAAGCCAGGCGAATATTGACGTTCAAGCCGAGTACTTTGCTTCGTAACTCGATTAACAGCGTGGTTTAGTCGTGATTATTAAATCCGCTGACGATAAAACTGGTCATATTCATCAACTGGAGACACTTTTGGCTTCCGCGACAGGCGATCAGAAAGCCAGGATATCACAAGAGCTTCGCAACCTTCATGCCGGTATAAAAGGCGAACAAGAAGCCGCATACCTCATCGACTTTGATTTTGCCAAGTCACAGAACACCTTAGTCATCCACGATCTTCGTCTTGAGATTGATGGCCGGATTGCGCAGATCGATCATCTCTTAATCAACCGCACACTGAACGTCTTTGTCCTTGAGACAAAGCATTTTCATGCTGGTCTAAAGATCACTGAAGACGGTGAATTCCTGTATTGGAATGCTTTCCGAAAATGTTTTGAAGGTATGTCATCACCGTTCGCTCAGAACGAGCGACATATCACAGTTCTAATCGACGCGTTGGCTCGGATCGATATGCCGAGCAAGATCGGTTTGCGCTTATCACCGGTATGCCACTCCTACGTGCTGGTCTCTTCAAAATCCAGAATTGATCGACCTAAGAAGTTTGATACGAGCCGTCTCATCAAGTCGGATATGCTTTCGGCTACTTTGGACCGCTTTTTTGACAAGGCGGGTGTTTTTGAGGTTGTCGGTAGCCTTGCGCGATGCTTATCAGCTGAGACGCTTGAAAAAGTCGGTCAAACACTGCTCCGAATGCATCGTCCAGCGTCATTTGATTACGCAGCAAAATTCGGATTACAACACGTTTGCACCGTTGCCGCACCTGTCGTAACTACACCGCTTGCATCAGTCAAACCTGAACCATCACCTCAAAAAAGCGTGGCTGTCGAGAAACCTGCAGACTTGACGGTACAGCCAGTTTGTCGTGGCTGTAAAAGTCCGAAGCTTTCAGTCCAGTACGGAAAGTTTGGTTACTACTTCAAGTGCGGTGACTGTGACAGTAATACTCCGATCAAAGTCTCGTGTGGGAATGACGGCCACAAGGAGCGTATCCGTAAGGATGGGCAGAAATTCTATCGCGAGTGCTCTGATTGCGGCAGTAGTTCAATCTTCTTTGTTAACTCCTAGATTAAACTATTGACGAAGTCGTAGAATTCCGTATTTGACGCCGTAAGCCGGAAAGTGTATACTCTCGCAACTTTTTGATTTTAATGAGAATTTTACTTGTAACGGTTGCGTTATTTGAGGTTTGGCCGTGCGACTTGGTTCATGTCTTCCTGATACGAATAACCCCGATTAAATTACAAATGCCTGTTACTGTTACATCATAACTGCGGTTAAAATTAAAAAGATCCGTGCAGGCTAGAATTAGGGGCGGCATCAATTCATGGATCTAATACATCAAAATCCTTTCCGAATTCTCGGATTACCAATAAACGCCTCTGAACGGGATATCTCCAAACGCGTAGCCGAATTGGAAGCGTATGCATCTATCGGGAAAGAAATATCATACGAAACTGATTATCCGTGTTTATCACCTTTAGAAAGAACTGCTGAAACAATACGTGAGGCGGCTAATCGCATTGAGACGGCGGATGGTCGCCTTTTTTACACCTTTTTCTGGTTCTGGCAGTACAACAGCACAGATGAATTGGCCCTTGATGTTCTCAGGGATGGAAACATAGACAAGTCCATCAAGCTCCTGGAAAATCAGTTGAAAGATGACAAGCTGACATCTCAATCCTATTCAACAGCAAAGAACCTTATATGCCTATATATCGCCTCGTTAAGAAATGGCGGTTTCAATCAGAGTCATCTCTCTAAAAGTATCCTATTGGCTGGTCGTTTCTTTGAAGACGAGCTGTTGCAGGGATATGTAAGCTGGTTATCCGGTCCGCATTTTTCATTTGACCATCAAAAAACAATTTCAGCATTTGTTGATGAAGTTATCAAGTGCTCGACGCCACACGTTGGTAAACAGGAAGGCATTTCAATACCTCAGTTTGTAGAAATGTTTTCCTCCTTCCCGTCAGCGGTGCAACGTTCAATTTCAAGCAGGTTTTCATCCAAACATATTCTGAACATAGAAAGTGCCATTAAAGCTTCTGAAAATGCACGTAAACAGAGTCCAGAAAGAGCGAATACGATTGGCGAACATTTGTATGTAGGCACAATCAACGAGATCGAGCTGCTGCTCGAAATTTTGTCCGATCAGGACTTGAAGTATCAAACTACTGCCGACAACCTGGCGGATGAACTACTGGGTTGCAGTATCGCTTATTTCAATTATCACCTGGACCTTAACCACGGCGAAGACCCAGGGGAAAATGCGCTCAAACTCATTCGATTCGCAGAATCAGTTGCCTTTGGTAAAAAAGTGCAATTACGCATACAGAAGAACAGGTCAACCATGGAAGATCATGTTTCGACCTGGGCTGCAAACAGAAAATGGATGAGCATTAAAGCTGATTACGATGCAATTAAGAAAAGAATCAATGCCATACCAGAACTCGAAAAATTAAGTGATACCGAAGTGAGAAGCCTTAAGGTTGGCGTCGAGTGCTTCCTTTCCGATAGTATTCAAAACTTATCAAACATCAGAAATATAGCCGGTAGTGATAATGGAGACTATTTGAGCGCAAGTAGCGCCGTAGTCTCACAAGCATTAGATATGTGTATTGAATATGCAAATCGAGTCAAGCAGTCTGAAGATATAATGAATATCATGATGGGGTTGGCTGAGTTTGATATGGACTCAAGGACAAGGGAGCGATATCAGTCAAATCGAACGATCTTATTGAAAAACCTTACTGTCAAGGTTGATAGAACGCAGCCCAGTAGTACTTCGAGAGCAAGCAGTAGCAGTACGTACCAGGCTCCCCGTTATCAGGCCACCCCGCAACCTTCCAAAACATACTGGGAAAATTTCATTGGTGACTGGTCCGGCGTCAGAGGTTTTCTAAAGAACTGGGATGGTTTTTCAGGGTTGTTCAAGTTCTGTACCCTGCTTTTTCTCGCCGTATGGCTTTTTTCAGTGGTGTTTGATGCAAATAAATCTCAGTCGTATTCGAAACCGTCAACAGCATCAACGGAACCTGCATCTACTCCAGAAAGATATAAGCTTGAAAGCCCGGCTCCGACAGAGCCTCCCCCTAAAAGCACTTATACCGACACATCGAAAAATTTATCTGTTGCACCTAACGGTCGCCCGTGGCCTCAGTCATCAGCCTATATCCCTGGTTATGCTAAAAAAAGGACTGGTGGCCTATCCACCGTTTTGATTGATAATTCTCAAAACAATTCTCCAGTATTTGTGACCTTAAACTATTTAGAAGGACAGCAACCAAATCCAGTTAGGCTGATTCACATCAAAGCCTACTCAAAATTTAAGATGACCGGAATAAAAACAGGAAGTTACGATGTCAGATATAAGGACTTAGAGTCTGGCGGCATTTCCAAATCGGAATCATTTGATTTAAATGAGTTCAAAACAGAAACAGGCACACAATTTAGCAATATTACGATGACACTTTATACAGTTAAAAATGGAAATATGCATACTTCCACGATTGGTGAAAATGAATTGATGTAAAGTTTATCTCTTTTTTGAGAGGAAATGAATGCGCATATCCTATACGGCGTACAACTTTAGTATGCCTCCATTAATAAATGAAGAAGAGTACAACGTGTTCAAATACAATTTCAGTATCAATAAGGCTTATTATCCATTCCCTACTGACGGTGTTATAGATAAATTTAAAACACAGCTAATAATTACTTCTTGTGTAATAGCATCAGTAATTATCGGAATAATATTTAAACCACTAGAATGGCTAATGATTGTAGGTATTGTTGTATTTTTTATAATGGGGCTGGGTGGTGTCTTTTTAGAGATTAAATCTTACAGCGGTTACGTTTGGACTCGAAAACAATATTACAAATATCTCAAGCAAAACATAATCGCTAGCAAAGATTACCAAGAGTTTCTTTCTATGTATAAGCGGAGATAGTTATGGACCTGATTCACCAAAATCCTTTCCGTATTCTTGGGTTATCTGTTGATGCTACTGAGCGTGATATTACAAAGAGAATATCCGATTTAGAGACCGCAACAGAATTTGGAAAGAAAATTACATACGATACAGATTTCCCATTCCTTTCTGATTTCGAACGTACAACGGAGTCGGTTCGTGAGGCAGCTAGCCGTATTGAAACTGCGGAAGGCAGATTTTTATATTCATTATTCTGGTTTTGGAAACAAAACGTTTGTGACGAACTTGCCTTGGATGTGCTCAAAGGCGGGAATATTGATAAAGCGATCAGTCTGTTGGAAGCACAATTTAAGACCGGAACCAATAACGACAAGCTTTATTCTAGTGCAAAAAACCTTTCCATTCTCTACATGGCAATCTCAAGAGAAAACGGTTCATATAATTTCGAAAAGTTCTCTAAAGGATTAATCTGGGCAGGAAGGGTGCTCGACGCCAACCTATTGGAGGCATACGCCCATCATATATCCGGTAAAAACTTCATGATTGAAAAGCAAAAAGTAATTGGCTCTTTCATCGATGAAGTCGTGAAAACGCTTACTCCCCACATAGACAAACCCGGTGGAATCGCACTGCCTCAGTTTATATCGAAATTCTCATCGTTCCCCGAAGAAACACGTCGTCAGGTTTCATCTAAGTTAATTGGGAAGCATATTAATAATATCGAAAAGGCGATCCAAGCAGCTGAGATAGCCCGTAGGAAATACCCTGAAAATGCAGATAAAACAGGAAGCGATCTTTACGAGAATACTGATGGCGATATACGAAAAATAGCAGCGGTGCTAGCCGCTGACGATTTCGAGTATCAATCAATTTCCGACAAGCTTGCTGAAGAGATCGCGGACTGTAGTGCAAATTATTATAACCATCATCTGGATAAAGACACCGATGTTGACCCAGGTGATAATGCCCTGCGCTTGGCTCGTTGTGCCTACTCAGTTGCTGTTGGAATCAAGGTAAAACAGCGCTTAAACGAAGGAATTCCAATTCTGGAAAAATGGGTCAAAGGCAAGACTGAACGAGATAAACAACGAAGAATAAAGGTCGATTTTGATTACATTGTAAAGCAACTTGATGATGTTCCTGATTGCGATGACCTTACAGATCTTCAAATCAGTCGTTTGCCGGAACAAGCTGCAAGGCTGGTAAATAACTGTAAACCACGGTTAGATAACATACGTTCAGTATTGGGATCAGGTGATGAAACGTATATTGATCTCTCAAGTGCAATCGCCAGGAATGCAATGGGTATGTGTGTGGTGTTCGCGAATGAGAAGAGTGAATTCAGTAGAATTTTAGAAGTATTTACTCTTATCGGCGCTCTTGTCATGGAAAGTGATGTTAAACGGCGATATGACGAAAATTTCCGCATCTTCAAGCAGCAATCTAAAATAAAAGGGGATCTTGATATTATAGTTGGGGCCTTGAATAAGGTTCCTGATGGCGAAAAGCTCGATTTCAATGAAGTCACAAGACTTCCTTTAATCGCTGAAAACCTAATTTCTATATGTACGCCACGACTTGCATCAATCCGAGGTGAAGAATATGACCTTTATATAAAGCTCAGTTCCTCGGTTGCCAGTAACGCTCTTGCTATGTGCATTGATTATGCTAATCGTACACATGACATGACAAAAGTAATGTCTGTTATGAGATTGATCGGCGAACTTGAAATGGAGGCTTCAGTTAAGCAAAGGTACAATCAGAATTTTCAGGTGATGATGGGTAATATGGCTTCTTCAAGCAAGCCAGCAAGCTCCAGTGGAGGTGGATGTTATGTCGCCACCATGGTTTACGGCAGTTATGATGCCCCACAGGTCGTAATCCTCCGTAAATATCGTGACACAGTGCTATCCAATTATCCAATCGGCAGAGCATTCATAAAATTCTACTATAAATATTCCCCGCTATTTGTAGAAAGATTCAAGAATCACAAGACCATACATAAGATTGCAAAATCGTTGCTCGATTCAATTATAAGGAGGCTTGAGTGAGAATAGTTCTGATAACCTGTCTCATCAGTATTTCCGTAATGGCTGGGCAACTATATGCCCTGCAAGATCCGACTGTCTCGGTAGACCAGAAAGTTTATGATGCTGACATTAAAAAACTGCGGGAATCAGTAACCACGCTCAAAGCTACCGATGAAGGCCAGAAAAAGGCAATTGCGGAAATTGATAAAAAAGTCTCCGATATTCAAAAGCGAATTGCAGAGAATGATGCAGCAATACAAAAGAAAGTTACTGACGTCAGTCAGAATGCTAATGAAGCGCAAACTCGAATAACAGGGCTTGGGGAGCAACTTGGACAACGAACTTTTCAGCTAAGTCTTGGGACGATACTCGCTGCCGTTTTCGGAGTTGCGGGGCTGTTACTGGCCTTCGTAGTCAGAAAACGCTATGCCGATGGAAGTGCGACGATAGAATCGAAACTTGCTCAAATGCGAGAACAGCTGGATAGTGAAGCTGTGATACTTGATGGCAAGCTGCTGGAAGTATTACAAAATCAGATAAAGCTGCTCCAAGCGGAACGTGACAAGTCTGCAGTGACAACAACGGTCGAATCTGTAACGGCACAACCACAAGTTGATCACTCCCTTCCGCTGAAAGTTGGAGAAGAAATATTCCGTATGCGTCAGCGCTTAAATGCATTGCCAGACGATACCAAGGGGCTAAAGCCACTTCAAAAATCTCTTGAGCGCCTTGAAGAAGAATTTAACCAAAGTGGATATGAAATGATCAACATGCTCGGTCTTAAATATGACGAAGGGATGAGCGTTAAAGCAAAATTCATTGCTTCTGACGATCTCGAAACCGGCCAAGCTGTAATAACAAAAGTAATCAAACCACAAATAAATTTTAAAGAAATTGCAATTCAAATAGCTGAAATTGAAGTAAGTACAGGGGGGTAGGATGGCGAGAACTAAAATTGATTATGGGATAGACCTTGGAACAACTAATTCAGCAATTGCTCGTAATGATTTCGGTACAATTACGATTATCAAAAGCGCTGAGGCACAACAGACGGACACAACATCTTCCTGCGTATCATATGACAAAAAACAACAAAATAGAGTTGGGCATAATGCACTAAATTCTCGCAATAAAGCGGCTGAAGATGCTTTTAAGCATTATATGAAGGGTGAGCGCAACAATTCTCCAGAGAATTCATATATCGAGTTTAAAAGGACCATGGGAGATGACACCCAATACTTTAGTTCAAACATGAATCGTGGCTTTTCTTCTGAAGAACTTTCAGCTGAGGTATTAAAAAAGTTGAAAAGCTTTGTACGTGACGAAGATGAGGTACGTTCTGCTGTCATCACAGTACCGGCTATGTTCCAACAGCCACAAATTGACGCGACCCAACGAGCAGCTGAATTGGCTGGTTTCCAATACTGCGAACTATTACAGGAGCCTATTGCAGCATGCATAGCTTATGGGCTTTCCGCCAAGCGAACTGACGGATACTGGCTGGTGTTTGATTTTGGTGGTGGAACATTTGATGCTGCATTGATGAAGGTAGTTGAAGGAATTATGAGGGTTGTTGATACTTCTGGCGATAATCACTTGGGAGGTAAAGACATTGACTATGCCATAATTGATGAAATTCTTATTCCTTATTTAGCTGAGGAATATTGTCTCGACGATACACTTGCAGATGATAGAGGGCGGATGCTATGTCGGGATGCACTTAAATCCGTCGCTGAAGAAACAAAGATCGCTCTTGCAAGTAAGGGGAGTCATGCAGCATATAGCGAAGATGTTGGCGATGACGAGAACGGGGAGGAGATGATTGTTGACAGAACAATAAGCCTTTCAGAGTTTGAATCGGCTGCCGTTCCTATTATCCAGCGGTCTATTGACATCACCAAAAAACTTCTCGAGCGCAATAACCTCTCGGGAAAAAATCTGGAGACCGTTG
The DNA here is from genome assembly GCA_049318985.1 of Desulfuromonadaceae bacterium. Taxonomy (GTDB): domain Bacteria; phylum Desulfobacterota; class Desulfuromonadia; order Geobacterales; family Pseudopelobacteraceae; genus JACRCG01. The sequence goes on from JBMOEI010000010.1 coordinate 107,907, forward strand.
TCCTTGTGGGTGGGCCAACCTTTCTTCAAACCATGCGCAGAATGTTGAAAGAGCAAATCAGCACAAATATTGATATAAGCCAAGATCCCATGACCGTAGTTGCCAGAGGCGCTGCTCTTTTCGCCTCGACTAAAGATATACCTACCGATTTACAAATTCGCGACAAGACAAAAATCCAACTCAAGCTAAAATACCCAGAAACAACCGTAGAAACAGAAGAAAAACTGGGTGTTAAAGTTGAACGCGGGTTGACAACGGGTGAAGTTCCGCAAAAGGTTTTTGTCGAGGTGGCACGAAATGATAAAGGATGGTCATCTGGTCGGATTGAACTTGAAGGTGATGCTGAAATAATTGATCTTCACCTGCTCCCAGGCAAAGCAAATGGATTTACTGTTGCCTTATTTGACGATAAGGGGAATCAATTCCCCTGTGAACCGTCTACATTTACCATCATTCCAGAAATAAAGTTTCCCAATGCAACTTTGACACTCCACCTCTGCATTGAGGCAGTTCATACAGGCAAAGGGAAGCAGTGTATTGTTCCAATTCCGGGGTTAGAAAAGAACAAATCCCTACTTGCCAAAGGTAAAGATACGTACAAAACACAGAAAGATATTCGACCTGGCAATAAATCTGACCAGATTCACATACCGCTTCTAAACGCTGAAGTGCCGTATAGCCGGGCGTTCCCTGATGAACGCGCCGGAACTTTTATCATTACAGGTGAATTGCTTCCTCAATTTCTTCCTAAGGATAGCGACGTTGAATTAACTGTAACTGTTGATGAGAGTCGCAGAATAAGTTGCAGTGCCTATTTCCCAAGTATTGATGAAACGGTAGAGCATGTCTTTGAGACAATTACAAAGAAAACTGCTGATGCTGATGCTGATGGACTGGAGTTAGACATCGAAAAGGCCCAGCAGGCACTTGCCATAATTGTTGCGGGAACAGAAGGCATCGACACCTCGAAGTCAGACAAACTTGAATCGCAACTTGATGAAACTTACGAAATGCTCCAAAACGGAAGAGGAGATTCTACAAGCAGAGGTAGAGTATTGGCCCGCCTTCGTGAAATCTGGAAAGAAATCGACAAACTTCAGGAAGAAAGTGAATGGCCCAACACTGAACAAGAACTAGAAGAGGCTCTTGAACATGTGTGCATAGCCCAAGAAAGATCAGAGGCTGGCAATGATAAAACTGCGGAAGTAATTTCTCAATTCAAACAGCAGGCAAAAACCATCATAGAAAGAAAAGATATCAAGCTTGCTAAAGAGCTTATAGATCAGATTTATTCCCTCTCATTTATGTTAAAAGAGGGAGAAATTGGATTTTGGGTATCAATGTTGAAAGGTTTTGATGATAATTTTGATATGCATGAATGGAAAAACAGAACTTCTGCAAGACGTCTGATTGATGACGGGAAACAAATGCTTGTGACAAGTCCTTCAAAATCCAGGCTTCAAGATATAATTCGCGAGTTATACAGTCTTTTGCCTGAAAAGGAACAGCCTATTGCAGGCGAACTTGATGACAAATTGTTGAGGAAATAAATGGCAAAAAAATATGTTGGTATACTAACCAAAGGTGATCAAATTAATGACACCTATACGGTTCAATTTTTCATTGGCCAAGGGGCCTTTGGCGAGGTTTATCGTATATCACATAAGTATCTTGGCACTCAGGTACTAAAGGTATTTAAGGATGAGTATGTTCAAAGGGCTGATATTGAGACAGTAACACGTGAAGCCAAAATTCTCTCTAAGCTGACTCACCCTAATATTGTTCGGGTTTTTGAAACTAATACATTTGAAAAGAATGGGATCAACTATTTTTTTATGACCATGGGTTTTGTTTCTGGAGAGACGCTTGCGCAGCTATTAATCCGGAAAATTGAACTACCGGTTCCTATTGCGTTATCAATTCAAAAAGACCTATTGACTGGACTTCATGTAACTCATAGCCAGACCCCGCCTATTATCCATCGTGACATCAGCCCAGATAATGTCCTTCTCTCATACGAGGGAGAAAAAACGGTGGCTATGCTTTCGGATTTTGGACTTGCCCAATTTTCCGATTATGCATCCCATATATCAACTGCAGCAGGCAAATATACATATTTTGCTCCAGAATGTTTCTGGGACACCTATCTACCCGCAAGCGATGTATTTGCAGCTGGTATAGTGCTGTATCGCATGATTACCGGAGTGCATCCCTGGGAATATAATTTTGACAGTGGTTATGACGACCCTGAAAAAATCGCAACTATGATCATCTCTTCTCGTAAAAAGTCTCCAAAAAAACCGTCCTACTATGCAGACGGCTGCAATGATCGTTTAGATGAAGTGATTATGATGTCCCTGGAAAAGGACTTAGAGAACCGTTACAAAAACGCGAGCGAGTTTCTAGAAGCAATCACAGGACTGGAAAAACCTGTTTCCACGAAATCAGCAACCAATAAAGCTGATGAGCATAAAAAGGCCATTACACCATTAACAAATGAAGGGGCTCCTCGGAATTATAAAGTACGCCAGAAGGAAAAAGGCTTTGATGAAATTGCAGGTATGCATGAACTAAAAGAAACTCTTTATCATGATGTTATTCTTCCGCTGACAGAAAAGGAATTGTACGAGCAATATAAGGTATCCGTTCCAAACGGAATGCTTTTGTATGGTCCACCAGGTTGTGGCAAGACGTTTATAGCTCAAAAGTTTGCCGATGAGGTCGGCTACAATTTTATTACGATTAACCCTTCCGACCTGGCGAGTATCTATGTCCATGGTACACAAGAAAAAATCGGAAAACTGTTCAGCGAAGCGCGAGAAAAGGCACCCACTATCATTTTTATAGATGAGGTTGACGCTATACTACCTAAGCGTGAAGGGGATCTGCAGCATAGCTACGCTTCAGAGGTAAATGAATTTCTTGCCCAGATGACTGAGTGTGGTAAGGCTGGAATATTCATAATCGCGGCCACTAATAGGCCGGATAAGATTGATTCAGCCATAACCAGAACAGGTCGTCTCGATAAGGTAGTTTATCTAAGCCCACCTGACAAAACAGCCCGTATTGAAATGCTACAGCTTTATTTTAAAGATCGTCCAATTGATTCTCTTGATTTCGAGAAACTTGCTGAGCTAACCGAAAGCTATGTTTCAAGTGATATCAGTTTCCTAGTAAACGAGTCCGCCAGGGACGCGTTGAAGGAAAGAGTCAAGATTTCGCAAAGTCACATTGAAAACGCAATACAGCGTCATAAGCCGTCTGTTTCCCTGAAACAAATCAAGCTATACGAACGTTTCAAAAACAACAGGAGTTTTGACTAATGGAACAGCGCGACCTGCAAAAGCTTCTCTTGAAAACTGCTGTTTGTACCATTGCCTGTGACGGTGAGATTCATGAAAAAGAAGTTGCCGAAATGAACGCTATGGTCTCGCAAGCTGTATATTTCAAGGATTTAAATGGCATAGAATTGCTCAGCGAAATGCTTGATGCCGTTAACAAGAGCGGCAGGAACTTTTTCCATGAATTTCTTGAAGATTTGAAGTCGTCAGAACTGTCAATTGTACAGGAACTTCTGCTTTTGGAAGTAATTCTCAGGATTGTCTATGCTGACGAACGCTTTGATACCAATGAGGAAATGTTCTTGCGACTCGTTAGAACTCAATTGAACGTACATGATGAAATAATTACTCAGCGATTCGGTACAGTACCATGTCTTAACGCTAGCCAGAGGATGGAGTTCTCATCTGTTGGTATTGATTCTGAGATTGTGAAAATATCAAGTTTGTTTGATAACGTGAAGTTCGCTTCAGAATTATCAATCGATACCCCCAAAAGTTATTCGGCGACAGAAGACCTCGAAGATATGACTAAACAGTAGTTAAGCTGGGTAATTAGGAGGACAAATGGGGCTCTTTGACTTTTTCAAGAAGAACAAGCCGGAATCTGAGCTAGATATCATCATGAAGAAAATGGCTCTTCAGCTTTTTCCCAATGGTGAGGCCGACATAATGCGAGATACAAATGTTATTCATGGATTGTTTGGTGGAAAACTATCGATTGATGAGTGCAAAAAGTTTGTCACCGGCAGAAAGGCACTTATATGCATAGCTGAAGATAAGTCCGCTGAAAGGATAGTGCCGAGTTTAATAATCAGCACTGGAAACAAAATTACTCAGAATGAAGCTTATCAGGCGTACCTGTATTTGAGTGGTGGTGGCGTATCATATTCAGGAGGAGACGGAAGTACTGTTAATACACCTGTTATAATTCATGCCCAAACTTCTGAAATGGGTGTACCGGCTGAATACGCATATGTTGCAAAAAAATATGGGAAACGTGATGAGGCATGGAAACTCAAAATTCAATATCTCTTAAAGTCTGATTCGGGGCGTGATATTGACCTACTCGTGATTGAACTGCCTGATGGGACCGAAGTTAGTTTTCACTTTGATATCACAGAGTTCTTTGGGAAATTTTAAATGCAATATTCATCATCCGTCCAGATGGCTTGGCAAGTTGCTGCATGGGAAACTTCTTCTGTTTCTTTGCAGTATATTGAAAAAGAGGCCATCGTCATTGGAATCCTCAGCCTGGAAAAAGTTGTTGCCGGGAATCCCCAGGATCTTGGACTTGATCAGTCCAACTGGCACCAGATAAAAATTGAATACGCTGCATTATGCGAAGCATTTCAGCCCTTCGGACTAAATATTACATCGTTGCGCAGATCTTTGCGAGAGGCAGTGGCTAAAGGGAACTTTCATCAGACCGATGGTGTTATTCACCGAAGTGATGAGTGTAGAAAGTGCTTCCAAGAAGCTGAAATCTTGGCCGGAACAGTTGGTGAACTTACAACCTTACATCTTTTAGCAACGATTGTCTCTGCACCAGGTGAGAAGCTTAGTCAATTATTCAAAGACGCTGGTATTGCTACAGAAGATCTCAAAGTTCGGTTGCTTGAACTGGCTGGCCGCCCCATGGAGGTTCTTGCTGGAGAACCAGGTACGGACGATAAAAAGAAAAAATCTTACCTTGAAAGATTCGGTCGGGATCTGACTCAAGAGGCAAGAGACGGCAAACTGTTTCCATTTATTGGAAGAAAGAAAGAATTGGGGCAGGTAATCAATACCCTTGCACGGAGTTCCAAGAACAATCCCGTATTGGTCGGGGAGCCTGGTGTTGGTAAGACTGCCGTTGTAGAAGCTCTGGCACTGCAGATTGTTACTGGAACAATCCCATCATTTCTTGCAGATAAGAAAATCATAGAACTCAATATGGGAGTGATGGTAGCTGGTACACTTTACCGTGGTGAATTTGAAGAGCGGTTGACGCGTATCATTGAGGAGGCAAAAGCTGATGCGTCTATCATCCTATTTATCGATGAACTTCATACTCTAGTCGGTGCGGGACGAGCAGGTGGTAGCTTAGATGCTGCAAATATTCTCAAACCGGCATTAGCTCGGGGTGAACTTAAATGTATTGGTGCAACTACCATTGTGGAATACCGAAAGCATATTGAGAAAGATGCCGCACTGGAGCGGCGCTTTGAGACGATTTCAATAGAGGAACCAAGCCGGAGTGAATGTATTGAAATGCTGCAAGGACTGCGGCAGAAATTGATGGATTTTCACCATGTACAAATAACTGATGAGGCAATTGAATCTGCAGTAGATCTCTCTGAGCGTTTTGACAGCGAGCATCGTTTACCTGATAAAGCTATTGATCTACTTGATCGTGCCAGCGCAAAAGTTCGCGCCTCTATAAAATTCGATGATTCTGAGCAAAGAGATCCACAGGTAATAACCGATAACTCAATAGCCGAGGTCCTTTCCGAAACTACCGGCATTCCCGTGGAGGTTATAACAGGCCATCTGGCTGGCAATTTCAGAAACCATCTTGTCAGGATGGGAGACAGGCTTAATAAACATATCGTAGGTCAATCCGAAGCTATTGACCGGATTACCCAGCGGCTTGTTATGTCCTATAGCGGAATATCGAAGCGTAATGGGCCTCTTGCAGTACTTCTTTTACTTGGTCCAAGCGGTGTTGGGAAAACAGAACTTGCCAAGCAACTGGCAATGGAGCTGTTTGGCAGCGACAACTCATTAATCCGTCTGGATATGTCTGAATACAAGGAAGAACATAGCATTTCAAAGCTAATTGGATCGCCACCCGGATATGTGGGATACGAAGAAGAGGGTCAGCTTACTGGTAAACTCAGAACCAGACCATATTCTGTCCTGCTTCTCGACGAAGTTGAAAAAGCGCATCCACGCGTATTCGACTTATTCCTCCAGGTATTTGATGAGGGGCGCTTGACTGATTCAAAGGGTCGCAAGATTGACGCCACAAACTGTATTGTTGTCATGACATCGAACATAAAGATTTCCAAAAGCCGCAAACTCGGTTTCGGTTCTCAGGAATCAGCTGAACAACAGGATGAGATCCCAGAATTGAAAGAATACTTTAGGCCAGAATTACTCAACAGAATAGATGAGCAGATTGTATTCAGAACGCTCGATAGAAACAATATGCTTGAGATAGTTGGGCTTGCCATCACTGACCTGCAATCTCGTATTGCGGATAGATATAAGGTGAATTTGGAAATTACCGATGATGTTAAAGCATTTATCGTTGACAAAGAACCTTACAAAGATAAGGGAGTAAGAGGACTAAGGCGGACTTTCGAACGATTGCTCGAAGCTCCACTAGGTACGTTCCTTCTCTCGGCAGAACAGTCATTGCAACCGATATCCATTCATTTGAACGCAGACACAATTTTCATAAAATTCATTTAGATCAGAGGACACATGAACCCTACAAAATTGTTACAAGCAATTTCGTTTGCTGCAGATAAACATCGGAATCAACGTCGCAAGGATCAAGACGCATCGCCCTACATAAATCACCCAATAGCAGTTGCCACTGTTTTAGCCAGTGAGGGTAATGTTGATGATGAATTAGTTTTGCTTGGCGCAATCCTTCACGATACTGTTGAGGATACAGAGACCACATTTGAAGAACTGGAAGTTTTATTTGGGGCAGAAGCAATGAACGTAGTTCGGGAAGTCACAGACGATAAATCACTCCCAAAGGCGACCAGAAAGGAACTTCAGATAGAACATGCTGCACACGCTTCAGATCAGGCTAAACAGGTTAAAATAGCTGATAAAATTTGTAATATACGTGACATAATTAAATCGCCTCCCGCATGCCACCACCAGTAATGTGTTGACCCGTTTTTCTGAATTCAGGTTTACCCACC
>JBMOEI010000011.1:0-112856 GCA_049318985.1 Desulfuromonadaceae bacterium
GGTGGGTCAACTAAACGGCGCTGGGTGGGTCAACACATTACCGGTGGTGGCACTGTTACGTAGAAAAACCAGTTACGCCGTCCGTCTACTTTCACTTCTACGTGCGTCTGTCTGCCAAGTGTACTCATACATAAAAATGTGGACTGCGTTGAAGCTCTCGCATAGACTTTGTAACCAACCAGGTCTGGTTCTTTGTTGGCATCCCACATCAGGCCAATAACGATAAGGCAGGGTAGCCATTGCTTACTCATCCTTAGCATGGTGAAGATTATAACAGCGGCCACAAACCCGAGCTTTTTCAAGATGATTATGATTTTTGCTGTTACGAATTGTCACTGTGAGATTCATTGAACTTTTGGTAAAAGTATGCCCGCACAACCCGCACTCCCTACCTTCTGCACTTTCAACACCCGCCATCTTCTTTTCTCCTCACCCGTACACACCTGGGGCAGATATATCTGTCACAAATAAGGCAGTTTTCATTATCCCTGCTCATCCATTTATGTGTGACTTCGCAATAGAAATGATTATCCCGCCAGTAGGTAGCATTCTGTAATTGTGCCCCTTCTCGTGCCGTTTTCACTTGTGTATTCCGTACCCATGATTATAAAGAATCCATATTAAACCACCGATAAGCGCCAAAACAGCATAGGTAATGGAGTCCATAATCTTTTTCTCAGCACGTTCAAAAAACTCCGCAAGTTTTGCTATTCGATCCATCTGATCATGCGTCAGATTTCCAAACTGGCATGGGTGCTTGGCAAGTTGCGACTGCATCAAGGCAGCAAGTTCTTCTAAATCTTTGTGAGTGAGTATCTGCTGTCTTGGTATCCAGTTAGGATTAGGTGTTTCGGGCATATCAGTGGCCTCCGGGTTAGGCTGGTGACATTGTAATGTTGCTTATTCCTAGTATTTCACAGGTATAAAAGATAGTTGACCCATAATAAGTCAGCCCACCATCCAAGCTTGTCATGCCATTAAGAGTAATAGCTACTTCTTGTGATTCTAAATCTGTCTCACTTTTTGTTCTTATGATTGTTGTTGCGCATGCTGAAGCTGCTGCTTGACCACCAACATTACTTGTTACAGAATTACGATTCATAGTAGTTAAAACATCTAGTACGACATCTGATCCAGTTTCTACGTCATCAATAGTTATAGTCCCACGCCTTGCTATATAATAATAATATTCCCCGATAAAACTTGATCCTAAATTGGCATTTGTATACGTTTTGGTAAAAGTCAGTTTCAACATAACACTGCACGTTACCGGAGGAACTTGAAATAATATAATATTGGATGGTACAGAAGGGATTGGAACCTTTGGTACACTTTCTGATTGTATACCTGCAATATCAATAGAACTGGTAAGTGTGTTGCCATCTGCATTACCCGTGCTACCTGTTGTAAAGTTTCTTCCTATCTCATAAGCATATCCAAGAGCATTGACATAGAAAGCAATCATCTGGCCATAGTCTGTAAAGCTCACATCAGAGTAACCTTTCAATGCAATTAAACCAGTATTAGATCCAGACTTAATTGTGACACGCACTAGATTCTGGTAGTTCCATAAAACAAATATTGAATGTTTGGTGAGATTAGTGAACTCTGTTATTGTTGTAGGAGTCAGATAATATACGTCTCCATCGACAATAGGTAACCCTATTGGTTGAGGAGGAACCTGATTGTCATACTCGGTTAACCAAGGAATTGGAGACGGAGAGACACCAGTAAACGTATTGCCTTCAATACCTGTATATCGGAAAGGTTGTGACGCTGTTGTTGGAGGTTTTGTTTTCGGTCTTGCATTACTTTCTAATAGCAGAGAACCTGACGATGGCAAGCTTGCAATAGACGTTGAACAGGTAATGGTATCAGCAGTTACAGCACTTAACGCAAACTGGAGACGGTAGTTAATTGATATATCATCCCCATTAGACACCGCTACTCCAGTTGTAGGATCAGGAGTAACTCCGGTAAATGTATCTCCAGATATTCCAGTGTAAGTGAATGTTCTAAGCTGACCACTTATAAATAATGGAAATGATGTCTGCAATTCAGCAGGGATATCTGTCGCACAGATAATAGTATCAGTGGTTACCGTGTCTACTACAAATGTTTTGTTCAGATAACTAAACGCTTCATCTAGTTTAATTTCTCCACACCCTGCGGTATTTAATTTAGCTGTTGCCGTGCCTATACCGCTTGTCAGACCTTTCGTAGTTCCCTCAAAGGAGGTGTACTGGTAACCCTGGGGAGGCATGGTGATCAGCCCATGACCAGAGGTTGCGTAAAAGCCGGGATTAGGTAGCATATTATGTACATATGGAGGTGATTTTAAATGTACTATTGGCAAATCACCGGGAACAGGAGTGGATACAACCATGTTTATTCCGACACAGTTTATAAATTGATTTCCTGTTTGGTTGGCGTTATCAGTTTCAACCATGACATGTTCAGCGTTAGCTCCCCCTGAGTATATGCAACGATTGAACAGGTTGTTATTTGTATTCGCCCCACATATTGCTATTTTATCATCCCCTGCTGATCCTGCGGATATACGATGATTATTGAAAATGTTACCTTTTGCATCATCTGATAATATTATTGAGTACTCGTGATTTTCTGAATAACAGTTGTTAAATATAAAATCGTTGGATCGTCGTATGTAAATACCAACTCCACCATTAGCCCCAATAAGACTATACGGACAGTTACTTTCTATATGACAGTCGGTAAAGGTATTATTTGTGGCATATACCCCTAGAATAATTTCTTCAGTGGAATAGATACCAACTGCACTGTTATGACGAATCATAGTACCAAACCATCGGTTAGCATTGGTCTGCCCACCATTGATATAAATGCCATAGACATTACCTTCGATATACGTTTTGCCTTCAAACCTCACACCAATAGTATTTTCCATAAACACGCCATATTTAAAGCCGTGAATAAACACATCACGCAATACCATGTTATAGTTCGGCGGATTACCTAAACCAATCGGATTTCTTTTCATCAATAACCCTGCTTTGGTATTTGCCTTCATGTACTGGGCAGGTGTCGGGTCAGGATTGTAATACCAGTTTGGACCGTTTAAAGTTATTCCTTCTATTACGTGCCATCCTTCATTTTCATTTGCTGTCGCTGTATTGATGCAGTCAATATCTGTGCCATCAGGCACATTCAAAGTAGAGTTAACTTGGCTAAATAATTTAATGTTTGTGGATAACAAAGGAAATTCCACGGTAGTTTTTATAGGATATGTTAAAGCAGTTAATTCAACTGCTCCATAACGGTAAACCATTGCCAACGCCTTATTTATAGATGGCCCTGCATCAACAGTACAATCACCGAACCATTCAGGTTTCGCATGCCTCAACCCATAAAACACTTGAGTATCAACATGAAGTCTGCCACCTAAAGTAAAATCAAGGGTTCTATCATCAGGCCAAGAGGTCACAGTTGATTGAGCCAGCGTCAACGGAGTTGTCACAACAACTCTTTTACCTTTACAATCAAGATCAGTGGCACACGCCAGAAGAGTCGGTTTTGTCACATACTTACCATCAGGCGAATATACCAAAATAGCCATTGTAAATGCTCCTTATGCTGTAATCCGAATGAGGTCTGCGTCTACAACTTGAACACTGTAGATTTTGACTGACTTAATAAATCCGGTGACTCCTGACCCAACAAGGATATCAGTAAAGCCCATACTGCCATCAAACGTGCCTGTGGTGACTGCCGCCCCGTTACGGGTGAACCGTATGCCATTACCACCCCATGACACAGCAATCTTGTTGACAGCATTAGTAACAAGCGTCTGGCCTGTTGGAGTATTCGTACCGTCTGAAACAACTATTGATGTGGAAGAAGTTTTGATCCCATTGGTGGATGAAGATGAAATAATTTCTGGGGTACCAGTAGTCAGTAACGGATAGTATTCACAGTATATTGTCCCTGCCGTATTGGTCAGATTCCCCGCAACAGGATAACTCAAACTACATGCATTCCTTTGAACAGAGCCAGTTGTTGTGGGGATATAACTGGTGGGTACGCTACTGGTTTCTACTTGCCCGCCCCATAGATACACTCCACTTGCTCCTGACACAGTAGCCATAAGAGAGCCATCGGCATCGGCTAAGTGCAGTTGTGAAAAGACACTTCCTGCCCCTGTCCCGCTGATACTGATCCGAAACCACCCATTACCGGTTGAAGTTACTCGTGGAGTGACTGCGCTCGGAGATGCAATTGTATTTTGTCCTAATTCTCCTGTGACAATATTAAACCATGCTCCTGTTGTTCCACCACCATCCATTGCTCTAAACGCCACCCAAGTAAATCCTGCGCTCTTAACGTAAATAGATACTGTCGTTGGCACAGCGGCTAAAACAATACCTTGATAAACACAAGGATACAGCGCACTGGATGTCGGGTATAGCAGATCGGCAGTTTGCGTACCATCTGGGGCAATTGCTTGATTAGCTGTTACAGCCGCTAAATAGACTTCCCATGTCGTTGCAAAATCCTGACTCTGCTTACAGACATTCAAAATGGTCGGCTCTACCAGCACACCTTTCGCTGTATCAACCACAGGGACATCATTGGCATACTCGGTTATTACCCCGCTTGCATTAGGGTAGTATGCTTTAGAACCTCTGACAAAGGTCGGTGGGCCAGTACCTTTTGAGAGGTTTATGTCTCCGTTGAGGGGTGCGTAAAACTGTAAAAACTGCGCCAGTGGATCAGACGATTTCCCCGCTCCAATACTCCTCATGTTTTGCATATTCAATGATCGCATAACTCAACCCAATTCAGAGATATCAAGAGTCCCTGGTGTAGAACCAGCTGCAATAACGCTGATCTTGGTCTTACCCGCCGGTCTTGGCAAATCATACGGACATGCCGCAGCAAGTATTTTATGCCCTGTAGCCGCAGTGACCAAATCAGTTACGGTAAACATCAGCCAGCAATCAACCGAAGCATGCACCCTGATAACGCCCTTGGTAAGTGTCCCTGAAAGGTTGGCAGTGGCCACATCGGCAATAGCTTTGATGACAATACCGTTCTGTGGCGCTGATAATTCCATAAGCTGCACTGTGTTGAAATTCTCATCATTTATAAGTCGTGACATATTGATCTCCTTTAAAAACCTCTATTTAATTGATCAAACAATAATCCGCCAGTCAGTACCAATCTTTGCCAACATCATTGTTTCACCCTGCACCGTAGGACCGGTAATAGAAGCAGCGAGCATAACCGTATTGGTAATCAGATCCGGCTCAATGGTGATTGTATTTGCTGTAGCATCCGCACGGTAATACCGAACCGCTGTATTTATGGTCGGCAGCGTTACTGTTATTGGCGCATCCACCGCGTCCACAATAACAAGCGGCCCGAGCGCCGCACTCAAAGCTAGTTCCGCACTTGCCTGAGCAGAAGCAGCTGCCGCTGCCGCGATAACAGACGGTGACGCTGCTGAATCAATCCACGAACCCGAGCCGACACCGTACGCCGACTTTGCCGCCATCAACGTGCATGTTGCCGCATCAGGGATAAGGATAAAGAACGGCGTGATTGATTTATCAGAAGCAGATACCTGGTACATCGTCTGAATATCACCCCTGCTATTCGGCCACAATGTCGTAGTAAATTCACCAGCTGTTGTCAGCAATACCTCCACAGGTTCCATACAAACAAGTTCACCAGTGATAACGTCCATAACCGAAATTGCTTTGCGAGTTTTGAAATTTACCAGTTTGAAAACAAGGTATACTTGAGACAAAGGAACGCCAGCAGCCGTTACTATCGGATCACCGGTATTTGATAAAACACACACATCGACATCTGGTGAAACTGGCATAATCAACTCTCTTTCCGCTTACTGTTTTTAAACCGCCGAAATTGCATTATATGCGGTCTTAGCTGCCAACAACGTGCAAGTCGCTTCATCCGGAACAGAAATATAAAATGGTAAAATTGATTTAACTGAAGCAGATACTTTATACATTGTCTTAATGTCCCCACGGCTGTTAGGCCACAACGATATGGTGAACTCACCATCAGCTGAAAGCGTAACATCTACAGGATCTATGCAAACAAGTTCACCACTGACAATATCCATAACCGATGTTTTTTTACGGGTATTGAAAGTAAGCAGCGTGAAAGTCAATATTACCTGTGACAACGGCACCCCGGCAGGTGTAATTACCGGCGAACCGGTATTCGATAAAACACACACATCTGCATCAGGTGAAATAGGCATAATTAACTCTCTTTTCCGCTCACTATGATAATGAACACGTACCGCAACATAAGCAAATTCTCAACATTAATCAGCGCCATGCGTCCGCTCCCAGGCACTTTTTTTCTGATAATAGGGCGGCACTGAGCCGCCCCATAATTTATAACGCCTTAGCGGGCCGCTTCTATCTGCCGCACAGCAGACTCCAGCTCTTCCGCAATACTTAAAAAAGAGAAGTACAGGCCGCAGCTTTCCTGTTCTGTAAGGTGGCAACCGGCACCATCATCGTCAGTGATGATCGAATTTTTCAGAAAATGTATTTTCAGTGCCGCACGGGATATAACATCAATCGGACTGGTTGCTGATACAGGGGGCGTCATGACAGCACCTCCAGTTCAGCCACGTTAAGGCCAAGCAGCAACGCCAGCTTTGTCACGCCCTTCGGCGTCAGATATGCGGTTGATTCCGACTGCTGCTGGCCATCTGAATTAGTGTAGGTGTACAACTTGTGCTCCATGTAGCCAGAGCGCAGTTTATCCTGGTGCGCCAGCCAGTTTTTACCCGCTGGACGTTTAAAGATCCACTTCAGCTCGTAAAGCCATTTAAAAAACTCTTTCGGCCCCTTGCCGCAGATCTTTGCAGCGGTTGAAATACAGATCAAGCCGTCAGTATTGGCAATTACATCCAGCGCCGCCGCTTTTGGTGACACCACCGCAATCAGTTTGTCGCGTTCAGTCACCTTGTGTTTCAGTTCGTTCTGTTGTTCGATGTTTTGCAGCAACAGGGTTTTGAGTGTAGCGGGATCGTTGAGCAGGGCGAGGGGATCTTTGGCGATTCGCTCACATTCAAGGAAATATTTACGGGCTTCCTTGCCTTTAGCGTTACGCTCCACCATTGACAACTCTTTGCCCATATTGAGGGTTAAGGCGTATTCGAGGGCCGGACGCCCTCCACGGGGTTTTTCGGAATTTTCCGAATAACTCACAAAGTCTTGATTTTCCACGAAATCAAACTGTTCTATTCGATCTTTGATCCATGTGGCAAATCTGTCTTTGTTCTCAAGGAATTCGTGAAGGTCACGAGCATTTACAGTTTGAATTGTTTCTGAGCCAACAGGGCGAGTTACAACGGGAATAAGTTGATTAGACATGGTAGTTATCTCTCCTTAGAATGGATTCCCGGAAAAGTACCGGGGAGCTTCTAACAGCGGATAACCAAGCTGCGTCCTTATTCAATATATTGGGGACACTCCCCGGAACTCCTTTAAATTCCGGGCGAAAAAATACCACAATGCTGACGGGTGTGGATGCCGAGTTTTCCTCCCTGTTAGAAGCAGGTTGCAACCAAGCTAAACCACAACCGACATTTGTGTCAAGTATTTTCTTAGTAGCCATCATATTGAAATCCCTACTGTTCAACATGATATTGAACAGTATACCACAACCCAAAAATGTTGCACAACTATTCAGCGCCATGCGTCCGTTGCCAGGCGTTTTTCCTCTTGTTAAAACTCCCCTTGTTGGACAAAGCATCGGTCATCGCGTCAGAGTCGATAATGGTAACAAGCGGAAATGCTTGTGATTTGCGCAACTCCTTATTGAACTTAATAGCGTCCATCCGTGACATGGCACCAAACCGGAGTCCGTCCATAACTTCTTTTTTCCGTGCCCGCCACTCAAAATCCAAGTTCTTCTGAAAACCCCGCGTTTCTGAAATATCGGCAATACGGGCAGGCTGCAAACCAACAGACCGCAATAGCGCTTCTCCTGCATCCATTTTCAACATCTTGCCCTTATAATCAACCCGCACCCCCGACGCACTCCGGACGCCTTCGGAATACTGCCGATAGCCACTCATCGGATTGGCGAAAACTGTTGGTAATATATATTCCGCCATCCGGTAATAATCGCCACGCTGTGCCGCCTTGCTTGCGTTTATCCCTTTCATTACCAACCCGCCCACCGGGCCACCGACAGCTTTCAGCATATCATCACCAGCGATAATATTCGTAATAGCCGGTAAGCGCATCTGTGTTGCCCCGGTCAAAGACACTCCGGCCACCCCAGGGCCACCATGCCAGATGAAACTATCCATCATTTCACCGGGAGTACCAAACTCCTTCGCCATCTTGCGGGTCCACTCTTTCAACGCCAGCTTCGGTGAATAACCGAAAAACTTCAGAATCAGTTTATCCAGATCGTCACTACCCGGCGCACCGGCTGGCAGGCCACCGATCAGGAACATGGCGAACAGCAGGCGCAACACCGCTTTCTGATCAGCACGGTTACCGCTGGTGCTTCTGAAGTAAAGCATATTGAGCATGTGCTGGATATACGACTGCAAGGCATAGAGCGTGCGACCAACAGCAGACCGCGCCCACTTCGGCAGGTTGTGCCGCCCCATGTCGATATTGCTCATACTGTTGATTCTCAAAGCGTTCTTCAGCGCTTCGGCATGTGTCTGCCCCTTTTCTCCGGTAAAGACACGATACGCCGCCAGGATCATGGTATGGCGGTTCAGTACCTCAACCCTTTGCCCCACGGCCATTGACGTTTTTACCCATTTACCCAGCCGCCGGGACCACTTGCCATCACCACCATCGCCGCTGCCGGCCATCTCCGCCATTACGGAATCGTGATCAGACGCTTTAACCGACATCTCATCAAACAGCGCCTTCTCTTCTGCCGACAGCTTGCCGGTCAAGATATCCTTTTCAGCGGACATAATCTTGCGCAGCGCACCGGACGTAACGCGGGACAACTCCGACTGCCCCAGCACATACGGCTGGGTTGAGTTGATCAACATCCAGGAGAAGTTATACCCAAGATACCAGATTGACGCTATTGCACGCGCATTACCTGAAGCCCTGTCCCACGCACCCTTGTTGCGCAAAGAATCCTTGATATACGTATAGGTATAATTCTTGTTCTCCGGATCGACATGCTGCATGTTTTCATGTTGATCGAACGAATATTGCGCCTTGGAAAGCATACCACTGACTCCCTGGACATAACTTTCAAACTTGCCCAGTGCATCACTGCGGTCATACCCCTCAATAAGGTGATTCAAGCGGCGAATCTGATACGCTCCGGCACCACGGGCCATAAACGTTTCGGCAATATCCCGGATGTATGCCTCTTTCATTGCGGCAGCTTCTTCTTTGCTGATTTCGCCATGCGCCACCATCTTGTTGATCGACGCATTAAGAATCTGTTCCGTCGCCATATCGCCAACGGCATCCCGGTACATATCCTCGCTTACCTGATCCTTAAACCCGATATCAGATGAATACGTTTGACCGGCCTGATAATTAACCGGCATGGCGGCGCTGTAATCAGATTGCACGAATCTCAAATGTTTACGTGCGGCACCTTTGGACCCGACAAAGCGCCGGTACACCAGATTTTTGTGAATTGCCTTGCCGGAATCATCCAGCAACTTGATTGCCGCAAAACTCCGCTCTGCTTTAGCGCCGTCACCCTGCTTGAAGAGCATCACCAGAGCGCCGTTGTCGGTCTGTTTGAATACCCCACCCAGATCACTGACAACCTTTTTAATCTCCCGCACCACCTCATTACCGGGGAAATTCCACCCCGGCAAACGTATCCGGTCATGAGTGCCATCTGCCCGCGTAACAGTATCAACCTCAAAGTCGAGCGCCGTGATGTGGTGATACACATTGACAGTGCGGTTCCCTTCGCCATGATTGCGGTGAACTCTGCCCTTACGTTTCAACACCAGGCCACGGTAATCAGCAACATGCCGGGCGATAGTGTCAATAGCCGCACCCTCTTTTTCCATCTGTGCCATCAGCTCAGTAAGTTCGCCCTTCAAACCCTCTTCGGAAATATCTTCAGTGTCGGCATGGTTACGGGCCAAGGTAGCCGCTATTTTTTCCAGAGAAGCACCGGCTTTATGCATTAACTCGACTATGATTGCGATATGCGTCTTACGGGCATTCTCTTGCAGCGCCATAGACTTCTGATAAAAATCAAAGATACGTTCCGTAACGCCCAGAGCCTTAATGCGCGGGTTCCGGTTGGCGTAGCCGAGTGAACTATATTCAGCCCCCATGGCATCAGCCTCAAACACCAGCATATCGTACATGGTACGCTCTTCACCGGTGAGCGCCATTTCCCGTAACAATCTACCCCACGCCGTCTCCTTGCCGCTTTCCCAATTAAAAAGAGCATCACGGACCTTATTCCACGGAGTTACGTTGCCGTCCTTATCGAACAGACCACCCAGCATGCGGATAACATAATCCATCATGTTTTCATCGCGCTCTTTGGCTGTTTCGTACACCGGCAGAAAATCAGGATGTATCTCCGACATCCAGAGTGGCGTCATAAGATGATTCTTGGCGGCTTCATTGAGCATGTCACTGCTCAGAATACTGGCAACACCATCTTTAATGTCTTCACCCGAGGGGAGGTTTTTGGCAAAGCGCTCGTATGTTGCTGGGTCGAGGAAACTTTTGAGGTTTTCCAGAGTGGATGCTTCGGATATTTTGTCGAGTTGTTCGCGGACTGAGTAATGGACGTTGCCGTTATCAATCTTCAGTCCCGGCACAAACCTATCAATTCTCTGTTGAGTTACCTTATGGAATATGACGTCGATAAAGCGCAATATGCCATGTTCATCAAGCAACACGTTATTCGTGCCAGCATCAGACAGAAAGTACCCCTGATCCGGAGAAAGCCAGATACCATTATCCAGATCGAGGAGCTTGAAGCCTATGCGCTCAAGTTCTTTGCGGATATCGTACTTCGCAGCGATAGTACCCTGCTTAGTTACAACGGCCTTTTGTTGTAGCAAAGGACGTAAACCTTGTGGAGTTTTTGCGAAACCGATAATGTCTATGGCTGTGTCAGGAAAATAGCTATTTGATTGAGTCAGGCGGTCAGCAAAGTCGTGTATACTGAAATCGTGGTAGATGAGATTATTCAGCTTATAGGCAAAATTATCTTGGAAATAAACGCGGTTTTCCCCTCCCTTGACTTTACTGGTTTTGTTCCAGACATCAAGAAAGGCG
This sequence comes from Desulfuromonadaceae bacterium, assembly GCA_049318985.1. Lineage (GTDB taxonomy): Bacteria > Desulfobacterota > Desulfuromonadia > Geobacterales > Pseudopelobacteraceae > JACRCG01. Next base: position 11,286 of record JBMOEI010000011.1, read on the forward strand.
GACTCCGGCTGGATAGGTAGGTTGTGGGCACTTGCCCACTCGCGGACTAATTTGTCTTGTCGTTCCCGTGCTGCTTTAGAATAAACTGTGCCTGTTGCTCCACCCTCTTCGAGTCGATCCCTGAGGCTTCCGATTTTGCCTGACTCTCGAAGGCCCGTTTCTGACGTTCCAGGCAATATGCGTTGAGAATTGGTTGTGTCAATGTAATCACCCCCCTTGTTGTTTTGTTTCATGATATCAAAACTTTTACCATTTGCAAGGGAATAATTACCAACAGGGTTTAACAGATACCCACCATTACCAGCCTGCTCCGTAACCCGCCCGATAGCCTGCCGGATAATATTGGCCACCTCAGCATCACCAAATTCAGACGCAAGGCCGACCGAGCGTAGCCATGCCTTTACCTTTGCCAGCATCTGCCGTACAAACAGGTTGATCTTACCTTTTTCAGCCTCTTGCGCCGCCAGTTCCCCTGCTGCCTGACGTCTGCCCTCCGCTGTTTTCAAATCAAACTTTCGTTGAGCCGCAATTTCAGCCAGCCTATCAGGAATCTTCTGGCTGTAATATTTATGCAGAGCATCAAGCTCTTTATTGACAACACCAGCATGGAACCATTCATGGCGCATCAATGCCTGCATCCGCTTCACGCCAGAAATATTGTCAGCAATATATACAATATGTGACACGCCGTCCTTGGTGTACGTAACCGCTTCGGGATATTTGACACCCCGGCGCTTCATGTCAGCCAGGACAAAATCAGGGAGACTTTTAGATGATTGTTCAACAGAGAGTTGCGCCGATGAGAGAGCGTTGGCTTTGGCTACAATGGCGGTTATATCAGCAGCAGAAACACCAGAGGCCACCGCGTTTATATCTGAATACCGTATATCGGCATTACCCGGAGAAAATTCACCAGTGTTGCTGACGGCAGATTTTATTTGTGACTCATCGAAGAACACAAACACATCAGCCGGGTCAAGTCCGTATCCCGCTTTACCACCATCATCAATTACGTCACGAATAATTGCGCCGTCATTACCCATTTTCTTTGCTTCTTCGGCAATACTGTTTGTTGTTTCATGTAAATCTTGTGCCGGTTCAGCCGTAAAACCATCGCCCAGCTCATCCGCAAAATTCTGCGCGTCTGATTCGTTGTCAAAAAAAGCCGTCCCATCAGACGTATACTGCTGTTCACCCTCTTCATCGTAAACAGCATATTGCCCTTCTCTTGTCCCGTCCCAATTCGCACCTTCAAAACTGGCTTCGTTCGGATTGCGAATATTTAAAAACACCGAATATATGCCGCGTTGCGCATCATAGTCCCCGACTTCATCCTGGTATCTCTCGTCTGCATCTCTGCGTTCAGCCGGTGTCAGCTCATAATATGGCGTTTCTTCATTTGCGCCGCCTTCATCGTTCCACCACGCTGCTACTTCTTGAGTATACAGGTCTACTTCTTGACCCAGCCCTGAATATGTTTGCGCAACATCTCTGCGTGATGCAGCAAATATCATGCTTGATCTGTGACGATCTGCTTTATCAGGACGAAACACTGTAAAGCCGCCGCTTTCCGTCCCATGATAAACAACAGCGGGTTCACCGTTTTCATCAACAACTTTGGAAACATCAATATCTGTTCCCCACACTCCGTTTCCATCTTTGCCGTTATGCGCTTTTTCCCAATCACCAAACCACACCTTAAACAATGGCGTCCGCACCTGTACCCACTGTTGCTCATTCAAGTTTGTGGGCTTGCCATTCGGTGCTTTCATCCACTCCGGGCTATTTTTATATTTAGCAGCTACAGTATTATACTGCTGCTGCGCTTCTGATGTATTTATATCAATTCCAACCATACCCCGCTCATCAGCAACAATCTTCTTCGCCTGCTGATAAACCAAAATCATGGCCGCCCTGAAGGTGTCCCACTTGTCACCCAGGTACTTTTTCATACCGGCAACAAACTGTTGATACGTAGCAGCGCCATCACGGATCACCGCCTGACCCAACTGGATCAGCTTGTCCATGCTCTGCTTAATGTTGCCATTCAGCGACTTGACAAGTTTCGGTGCATCAAATTCCTGTGTCGAATAAAACACATCGCCACCAGACGGCAGCATGCCACGCTCCTGCATGCTGGCACCGGTCAATGGTGTTGCATCAAGAACCTTGACGCCCAGCACATTCCCGAAAGAAATGACATTTCTAACAGCCTCAAGATCGTTGTACACACTATCAATAGAAAGCATCAGCCCAACAGCACCGGTTTCGTGCATCCGGTGCATAATCCGGCCAGCACCACTCTCTTTCGATCCGGTTGACAGCCGCAGCATCTGCCAAACAGGCATCGGTATAAAACCAACAGACCTGTTTTTGCCATCAATCAGCAATATGCCTGTCTGGCCGGGAAAATAACGTTCACGAGCGTCCTTAAAATCCAACGCTGATGTCATCCTTGGTTCTGCCATTGCAATAGATTCAATATTCCTGTCATAAATAGAAAGCTTCTTTCCTCTCTCTTCCGCAGGATCATTACTGCCCGTCTCTCGATCAGTCCCATAGAGCGGACTGAATGACTGATATTCTCCAGTGAAACCGACCTGAACTGACGCCTTGACCTCAATACCCGCCGCCTGCAAAACACGGGCTACACGCTTTGTTATGGCATAATCTTCAGGAGACGGAGTTGGATCACCAGTTGGATGGTTGTGCGCCAGATAAACAGCTGTCGCTCCAGGGAAGTCAAGAATGACGCCTGATAGGTCACGCGGGTGGACGATACTCTGATTGGCCGAACCGGTAGTATGCTGGACAACGCCCAGAATCTTGCCGCTCTTGTCAACCACAATCGCAATCAAACCCTCCTGGGCACGATTGGCTATCGGTTGAGCAACACGGGCAGCATCTTTAATGGTTTTTATTTTGGTAAGGGGAGAACGGAGAACGCCGGAAACAACGCGAACAACTTTCCCGGCGAATTGTGGTGCAGCAGGTGTTACTGTTGGTGATTCTGAAGCTGCTGCTGTGGCAGGGGTGAACAAACCGAGCTGTTCCCGTATGGCTCCGGCGCTGTCCACGTCCCGAGCCAACCCTGTGGAGCTGCTGCCGTTGCTGGTGGCACGACCAGATCCTGTTCCTTCGTTATGTACGCTGGTGATTTCATAAGACACCTCACTAGAATCAAGTGTACCATAAATTTCACCTTTTTCAAATACTGCAATTCCTTTGTCGGTTTCTTTTGTCTCTAGCGTCGCAAAAAGATCATCAAATGCCTGGTTAATAGCTTTACGCTCCGCACCCTCCGGGAACGGTTTGATACCAAACATCCGATAAAACTTGTTATCCGACCCATATGAAAGAAAATCACTGCGATTGCCCTGCTCGGCAATACGATCTTCGATGTACGCAGAAAATGCCCGTGCCGCCATTTCCTCTTTTAACGTCCAGTAATCGCCAGTACGCCCCTGGTCAATCTTGTACGCATCCTGTCGGTACTCAGTCGGAATTTTCTTGGTCTTGACATCACTATTGCGGGCCTCTTCAAGCATCTTATTGCGTCGCTCAAAATCACGCATGTGCGACGCCAGATAATTCATGTCGCCATGTCCTTCTTTAATAAATCCAGTGCGACCAGTAATTTCCTTATTCAGCGCAGCAATCGCTTCAAGAGTGTCATTTGTCCATCTATTTTGACCCCAGGCACCACGATCATTAATACCAGCATCAGGTTTTGCACCAAGGCCGGTCCGCCATTCAATAACCGCGTCTTTACCGCTGACCAACCGCGCAGCCAGTTCATCAAAGCGGGCCAACTGTTCCGGGGTGGCCGCTTTTTTCTTGGCCCCATACTGCCGCTCCTTGGCCAGGGCATTACGCAGCGACTGCAATTTATCAGTGACATCCTGTAGCGCCTTACCGACAAACTTTTCCGCCTTAACGGTATCTTCAATATACTGCTCAGACTTGTACCAGATCGTCTCCATAAGATTAAGGAATGCGTCACGCACCGCTTCACGCACACCGGAATTCTTGGCAAGGAAGCCGGTTGTCACCATACCCTTACTGCCTTTATTCCCACCGTAAACTAGATCACCACGCTTGTTTTTGACCTTCTCGGATGATATCTGACCATCTTGTCGGGCAAAATAATTATCAACCGCATGGAGCCATTCGTGCGCAAGATTCCCCGCACCGCTCAGTTTAGTGAGATTGATAACCGCATAATCAGTTTCATAATGCGCTGCGGCCCCCTGCAATCCTTGACCCCTGGCACCAAAGGCAATAGCCAGATCGCCATTAAGACTCAACGCCTTTGTCGGTAGACCAAGAACATCAGCCAGATCCAGCAGGCCATCATAGGCATGGTTTAGAATTTCCTGCCGTTCCGCCGCATTATTCCAGTTGCCAAATTCAGCACTCCGAAAACCAAAGACATCCATAAAATCCTGTGCCTTGGCATTACCGCTCCTTCTTTCGGCACCCGAGCGCACAACCTTTTCAGGGCGAGCCAGAATTTCAGCGCCAAAATAAGTATCCTGCTCGATAAGTTCCACCGCATGAGTGGCCATATACTTCTTGGCCTCGTCCTCACTGGCAAAGCCATCTTTCAGCGTCACCCGCTTATGATCTGTGACATCCCGAACAATTTTATAGGTACCGTCACTGTCATAACGAACCCGGTGCTTGATGGCGACCACCGCCAGCGGTAACATTTCTTCCGCTTCTTTCAGCGTCGGGAAGGAACGCCGGATTAACTTCCTGTCAGTGGTAGTATCCATCAGGTACCATAAACCGTCAGCAACTCCTTCCATCGCCATATAGCGCCGTCGCCATGCCGGGACATCAGATTTGACCCGTTTCGTTTTCCCGCTGCCGCTGGATGTTTCAAGATCCTTGCGGGCACCACCAATCTTTTCACCGAGCAGTTCCGGGACAACTTCATCCGATGTGGCAGGTGTCACCCGCTGTGCGTCCCATCCCTTCCGTTTATCGGCCCGTTCTTGTGGTGTTACCACTTTACCCGGTTTATTCGCTTCCTCCAACCGCACATTCTCCGCATCCTTCTTCTTAATCAGCGCAATCGCTCGGTCAAGCGCATCCATCAGCTCCTTCGCCTGTGCCTGGTAAATAACATCCTTATTACTCTTTGCCCCTGAATTGATATGCAGAACAGCAGGAATACCATCCTCTGACTTCTTCATCAGATGATAAGCAAGGTTACTGTCATACGGCTTGAGCATGTCATACACATCTTTTGAAAAAAGGCGCTCGATAGTTGCCGCATCAGAGCGGTTTTCCAGTGTGCCGAGCAGTGCTTTGATATCGGTAAGTTGCTTCAGACGGGGAGATACTTCAGTAGGCGCATCAGCAAGCGAAGGCTGGACCGATTCCACACTGGTCAGATTGTCGCTTAACTGACTGGTGGTAACATCATTCTTGGTATCCGGAGTTGGTTTACTGCCGAATTGTGGTGGAGTAGCAAAAAGAGTATCCTGCTTCTCTTTCGGTTTTGCTGGTGGAGCTGCTTTTTCAGCGGTAAGCTGGAAACCGTCTACAACTTTCGGGCTTGCTCCAGAGTCATTCCCGGCTTCAGTTTTCGTGCCTGGTCCGCTGTCAGGCCCAGCGCTTTCGTTGCTGCTGCTGCCCTCAGCACCTTGTTTCGTGATTCCGGAGTCAACTTGCTCAACAGCTCTATACTCTTCTGTGACAGTGCCATTACGGGCCTCCCAATATGCTTTTAATTCTTCTTCAGTCGCAAACGGATCATCCGGAGTACCGGTAATATCATCCTGCATCGTGGATTCGTATGCTTCAGACTCTTCGATATTGAAATCCTGCGCCGACATAGCTCGTGTCGTCAGGATTATATTAACAGCATTACGGCGCTGCTCGCCCGCCATATCATCCAGCGCCAGCAGTTGCTTTTCAGTGACCGCCTTCCCGGCAATAATCCTGTCGATAGAGCGCAACACCTCTTCTTTTTTATACCCTTTATTTTTAAAATAGTCAGGAAAAGAAGATCCCCAGGCCAACTGCGTACTACCCGGTTCATTGGTATTGTAAATTCCAACCCGTTGCCCGGCATACCCATCAGACACGGCCTGCCGGATCTCTTTCAAAGTTTGCAACCGTGAAGGATTGACATGCACTTTATACGTCGGATAGCCAGCAATCTTGCCAACCGGAGTAGCAGAAAACACCGCACCTTTAAAAGCAGCAGGAGCTTCCGGAACAACAACCGGAGCCATAGCCGCTTTGTGGGCGTCAAGCGACGCCCTGGCTTTCTTTTTATCAGCAGGGGTCTTGGCGTCCGCCAGTTTCTTTTCCAGCGCTTTTAAACGGACCTGCGCAAACTTGGCTGCATTATCGGCTTTCTTTTCCTGTTCGGGGTTAGTAGGTGCGGGGAGCGCTTCTTGTGTTGACTGCAATTCAGCCAACTTTTCACGTCCAGTAATACTAAGTCCTGTCGCTTGGTCCGATTTAGCGTGAAACACTACTAGACCTTTTTTACCTAAGTATGCCCCACCCGGTTCACTAAACTTTAATACGCCAGGTTTCTTTTCGTCGGCCTTATTAAGCAACCCCATCACATTTTCAGGAGTCGGCAACCAGTAACTCTTTTCCACTACTGATTCTGGTGGAATTATCCCATCATATATAGCATTCTGTACCCGTTCTTGGTGTACCCTTGCGGCCATCCCAGGAGAAAAATCTTCTCCATGTGTTGATACAAAATCTTTCTGCGTCATTTCCCACGGTTGTTTGTCCGGTGCCGTGACTTGCTTATTTTCCGGCGCACGATACTCGTGCTTCACCGCCCACGGCGTACCACCAAACATCTTGGTTGTGTCGCCATTCTTCAACCAATCCTTAAACGTCGCAACACTCGGCCCGGATACCGCCGCAATACGCGAAAAACCGGACTTATCATAATTGGACTGATACGCCTTGCTCGCTTCTTCATGGCTATCAAAACCAATCATCACCTTATGCTCGTCAAAAGAACCACGACCTGAATCGGTATCAGGACTCTTCTGATCAATCACAAAAATCTTGTCACCCGCCGTAGTCTGGTCTATTCCCGGCTTGATAAAAACATCAACATGATCTTTGTCTCTGCCGATGGTCCCTTTGATGTAACCATAGTGGTGCTGTAATCCCGTCTCCCAGGCTTTACCGTTTTCATCAACACCTTTGCGGGTAGACCCTGCCGGGTTCTCAATAGATATATCAAGGCCATGAAGGGTAACGTGTCCTTTCTTGTAATTCCCCGCCTCAATCTGCGCCAGGGTAGGTTCAGGGGTGTTGTTATGCGGGGACGTGGCGGCATTGTGAGCGTTTGCGTCGAGCGGGGTAAAATCAGCAGGAGAAGCAGGAGCGACGTGTCTCCTAACCACATCAATCAGCGCATTATAATCAGCCACATCCCTGGTATTCGGCCAATCCCTCAGCTTATTTTCTTTTGCCAGTCTTTTAACCAGGCTGATACCGGCAGTAGAAACATCACCACTCGGTTTCACATAACCTGCATCAATAAGAACTTGTCGCAACTCTTTACTTTTTTGCGGCAGCAGATACGCTACATCTTCTTTCCGCACGTCGGGCACTTGCGACGGCCCTTCGCTACCTTTTTGAGACACTGGCTGCACACTGCCATTTACTTGTCCTCCGGATTGAGATATATCGCTTCCAGGCACCGGTGCTTGCACTTCGGGCAGAGGTACTCCGTTCCCGTCCACGTTGGCCGTGCTTTGCACTTCGGGCACTGAATTTGTAACGCCATTTTCCATACCTCCCTGCTGTGCAACCATTGGAGTAATCGCCTTGCGATATTCAGTCAGCAACCTCCAGGCACGATCCCGCTCAGTCTCACCCTCAATTTCAGGAATAACAGCAATACCGCGCTTTTCAAGATTAAGCGCCCACTGCACCGCATTCTCAAAATCAACCTGATCCGCTTCCGTCACTTCCCGCACCGGCTCAACAACCACTGAAGCAACCGGAGACGAGGGAGCCATGCCGCCCGCAACTGAGGCAGGCGGCGCAGGCTCTGGAGTGACAGGAGTAGGGGAGGGGGGAGTGAATGCAGGGATATTATCTGTGCCGGCATTAGCAGCAGCAACTGCCAAAGGTGCTTGTTCGGTTGCCGTCTGCAACACACCTTTCGGCGCTGGCATATCTTCGGTATCGTCGTATGATTCGTTTTGGAAAGAAGCAGGAGCAACCGACGCACTCTGCCCAGGGGCAACAGCAGCGGGAGGAGTCCCGGCAACAGGATCAGCTCCAGGAGCAACAGCCGGTCCAGCCGGATCAGTCGGCACGGCACTATCCCGCGATTGCGTTAAACGCTTTGCCCCGGCGCCTAAACCGGCAGTCATCACCAGTTGTGCCGTCGTTGCCCGCCATGCCTCTTTAAAATCATCAAAATATTCAGCATTACCGGTCTTTGGGTTGACCTTGGTGAAATAATCATTCACCATTTGCGCCCGCTGCTCTTCGGTCAAGTTCGGATTTGTCAAATACTTGTTGGTTATCCCCTGGCCAAGAGCCGCCAGCGTCTCACCGAAATACTCTTCAGCGCCCATCTTGATCATGGTTGACGCCAGCTGTTTCACCGCCAGCTTCGCTGGACTGGTCGCATAAGTAAGCAACCGACCGGCAGGCAGTAACTCTGTACCAACTTCAATCAACTCATCAACAGCACTGCCACCGGACGCAGCACCAACCCCGAAACCACGATCACGATATTTGCCATACGATTGACCACCGGTAACAGCGCCCATCGGCACCAGCGCCGTAGCCATACCCAAACCCTTCATTCCGGCCTTGACCAGTGGACCGGCAGCAACCATTGACGGTAACTGCTGATACATGCTGGCACCGGCATTGCGGATTGAGTTCGCCCAGGTACCCTCATCAAGAGGGTTTTCGGCCTGAATTTGCTTTTCGACATCAGCACCCGATTGCGCAAAATCTTTGCCCCACGACGCCATGCCACCAGAACCGACCACATCACCAATCTGCCGGACCTTCCCGCCGATACCTTGCGCCACCTGAGCAGCCGCCAGCGCCGGGACAGGCAGTACCATATTTTTAAAGGTATCAGGCTGGACAATATAATCCGCCTGCGCCCGAGCCGCCGCATCAGATCCGGAAGTAATCCCCATAACTGACTGCATGCCGCCCGACTTGGCCCGGTCATTGGTAAACACCGGCACATCTTCTACGTTATCGAAACCGTTGGCAGCAAGACCTTGAGCAGCCTGCACAACCGGTTGCTCCACCACATCAGGGGCCATCAAGCTATCAATATTGACATACTCACTTGCCGCTTGTTTTCCGTAAACCCTATCAAAAAGATTCATAACAGCCCTTTTTATGGAGTATTAGCAATATCAGCATTCAACTTGGTCAACCGCGCATCATTTATCTCCATCCCCTGTTGCCGGGTAGACTGGACATACGCCGGGTGCATCACTGAAACCGGATAAGCACCTTTGTTGCCGGTCGCATTCAGCAGCGCATTCATAGCATTCTGACGACCAACCAGATTGATAACTCCAAACTGGTCTTTCTTGGCCTTCACGCCAGCCTTCTGAGCAGCAGCAGCAAACATTGCAGCAGGCATAGCGGTATACTTGGACGCCACCGGATCATATAGCTGCACCATCTGAACGCCCCGGTTCGCCCCTTCATTCAACAAATATTCAACCCGAGCATGGTTTGTCTTATCAATCGGCGTCACCTTATTTGCTCCAGGTTCAGCCGGTAAGGTATAACTCTTCCAGAAATTACTGACAAAAGCCGATTCTGCTTTTCCGCCAGTAGAGCCGCCTTCCATGCCACCAATAGCCACACGCTTTGAATACACGCCACCCCACGGTTTTTCGGTGCCATCATTGTTGATAATTACCTGCTGCCATTTATCCCCGCCAAGATTCTTTTCCCTGATATCCTGCTTCGGCTTTTCTTTCTTGTCAGGAAAAACAGAATGCACCGCCGCACCGGCCTGCTGTGCAACATGAGCCTGCCCCGGATATTGCGCATATACCTGCATCCCATTCGCTCTCAACTCTTCCGGAGTAGCATTAGGGTTCGCAGCACTAAACTCTTTCAACTTGGCACTCACCGCCGCACCTTCTGAAGCATTCTCAGCCTTATCCAGCAGCTTTTTATCGCCAAGCTCAACACCCCTTGATTCAAGCGCAGTTTTTAAACCTGCCAACATTTTGGCATTACCGGTTATATTGGTCATAATATCTTTAATATTATAAAAATTTACCGGATCTTCGCCGTTACTCGACCTTCCTTCAGTGAGCGGAGCAACAACAGACTTGCCATCTTTTTTGGTAAAGCGCCCCTCAATTACCAACCCTTTTTCTGTCATCAATAAATTCTGTATTTCGCCATCACTATTTTCAGGGTTTGCCACAAGCCTGTCCTTACCAAGCAGAGTCAATCCCCCCATGATTCTTTTTTTTGCTTCGCCCGAATCTTTAATAAGCGCCTGCTTACTCGCTTCATCCGGAGCTTCTGCTAACAATTTGGGTACACCAAGCAGCTTAGGTACATCATTATGGAGATCAGCAGTTACCTTCAGATCACGGACAATCATATCCGGCTGCGTCAGGTACCGGGATATCTTAGGATCTTTGGACATTATTTGAAAATCTTCTTCGGTTAGAGTCGCCGGATCAGTAGTCAGTTTATAGCGTAACGCCTGCAACGTTTCCTGTTGCCGTTGCCTGGCATCCTGGTCTATTTGAAGCTTATGACTTTCCCGCTGCATACCTTGCGTTTCTTGCGCCCGTTGGTCTTGAGCGGTAGCCATATCATTCTGGAATTTCTGCTGATCAAGACGCTCTTTGTCGAGTCGGCTCTGACGAAAAATACCATCCACATCTTTAAACGCCGTAATGGCCGATTGTACGGGATCAACTATCATCACTAACTCCTAAAAAATATCATTAAGTATACTGCCGCCATCAAACCAGCCCTTCTCTTTAGCGGCCACCGCACCGGCAGCAGCCAGCCCTACAGTAGAACCAACAGTTGAAAGAAGAGATTGACTGCGGTCAGAAGCGACTTTAGCGTCATAAGCCTTGTTCATACCCTCCCGATTCGCCGCATGACCTAAAGCATTAATTGCACCGTTTTGCATACTTGCACCGCTTCTCATAAGAGCCATAACCATTCTCCCTTAGTATTGCCCCTGAAAATTACCAACATTTCCGGCCATAATAGTTTTATTACGATCAGTCAAATTCATCCGTGTCCGATTACTTGCATCAACTTCAGAAAGTGCCTTACTTGAACTTGCTGCCTGGTCCATCGCTGTTTGCTGCTCTGCCGTTGCTTGCATACCAAACCGCTCAATAGCTCTTTTCTGCTGTCCTACCGCATTAAAATTAGCCATACCCGCCGTTGCCACGCTCTTTTTGACTTCACTATCAATCAGTTCAGGGTTTTTGTATGTCGTCATATTTTGTGCCGCTTGCAGTGCAGGGAAATATGTAGACTTCCAATTATCGTATTGCGCTTGAGTAACTGCCGCCATACGGTCAGAAGCCGTTGACGGGACAGTTATATCAATCAGTTTTGTATTAGGGACTTTATTCTGCTGTTCTATGAACTTCAGGTAGCTCTGAAACCCTGCCTCTCCCCCAGGATTCCACTCCCACGCTGCTGGTGACGTATAACCACCCTCCTCACCATTATACGTTTCGGGAGTGTAGTTTATAAAATCATTGAGTCTTGAGGCGTAAGGTGTACCGGAATAGGTAGAATATATTTCTTGTGCTGTCATCGGCATGGCATACTCCTAAGTAAAAGAGGTAATAGGGGTGACTGGAGTCGCATATGGTCCCGCCATACCCGCACCTGAATAATCTGTATACGGGTTATAGCTTGGCACCGTACCGTTGAAACTATTAAACTCAGGTGTTGGAGAAGTTGGCCAATTTCTCGCCATGCCTCCGACCGCACCTGCGACAGAACCGATAGCATTAACTGTTGACGCCTGTTTAATTTGTTTTGCCTGAGCGTCCGCCACTGATTTACGTTGTGCATCAGCTGCGAGGCTGCTCATACCAAGATTAGCGTTTGAGCGTTTACCTTCTCCGATATCGACAATCGCCTGTAATCCGGCAATCTTCTTATCCTGCACCATAGATCTTGCTGTGTTTTGTGCCGCACCAAGAGCCATTCCAGCTTTCGCAGGAGCAGAAAGATTCCGCATCAGATTATCCGGTGTATTATTTGCAAAATAACCTGCTGATTTTTGAGCCATATCAGCATTGACCTTGCCAGCTTCACGACCTTCCAGGGCGCCAGTCGGTTTCAGAACATCAGCAATAAACTCTTCTTCTGTCGGCTTTACTTCCGACAGATACATATTGTATTGTTCCGCTGCGATTTGAGCCGCCTTTTGGCCTTGTGCTGTTTCCTGCACTTCGCCACCGCCGCCTTTACCTGCCTGGCTTGCGCTGTAGACCGATGCAGCGGCCCCCACGACTGCCGCCCCTGCTATAACTGCTGCGCCCATTATCCACCTCCATAAGTGTTATGTTCTATGTGCGTGTAGTTAAATATCATTCCGAAACCACCAAGGTTTTTACTCATTTCATACGTTTTTTTTCGGCTTAAAAATGTTTCGCCCTTTGTACCCTGCATATAGAAATGGATATAATGTTTACCATGCTGTTTCAATATTCTGGTTGTTCTGTAAATATCGCTATCTAACAAGCCTTTATGAAGTACGTTATTTCGGTATACTTCATCACCACTTTCGACTCCAAAAGCACAACCAACCATTCCTCTATCAATAAGCCATAACAACTCTGACTCTAATATGTCGGCTCGTATATATGCCGCAAAAGGGTAACGAAAATCCCCCCACGATTTACGCCAATCATCATCGTAATACGGCAAAGTCTCATCAACCATAAAAACCATTTCAGGAGTGTATCGACCTGTTAAATATTGTAAATCTGTTTCAATTTTGCGTCTTATGCGGATTCTGTTACCGTTTTGATGTTGCACATCACAAAAAGAACATTGACCCGGACACCCTCTACTCGACGAATATGCAATCATAGATCGTCTTGCAAACTTAGGAATATCTCCGTCGAACCTCATTTCAAGATTGTAATCAGGCAGCGGCAAACTCTCTATATCAGGATGGATATATTGCTTATCAAAGATCGTAGTGTCATCTGACAATAAATAATGCGGAAGCAATTCCCCTTCTCCGCGACAAATCAGACAACGACCGTCAAATACACTTGGATTATTGCGACGGAAGAACGTGCCTCCCAGCGCTACCTTTTTACCGTGCAACAATGCCAGTTCAATAAAAGATTCGCACAACTTGAAATCCCTATTAAGTGTGCAAGAAAACGCAATTAAGTCATGTTGTCCCGCTACTATCACCCTTTGGAACTCTGCCAGTGTATCCAACATAAGCAGACTGACACTGATTCCGGCGTCTTTACATAAGCGGGATAAAAGGGCGATACCGTAGTTGTAATGTATAGGTGCTGGGTAAAAGCAAAACAGAACCCGCTTACTCACCATCTCCTATCCTCTTTCAGCATTCCATAAATAAAAACATCTTGGAGTTCACCCTGAATCCTTGCGCCTTGCCGTATAGTCCCTTCATGCACAAAGCCTAATCGCTCATGAAACGTGTCAGGGGTCAATGTGCCTGATACCCTATGTCCTGAACATCGGTGCAAACCCAGCGTGACAAACACATGATCAAACACCTGAGTATAAATCTTCTTGGTCAGCCACTTTCTATGGCAATCAGGATGTACCGTGCAATGGACGATCACATCAACGCCAGGGCGATAATCACTATAAGTAATAGCCCCCTTGATCCGACCGGCTGCATCAACCAACACGAAACCCTCTCTACCACCAAGAATAGCGTCAAACGCCGCACGGTGGATATACATCCACGGTTCAGCTATTTTAACCACCTCCATCAATTCCGCATGATGTCGATATTCAAGCGGCACCAGGTACATAAACACCCTTTCCCATTCACTATCATACTGAACACGTACCGCAACATAAGCAAATTCTCAACAACAATAACAGTCACGCCACCAGGCTATTCTGCTTATTCCCAATACCCGTTGACTGAAACTGTCCCACGGATCACTTGTGACGCTGTTGCAGAAGCTACCGGCATACAGAGGATCACAGTGAAATACCTACCCGACTCGCATACATATGGAGTGGTAAACATCTGCGATATTGGGTTGCATTCGTAACCAACAACTGTTGATACCGGCATAAGCTGTGTGCCGAGTGGAACCCTTCTTGGAGCAAGCGTCGCAAACGTATTTGCCGTGTCAGTTGTGGCAAGAGTAGCTGCCGTTGCATCTAATCCTAATGCCCATTGAAGAACTGTTGGAGTGGTGGTAACTGCTGCTCCGTGTGATCCTGTGCTGATATTGACTCCGGTACATACGAATCTGTACCCAACTGGAACCTGTACTGAAAACATTGGGTATACTGTTGCAGCACCGGCGACAGCGGCAAACAGGAAGTCACCGCCTAGACCAGCAACAGCAGGAGCAGTATTACTTGTCATAGTCATTGCTGTTGTACTGTTGTTGGCAATCAGTGTACTCGCACCAGTCAACGGATTGATATGAGAAGACTGTTTGCACAAAGCCATTGCCTGCTGCCAGTTACCCTGTTGCGCTCCCATATGTGCTGCGAGTATATGGCTCACCTTAAACTTTGGAGCTACTCCGTTGACACCAACCGAATACTGTCGAAACACAATAGGAAGCTGTGATATCCAAGTGATAGAGGCTTGAGCTGTTCCTGCTTCAATATCAGCAACTTCAACGCCATTGATAAAGAAGTGAACGTCATCATGGTAAATCTGAATGCGATACTTATTAACTCCATCAGCCTGAGTTCCTGAGACAAGAACCTCGTTCAGGACGCCAGTTGAGTACATGACACAGGCGTATACTCCAGTATTATCCCAACGGAAGTACGCTCCTTCTGTAGGCGCTACCGTGGTCGCCCCATTATGCCAGCCAAAATCAGCACGAGCGTTTGTCTGGATTATATCACCAGTGTAAATCCTCGCTTGTACCAGCAAAGGGCATTTACCTTTAAACTGAAAACGTGCAGTGGAAGTAACAACAGCATGGCCCGCTGCCGTACTGTTTGCGTAGTTGGTATCTATGAATCCAAAGTTTTGTCCAACCGCATAAGTAGAAACAACAGAACCCCATCTCGTTCCATTCTGCAATCCAGAGGCGTTCGACCCTTCGCATGGATCATAAAATATAATAGAGTCCTGACCAACCATCATTCGCCTTGAAGAAGGGATGTCTGCCACATAAGTCCCTTCACCAATGATCCGTGAATAGGTTGCCGCTGCCTTACTTGTTGCCTGAACAACAGGAAGCGGTGCTGCTGTGGTTACATCAACTCCATTTGCTTTTAATATTACCGACATGGTGTTACCTCACTATGAAATTGATATATAACCACTGTATGTTCCCGTAGCCCCATTTGGCGCATGACAGATGATATCGGCGCTTCCCGTACCCGCCAGCAGCAATCGTCCAGCCATTTCAAGGATTGCTGCCTCTTCTCCATCTATAAAAGCTGCAATCTTACTTGTTGCTGTTATGGCAGCATTTACCACGTTTACTGTCTGAGTGGTATCTTCTGAAACAAAGGTCACACTGAATGGCTCAGTTGCTCCTGATCCTCCAGTAGTCGCAACATGAAGAGGATTGCCTACTGTCCCGTCTCCGGTGAGTGTTGCATCTGTAGTCACAGTAGAAAGATACCCTGCCGCTGTCCCGGTATAAAAAGTCTTCGATCCAGTCAGATTTGTCACTGAGGTTATATCCCAATTGCCACCCTGAAACCGAATAACGATTTTTGCAATAAACGCATACTCAGGAGACAGAGAAGTCAAAGAACCAAGATTCAGATCATTTGGCGTAAGTGCATTCTGTGTTGTAAGGTTGCCGCTACTCTGCCCTTGTATCCATAGAAACCGATACTTTTGGCTGTCAACATCGTCAGCCACTGGTACAGCCAACAACCACACACACATATAGCTGTTGTTCGCCATAAGCGTCTGCGTCCAGTTTGGTGCGGTATAGCTGTTGTAGTATGGGTTATTCACCAATACAGGAACTATCTCAACCGCCGTAGTATTGAAGTTGCTGACTGCCGTAGTTGTGAGAGTAACGTTCGTATAAGGCCCGTTATCAGGGAGAGCCGTTACCGTAGATTCAAGGTCTTCATCATGCAAAACGCAAGCAGATACAGCAGGTCGTCTGTTGGCGGCAGTCGTTGAAGCAAGGACATACCCGGATAAATCACCACCTGATTCTCTGAATGTACCACGGGAAATATGATCCTGCTCATGCACTGACCACGGTGTATTACAACCATGAGTCTCCCTGACGCAGAATAAATCTACTGCGCCATGCTGAACAAATGCGACTTGTAAATCAGAGAACAACCAAGGAGTTGTAGACCATGTGAAGTTTGTGCCATCTGCTGTTGATAGAAAATAACTTTGTCCGGTAGTAGCGCTATGAGCAGAAGAAGTCCAAGGGGATGTCAATGATTTCTTTACACCACGCCAGTAATAATCAAGAGTGCCGGTTAGCGTTACGGTATCGGCCACACTGTTGTATGTTACGGTAATTGCTGTAGGGTTTGCCCATCCGGTTGGATCAAGCGTATCAGCGGCAACAGCGTCAAGTAACCCCTGTGCTGTTCCGACCAACTCATATCCACTAAGGTCTTGATCCCCGGTGTTGGTACCTGAAACCAAATCAAGATCAATCCTGTTGCTGTGAGCAATATCGCCATGAACAAAATTAAGTAAATGTTGCGCATCAAGCACAGCGGCAGTACCAGAAGTCTCCGCCCCGATATTCTCAGCAGTAACATCAGCCGAAACCGTCGAAGGAGCAACAACCCCGCCACTCTTCTCCAGCAACGCAATCCAGACCTTCATCGCTTCACACCAGCGACGAACCTCCGAATCAACCTTCGACGATAACGCCGGTATGTTAGGCGGCTGAATAGGCATGATTACCCGCCCAACTCAGACAGACAGGAAGCCAACAGGATAGGAGGGACAATCGTGGTAGTGCTGGTGACTTCAACCTCATACGTATCCAGAACAGTATGCCCTCCAGGAAGCGGCACCGGTTCGCTGCTCGTCACGCTGATTGTATACGGAGATCCCTTGTGCGTAATCTGAACGCCATCGGCATAGATTTTTACTGTCGGCGCAGGAGAATAAGAATCAGAAAAAAGCTGTAACACCCCCATATTGTCAGGACTAACCAGTCGTTCAGGTCGAGACTTCCACACCATCTGTTTTTTCGTGGCACCTGCGTTCCAGGAAACAATCGCTCCGGCCACAACCAGATAGAGAGTCCCGTTTGTCTGGTCGTAATAATGCGCCGTCGCCGCAACATCCGTCGTCGAATAATCTCCGGTAGCAGCATCAAAAACAAAAGTCCCTGTCGGGCCAAAGCCGATATACGTAGAACCATATTGCGCCCCCATCAGACCAACACCACTAGCAGCACCAACAGCCACCAGCAACGCCCGCCACTCTTCCGGCTTAAAAATACCCTCAGTGGCAAGAATAACCGAACCCGTTGAAGCCAGCCACAAACCGGAAGGACCAGCCCACGCACACGAAAAGCCAAGATCAACAAAGCTCCGCTTACTTAAACACGCCTCACCACGCTCCATCTTTTCAGGAGGACTCAGCTGCCCCGGTATATTCCCCATAACCAGATACGGCATGCCGGTAGTGACCACGAGAATATTATTGCCGAATACCCCAAGCGCCACAATCGGCACGTCAATTACCATCTGATATGAAGCAGGCCAGGCATGCGGCATATACGCTTCAGAAACACAGACAACCGACCGGCCATTGGCCGTATTATAAAAGCCAACCAGAAAGCCGCCCGGATGTGACACCAACCCCTGCAACGTTACCGGCGGAGCAATCCATGTTTCAGACGGGCAGACTTCGCCTAAATCAGCAGAGAGAATACTGTCTGAATAATGTATTGTCCCTATGGCAACAGCCGTTACATATTGCCATACCGTTGTACTGCTGCCGGTGTTTGCCCGGTAGATTACCAGATGTGTGATGTTTGATCCGCTTGGACTCACGGTGTCTACTTCGCCAGGACTCGGCTCTACTCCGCTTGGCTTGTGCATGTGCAACTCAACAGTAACCCCAGGGTCTACAGTTATAATGCGGGATATATCAGACAATGGGCCTTCTTCTCCATATAAAGAACGAAAACAATAGGCGTATTTACGATTTTCTGCATTCGGGTCTACTGGTGGAGTTTCTATCGTTGGCCACAAATAATTAACCGGCTTCGGAATCCCCAACTTATACGCCGCATTCGGTTTTGTTCCCGCTCCACCAATAATCGTCGCACTATCCGCCATCTTCGGCCCAACAGGGCTTGCAGTATCACCAGTCCAGTAAAGCCGGTCATAATTATCCAGCGCCACGGCACTCCGGCAGACATTCACATCCTGCCCGCCGTTCCAGGTCAACCAGTTAGCCCCATACTTGAACAGCGACGAGATAGTCCCGCTCTGTAACGAAGCAGATCCGGCAGCAACGACAGACAATGGCTCTGCCAGTGGCCGCAGTGAACCGGAACCGAACACGACATTCGTCGCCACCTGAGCAGCACCGGCAGGCAGCATGCGTGGTTCAATCTTTGGTGCCATACCTTTGAATTGGTCGATCTTGATCACCGCCATTACTGAGTACCGCCTTGTGGATCAGCCTTAAACGGAGAAGTCGGAGCATAAAACCGGTTGGATTGTACCTTTTGCCCGAGAGACGTAGCGGCAGCAGCATAATGAGCAGCAGAGCGCTGCATGTTGGCAAGGTTTTTTGAATCTTTTGACAGTGCGCGGGAGAGCATCAGATCAATCATGTTGTTTTCAAACAGCTCAGACAGCGACATGGCTTGTCCGGAAGTGAACGCCAGGCCATCAACAGCCACGGTAACATCAGTTGGAGCAATAGACACCAGTGCCTCTACTGTGCCGGGAGACACAACCGGTTGTGGCGGGTAGACATAAAACGTCAGCGGGTCCAGCTCATCAAACATAAAGAACTTCACTTCAGCAGCAGCCGTCATACTGTGCCAATTAGGCAGGATCGTATCAAGCACTTTCATGTTACGCTTCTGAATCGCACGGCTATAAGTACCGGTATTGCGCACCACATTCAAAAGCCGCAACCCAGTATTTGCCACACTATTAGCCGTCACAACCGCAGCAGACTGTTTCGTCCCGGCCACCAGCGCAACAGATCCATTGGCCGTCAAGGCATCCGGCTTGATATTGATAATCTCACGTTGCGCCGAGTTGAACCACATCGACAACTCATCAACCGTACAGCGGATATTATTTTCATCAAGCAACACTTTTGCGACCTTCTCCGCCACGCTCCACGCACTCAACATACCAACTCCTAAACATCCCCCCTTAATTAAGGGGGGATTGAGGGGGGTTAAATTCCGTTTATAGAATCCGCCAGCACCTGCTCATCATCACCGCTATTGCCGCTTAACAACTGATCAACCTGAATCTGCACACCCGGTACATACGCCTTGGCATTCATCGCCGCTATTCCACCCGAAAGCACCGCCAGGACTCCATCAATATAAATCTGATCAAAATCCCCGCTAAACGGAATATCATCATCCATCGCCACCGGAGCATCCGGCCTCATACGAGCCAGCATCTTGATAGTAATATTAGCATCAGTCGGCGGGAACACCTGTATCAGCTTGCCGACGATCCGGTAAAAACGCGGTACCGCTGCCGTTTCCAGTGCCGAAGTATCATTTGACGTCAGCATATTGAGAAACGCACCGCCAACAATTTGCGGACGCCGGGACAACGACATAAACTCATCAGGCAGATAACCAAGATCGTCACCCGATACGATATCAGTCGTCAACTCTTCCACCAGCGCATCACTACGCAGCTGAACCAAACGATTGATAATCGCCGTATGCGTCAGCCGCACCGCCTCAGTAAAGCTGCACGTCGCCTCAATACCCGGCATGGAAGGTTCGATAATTTCAAGCAGTTCTTGCAGCGTCATTTACGCCCCCATTTCTTGTAAACCTTCTCAACAGCCGCATACACCTTATCCGGCCCGATATTCTGCGCACACAACGCCGCCCCCGTTTCCTCGACAATACGGCAATATTCATTACCATAATGGAGTCTATGACAGGGGTAGCAGTCGCACTCCAAAGGAGTAAGCGCCTGGACGTTCTTCCAATGCTTTGACAGATTGTTATCAGACGAATGAGACAGCAGCAGCACCTTACTCACATCCTCAAACCCGACCGCATTCAGCACCCCGGTTTCAGGACCGACAACCAGATCAGCCAGACCAGCCAGCGTCAACGTCGCCCGAATACTTAACTCTCCAGAAAGACATTGCACCCGCATTTCGTCCTCCCAGCCATACTCAAGAATCCGGCAGGCATTATCACCGACCAGCATTATGTTGACTTCCGGCATGTCGAGTAGCATACGGGCAATTACCGCGTCCATATGCGGATAAAACTTATGCTGCGAAGAACCTGACAGTGCCCATACGACATTAAAATGATTCGGGGAAAATGGAAATTGAGCTGCATCTAGTTCTTCTTTACTCGGATAGAACAGACGACACGGCTTGAACAGTAACCCCGCCAGCTCCGCCGTCCATTCATGATAATTGGTATTCATTCGCTTCTTACGCACCGCATGCGGCCAGGCATGATTAGGACGTCCCGGCATAGCCAGTAACGTACCTTCAATAGACTCCGAAAGATTTATGAACTTATCAAACCGTCCCGCCTGTACCTTCCAAAACTCATACAGTTCCCGATTCGGCACCTGATCAGTATCAACAATGTACCAGTCGTCAACATGCGGATCGTGCTGGATGATCTCTTTACCCTTCGGCGTGGTCATAACCGTTACATGGTAGCCAAGCTCTTTCAGGCGAGGGAAGATCAGCGCGGTTTGCACCATGTCCCCAAAACCACCAAAACGGCAGACACAGGCGGTTTTTAGTCGAGGAGGTACACCATATTCTTTGTGTTCGACCCAACCACCAGTATTTTGTACTTTACGAGCGACAAACAGAATTGAATACTCGTCACCGTCTCCACGCTCTTCATCAATCTTGACAACCCAACCGCCAGGCAACATCTCCGCAATATCCCCCGGCCAGATATCATGCTTATGATCCGGATTCGCCCCCGGTTCACCACACAACGGATAGAGGTTTGCACTCGGCACATACAAACAGAGATAGCCTCCAACCTTGATCACCCGGCACCACTCAGCAAGCGCCGCCTGCATATCCTCCATATGCTCCAGGACATGCGACGAAAACACCGCATCAAACGATTCATCAGCAAATAGTGAAAGGTTGGCGGCATCACCAACAATATCCGCCGCCCCCTTCCCGAAGTGGTGCCCGGAATCATAACCGATGAAATGCGGAAACGCCTTCTCTTGCCCGCATCCTATTTCAAGAACCCGACCCCGCGTATAGCAAGGCAGAAGGTATTTGATTTTCCGCGATTCAAACCCGCATGATGTTTCCAGGCTCCAGGTCATTACTTACCCTTCTTTCCAGACACGCCACCGGTTTGCAGATCCAGCTGCACATCAACCTCAGTAGGGGCACTGACACCAAAAGAATCATCGCTATCAAGCGAAAGCGAAGCCGTCAGACGACTGATATCAACCAATGCCGTGTCAAGCTGGCCAGCAACCTCTTCATACTGAGCATCCTTGTCATCAAGAGCAGTCTGTAATCGGCGAACTTCATCAGTCAAACGGCCAACCTCACGCAACAGGCCACCATCATCAGAACTACCGACAACAGCCACGGCATCAGGCACAACAACCGCCTCAAATCCCGGCAACTCTTTACCCTGTCCATCAAACTGAATGCCATGCTGCTCATAACGGGCATCGCTTGAGCCATAAATCTCACCAAATGGTTGTGTACGGTCGAGTTTTCTCATTAGCACTTACCTCCCGGCATACTGCATGTATCGCTCTTCGTGCTGCCAGCAATAGAACCACCAGGCGAATAACCGGTATTGAGCGCATTGCCTGCACCATAGGTATCAGTAACCCCGGTTTTATTCCCCGCATCCTTTAAATCACGCCCCGCCACCGAACCATTCGGCATCCTGCTATCATCAATCGCCATTGTCTTCTCCTTTGAATAGTTTCTCAAACCTCCGAGGTTTTAAAAACCTCGGAGGTTTTGTTTAATACCAACCAACCTCTAGCCCGCCGAATCCCACTTAACAATCCGCTCATCAGCAGCGGTCAAACGATTCTTGGCAAAGCCGCCGAGGTAGTACCACGCCACACCCATGTTACGCCCGTAATCGCCGGGAATCTTGCCACGGATCTCTTCCGGAGTCGCAACACCCTCAGAAACAGCATCCTCACCGAAGAAGTAAATCCAACCGGACTTAGCCCCTGCCCAGGTACCTTTGGCCACATTGGTTTGCTCGATATAGCGGGTATTCTCATACCGACCAATCTCACCGTTCAGAATCATCTGGAAACCCTGTGGCGTATACTGGTGCAACGACTCAAGATTGTTCTTGAACGTGCGCAGCGTCGTCGGCCAGGCAATAGCCATATAATCATCAGCCATGTAAGGAGGAATGTTGCGCTCCTTCATGATATCGACAATCGCCTTGGCATGCTCCTTGTTGTAGGCCACGTTGTTGGTACCGGTAACAGTACCGTTTGCGTAGACCGTAACAGCCGCCGTATCCGTACCGGCAGTAGGGATAACGCGAAGCAGCGTCGAATTGAACGAAGCAGCAGCAGCAGTATCGAAATACTTCTTGGCGTCGTTCTTCAGCGACTTGTTGATACGCTCCTTAACCGGGATCTCGGAAAGATCATCAAGCAGTCCGGTGTAAGGGATTGAGTTACCAGCCTCACCAATCGTCATCGTGCCCTGAGTAATGACGAAGTTGGTTTCCGGCATCGTGCTTGTCTCAACCAGTGTGGTACCGGCAGTCTGCACATCAGAAAACACGTCCCAGGTAAACAGCTGCCCCTTGTTTTTGCCAACAGCATCTTTCACATCAGCAAACTGACGGAACTTGGTCAACGGCTGCACAACATCGCGCAGCTCTTTCGAGAGATTTTTGGATGACAGATAGCCACCCAGGGTATTTGTAACCCACAATTGTCCAGCCATAATAATACCCTCCAGGTCGTCATCACGACGAACTCTATAGTTTAACCGTACTGTCTCACGACGTTCGGTGTTTGGTTAGGTAGGCAAATGCCTGCTCTTGCGCATGCTGGCAATAATGTCAGCCCGCGACTCCTCTTTTTCCTCAACCGGTCCGGCACCCCGTGCTCCGGCAGCAACCGCAATATTGGACAACGCCGCCTTACGGCTTTGGCGCTCTTCACTCCCTGACGGCTTCTGCTGCCCCTTGACTTCCGGAGTAACAAACCTTTTGGCCGCAGCAGCAGTCTGAGTCAGCGCCTCAAGGTAGCTGATTTCACCGCTCTGCACCCTTGCATCATAATCCCGCATGTAGATCAGATCACCAATCTCACGCTCTCGGGAAACAATCTGCTGTCCCTGGTCGTCGAACTGCACCTGGAACTCCGGATTATCCCGCACAAACGATTCCCAGACATGCTCACCATCCAGCTCCTGCCGAACCTGCTTGGCAATCTGTTGCGCATCAACGGCAGGAGTAGTGGTATCACGCCCCTTATTCGCCATCATCGCCTTAGCCAGCAGATTACTCGCCTCTTCAACATCGCCCTCGGTAAACAGCTCCAGTGCCCGCGCAATCGGCGCTTTCATCTGCGTCATGGCATCGTCACCATCATCACCACGGCTGTCACCACCGGATGATTGTGATAGATTGCCTGACTGCAACTTAATCTGCGCCTCAAGTTGTCGAACCGCCTGCTCTCTGGCATCC
Source organism: Desulfuromonadaceae bacterium (assembly GCA_049318985.1). Lineage (GTDB taxonomy): Bacteria > Desulfobacterota > Desulfuromonadia > Geobacterales > Pseudopelobacteraceae > JACRCG01. Next base: position 35,351 of record JBMOEI010000011.1, read on the forward strand.
AGTTCACGCCTCTGCTCGCTTGCCTTACGCAACCGCTCGGAAGCAACTTCATTTTTCTGATACCCCGCCACCACATCCGCAACAGAAATCTCCTTCTCTTCACCGTCAATTTTGACGCGCACCCGAAACTGTGCCGGATCATCCACCACCCGCACATTCGACTCCGTAGTCACATTACCGGCACCGGCCAGTTGACGCTCCAGCTCCTGATCAGCCCGAAGCATAATCCCCGCCATATCCTTTTCCCGTTGCAGCATCTGAGGTGACGTAATCACCTGCTTTTCACCCTGCGACACGTCCTGCTGGATAGTGTCAAGACTCATAAATTACCCTCCATCATGCGAATTTCCTTCTCGGCTTCCCAGCCGCTTGTAATTAAATCAGCCAACCAGGCGGTAAAACTCTCCGCCCGGTAGATATCGTTTTGCAGCTTGACAATCTGCGCATGGTCGCACGGGTCAACCGTCTTCAACTGCGTCACCGCATCAACAACTTCACTCTCGGCCCGTTGCTGGAGATACTTCCCCAGGGGAGAAGCAATAAAAGCTTCAGCCTCAATCCCGAAGCGCACCGTTGACATCATCTCCCCCAAAATCAGATCAGTCTCGCTCATTCTTTTTGCTCCAGTGCTTCACGGGCTATGTCGAACACATTCGGTTCGCACAAAACAACATCATTATCCGCAACTGAAACTATCTTCTCCAGCGCCTCACGATACCGCTTATTGGCTTCACTTAACTGTTCGATCTGGCAGTCTTTACAGACAGTCGTTGAGCTATGTTTGGTACACCACCCGAGTATTGGCGGAAAAAGAAATTCACTCATTGCACTATTGCCTGTTCACCAGCATATTGAACACCACTATCAGCACCAGCCTCAATACCATCCATCATGCCAGCACCAGCATTCGCCGGGAACATCGGTGACGTATTCTCCGGTATCTGCGCTTCAGCCGGAATCTGCTGCTGCTGGACATTGGCCGGATAAATAGGACCGGCATCCTGATCAACAAACCCGGCACTCTTGGCAATCGCATCCGCCACCGGAGTCACACCCGGCACCTGCACCGCTGTCTGCGCCGTATTCATCGCCGCATACAACGCCTCAACCCGCTGCACCATCGCCCGCACATCATTCAGATCCTTCTCGGACTTCAGCTTCTCTACCTGTGCCGCTACCACTTCCGGCGGATTCTTTGCCTGCAATGCCTTTTGCAGCTCATCAATCTGCTGCATCATCTGCATCTTCTCCGGATCTTGGTCCTTATCCCGCTTCATCAGAAAACGAGCGCCATCCTTATAGCCGCACTTGCCGAAAATCTCTTTGGCAACTTCCATCTCCTGATCACTCAGCGGCCTATGCAGCGCATCAGCCCCCAGGATAGAAACCAGCGACGTCATCGCCTTCAGAAACTTCTCCAGTTGGAACATCGGATTAACCGCACCCACGCCGACATTGCACGTCAGCAACACATCCTGCAGGATCAACTCCGTAAACATCTCATCGTGCATCTGCTCCGGAGGCACACCAGCCTTAGCCGCAGCCATCTGCAACACCTTCGGATTCGTCTCCAGTGACTGCTCCATCACAATCACCTGCCGCAGCACCGGTTCCACCCACGTCTCAGTAAACACTTTCAAGTCATACTCAGAAACCTGATTTGCATTCGCACTCAGCAGATTCATGCCGCCAACCGTCTCATTCAGCTTGCGGTTACTGGCAACCGACGACCCCGAGAACGTCCCGGCCAGATCATCAAAATCAAGATTCAAGCGGTCCTGCTCCTGATACGCCGAAGCAGTGGCATCATCCGTGGTAATAACCCGCACATCATTGACATCATCAGCCAGGGTAATTGACGCCGGAACGTTACGCACCAGCGACGTCATATCAACATTGCGCCCCCGCTTGACGATATAGCGCTTCTCGTTTGCCAGGCGCACTGCATGACGCCGCTCGTTGGCAACATCATTCATCTCTACCTGCACGTCACGAGTCAGAGACGGAACGCTCGACTTATACGCCTTGTGCGCCTCCAGAATGGTAAAGCCAATCACCACCGGACGCCCCCACGGATACCGATCAGTCACCAGTTCCGGCTCAGACAGCATCCGCTCTTTGCCCAGGGTAAAGAAACGCACATCCATATCATCAACCCGGATCATGTTTTCATGCACCCAGACAATCATGTAATCAGTCTGTCCGCCGCCGCCCTGCTCCTTCGGATCAATACCGCGATTTTCCCTGGTCATGCGGATTGTATCAGTCGTGTTCTTGCTGGCAGCAATGATAGACTGCTCCCCATACTCCCGCCATTCACCACTGCGCATCTTGGCCTTGACATCAATCACATACATCGGCCATTCGATAATCAGATATGGTGAAGACTCAACCGGATCACGCCAATCCGCAGCCGGATCAAACTTGACATTCTCAATCGGCAACAGCCGGATCTCCGGTCGGTCCTTATCCTTCAACCAGTCTTGATGTGACGCCACCACGCCGCACGTCTCCGCCTCCTGATACGCACCGATACAGGTAATAAACCACGGCAGGCCATGCGGTTTCGGTCTGGTCAGGCGATACTGCATCAACCCCTTGATAAACTGCGCCCCCATCCGGTTCATTTCATCATCATCATTCTCGGGCCGGATCGAAATAACATCCTCAGTCGAAAAGAACGCCGCCGAAGCAGTCGCCTCATTTTTCCGGATCGTCGCCCGCGTCTTTGGCCGGAACAGCTTTGACTTCAGCGTGAACGAATCAGTAAAATACTTCGACCCCTCCGGGTGAATACTCTGAAACTGCCGCACATCCTGAATAATGCGATTACGGATAGCCGTATCGAAATAATTACTCGACGTCGTATGTGCCGTATTGGCCAGCTGCAACCAAAAACGGTCATTCTCACTATCAACACCGTCCAGCGGCGTAGCAACCTCACCCTTTGGCAACATTGGTAATCCTTCCCGCAAAATCACGCGGCAACTCAGCAACCTCTTGTTGTTTCATCGTCCCACGCGTCACATTGAAACGCTCCAGGATCTCCCCGCCGTACATCATCGCCTTATGCTCCAGCCCTGAAACAGTCGCCGGACCATCCATAAAAATCCGGCACCCCAACTGACCATCAAGCGAAACATTGAGGATATCAATCATCCCTTTGCGCCGATCAGCCCGCACCAGCCAGTCATACAACGGGTAATGCCTCATCAGCACCGCACTAACAATCTCGCACAACTGCTGATCCAGCGGATCAGCAATCTCCATCAACTCCAGTTCCCGCGAAACATGCGGCGCAAAATCAGCAGCAGACGCAAACATCAAACACTCTCCCTATACGGATACTTTGGCTGCTCAAACGTTCTGCCGTTACTGAACCGATACGCAGGCTCAGGAGTAACCAGTCGCTCAGGATCAATCGCATTCAACAGCCGATCCCACAACACACTGCTCGACCGTGTTTCTGTTCGCTGTTCCTCATTTGCCATTACGCCGCCTCCGGTACCAACATTCCCTCATCGTACATCTGAGGTTCGCTATACTCCATATCATACAACCGGCTTACCGCATCAATCAGGTCATCCGGCACGCCTTGCGTCGGAAAATTCAGATACTCATTCAAAAAGCGCTGATTCAGGGCATACAGATTACCCTCATGATCCTTCTGCTTCACCGGCACCAACACGCGAAAACCTTCACCCGCCTCACGCATCATCCGTTGATTCTTCGTCTCACCCTCAGCCGCCGCAATCAGAAAGAACTTACCCACCTTAAAATCAGGCACCAACCGCTGCACCCGATCCTCCTTGCTCTGCCCCGAGTTTTGCGACCAGTTCAGCTCCTTGATCGTAAAACTATCGCCATCATCACGCATCTTCTCTTCAAAATACTGCAAATCAGACTGCATGCCATACTTCTCATACCCAACCCACACCAACTGCACCCCAGGACGATTCAACCACTTGCGCCGCATCTGCCGTAACGCATCCCACCGCTCCGAGAGATTCATCTTATGGCAGAAACCATCCAGCAGATACTTGTTCCGGGAACCATCCACACCGATAACCGCAATCGCCGTGTTGTCGCTCCCCTTCTTCTTGCTATCAGCCGGATCACCCATGATGTAGACATTCAACGTCGCAGGCCGGATATCAGTAAACTTCAGCCACTCCTTACGGAAAATGCCATTCACCGAGCGCCGCGTCAGCCAGTTACCATCCAGCAACCGCGAACGCTGCACATCATCCTGCGCCTGGAGATTCGCCAGATACCCCGGATCAGCCTCCATCAGCTTCTTGTTGTCATAGATCGACGCCGGGATAAACGTCACAGACTTCGGAAACACCGGAGACTCAACCGTCCCATACGCATCCTTCAGCTCCTGCTCCGTATCCGCCCAGATTAGCTTATTGTTCAGCCGGATAAACCAGCGCAGCTTACCCGCCCGTTCTGGGATAGGAAAGCCGGTCGTCTGATTAATCCACCAGGCGATAAACTCCGCCACCCAGCTATCAACATCAGGGTTTGTCGTGGCCCGGATATATGGCCGCACCCCGCAGGTACTTCGGTTTCGAGAGAGCATGTAAAAAAACTGCGTAATAGAAAAATGCGTCAATTCATCGAAGCAGATCAGCGGCAACTGACTTCCTTGCCAGTTAAAAACAGACGTTTCATTTTCCAGGTGGCCGAACTTAACCACGCCGCCCCCCGGAAAATTCCACTGCATCACGTTCGACACCGGCACCGCACCAGCCAGCGGGTAGAGCTTCACGCTTTCATCCCACAAACCGCCCGGATTTTTAACCTGTACCGCATTTCTACGAAAGAACATCGCCGTAAAATCAGCCAGTCGGGTAACATGCCGCAAAGGCTCCATCAACAACGCCCAACTCTTGCCACCGCCCGCCGCCCCGCCATAAATCGCAATATCCGCAGGAGTTGAAAGAAAATCCTCTTGTGGTCCCGCTTGCGGCCTAATCTCTTCCATTGGCAGGCATATAAAAGCGCACCAGGTTTTCCGTTTCGATAGGCTTGCCGTTCTTGCCGCTCATCTCCAGCATGGTCTTATCCAGTCCCATCATCTTCTGCAAAGCATCCGCAGACTTTTCAGGAGAAGGAAACACCGGCACATACACCACACACCCTTCAACAATCCGAGACTCCAGGCCGACGCCAATACGATGCTCATCTTTTGCCTCGCTGATATGCAGTTGTTTTCTCACGTTTGAAGAAGAATCGAAATAATTGGCAGGATCGAACTTCATCGCCTTAATGCGATATTCGATTAAATCATTGACGGTACGGTTACGCACGACGGCAGATAACTCACTGATTCGCCTTCTAACGTCTCCATTTTTCAGCAACTTACTGGCATTCTTGCGGGCCTGATCAGCGCTGCACTTCGGATCAATAGCAGATTGCCACGCCTTACCGGCATGCCCAAGGTTCTCCACGAAAGCCACACAAAACATCTCATGTTTCGGTTTATCCAGCACCGCAGCTTCATAACCGATGATATCGGTAAAGTCATGCAGTACCATCTGCCCGGATAGTGACGTTTTATTGAAATCTGTTGAGGTAGTTGTGTCCATGTTTCGACACTTACCGAAAGAGTTTTCAATACTCAACAAAAAAATTCACTATCATGATGAACACAAAAAAGCCCAGGTTTCCCCAGGCTTGATTGTTTTCAGACATGCAACGGTGATAAAAACATCGAAATATTCCGTTTCTTCGGTTTTTTCCGCTCATTCGTGTGCAGCGCAGAATGCCGTTTATCGCAATACGCCCGCTTCTCCCAATTCCACAACGTCTCATCATCCCGCCGCTGCAACTCCCTGCCGCACCACAAACAGACACGCTCATCAGTCATTGAAATCACCTCCGCAGATTATGCCACTCAGCCATCAATGCCGCCTTCTCTTCCGCCGTCACGCCTTCGCTCATGAGCAAACACCTCCCTGATCGTCCCCGCCTCATTTTCACTGAACAGCGCCATCACCTTCTTGAAAGCCTCATCAGCCAACGTCTCGTTGTAACTGGTCGTACCCGAGAGGGCAGGGCGGTTCAGATCCCCGCGCAGCCGCTGTCGTGGTGCCTGCCGTGCCAAGTCAATCAACTCAGCCGGGACCGGCATAAAGCGACACGTCTCCGCCGCCCGCAAACACGCCCACTCCAGCTCCTCAATCAGCCACTTATCCAACGCCCGCAGATACAGCAGCTGCCGTTTCACCGTGAACTCCACTCCCAAAGTCACCGATAACCCCAACAGCGCTTTTAACAGCCTCTCGTCTCTGTCCATCCCTCATCTCCTTCACCATCCGCAAAGCTTCTTGCGTAGCTTCGATATTTGCCTCTTCTCTCAACAACGCCTTGCTTTTCTGAGCTTCAGGAGAAGCCCGAGCAACCGCGTGTGACCCAGGACCACCTTCCCGAAACTCCCGCTGAAACCACTTGAGCGCCACCATCCACGGATCAAGCAACCGCTCAGGTTTCTTGCGATAGAACGCCAGCAGCTTTTCAACCGCCACCGGGATATCACGATCAGGGAACAGCCGCTGAAGATCCTCCCGCCGTTCCTCAACAACCACAGCCAACTGCTCGCGTGCGTGCTGCTGTTCTTTTGACTCTAAGGTTTTATCTTCTCTCTTCTCTTCTTCTCTACTCTCCTCTGTCATTTCTTCGCGTTCCAATTCGTTACATTGTGTTTCACTCGTTTCATTGCGTGACGAAACAGATAAAATCATTTTTTCTAACTCTATGATTTTCTTCTTTAATTTTTCACGCTCACGAAATTCACGCACACGTTCTGTGCTATTTTCATCTTCACGCTTCGGTTGACGCTTCTCCCAGGCAGCAACCATGTTGCCATCAACAATCATTCCCTTACGGATCATCACCTGATAAATATCGTGAACAGACCCATCATCCAGACCAAGGACAACATCCATACTTTCAAAATCAAGCCCATCGCAACAGCCGCGCTGCTCATGGTTATGCGCACGCTCCAGCACAGCCACCCACACCGCCAGAACAGCCGCAACATTATGTCCTGCCTGCCGTGCCACCCATTGCATCTTAGGGTCGTTAAGAGTGCCGCCGTACCACCTGAACCATTCCATATACTCTCCAGACGTTATTACGGATTATTGCCGGTTGGTCTTTCTCTTAGCGTAATACGATTTGAACCGATCAACACCTGCTTTAAGTCTGAGATAAAAAGATTTATTTGGCTGGAGTGGAGAATGATTACATCGTCACTTGAGTTGTCACCATGTTGAGTAACTTTTACACAATCATCATCGGTTGACTCAATTTCATAAGAGTACGACAGTCTTTCAATTTTCATACAAACCTCCGATATTGGTTCATACAATCCCCTGGTGGACGTAGTGTTATACAACTGAGTTTCCTTTTACCTTTGCCAACACCGATCCAAGGTTATCCCCTATGATTTTCCGCTGGTGTTCATTGAATCCGGAGTAAATATCATCCGGTACCGCATTGAAAAACCTTATAAAATCTGAGAAGGACCGAAGTACCGCCTGTTCTCCGTCTTTTGGATTGTCCTCGATTGCCAACCGGACATCATCTGCATCTAAATAAAATGCAACTTCACAGGTGCTACGTCCGCCGTCAGTGTAAAACTCAATTTCCTTGTAAACTTTCATCTATTCACCCCCTGATAATATGCAATGCCTCAAGCAGTTAAAATAAACCAGGCTCAATATAGATGCTGTTGTTTTTGGCAATCAGTGCCAGAGTTGACTTTTTTATATGATGATCCTCAGTACACAGCCCCAACTTTTTACCCGAAACCTTGTGCATGGTCATTCGGTTGCAGCGGTTACAAAACTTTAAAACTCCTGTTGTGTTGCGTGTATAGTGTTCTGCCATTACACCCCCCCCACATCCTCATACTCCATAGTAGTCAACGCCTGGTGAAGCAAATTCCCGAGCAAATCTACCAACTCTTCATTCTGGTGAGCATATTTACCACTCAATTCATGGTTAATCGCTCCGCCTCCGTAATAAAGGAGAAAGTGTAAAAACTCATGACAAAACGTCTGCTCCAGCCTTGTTGTTGCATGCGGATGTTGGTCACTAACTGGCAACAATTCAATCCTGCACTCGTCATAACATGCAGCCCCATTCCAATTCCGTTCATGAGCCAAGCGCTTGTTTTCCACAACCTCAATTGTATGCCCGAGCAGCTTGAATCTTTTTGGTATCCTCATACCACCCCCATTAGTGCTTATATCCGAATGTTACAGTAGCCGTAATAGCCATTGCCGACGCCCAATAGCAGACATCCGCCCACTTCCCCTCATACGCCCAGCGGCACATATTCAACCCATAAAGCGCCATAATCACATACGAGAATATCCGTGGATCTTTCAGGATCGTAACGATCATGGCTTAGTTTCTTCTGATACAGGAATTATGGTTATAGTCATGGACTTACCGGTATAATTGACAAGCGCTTGCAGTGTTTTTAGGCGAGGCTCATGTTCACCCCGAACCAGTCCATGTATGGTAGCCAATCCCAAGCCAGTCGCTTTTGACACAGCGTAAAGACTTGATTGTTCAACTATTTTTACAACAAGCTCCTGGATATTTTTAGGCGTATATAAATTCTTCATCCCTTTACCTCCCGAGTCCGGTTATTCATGAAATACAGCGTCATAATCACATACGAGAATATCCGTGGATCTTTCAGGATCGTAAAGATCATCCTTTCACCTCACGGTTACGGTTAATCTCCATCTTCACCATCATGCCAACAGTCAAACTCTTTCCCATAAGTGCCAGCAAATCAGCCAGGATAATCCCGCAATCAGCAGCCTCAAGGAAAATATCATTATCAACACCCCGAGCAACCGCCTCTGCCAACTCTCCGAACTCTTCACCAAGCTTGCGAATACGACCGGCAATATCACGATCAGGCCAGCGCTCATCTGCAAAACTCTTAATCTCCGCTTCCAGACCTGTCATAGAAAAACCATCCTTACTGATTAAGAGAATAGGGCGCTTGCACTTCGGGCAAAGACACGTAGCAAACTCGGTGAAAAAGTAACAACCACACAGACATTGCGCTTTCATGCAGCCACCGGCAGCACAAACGGCAACTGCGCACACGAGAACCCCGCAGCGCCCAGGTGACCGCCGCCCCCATGTCGCTTTGCCAGAACAGACGCATCAACATCGTTCTGCTTTCCCTTGTCCACATACACAGAACACTTCCAATGGTCCCGCTCCCACACAAACGTAATCATTACATCGTGCCGCTTCGGATCGTAATGACCATCAAAAATCTTGCTATTGGTACTACCGCGATTAACCGCCAGCGCACGCAAGCTCTCAAACTCCGTATCAAATCCAAACGAACGCACATACGCAGCATTATCCTTAGTCTTTGCCGCCAGCAGCAGTTCACCTTTCTCGATAACCTCTTCCACCAGATCCTCATCGCCAAACAGTAGTGACCAGAACACCGTACACTCAGGACCGGTACCATTTATAGCCCACATACCCGACTGAAACGGCAACACCCGTGGATCGTCATGAATCCAAACATCGTAACGCCCTAACAAATACACCGGCAGCGGCATAATAGAAGATGAATCATGCAGATAACGCCACGTCAGCTCACACCCGGACAACTTGTAATTCTCTCCCGTGTAATACTGCAAACCATTGAAGTATTCGTCAGCAGCACGAGACTCCTGAATAATCCCCTTGTGATGATCAATCCATATCAGTCGACACATACCCCGCAACCGCACCATATCCGCCAGTGGCAGCGAAACATCCACCATGTAGACCAATTCATCCTCTTCAATCGTATTCCACGGAAACGGCCAGTTATAATCAAACGGGATCAACTCAACATCCGGAAACCGCAACTTCACAATTGCTCCGGAACAGCGGCCATCCATGTCACGAACGTGAAAAAAGCACTTCATCAAATCACCTCATAAGTTAATTGCCGGTCTTTCCCGGCTGTCAGGAGCGTTGCACCTCAACTCCGGTCCTGCGTCGTATACGGCGGTCAGGAGTGGCGGCAAGTGTGTGAATCACAGGACTCCGCCATAAGCTACCCTGTCAGACTATGCCTTTCCTGCCGTGCTCAAATCACGGTTGAACCGCCTGGGGGTTCTGTATTGGTGCCGGTCTGTTCCCGGCTGTCAGATGCCTATTTGCTGGCAGGGGTAGACGCATCATGTCCCTTCGTAAGCGTCGGTAACGGGCCAGTACACCGATAGTCTCTCCCATTGTCACGACTAGCTTGTGATCATTGGATATCGTTAGCCAATCAATTACCGAATAATAGCGACATCAATCGGACAACTATCCCGTAACCAGACAAAAATATTCTCAACAGCGTACGACTCCCACATACCGCCATCAGCCTCAAACAGAGCCACAGCCGGACGCCCGTTACCCGTATTGGTCCCGGATTTCATGCGAAATACAAACCGCCCAGGCACCTGGTCAATCTCGTTAAACGAACGCCGTGGCCACAAAATAACCGGATTCGGCACCGCCGCCTGCTGCAACATTCCGACACTATTTTTTGCCGTAACCGCCTGAGTAACACCATCATCAGCATAAATCTGAATCTGATCGTCAGTAATAGTACCCACAAGCTGTAAAATTGCCGCCGTCGTCTCGTCCTGGATAAACTTTGACTGCAACTCGATAATGAACGACTCGATATCAAGATATTTACCAAACGTGAACTCCGGCTGCTTATGAGTAGCGGTCACATAACCGGCCCGATCCTCAAACGGCCCGAGCAAGCGAGACTTAACCAGAACCTGCTTTGCACTGAGAATATGAATCATCAGCCGATCCAGTTCCAAACCGTCTATATTCTCATTCAGATAATCTTTGATACCGGCCAGAGTTGTAATCTCCAGCGCGGCAGGGAGGGGAGTTTTCACCGGAAAGACCGGTGCAGTAGTATACGGGCGGGACTCCAGCTCAATAGGTACCGGAGTCGTAATTGAAGCAATATACTTCATTGCAGTCGCAATCATGCGCCACCTCCGACCGCTCGCAATGCCGTAACAGTTGCGCCGCTTGTATCCAGCACTTCCGGCAGACTTGGCTGTTTCGGATTATATTCCGACACCACCAACCCTTTTTTCGTCATACTGATAAATACCGTCGTGTCCAGCGCCTCAGTTGGAGCCAACTTCGTAGCAAAACTGACAGTCACATCGCTCTGCGTCCGCGATTTATTCGGCTTCACTTCCAGCTTGATCGTAACGCCTCGCTTTGTCAGAGTCGTATTCGGATCAGCAATATTTTCAATGACCCGATGAAACTCATACTTGAACCGATCAATAATCTCTCCACCCATCAATGTATCCAAACTAACAACCGGATTTTCTTCCATACTCCCTACCTCCCTTTCTGTATTTTGCGCCTACGCGCACAACTTCTCCCAATACCCCACCTCAAAAAACGGACACTCATACACCGTCCCATCCGCCAGCGCCATAAACTCACCCTTGGCGCACTCAACCTGCACCACCTCACGGCAAAACGAAACTGCGCAACAATCACACTGGCTGAACTGCTTAACCTTATGTTTTTTCCGCTTGCCCATCCTCGCACCTCCGCCGCTGCTCCAATAAAAAATACTTCTGTAACGTCTTCTCCTGGCAATACTGCCCCGCCTGCGCCATCAACTTAGCCACCGTATGCCACGAAGCACCCGCCTGCCGTTGCGCCAGCATGCTCTCAAAAAACCGCTCCACCAGAGCAAACGCCGGAGACTTCACCGCCTCATTGTACCGTGGCCCCGGCACCACAGCCTCTTTACGCTCCAGCTCCGGCATCGGTATCAATGGCTCAATACAATCATCAACCCAGGTACCGCAATTCCAGCAATTGAACCCGCGCACCGCACTGACACAAACCGAATCCTGTCGTGACAACTGCGAAACCTGAGAAGTACCAACAAAACCACACATCCGCTTCCCGCACTTAGGGCAGATCATGGCTCCTCCAGAAACTTACGGCAGGCACGACACAAACTATCCTGCTCCGGCATACGCTCATCACCGCTCTTCGCCGCCATACAGAGCGCAATCAACAGCACACCAGCAATCCCGCCGATATACGCCCCGATCCAGAACGCCACCCAGACAGAGCTTATCATCGCCCCAGCTCCTGAACCTTCGCCAGCACCACCCGCTGATAGGACCGCACCTTAGGCAGACTCGGCGTACCATTCCAGCGGGCCACCGCCGACCGATACCCGTACTCCTTGACCATCGCCAAAAATAACCGGTTCGCCTGATCAACCTGCCCCTCAATCGTATCAGGCACCGCACCATGCAACGAACCCCACACCTGGAACAACCCGCGAGCCAAACCACGATCACCAACCGCCGTATGATCCCCTCCGCTCTCCGTATGGGCAATCGCCGCCATCGTCTTCGGATACACCGACCGCTCCGCAATAGCCTTAGCCACCGGCACCGGCAGCAACGTCTCCACCCGCTCCTGAGTCCCGCTCTTCGCCACCGCCCGTACCACAGCAACATCACGAGGGATAGCAATAAACAGTTCATGCGCATCATCCACCACCGCCGGCTCCTGCTCATATGCCCCGGCAATACCAAACGCCACCAACAGCAGCACACACAACATAATAGCCTGCGCCGATTGCCTCTTATGCTCCGCCATCCGATACCCCCGCCAGTTGCACTTATTTTTGTAATCCGTCATGGCCGTTCCTCCCGTCGATCACAATTGACTCCAGAATCATCTTCAAACCCTCAACCTCTTCACTCTCCAAACCAGCACCACACGCCGTCAAACAATGCACCGCCCGAATCACGAACAACAAACGAGGATCATCCATCACGCACCCGCCTGTTGCTGCGCCTTCTTCAACTTCCGCCGAGCCGCCATCTCATCCAGCTGCTTCCGCCGCGCTTCCGACTCCGCACAGCGCATGGCAAAAGACTTACCACCCCGCATGGCACCGACAGGGTACCCCGCATCAACAGCAGGCACACCGGCAACAACCCGCTCTAACATCATCTCAATCCGCTCCAGGCGGTTCAAAATAAGCTGTTCCCCCGTCATACACGTCTCCCCTCAAAACAACGCTGCAACCGCTGATACACCCGCGCACGGCGCAAATGTTTGCAATCCGGAGCCGCATACAACATCATCCCGGACCGCACCTCATAATCTCGGCACCCGCACCCGCAACCGTCGTCGTCACTCAACTCCACCAGATACACCCCACCAGTAACCCCGGAAGAGCGCACCAGATACCGATCACGCTCACCGGCCACCGGAATAACCCCAAGATCAAACACGGCACTCATGGCTGTAAATGCTTCTTGGTCAACACGTTAAACGACTCCAGCTCCCGCATGGCCGACCTGAATTTATGATCATCCATCAACCCAGGAATAGAGCGATACAGATCCAGCGCAATATCAACATGCGCACAGAAGTTACTGAGGAATTGCGAATCAGTGGCTTTCTTGACAAAAACCTTCTTCCGAGAAGCCGCCGTTCTTTTGTTCGCCTGGTCGATCAACGCTTGGATGCTCATGGTTTTACCTCCAGCATGCTGTAAAAGCAGTTAATAAATACAACTGTTGTAATTTAACTAATCAAAAAAATACCCAACATCTACCAATAAAGCATTTGCCAGCTTAACAAGATTTTTTGCACCAGGCGGCTTGCCGCTTTCCCACCTTGTTATTTGTTTGCTGCTTACGCCAGCAATTGCAGCAAGATCAACCTGAGTCATTGCTTTTTTTGTTCTAAGCTGCCGTAGCTTATCTGAACTAAATCCCATATAAATATCCTCCGGAAAGATAATTACAACGGTTGTTGTTTTGTTGTCAAGCATTATTTTTGTAGTATTTTTATTGCCGCATAAATATAATATATTCATGGATGTTAGAGAGTTCGTCAGAGAGAAAATTAATAAAGGGGAAACCCAACACTCCTTTGCAGAAAGGTGCGGATTCTCACAGGGACTGGTTTATAAAATAATTAATACATCGTCTCCCATATCATTGGAAACACGATTTAAAATTGCAAAAGCGTATCAACTGCCGTTCGATGCCTTTATGGAAGATCCTGTTTCTGCCGAATATCCCCACGGAACAGACAAATTCAAACAACATATAAAGCAGATTACTGAAGATCACGTTGCGGAAGAGGGCGAGGAACTTTATTCGGAAGAATACAGGGAAATGCTTAAGGCGACAAAAGGCTATCCTATTGCACGGCTGGCTTATCTTGAAATGATTAAGCTGTCTGAAGAAGAACAATTCCAATATTATAAAAAAGCGAAGGCCGCTGCACAGTCATTGGGCAGCGGCCCAGGAACTAACGTCGTGGATGTTGAAAAACCAGAGCAATAAGAACTGTCAGTTGGATCAACGGCGGCATGCTGCTTAATAAAACTCTTCTTATCCGGTTCAATAGCTTTTTAGAGCGACGGTCATTGGCATACAACTTAGAATAATCTTGCATCATAGCCCCCTTTAATTTAACAGCTTTTAAGTGGGCAATAACACATAAAATGCTAATGAACAATAAAAACGAACGCCTGCTTGTGCCAACAAACTAAAGTATAAATAATTAAGCGGACAAAATAAGGATAAAAACTATTACAGTTTAAGCGCTTCACGATGAATCAGCCACCGTAAATATTCTGATAACGTCATCATATTTTTATCAGCAAGCTTCTGCAAATAGTCTTTTTCCAATGGAGTCAGCCGAAGTTGAATTCTTAAGGTTTTCAACGATTCGGTTGTCATTGCAGGTCTATATACAGGATACCCAACCAATTTAAAAGAGTAATGGTCACAAATTGAATTTATGGACAAAATTAAGTTCACAATAAAGATGCTTTTGTTTTTAATCTTTACGATATTCTCCGGATCATTACTTGGCGTTGTGTGGTGGTTTACCGGAGTGTTTATCAAGTTTTCTTTTAAATTTGTTGTACACGGTTTTAACCTAAGCTCTGTTGTAAGGTTATTTAGCTACTATATGGAGCGTCCGGAGGTCGCAGAATATATAATTGATTGTTGTATTGGTGGAGTTGTTTTTATGCAGTTGCTTACTCCTTTTGCTGTTCAAATAGCCTGGATCGGTGCAAACCCGTTTCTTGTCTTTACACGTTCTTTCATTCGTGAAGGTAAAATATAGGGCTTAGAATAAAAGGAATCCACACCATGCTCCGCTATAAACTCCTCCTACAACGTGAACTGGAAGCCTCCCCCGGCACTTCCATACAAAAATCTCTCCGGGATCTTGCCCGAGAACTCAACATGCCGGTCCCAAGCCTGCACAACTACGTTGCCTTCGACGTCCTCCCCAGGATCGACAACATACAAAAAATGGCCACACATTTCGACGAATCAATATCAAGCCTCTACTCCGAAGACGACGACCTCACCGCCCAACTGATAACCAAAGTCCGCAAACTCTCCGCCAGCAAAAAAAAGAAACTCCTCCAGGAGCTGTCATAATGTCAGTTACGCCGCACCCCACAAAAGGACCGGGCTACTGGTACATTGACATCGGCTACGGCAAAAACCGGCAGCGAATCCCCTTTGACGGCACCAAAGAAGACGCACTCGATTACGAAAAATCCCTCCGCCGCAAACGTGGCTTGACAACCATCCACACAGATCCACGCCTGCGTGAAATATCGGAAGACTACCTGCGCACCTACAAACTGGACCACATAGAAGAAGGCTACGACCGCCAGAAACGCAGCGTCGCCACCATAGTAGACTACTTTGGCGCATACAACCTCAGCAGCATCAGCCCCGTACTTATCGAACAATACAAATACAAACGCCTGGAGACAGTTAAACCAGTCACAATCAACAAAGAACTCTGCGCACTATCCGGTATCTTCAAATGGGCCAGAGACGAAAACCGCATTGACGTTATCCCCAGGATAAAAAAGTTCCCACCAAAGTTGACAGCATCACCAATAGCTGATATACCACTGCGCGCAAACATCATCGAACTGCTGCCGCACATCCCGGAACAAATACGCGGACTATTCAAACTCATGTTCTTCTACGGCCTCAGATCAGGAGAAGCCCGAAAACTGAGAACCGAAAACATCAACCTGGATGCAAAAACATTCTGGGTAAAAGGGAAGGGCGGCAAACTGAGAAGCCTACCGATCATGGACGATGAAATTTACAAGGAATTTGAGCAGCGCTGCAAAAACAACACACAAGGCTGGCTGTGGTATTCACCCAGATCAAAAGGCCCATACAAAGACATCAGCGAAAGCCTGAAGCGAGCAGCAAAAAAAGCCGGGATACCAAGCAACATTTACCCGCACCTGTTACGCCACGGCTGCGCAACAGAACTTGTCGGCCTGACAGATCTCCGCACCGCCCAGGCAATACTCGGGCACAGCACCATAGTTACAACAGAGAAGTATTTGCACGTAAGAGAACACCGCATGTCAGAAGCTCTTTCAAATCACAGTGGAAACAGTTGACAGGATATGACAATTTTTAGCCCTGCGAACCCGCAGCCCGAATGGTGGAACTGGTAGACACAAGGGACTTAAAATCCCTCGGCTGAAAAGCTGTGCCGGTTCGATTCCGGCTTCGGGCACCAATTTTAACAGGGACTTACGAAATATCGTGAGTCCCTGTTTTTTATCAACATAAATTTGGAACTCCCTCAGGTTTAAAATCACAAAAAATATTCCCCCTTGCTTACTGACTCACCACACAGTACCTGTTACTACTGTTGGCCACTCCGCACCCAGCAGAGTGGCCATTTTTTTAGCCACGCACCCAAAGGACCCCCAATGGCCATAAAGAAATCCGAACTCTATTCATCCCTCTGGAAAAGTTGCGACGAGCTGCGCGGCGGGATGGATGCCTCACAATACAAAGATTACGTGCTGGTGCTGTTGTTCGTCAAATACGTTTCCGACAAATACGCCGGGCAACCGGGTGCGCTGATCGAGGTACCTGCTGGCGGTAGTTTTGCTGATATGGTGGCCTACAAAGGCACCAAAGATATCGGTGAGAAGATCAACGTTATTATCGGTACGCTGGCCGAGGCCAATGACCTGAAGGGTGTCATCGACGTTGCTGACTTCAACGATGCCGACAAACTGGGCAAAGGCAAGGAGATGGTGGATAGGCTCTCCAACCTTGTTGCCATCTTTGAGAATCCCGGTCTGGATTTCAGCCGCAACCGTGCCGAAGGTGATGACATACTCGGCGATGCGTATGAATACCTGATGCGCCACTTTGCTACCGAATCGGGCAAGAGCAAGGGGCAGTTCTACACCCCGGCAGAGGTATCGCGCATCATGTCTATGTTGATCGGCCTCAGTGGTGCCACCAGTTCAAGTCAGGGCATCTACGACCCGACCGGAGGCTCCGGTTCACTGCTGCTGAAAGCTCATGACGAGGCTAAAACCAGAACGGGACTGGATCTGACCATCTACGGACAGGAGATGGACAATGCCACCGCAGCTCTGGCCAGGATGAACATGATCCTGCACGACTGTCCCACGGCGGAGATCTGGCAGGACAATACCCTTTCCACCCCGCATTTCAAGAACCAGAACGGTGGCCTCAAAACCTTCGATTACGCAGTGGCCAATCCTCCCTTCTCCACGAAAGCGTGGAGTAACGGCTTCGATCCGACGAATGACGAATACGGTCGTTTTGTCTATGGCATCCCACCCGCCAAGAACGGTGACTATGCTTTTCTGCTGCATATCCTCACGTCGCTCAAGAGCAGCGGCAAGGGTGCGGTGATTCTGCCACATGGTGTCCTGTTCCGGGGCGGCGCTGAAGGGACTATCCGCAAGAACATTATCCGGCAGGGCTTCATCAAAGGGATTATCGGCCTACCTGCCAACCTGTTCTACGGCACCGGTATTCCGGCCTGCATCATCGTGCTGGATAAGGAGCATGCGTCGGCTCGCAAGGGTATCTTTATGATCGACGCCTCCAAGGGCTTCATCAAGGACGGCAACAAGAACCGTCTCCGGGCGCAGGATCTCCACAAGATTGTCGATGCTTTCAACAAACAGATCGAGATTGCCAAATACTCCCGCATGGTGCCGGTCGCCGAGGTTGAGGGCAACGATTGCAACCTCAATATCCCACGTTATATCGACAGCACCGAAGCTGAAGACCTGCAGGACATCAACGCTCACCTCTGCGGCGGTATTCCCAACCGGAATATCGACGATCTGTCCCGCTATTGGCAGGTGTTCCCCAGCGTGCGTGCTGTGCTGTTTGCCTCGCACGCTCGCCCCGGTTACTCTGTATTAATTCCCCCTCCCTTTCAAGGGGAGGGTCGGGGTGGGGATGGGGTAGATTGTGAAATTTCAGGTAGTTGCCAAAACAAACCCCATCCCCCTCCTAGCCTCCCCCTTGAAAGGGGAGGGACTAAAATGGTCGATATCAAGAGCACCATCTTCGGCCATGCCGAGTTCACCACATTTAACGATACGGTCACTGCACTTTTTGCCAACTGGCAGAGTGCCAACAAACCGCACCTGACTGGCATTACCATCGGTGGTCACCCCAAGGAGTTGATCGAGACGATTTCCGAAAGCCTGCTGGATACGTTCCGCACCGCGCCGCTGCTGGATGCCTACGATGTCTACCAACACCTGATGACCTATTGGGCGGAGACCATGCAGGATGATGTCTATCTGCTGGTGCAGGATGGCTGGAAGGCAGTGGTTGATGGCAAGCCCAACACAGACTTGATTCCGCAGCACCTGATTGTTCGTCGCTACTTTTCCGCAGAAGCTGCCGCCATTGAACAGCTTGCGGCCGATCGTGATGCCATCAGCCGTCAGATGGAAGAAATGGACGAAGAGCATGACGGTGAAGATGGGCTGCTGGCGGATGCCAAGAATGACAAGGGTAAGCTGACCAAGGTCAGCGCCAAGGCACGGCTTTTTGAGTTGAGAGTTGAAAATGGAAAATTGATAACGAAGCAATTGAAAGTTGAAAATGGAAAATTGATAACGCAGAAGGGCGTTGCAGTTCCATTATCCACTATCAATTCTCAATTATCCACTGAATCCACTGACGATGAGGAGCGCAAGCTGCTGAACGAGTACCTTGAGCTGATCGAGAATGAAGCGACTGCCAACAAAAAGGTGAAGGATGCCCAGAAGGCGCTGGATGCCAAGGTTGCCGCCCAGTATGCCAAGCTGACCGAGGCCGAGATCAAGACGCTGGTGGTGGATGATAAATGGCTGGCAACGCTGGCGGTCGATGTACAGACCGAGCTGGATCGGGTGTCACAGGCGCTGACCGGGCGGATCAGGCAACTGGCTGAGCGATATGCCACGCCGCTGCCGGTGTTGGTGGACGAAGTTTCCGAATTGAGTGCAAAGGTTGATGGACATTTGCGAAATATGGGGTTCATGTAGGGGCGTATGGCATACGCCCGATTATATGTCCGCAAAAGGACAAATTCTGGTGAATGCCATTAAATCCGGGCGAATGCAAAATCGGGCGAATACCATTCGCTCCTACGAAAGGCAATAATGAAATATAATCGTGATATCCACCATCGCCGTTCAATTCGTCTCAAGGGGTATGATTATTCTCAGGCCGGGGCCTATTTTGTAACGATCTGTACCCATGATCGACAATGCCTGTTTGGGGAAATTGTTGACGGCGAGATGCGATTGAATGATTTTGGCCGGATCGTGGAGGCGGAATGGATTCGCTCAGGTGAATTACGGTCGGAGATCGAAACAGGGAAATATGTGGTCATGCCGAATCATTTCCACGGGATTGTGATAATAACGGATATTGTTGGCAACGGTGACGTTTGTAGGGGCGACCGGCCGGTCGCCCCTACGATGCCGGGACCGCAACCGAAATCCATTGGTGCGATGATGGCGGGTTTCAAATCCATCGTAACCAAACGCATAAATATTCTCCGCGACACCCCCGGATTACCGGTTTGGCAACGAAATTATCATGAACACGTCATCCGCAATGATGCCGATTACAACCGGATTGCCGAATATGTCGCGTACAATCCGCAACGGTGGATTGAAGATAAATTGCACCCAGATAATTTTGACTTTGCTGCGCATACCAACATAAATGGCAATGGTCGCATTGTTAATAAACGCCCGGTTGGTGGTCATGCCAAGATTGCCGATGTCGCCAACATTGTAGGGGCGACCGGCCGGTCGCCCCTACGGAACGTGCAACCAGGAGGATGCCATGAACAATAGCGTGCCGCCGGGGTATAAGCAGACTGAGGTGGGGGTGATTCCGGAGGATTGGGAAGTAAAACCTTTGGCTGGTCTGGCGACGATAATTCACGGGTATGGATTCCAAAGTCGTTACTTCAAACCACTTGGTGTTTATCGGCTAACAACTCCCGGTCATTTCTACGAAGCTGGGGGCTTCCGTGAAATAGATGATAAGCAAAAATTCTACTACGGGCCTTTTCCTGATGGTTTTCTACTCAGTGAGGGTGATCTTATAGTAGCAATGACTGAACAGGCAGATGGCCTACTCGGTAGTGCTGCCTTTATACCTGCCGACGGTAATTACCTCCATAATCAGCGACTGGGTAGAGTAAAGGTCTTAACCTCTGATGTCAGTAGCAGGTTTTTGTATCTTGTATTCAACTCAAAAGCATATCGATCAAAAGTGCGAGAGACCGCTGCTGGTACAAAAGTTAAGCACACGTCACCTACTAAACTGCTTGAAATTCAAGTCGCGTTCCCACCCACCAAAGCAGAGCAAGATTCCATCGCCGCCGCATTGAGTGATGTGGATGCCCTGATCAGCGGACTGGATCGGCTTATCGCCAAGAAGCGCGACATCAAGCAGGCCGCCTTGCAGCAGCTTCTCACCGGCAAGCAGCGACTGCCGGAGTTTAGTGGGGAGTGGGAGGTGAAGCGGTTGGGGGAGATAACTGATATTGATCCTGAGAATCTTGGTAGCGACACTAGGCCAGACTACTCATTCCAATATATTTCTCTCGAAGATGTTGATTGTGGGACGTTGAGAGGACATACTGAGCAGATCTTTTGCACAGCCCCGTCACGAGCAAGGCGTAAAATCCGGAGGGGAGACGTATTAGTTTCGACAGTACGCCCCAACCTAAAATCACATTTGCTTATAAGCGCCGACGTTGTTGATACAGTTTGTTCCACAGGCTTTTCTGTTGTTCGCTGCAAGACAATGCTTGCCAGCCCTGAATATATATTTGCTCACTTGTTTGGCGGAAGTATCGAACATCAAATTGAAACATTAATTACTGGATCAAATTATCCGGCTATTAATAGTGGTGACGTAAAGGCATTACAAGTTCCTTATCCACCTCTCCCTGAACAAACCGCAATCGCCACCGTCCTCTCCGACATGGACGCCGAGATCACCACGCTGGAAGCCCGCCGCTACAAGAGCCGCGCCATCAAGCAGGGGATGATGCAGGAACTGCTGACCGGGAGGATACGACTATTGTCTGAACCATGATTTTCTTGATTAATGGATTAGCCTGATGAAGTCAGAAGCAAATCAAGGCAATCATTTAATCCTATAAATCATGGTTCAGACATTCAAGGTTCAGAAATTGATTATTGCGAGTTTACATGGAAGTGACCTCTTGCCTACCTATTGCCAACAAATCACAGGGGTGGTATAAGAACCCATGGCTGAAATAAAAATAGTTGATAAATCTTTTGCGGTTTCACGCAAGCGCGGCAACGGCACAGTCAGGTATGAAGTCTGGCAGGATAACGGAGTTGTTTCTCGTTATAACCTTGCATACATCAATCACCATATCTGCACAGCCGATAATGGTCGGGTGCTTGGTTATGATAACAGACACGGCCACCACCGGCATTTTATGGGAACTGTAGAACCTGTGACAACAACCAGATTTGAAGAGATTGAGCAACAATTTGAGCAGGAGTGGGCAGCCATACTGGAGGAGCATCATGCGAAACGTAACCGTTAGTACAGGAACCGCCGAGGAGTTTTTTAAACGTGGACGTGAAATCGCCCGAAAAATTGATGATGGCGAAGCTTTGGAAGCAGAATACACCCTGACGTTTGAAGATCCGGGGGATATGTTTGCCGTTATGAGTTCCGCACGACTGGAACTGTTTCGTGCCGCCAAGAAAGAAGCCGCCTCCATAACAGCACTGGCCTTGCGCCTGAAGCGCGACCGAAGCAGCGTCAAGAAGGATGTTGATATTCTGGCGGCAGCCGGTCTGCTTGATATTGAGGATACCGCACTTCCCGGACATGGGCGGCAGAAATTTATCAGCGCAGCAGCAGACCGGATTTATCTGCAAGCTGTAGTCGCCTGATCCTCATGCCTACCACTATCGGCCAGATAGAACGTGCCACACAGAACCGGGTCGTCAAACTGTTCCGCGAACAGTTAGGCTACCTCTACCTCGGCAACTGGGAGGAACGCATCAATAACCGCAATATCGAAGAGACTCACCTCCGCTCCTTTCTGAAAGACAAGCAGAAGTACAGCGATGCCATCATTACCAAGGCGCTCTACGAACTGAATAAGACCGCCGGAGACCAGACCAAGAGCCTGTACGACTTAAACAAAGAAGTCTATGGGCTTTTGCGTTATGGGGTGAAGGTAAAACCGGATGTGGGAGAGAATACTGTCACCGTTTGGCTGATCGACTGGAGCAATCCGGGCAACAACAACTTTGCCATTGCCGAAGAGGTGACGGTGGCTGGTAGCGAACATAGCAAACGCCCGGACGTGGTGATCTATGTGAACGGTATCGCGCTGGGTGTGCTGGAGCTGAAGCGTTCCACCGTGTCTGTGGCAGAAGGCATTCGCCAGAATTTGGATAACCAGAAGCCGATTTTCATTGAGCGCTTCTTTACCACCATGCAGCTGGTTATGGCTGGTAACGATACCGAAGGAATGCGCTATGGCACCATCCAGACTCCGGAGAAGTATTACCTGACGTGGAAGGAAGACGTAGGGGCGAATGGCATTCGCCCTGCTGCTGCGGCAAATGTGGTCGAAAATCTGGGCGTATGCCATACGCCCCTACGTTTGGACGCCCACCTCAACCAACTCTGCAACAAAGAGCGCTTTTTGGAGATCATCCACGACTTCATGGTCTTTGACGCCGGAACAAAGAAGCCCTGTCGCCACAACCAGTATTATGGAGTGCGGGCCGCGCAGGAGTTTATCAAACGCCGCGAAGGCGGCATCATCTGGCATTCGCAGGGTTCGGGGAAGAGCCTGACCATGGTCTGGCTGACCAAATGGATCAGAGAGCATGTCACCGATGCCAGGGTGTTGATCATCACAGACCGCACCGAACTGGATCAACAGATCGAGCAGGTGTTCAAAGGGGTCAACGAGGATATCTACCGCACCACAAGCGGTGCCGACCTGATTGCCAAACTGAACGAGACGACCCCGTGGCTGCTCTGTTCACTGATCCACAAGTTCGGCGGCAAGGAAGATGGCAAAGAGGTTGGCGACATCACCGGCTATATTGATGAGGTCAAAAAAGCCCTGCCGCCTGACTTCAAGCCCAAGGGAGATCTCTACGTCTTTGTTGACGAATGCCACCGTACCCAGTCAGGCGAACTGAACAAAGCCATGAAAGCGATCATACCCAACGCTATATTTATCGGCTTTACCGGCACTCCACTCCTTAAGGCTGACAAGCAACGCAGCATCGAAGTGTTTGGTGGCTATATCCACACCTACAAATTCGACGAGGCCGTGGCTGACAAGGTGGTGCTGGACCTGCGCTACGAGGCACGGGACATCGACCAGAGCATTACCTCACCCGCCAAGATTGATCAATGGTTTGAGGCCAAAACCAAGGCGCTGACACCCTTGGCCAAGGCGCAGCTGAAACAGAAGTGGGGCACCATGCAGAAGGTGCTCTCCAGCCAATCACGCTTGCAGAAGATCGCCAACGACATCCTGATGGATATGGAAATCCGTGATCGCCTGAAAAGCGGCCATGGTAATGCCATGCTGGTATCAGGAAGCATCTACGAGGCGTGCAAGTTCTACGAAATAATCTCCAAAACAGAGCTGGCCGGAAAGTGCGCCATTGTCACCTCCTATTCGCCAACGGCATCTGACATAAAGGGTGAGGAAACCGGCGAGGGACTGACCGATAGGCAGGATAAGTACGACATCTACCGCAAGATGCTGGCCGGCTGGTTCAAGGAAGACGAAGCAACAGCGGTTAAAAAGATCGAGAAGTTCGAGAAGGCGGTCAAAGATAAGTTCGTAAAAGAACCGGGGCAGATGAAACTGCTGATCGTGGTGGATAAGCTCCTGACCGGCTTTGATGCTCCTCCCGCCACCTACCTCTATATCGACAAGCAGATGCAGGACCACGGACTGTTTCAGGCAATTTGCCGGGTAAACCGTCTGGATGGGGATGATAAGGAATACGGGTACATCATCGACTACAAGGACCTTTTCAAGAGCCTTGAAAACTCTGTCCACGACTATACTGCGGGTGCGCTGGATGGTTATGACAAGGCTGACGTTGCCGGTCTGTTAAGCGACCGACTGAAGAAGGCAAGGGAAGGACTTGAGGATGCACGGGAGGCGATCAAGGCGCTGTGCGAACCGGTGGAGATGCCGAAGGATTCGTTGGCATACTACCGCTACTTCTCCTCGAAGGATGCCGGGGATGCTGAACAGCTTAAAGAGAACGAGCCAAAGCGCCTGACACTATACAAGCTGGCTGCAGTACTAATGCGTGCATACGCAAACATCGCGAATGAAATGGAAGAAGCTGGCTGTACTGTCGCCCAGATTGCGATAATTCAAAGTGAGGTCAAGTTTTACGAGAACCTGCGCGATGAGATCAAAAAGCATAGCGGCGATGCCATTGACCTGAAAAGTTACGAACCGGCCATGCGTCACCTGATAGATACCTACATCCGGGCGGAAGATAGCGAGAAGGTGTCAGCGTTTGATGACCTCTCGCTGATCCAGCTGATTGTCGAACGTGGAGAGGATGCGCTGAATTCGTTGCCGAAGGGGATTCGTAAGAGCCAAAGCGCCATGGCTGAAACTATCGAGAATAACCTGCGCAAGTTGATCATCAATGAGCATCCTGTCAATCCGGAATACTACAACGATATGTCGCAGCTGCTTGATACCCTGATTCAGAAGCGCAGGGAAGATGCTATCGAATACGAGAAGTATCTGGCTGAGATAGTAGCATTGACCAAGCAGGCTGCAAACCCCGCAGGTGGCGCATCATATCCAAAATCACTCAACACATCAGCACGGCGTGCGTTGTATGACAATCTGGGAAAGAACGAAAAACTGGCCAACGACGTGGATTATGAAATCCTAGCCAAAAAGAAGGATGACTGGCGCGGCCACAAGATCAAGGAGAAGGAAGTCCGCTATGCCATTCAGGGTGTCCTGCATGATGTGGAACTGACGGACAAAATATTTGGCATGGTCAAGCATCCACAGAGTGGTTATTGAGATGCATCAGATTGTCGTCGTCGGCATAACAATCAACGTGGTACGCAAACGGATCAAAAACCTGCACCTCGGCGTCTATCCACCGGACGGCAGAGTACGGGTCGCCGCCCCGCTACTGGTGAATGACGAAGCGGTGCGGCTGTTCGTTATCACCAAGCTGGCGTGGATCAAACGGCATAAGGCAAAATTTGCCGGGCAGGAGAGACAATCAGCACGGGAGTACGTCACCGGGGAGAGTCACTACTTTCAGGGACGCCGCTACCGGCTGAATGTAATGAAACATCAAGGACACCCTCGAATCGCAATCCGCAACAGCTCTTCCATAGAGATGTTCGTTAAGGGTGAAGCCGACACCGACTATCGAAAGCGTGTGCTGTCAGGATGGTATCGGCAGCACCTCAAGGAGCAGATACCTACTCTCATCGCAAAGTGGGAGCCGATCATGAACGTGTCAGTGGCCGAGTGGGGTGTCAAGCAAATGAAAACCAAATGGGGCACCTGCAGTATCAAGGCTTGCCGCATCTGGTTGAATCTGGAACTGGCAAAGAAACCGGCTCATGCTCTGGAATACATCGTCGTGCATGAGATGGCGCATCTGCTGGAGAAGGGTCACGGTGATCGTTTTAAGAGGCTGATGGATCAGTTCCTGCCACAATGGAGGCAGTATCGGGAAGAGTTGAACCGGGCACCGCTGGGGTGGGAAGAGTGGGAGGAGTAGATATATGGCTTACAACAAATCCATTGAGCAACAAATCGATACCCTGATCAGATCATGGCCGAATATTGAGAAAAAGAAAATGTTCGGCGGAGTCTGCTACCTGATTCTTGGCAATATGTGCTTCGGCATCTGGCAGGAATATCTGATCGTCCGCACCGATACTGCAACCGCACAGGCCAAACTTCAAAAGGAACATGTACGTCCATTTGATATTACCGGCAAGCCGATGAAGGGATGGCTGATGGTTGCCAGAGAAGCGTGGGCTACAGACGAGGCCATGAATACATGGCTGGAAATGGGTAGGAATTTTGCTTGGACATTGCCTGAAAAATAGAAACGTTCGGTGACCGCTCTGAATCATCAGAACATTTTGGCATCAAATAAGAAAGCGTGCGATGGATATGGAAATCAGCATAGATCACATATCCGGAACAGGACAGATGATTAATTATGGAAACTTTTTTCCATAGCGGCACCGTTACGTCCGTCTGTCCACTTGTTTCTGCTCCGAATATCACTCTCATATGGAGTATTTGCCTGGCTTGCATCTTACACAACACAGCCCTCAGAGAGAACCTGAAGGCTGTTGATTGATTACATTATTTCAAATAGTTACGGGGCTACAACATACCAGACGTTATTCAAACCCTGCCCCAAAATATCATCCGCAGCCTTATCCTTGAAAAAGTAATAAAGTGGCTGACCTTTGAAGGTGGTTTGCTTAACTCCATCGTCACGGGTAATTACGCCGACATCCGACTCATTAATGCCGACATTTTGAGCTACAGAGTCAGCAAAGAACACAGGCCACTTTTCAATACAGCCATTCGTAGCACCACATACACTCTTGTTTTCAGAGTCTTTCTTGAATATATATAATGCCTTCCCACTATCATCGGCCAGATAACCACCAATGCCATCTTTTACCTTCGTAGACAAAGTTGCCGCAAATGAAGATGAAGTGACACATATTACAAATGCCAGTGCAAGAGTGCTTACTCTATTAAATGCTTTCATTTTCATATCCTCCTTAACTTAACTTTCTTTCTGTAAGTACAACTGTACTCCTACAGATTATTTACTGTCAAAACAAAAAGGATTAAATCAGTCTTTAATTGTCTTGAGAAGCCGGTTAGTGTGCTGATACAAGATTCACCGCTCGCTTTCGGCACTCGGCCAGATAACTAAAAAAGGTTCTCCGGCTGATTCCAAAAGTGGCGCAGACAATTGCCGAGGATGCACCTGAATTCTCATAGAGCACCCGAGCATTCTCCAGTTTGCTGACATCCGTTCTTGGACGGCCACCGGTTCTGCCCCGAGCCTTTAGCAGCACGCTCCGACTTCAACTCCCGCTCCATTTGATTGATCGCACCAAGGATTGACAGGAAAGCTCGACCGGTGGCTGTGGAAGAATCTATGTGCTCCCGAAGAGATACTATCTCAATCCCTCGCTTCTCGAACTCCTTGACCAGCGACAGCAGATGCATCAGTGAGCGGGTTATGCGGGATAACTCGGCAACAACGACCGTATCGCCGGGACGAAGGAATTCCAGCAGTCGATCCCATTCCGGACGTGACTCCTTCACGCCGCTGATTTTATCCTCGAAGATTTTCTCGCATCCTGTGGCAGTCAGCATATCGATTTGTGAATCGAGGTTCTGATCCCGTGAGCTTACCCGTGCGTAACCGACTCGTGCCATAATCTTCACTCCTTCGAGCAAAAAACCCGTCATGCTAACAACCATTTTGCACTTTGATTGTTTCAGAGGTTATTGCACCCATTCTCTGGGAATATTGGAGGGCATTGAACCCTCCAGCCTAGCTGTGCAAGAAGTACACATCTTGCACTGCCGTCAATGAGGAGTAAGGCGATAAAACAGAATGATAAAGAATTCGATTCAGGATGTTTTGCAGGGACACCGCCAATACCGTGACCAGTATCGATAATGCCCCGAGTTTGATGTGTAGCGCGCCAGCGATGATGAGGATGATGAGCCAGATCATGGTGATCTCCTTTTGAGTGTGTGGTTTGGGCAAAAAAAGTCCCCAAGGCTGGATGCCAAGGGGACTTGAGGAGTTGCTTATGTTTAAACTACGTCGAGTGCAGACTAAAACATATATCTTATTGTTTTGTAAGATTAAGCGTTATTCCATTGGATGCACCACAACTAAATCCTGTAATGGGGATACAGCTATTCAAATAGACTGATATTGTTGTACCGCTTGTCTTTGACCATGTCGTATATCCCATGTAAGTGCCATTGCCATATGTATTAATCACAGCTGTGTCACCTGATCCTGTGCCGCTGTACGTTATGCCTGTTGCGATCGGTGTAGTCCTCGTGATATCAAGATTATTTCCTGACTGCGAGACAATGTACCTGAAAGTAGTTCCGCTATAACTGCCAGACCATGTTCCTGTGAAGTCAGATGCCGGCGCTGCAGGTATGGAAGGAGTGTCACTTCCACCCCCGCCGCACCCAGCTATTCCAATCGCCACAGCCAAAAGCAATCCCACCATTACATTCAATCTCATGTTTCCCCCCCATATATTATTAGCTCCGAGAAGTACAGCCGACACCAACCAAGGCGGAGCCTTTGCCTTGTTGCCGAACATTGCGTTAAAGCGGTACAGGAAATTTCTCTAATGAACAAGATATTTATTAGAAAATTAAAAAGCCCCTGACCGGGATTGGCCAAGGGCTTGAGTGGGGGGCTTTGATTGAATTGCCGAATCAATAAGCCAAATTTATAATATTTCGTTACGGATGATTATCACGGAGTCATCAAAAAAAGAACGTAACAAAAATAAAGGTAAATCGGACCCGCCAAGACTTCCACTTCCACGTTCGGCTGGATTATTGACATTAAAAGTATCATAATTGATGCCGGTGTTATGGTTAGCATTTAAGATAGGGGCATCAATAGGAGACTCAATTGGTATGCCGGTGTTAATATCAGATACTGCATATTTCCGCACAGAAGAAATGACAATCTAAAGTCATTTAATGTGGAACCAGTTTCCATATTAATTGCCCAAAACGGGATCACCATGTCCACTGACAAAGAGCAGTATAGCCGGATGTGTGCCAGGGACAGTTTGTGACAATGGCTCACCAGTTGAAGAACAGTATCATGATTGTCGACGGTCACCCATTGGCGGTACTGGCAGCGGAAGGCGGAAGGCGGAAGGAAGATCAGCACCATATTTGCGGGCGGGGTTGGCGTAAAGGGACTTTTACCTTGTAGAACATATCAGACTTTTGGTATAACCACATTGTCAGGGAACGGTCCGGTAACTTTGGCGACGTGCTTTAGGGTGTCATGCCGGTGACTTTTGCCAAGAACCGAACAGTATAGCACGTCTCTTTCCCTGGCAGTGATATTGACCAGCTCTAAAAGGAAGTACCGTCCGTGGGCATTTACAGCCCCCTTGATCGTAGCCTTTTAGAGACTGTTTCGGCAGTGGCTAAAAACGGTACACAAAAACATTTGGGGGCTGTTTTAGGGGCACTTACTTGAAACGGTATAACTTAAATCGTTTAAAAACAATATATTGTGAGTTCTGTTCGATTCCGGATTCGGAACCAATAAAAACAATGGGTTACGGCATATCGCTGTAACCCCTTTGCTGCTTACTCTGGCCTGACTGTCTATTTTGTCCCCACTTTATGAAGTACGGGTATTATTTCTACTCTCTGAATGTCCCTCTCGCCATACCATAATCAATCCATTTCCGGCGTGGTCTTCCAGCTCAAAACGCTGAACTCTGCCACTGGTACAGCTACTGCAGCTTGGACCGGGAATAAACAACCTCCCGCCTGTTTAGTGTGCCAGCACTTCCGCCGCCCGCGAATATTGTATTAACAGGTGGGTATCGAGCTGATTATAATCTATTTACACTCCTTGACAGACATAAAGCTTTTGGTACTCTTAAATAAAAGAGACTACTGACATGTCAAAGAATGTAAAATACACCATGCTGCTTATCCTTATTGCTCTCACATGCAGCGCTGCTCTTACTTTATGCGGGAACAACCTCTACCACCGGAAATATTCTACTGGCATCATTACAGTGGGAGGATGCCGTGAATGCCATGGAGGCATAATGGGGAAAACCATAATTCTCTGTACCGGTATAGAATGCCTCTATACCCGAAACCATTCAATATTGCACTCCTATTCCTCCGTCTACCAAGTCTAGTGAATATGCCCCCATCAGCGAAATCGTACAAGCCGGCTGTATTCTAGAAAATGGCAAAATAACCTGCCAATCCTGCCATGACCTGACAAAACCGGGCCACATACTATTAAAACCGGCGACCAACTCTGCTTTCTTTGTCACATTAATTTAAAACCAAAGCGATGAGATAGAAAAACTTCTAACTACCCATATAAATGAAAAAGGATATCCGAATAGTGGATATCCTTTTAAACTGAACATGCACAACAGAGCTATTCAGCTTTAACAAACTTCCCTTTTTCGCCGCATTTTTCGCACTTTTGAGGTTTACAGCGCCCCTCTTTGGAAAAACCACATTCACATTTCCAGGTTGCCATGATATCACCACCTTTCATTTTTATGAATTGATACTATAGAAAGCGAGGTGTACACAATGAAAATTCACAACCTTCTTATCTACCTTCACAACAGTGTCGATGCCTTCACTCTCAAACCCCGTCATGTCGATCATATTCGTGAGATCCTCCCGGATGTTCGTATTACTGTTGCTGAGGGCAATGATGATTTTATGGAAAGTCTTCCCGAAGCTGAATGTGCTCTGGTGTGGGTATTCAAGCAGGAGTGGTATGAAAGAGCCCTGAAACTGAAGTTGCTGTTCACCCCGGCCGCCGGACATGACTGGGTTGCGGGAGATCCGGCCGGTCAGGTGAGGACATTTTATGGTAGTTTTCATGGTCGTATCATGCGTGAAAGTCTCATCGCAATGATGCTTCATTTTAACCGGCGCATGGGAAAGTCGCTTGATGATCAGAAGAGCCGGACATGGGGACGCCTTTATTATAATGATTGTGCAGCACTCTTCCGCCAGAGAGTGCTGATCGTGGGATATGGCTCGCTGGGGCGGTCGATGGCCGAGCTTCTGCATGCATTCGGGGCTTATGTGACGGGGGTCAAACGCCATATTTTGGAAGGCGCTTGCACAAGTGGCGTTGACAGAATGATCACCTTTGACATGCTGGAAGAGGAACTCCCCTCTGCCGATCATGTCGTCCTGGTTTTACCAGGCGGGCCAGAAACCGATGGCATTTTTACCGCACGTCACTTTACTGCCATGAAGCCGGGAGCTCATCTGTATAATTTGGGGCGCGGCAACTGCTACCGGGAGGACGACCTGTTGACCGCCCTCAACAATGGACAAATTGCCGGTGCCGGACTGGACGTCTTTGCCGAAGAGCCGCTGGCAGCCACCTCACCGCTCTGGGAGCAGTCTGACGTCCTGATCACGCCACATTCAAGCGCAATCAGCCAGGAGTATATTGATCTCTTCATTCATGAATGGATTGAGAGACTCCAGGATATTGATACATGGCAGCCTGCAGGTGGCTGAACGTACAGGTTAACATTAGATCTCTTGACTTCTACCCGGTGAACCTATAACAACGTCAATGAAAAATTTGTAAAAATTTATTTTATGAAACGTAGTGACGGGAATGATGGCTGATTTGCTTGAATACATCCCGCGCACCAAATTGTTCATTGCCATTGATGAGCTGGCAACGCCGTTTTTCCGTTTGTTATCGGGGAAGCGGCGTTTTTGTTTCAGGATTGGTGAATGCATCCATCGGGAGGAATTGAAATGAATAGTAAATCACATGTGACACGGATGGGACTTGTTCTGGCGGTATCGCTGATTATGCTGTGTGCCTCGCTCAGTTCTGCGTTTGCCTGGACGCTTACCGGCACGATTAAAGTGGGGAGTAATCCACTGGCTGACACCAGGGTGACGGCTTACAACTCGGCGGATCAGAGCGTGGTTGGCTCCAGCACTACCGATATCGGTGGTGTCTATACCATTACAGTCAATAATGGCACCTATAATCTGCTGATTGCGCCGCCTGTTGCGAGTGGCCTGGCAAATTCAGTGGTGAACGGGGTGGCGGTTAGTGGTGCGAATGTGACACAGAACGTGCTGCTTGTAACTCCGTCAGTAACTGTCTCAGGTGTTCTGCGGCTCCCGGACGGTAATACAGTTAACGGTGTTCAGGTCACAATACTTGATCAGGCAAGCGGCAGTACCGTTGGTCAGATGACCACCGGAGTTGACGGAATTTACTCTTTCCCTGTCGCTCCCGGAACCTATAAATTCAGTCTCTTTACCGGGTACAATTTGACTATTCCCGGCGGTCCGAACCACTTTGTTCTCAACCCTGCAGCTATTAATGTAAGTGTAACCAATACTGCATACGATATCACGTTGCCGTTTGTTACCCTGAGCGGCATTACAACCAATGGCCAGGACCCCGTTGCTGGCGTTACTGTCTGGGAGGATATCAAAACATGGCGAGACAGCTCTGTTGCCGCATCAACGTATTATGAGACCAGTTATACATCGGGAGCAATCAAGTCCGGCGCAGCAGGCGAATACAGAATCCTGCTCTTCCCGGGCAGTCATACCATCACCGCACTGCCTCCTGCGGGAAGTGCCCTTGCCCAAACGGTGTACAGCAATCTCTCCATAACGGCAGATACGGTTAAAAATCTGCTACTTAATCCTGCTGTGACTGTTTCCGGCATGCTTCAACTTCCCGACAGGTCTCCGGTTAAGGGTGTGCAGGTGTCGATAATTGATCAGGCTAACGGCGGCACAGTTGGTCAGATGACCACCGGAGATGACGGAAGATATTCATTTCCGGTCTCTCCCGGAATCTATAAATTCAGTCTCTTTACCGGTTACAACCTGACTATCCCGGGTGGCCCGAACCATTTTATCCTGAATCCTGCTGCAATCAATTTAAGCGTAACCGGCGATACGACGTACGATATCACCTTACCGTTCGTTACTCTGAATGGCATTACAACCAATGGTCAAGACCCCGTTGCCAACGTTACTGTCTGGGAGGATATTAAAGTATGGAGAGATAGTTCTATTGCGGCATCAACGTATTATGAGACCAGTTATACATCGGGAGCAATCAAGTCCAATGCCTTTGGCGAATACAAGATACTGCTCTTCCCGAATACTCACAACATAACGGCACTACCGCCTGCCGGGAGTTCGCTTGCCCAAATGGTTTACAGCAATCTCTCCATAACGGCAGATACGGTGAGAGACCTTGTTCTTAACCCCGCAGTTACGGTTTCCGGACTGCTTCGACTTCCGGATGGGACAGCGGTTAAAGATGTACAGGTTACGATGATTGATCAGGTCAGCGGCGGTACAGTTGGACAGATGACGACCGGAATTGACGGAAGATACTCATTTAAGGTTTCTGCCGGGGTCTATAAATTCAGTCTTTCAACTGGTTACAGTGTGGCTATCCCTGGCGGTCCCAACCACTTTATGCTAAACCCTGTGGCTGTCAATGTGAGCGTAAGCAGCGACACTGAATACAACATCACGTTGCCATTTGTTACTTTGAGCGGCAGGACAACCGATGCCAATGGAGTTCCGATTGCCGGTATTACTGTCTGGGAGAATATTAAAACCTGGAGGGACAGTTCTGTTGTCGCATCAACGTATTACGAAACGAGTTATACATCGGGAGCAATCAAGTCCGATGCCTCTGGCAATTACAAGATGCTGCTGTTTCCTAGTGTTCATAGCATATCGGTATTGCCACCTGCCGGAAGTGGTTTCGCTCAAACGCCAATCAACAATTTAAATATCACTCAAAACATTCTCCAAAACATAATCTTAAACCTCCCCGACAGTGCTGCCCCAATCATCCTCTCCGGCCCGATAGTATCATCAAGAACAGACACCACCGCCACCATCGAATGGCAGACCAACGAACCGGCAAAAGGCAGCGTACTCTACGGCACCAGCAGCCCGCCAACCACCGTCGTTGCCGAATCTGCATTTATTACATATCACTCCATGCCACTAACCGGATTGACCGCTGACACCACCTATTACATCAAGGTTACCGCGACCGATGCCACCGGCAACGGCACGTCAGAGAACCAGCTACAGATGATCAGCTTTTCCACAAATCAGACAGAGACCCCCAAAACACCGGTAATCCTGACCGGTCCGATGCTGACCATCATTACTCACAATTCAGCAGTTGTGGAGTGGACCACAAAAGAACCATCTACCGGAACTGTTTTCTATGGTCTTGCAAATGTACCAAACCAATCCATTTCAGACACTACACTGGCGACCAGTCACCGTGTGACCTTGACAGGTCTGATACCGTTAACGACCTATTACCTCAACACCACTGTAACCGGTGCCGTCAGCGCGGTTGAAACATCCACGCCGGTCATCGATTTCCGCACAGTGGCTGACCTCCCTCCTCCCGCCCCACGAATTGTCGAAGGCCCCATGGCGGTCAACACCACAGACACCGGCGTCAGTATCATCTGGAAGACTGACAAGCCAGCCACCAGTGGTGTTTCATGGAACGATGGCACGTTGCATGGCGTACTCGCCGATACTGACCAGACAACGTCACATTCCATAATTGTAACCGGGTTGGCTGCATCCACCTTGTATTCCTATGTGGTGTCTTCCAGGGACGACTTTGGTAACGACCCTGTCCTGAGTGATACAAAGGATTTTACTACGAAGCCATCAACTGCTCCCAATCCGCCTCCAGTCATTACCTTGCAGCCGGTGGTAATAAACGTGAACCATCAAATGGCACTGATTTACTGGGAGACCGATGAACAGGCGGACAGTGTCATTGAATATGGCTTGTCCTCAGCACTCGGCACAACTGACGCCAAGGCAGAGTTAAACACCAGGCATAATCGACCATTGACAGGTTTGCAGGCCGGAATGAAATATTACTACCGTGTCGCCTCAAAAGACGCCGCCGGTAATGGTCCGACGTACAGTGCCATCGGCACCTTCACCACCGATGACCACGATAAAGGCAAAGCCCCTGTTGTAACGGTAGCACCGAAAATTATTCATAAAGACGATGACAAAGGGGTGGTTTACTGGGAAACGGATGAACCATGCGATACGGTCGTTGAGCATGGCGAAGGAAGTGAACTGACGGATCGTCATTCAGATGGTGAGAAGGTTAACAAACACCAGGCCACCATCACTAATCTGAAAGCCAACACATCCTACAATGTCAGGGTTTCCTGCACTGATACGGACGGCCATAGAGTCGAGGCGAAGGCAGGCACGCCGTCAACATTCGTGGCATTCAATATGGGAAATATCCTCAGCGATGCGATGATAAATGCGACCGGTGCAACCGGTTTCGTAACTCAATCACAACCAGACACAACGGCGCCGGTGATAACCGAGAATCCGGCTGCCACGTTTATTACCGGCACTCAAGCCACCATCACCTGGACAACGGATGAAATAGCCGACTCGCAGGTGAATTACAACCCGACCGGTCAGGCGCTTACGCTTACTGCAGGGGATATTACCAAGGTGTTCAGCCATTCGATAGTGCTGACCAACCTGACGCCGGAGACTGTCTACAGTTTCACCGTAACATCGACCGATCCCTCCGGCAACCCGGTGTCGAGCAGTACGATCAGTTTTTCGACAACAGTGCTGACGCGCACCGTCAGTTTTAACAGTGACGGTGGCAGCACAGTTACCGGTCTGAATGTTGTCAATAACAGCACTGCAAGCGAGCCGACAGCACCGACTAAAACCGGCTACACCTTTGCCGGATGGTATGCAGATGTTGCTCTGACTTCACCCGTCGCTTTTTCCACTGCCATCACTGCTGACACCACTCTCTACGCAAAATGGACGCTCAACAGGTATGCAATCGGCTTTCAAGCTGATGGCAACGGCACCCTGACGGGCATAGCCAGTCAGACGGTGAATTATGGCGCCTCTGCCACTGCGGTAACGGCAGAGCCGGCTATCGGCTATCACTTTGTCAACTGGACCGGCACCGGTGGATTTGTGACTTCGACAACGAATCCGCTGACCTTGAGCAATGTAACTGCAGATCAAACTATCACCGCTCATTTTGTCATTAACCCGACCAACGGCGTCTGCGGCAGCAGCAATGGCGGCTACTTTACGGAAGCACCCGTAAGCAATATTTGTGCTGCGGGGACGGCATCAAGTTTAGGCGGTGCTGGCCCTTGGAGTTGGAGTTGTGGTGGGATTGATGGTGGCAGGAATATGAGTTGTTCCGCTTCAATTGGTGTTGCTCCTCTTACTGCCTTGCCAGTCGCGCCTGCACTGCAGACAGGTCAGACGCTTTGTTACGATGCGACAACCGCACCAATTGAATGTGCCAACAGCGGTCAGGATGGCGAGTTTCAGAACGGATTGCAATGGCCCACTCCACGTTTTGTCGATAACGGCGACCAGACACAGACCGATACATTGACAGGCTTGATCTGGAGCAAAAATGCCAACCCTGCTGCCGGAACAAAAAACTGGCAAGAGGCGCTGGATTACATCAAAACCCTCAACAACGGCAACTATTTGGGGCATAACGACTGGCGACTGCCCAACATCAACGAGCTGGCAAGTCTCATCAATAATGGACGGTCTAGTTTTATCGGCTGGCTGTATGAGCAGGGTTTTACCTTCCCCAACGTCCAGTACGATTACTTTTGGTCTGCTACTACCAAAAGTGCCAATGGTCCCTGGGTCATCAACTTGAACTATGGCAACGTGGGCTACTACTATGAGACCTACGGCATCTACGTTTGGCCCGTGCGTTCCGGACAGTCCGGATCTATTGGTTCATTGAGCCTTCCAAAAACAGGGCAAACCACCTGTTACAATACGGGTGGAGCCACCATCGATTGTAGTGACACCGGGCAGGATGGTGAGTTGCAGGTTGGCGTAACTTGGCCATCGCCCCGTTTTGCTGCCAATGCTGACCGGAGTATCACCGACAACCTGACCGGGCTTATGTGGAGCAGTAATGCCAACCCAGCTGGCGGAATCAAATCCTGGCAGCAGGCGCTTGAGTATATTAACACCCTTAACAGCAGCAGTTATCTAGGGCATAACGACTGGCGGTTACCCACTAGTAACGAGCTGGCAACTCTCGCCAACAAGGGACAGGTGAATTCCGCCACTTGGTTGAATGGGCAGGGCTTCTCCAGCGTCGAAAACGGGTACTATTGGTCTGCGACTACCAAGACAATCGGTACCAGTGTCGCCTGGAGCGTCTATATGAGTGTCGGCGACGTGGTCGCTATCACGAAGAATAGCCACGGCTATGTATGGCCCGTACGTTCTGGACAGTTTTGGTTCTTTGACTCTTTGATTTATTCTGCTTCGCCGAAGTTCGGCACAGTGCATACAGATACACAACCACCTGCACGTCAATTAACAATAGGCAATCGCGGCAGCACTGTGCAGGGCATAGCCTCAATCGCAATCACCGGAGTAAACGCCACAGAATTTTCTCTTACCAACGGCGGCAGCAACCCGTGCGGATCACTCAGTCCCACCCTTGCCGCAGGCGCAAGCTGCACACTTATGCTCGGCTTTTCACCCGCCAATAACGTTGAAATGAGCGCCTCACTTGATATAACGGCAAACGGCACGACTAATAAAATACCGCTCTCCGGTACCGCAATCTCTACGATTTATGGAGTTGTCACTGACCAGGCGACAGGCTTGCCGGTGCCCGGCGCAACTGTTACCCTCAATACAACGGGAACAACTACAACCAACTCAAATGGCAATTACACCTTCGGCAATCTCCCCGCCGCCAACTACGGCTTCACCATCAGTAAGAGCGGGTATCAGTCCGTTAGCAAGAGCGGGCTGGCTGTTGGTGCAACAACCTCTGTACAGGGAGATATCCTTCTGCCGACGGTCGGCACTCTGAACATAACCTCAACCACTCTTCCCTGGGCTTCTCCCGGAGTTCCGTACAGCAACCGTGTCATGGTAGCCGGTGGCACAGCACCGTATACCTTCAGCAAAGATTCCAGAAGCCTCCCGACCGGTCTTTCACTTAACTCAGCAACCGGCATCATCAGCGGGACACCGACCGGCACGGGAAGCTACACCTTTGCAATAGGAGTAACAGATAGCACGCCAACAGCATATAGCGAAATGACGTTTACGATAGACCTGCTTCCGCCACTGCAAATAACAAAAGCGTCTCTTGCATCCGGGCAGCAAGGAATTGCTTATAATGCAACTATTACCGCCACCGGCGGCAAACCGGCACTCAGTTTTGCGATTATCGGAGAAACTCTGCCGAGCGGTATGAATATTGATTCAATCGGTGCCATTTCAGGAACCCCGAGAGAATCAGGCACGTAAAACATCATCGTACGAGTGACTGACAGCACCGGCATAAAATTTGATAAAGCCTACTCGCTTACACTAGCTGCGAATCCTTTTACCCTGAACACCATAGTTCTGCCGCAAGCGGTTCTCGGAATACCGTATGCGACCGCGCTCGCAACCTCAGGTGGTGTGAATCCTCTCTATTTCACTGTGGCGGAAGTTCTTCCGGCAGGATTGGCTTTTGACAGTTACACCGGCACGTTAAGTGGCACTCCCACGATGGCAGGATACAAAAACCTGACCTTCACCGTATCCGACTATTCATATCCGACAGCACAAACGGCAACTATCATACTGCCTCTCCGCATCTGGGAGAGTGCGCTCTTCACCCTCAATGTTACGCTTTCCGGTAATGGTGGCGGCTCTGTCCATAGCAGTCCGATTGCAGATATATCCTGCATCAAGGGATCAAGTAACGGTTGTAGTGGAAAGTTCAGCGGGGACGTCACACTGACCGCCGTCCCGGAAAGCTCAACCACTGCTTTCAGCGCCTGGACTAACGCCTGCGAAACGACTCAAAAAGAGTGTGTTGTCTCTATGACCGCTGATAAGACAGCAGTTGCCACTTTTACTCTGGCACCCAGAAGTAAGCTCAATCTGACAGCAGTCACCGGGTATGACACGCTGCAAGCGGCATACAGCAATGCAGCAACAACGATCTTTGCTTTAGATGGCCTGTTTACCGGAGCGTGGACACTTGATCAGGGCAAGAATATTACTCTGAAAGGTGGCTATCTGGCTGATTATGGTCCGACGAGAAATGGGTTCACTGTTCTTGGCGGTAAGCTCACGATAAAAAATGGCAGCTTGCATGTGGATCGGCTTAAGATTGGGCCGTAGTCAAAAGCTAACCCCTCCTGTCCTCCCCTTACATAAGGGGAGGGACGTGTGGAAGTCGGGAAGTGGTATCGTTATAAAAGTTGCGACAACTGGAATAATGACCTAAAATTAGCCCTAAATAAATCTGGGGGGGGTGCGTCATGCAAACTATTCATGCCACAGCAACAGTCAGTATCAGTGACCTTAAAAAAAATCCTTCCGACATCATTAACCGGTCGCACGGTGCACCGGTTGCCATTCTCAACCATAATCGCCCTACCGCCTATCTGGTGCCAGCCGCTGCATATGAAGCCATGATGGAACAACTCGATGACCAGTTTCTTGTACAGCTCGTCAAAGAGCGCCAGAATGAGCGGAGCGTCAGGGTGTCTCTGCATGAGCTATGAACTTGAGTTCAAAGAATCGGCTCTCAAAGAGTGGCACGATGCATTGTGGCGGAAGGAGAAATTGGGCTTGTAGATAGAACAGTGCTTATGGTATTGGTGAGGCACCCGCAGTTGTTTGCGGGTGTCTTTTTTTGTTTGGCCCGGAATATCGGACGATCTTGGCCTGCTTCAAAAACATATGCCCTACTGAAGGAACACTATTGTGGATAGTAAAAACCTTTCGGAACGTCTGAAACTTCACTTGTCTGGTTTTGCCCAGCTTAATAAACTAACGCTTCGCGAAAAACGTAATCGGCTTCCTCATCTTTCTGTCGAGGAATCTCTTTGCCAGTTTTTGGAGCTCGAATCTTTTGCTGAGGCGAGTGGTTCACTTACGAAACCGGCGGCTTTTACACTGAGATCTTACCGGCACATTTTTGTGCAACGTGAAGTATTCCGCAAACTGGCTGAGCATGCATAGCTTTCTCGATACTTTGACAGCGCTCCGCGATACGCTTGTTGCGCACGAAATCCGCTATGTTATCATTGGTGGCATTGCAGTACAGCACTGGAGTGAACCCAGATTTACCAGAGATATTGATGCAACCATTGTTGTCCAGCCTGGCAAAGAAGAGGCTGCCCTTGCCGTATTGACCTCAGTGTTTACACCGAGAATCCCCGATTATGTGCAGTTTGCATTGCAGTACCGGGTTATCCCTCTTACCAGTCTGCAGGGGGTTGATCTGGATATTTCATTCGGTCTGCCGGGGTATGAAGAAACGGTACTGGAGCGATCTGAAGAGGTTGTGATAGCAGGTGTGACATTCCCGATATGTTCAGCAGAGGATTTGATAATCCACAAGATGGTGGCGGGGCGACCCCAGGATATTTCTGATATACAGGGTGTTTTGTTACGGCAGGAAGGTAAGTTGGATTTCAAATATATTGATGAATGGCTTACACAGTTTTCTGAATTGCTTGAAGGCGCTGATTTGGTTGGAATGTTTGAGCGATTGAGAAAAGAGTTACTGAATATTGATGAAGAGAATTGACCTGGTTCATTGAACTGAGAAATATTCCTCTTTTTTTTGCGTAGTACACCAAGGAGCTGACGATGACCCTGACTCGTGAAATTATTTCCGGAAATGTTACCATTGGCAACAATCGTCCGCTGGTGTTGATTGCCGGTCCCTGTGTGATCGAGGATGAATCGGCAACCATGCGCCATGCCGAACGGCTGATGACGATTTGTAACGGACTCTCCATGCCGCTGATCTTTAAGGCTTCGTACGACAAGGCCAACCGTACTTCCATCAACGCCTATCGTGGACCGGGTTTAAAGGCGGGGCTTGCGATTCTCCGCAAGGTCAAGGAGTCGCTGGGGGTTCAGGTGATCTCGGATATTCATTCAATCGAGCAGATCGCTCCTGCGGCTGATGTGCTCGATATTCTGCAGATTCCTGCGTTTCTCTGCCGTCAGACCGACCTGTTGATTGCGGCGGCACAGAGCGGCCGGATTATCAACGTAAAAAAAGGGCAGTTTCTGGCTCCGTGGGATATGAAGAATGTTGCCGGAAAAATTGTCGCCAGCGGCAATGAGAACATCATTCTCACCGAGCGTGGTGCTTCATTCGGTTATAACAATCTGGTGGTGGATATGCGCAGTTTCCCGGTCATGCGCGCTACCGGCTATCCGGTCGTGTTCGATGCCACTCACAGTGTGCAGCTCCCTGGTGGCCAGGGTGACAGCTCGGGCGGTCAGCGCGAATATGTCGAGTATTTATCGCGGGCAGCCGTTGCTACCGGAATTGACGGCATCTTCATGGAGGTGCATGAAGACCCTGACAAGGCGCTCTGCGACGGGCCGAATTCGATTCCTCTCAGTGAGCTTCCGCAGTTACTGAACACCCTTAAGGCACTTGACGCTGTTGTCAAACAGAGGCCTGCACAATGACCGCTATCGAAGAGGCACGCCGGGTAATCCGGGTTGAAGCGGACGCGCTTGCTGCAATGGCTGATCGGATTGACGAATCGTTTGAGCGGGCTATTGACGTGATTGTGGGGAGTCCCGGCAGGGTGATCGTCAGCGGTATGGGTAAATCAGGACTCGTCGGACAAAAAATCGCCTCAACCATGGCATCAACCGGCACCCCCGCTTTTTTTCTTCACCCGGCAGAAGGAATTCATGGCGATCTCGGCATGATCATGAAGGGTGACGTCGTTATCGCAATTTCCAACAGTGGCGAAACGGAGGAAATTCTCAGAATCCTGCCGTCAATCAAGCGACTGGGAGCGCATCTTATCGCGATGAGCGGCAATGCGGCGTCAAATCTGGCCCGTTCGAGCGATGTCTTTCTTGACGTATCGGTTGCGGAGGAGGCATGCCCGCTCGGCCTTGCTCCCACGGCGTCTACTACGGCAACTCTGGCAATGGGTGATGCTCTGGCCGTTGCGCTGCTGGTAAAACGCGGCTTTAAGGCAGAGGATTTTGCCATATTCCATCCCGGCGGGGCACTGGGGAAAAAACTGATTCTGAGGGTTGAAGACCTGATGCATGCCGGTGACGATATTCCACTCGTACGGGAAGATGACCTGATGAAGGATGCCCTGTTCGTGATTACTGCTAAGGGTCTCGGCGTTACCGGTGTCTGTGATTCTGGCGGAGCGCTGAAAGGCGTAATCACCGATGGCGACCTGCGCCGGGCGCTGGCAAAAGGGTTCGATATTCTCAATCAGCGTGCCTCGGAAATAATGAAGAGCGGACCGTTGCGCATCAAACAATCGGAACTTGCCGCCGCTGCCTTGCAGATTATGGAGCAGCGGGCTATCACCTCATTATTCGTTTTTGCAGACGATCAGATATCGTCACCCTGCGGAATTATCCATCTGCATGATATTCTCAAGTCCGGTATCGCCTGATGCTAGATACATTATCAGATATCCGCCTTCTGCTGCTCGACGTCGATGGTGTTATGACCGATGGCGGCATTATCTATGACGGCAACGGCCTGGAAACGAAAAAATTTAATGTCAAAGATGGCCACGGTATTAAAATGCTGCAGCGTCACGGTATCGCAGTCGGTATCATAACCGGTCGAACGTCGGCGGTTGTTGATATCAGAGCGCGGGAACTCGGGATTGAACTGGTGTATCAGGGGGCGCTGAAAAAACTTGAGAGCTACCTTGATGTGAAGCGGAGAACCGGATTTGTCGACAGTCAGATCGCCTATATGGG
The DNA here is from genome assembly GCA_049318985.1 of Desulfuromonadaceae bacterium. Classification (GTDB taxonomy): domain Bacteria; phylum Desulfobacterota; class Desulfuromonadia; order Geobacterales; family Pseudopelobacteraceae; genus JACRCG01. Next base: position 78,470 of record JBMOEI010000011.1, read on the forward strand.
CGATGACGTCATTGACGTTCCGGTAATGCGCCGGGTGATATTTGCTGCAGCTCCCGCCGATGGCCTGCTCGAAGCCCGTAATGTTGCCCACTATGTGACAACCTCTGCCGGCGGGCGGGGCGCTGTGCGTGAAGTATGCGATCTGATCCTCAAAGGGCGCGGTTTTTGGGATGAAATTGCGGCCCGTTATGAACTCTAATACAAACAGTGTGCCAAAAGCTTCAAAATGTTCACGTTATGCTGGACAGTCCCGCTCCTCAATGGTATAGTCCCACCCTATTATGGTGTCGCCCGTGTATATCAGGCCTTTACTGGCACTCCTTGTGACTGCGGCGATTATCGGTATCGCGACCGTAGTTATCCGTGATGGATCCCAGGAATCAAAACCGGTTACGTCGGCTGTTCAACAGCTTCCCCAAAACATTGATATTGCCCTGAAGAAAGCACGCTTTTCCGAGATTCAAGATGGCCTTCTTGTCTGGGAACTGATTGCCGAGCGAGCTGAATATGACAAAACCGGCGATATTACCTATTTAAAAGATATCCGGATGGAGTTTCAGAAAACACCGTCCCAGGGAGCAATTACCGTTACTGCAGACAGCGGGGAGTATTTTATTACGAAAAATGACATTTTGCTTAAAGGAAATGTTCATGTTGTGACTGATGAAGATGCCCGTTTTGATACGGAAATAATTACCTATACCGGTTCACTGAATCAGTTTACCACCAAAGCCCCGGTGAAGTTTCGCCAGCAACGAATACAGCTAACTGCAACCGGTATGGATTTGGGTGTGAAAAGTCAGACAGCGAATTTTAAATCTTTAGTAGTCGCTTCAATTGTCATGAAGTAGGTGTCCCGATGAAACTGGCTTATATCTGTATTGTTTTATTCTGTGTTTGGTTTCCCGTTTCGGCATCATCAGCGCCTCCTGCTGCTGCGTCAAAAAGCAGATCCAGCCTGCCGATCACGGTGAAATCAAATGAAATGAATGCTGACAATGTTGCGAACAGGGCGGTTTTCACCGGAAAAGTAGTTGCAAAACAGGGTGATGTTACAATTTTCTCCGATAAACTCGTTGTCAGTTATGCTGACAAAGGGGGGGATGTCGAGAAGATAGAGGCGTTTGGTACTGTCAGAATCGTCCAGCAGAACAGGACCGGTTTCTCTGATCAGGCGGTGTATGAAAGCAGTACCGGGCGTATTGTTATGACCGGGTCTCCACGGGTAGTGCAGGGAGATGACAGTATCAGCGGAAAGATTATTACCTATTACGTTGATGACGAAAAAAGTTATGTTACCAGCGATGGTGATCCGAAAGCACGCGTCGAGGCGGTCATAAATCCCGCTGCAAGGAAGAAAGATGCCGGAAAACCTTAGCTCTTCCAGGCTCTGGACCAAAGCTCTTACGAAACGTTACGGCAGTCGCAGCGTGGTCGGCGGTGTTGATATTTCAATCACGTCAGGATCTGTTATCGGCCTGCTGGGGCCGAACGGTGCCGGTAAAACAACAACCTTTTACATGGTTGTCGGTCTGGCGCAACCTGACAGTGGCACTGTTTTTCTCGGTGATGAAGAAATTACCCCCCTCCCGATGTACCAGAGGGCACGTCGTGGCATCAGCTATCTTCCGCAGGAGGCGTCTGTTTTTCGTAAATTGACCGTTGCTGACAATCTGTTGGCCATCATTGAAACGGTTGAACCGGATAAGAACGCACGACGTCAGAGAATGGAACAGCTTCTGGAAGAATTTTCCATATCGCACATCGCCTCATCCATGGGATATGCGCTTTCAGGCGGTGAACGACGTCGGGTGGAGATTGCCCGGGCTCTGATCACCAACCCCTCATTCATTCTACTGGATGAGCCGTTTGCCGGGATTGACCCGATAGCGGTCGCTGATATCCAGGGGTTGATCGTATCTCTGAAAAATAAAAATATCGGTGTTTTGATTTCGGATCATAACGTCCGTGAAACCCTCGGTGTTTGTGATTCAGCATATATTTTAAATAGTGGTGTGGTACTTGAGTACGGAACACCTGACGAGATTGCAGCGAGCAAGAAAGCTCAGGAGATTTATCTGGGGAAAGATTTTCGGCTTTGAGGTAAACGTTTTATGGCTATGGAGATGCGCCAACAACTGAAAATGTCCCAGCAACTGGTGATGACTCCCCAGTTGCAGCAGGCTATCAAGCTGCTTCAGTTGACTCGTCTTGAACTTCAGGATCTGGTGGTTCAGGAGCTTGAAGAAAATCCGCTGCTTGAAGAATCTGCTGACATGGAAGAAATCAGGGAGCCGAACGCGCTTGAAGTGGCGGAGCAGGAGTTTGAGCCGCAGCAGGACAGTGCTGATTTCCGTGAGGTCGAAACCGGTGAGGAGACCCTCCGCGACTGGGACAGCTACCTTGACGGGTATAACTTCAGCTCCGGGGAACAACAGTATGGCGGTGAAGATGAGCGCCCGTCATTTGAAAACCTCCTGACAAAAAAAGGGACCCTCATCGACCATCTGTTGTGGCAGCTTCATATGGGACAGTATTCCGAAATGGATGTTCGCGTCGGTGAGGTAATCATCGGCAACGTTGATGATTATGGCTACCTCAGGGCGTCTCTTCAGGAAATAGCTGCAGCCAGTTCGGCCACTGAAGAAGATGTTCAGGATGTCCTTGATTGCATTCAGGAATTTGATCCGCCCGGCGTAGCCGCCCGTGATCTGCGGGAATGCCTTCTTATTCAGGCCCGGAATCTCGGGATGAAGGGGAGCGTTGTTGAAAATATCCTGCTGAATCACCTTGGCGACCTGGAAAAACGAAACTACAAACAGATTGTCCGCGCGTTAAAGATTGATATAAATCAGGTTTTAATGGCTTCAAAGATAATTTCCGGATTCGACCCGCGCCCCGGGTCGTCTTTCAGCACTGACGATGTGCATTATATCTCACCGGATATTTTTGTGCATAAAGTTGGTGACGATTATGTCGTTATGCTCAACGAGGAGGGGTTGCCAAACCTGAAAGTCAGTACCCAGTATGCAGATGCTCGCGGGAATAGTGCGATTGACTCTCAGGCGGAGCATTATATCAACGACAAGGCGCGTGCTGCCGCCTGGCTTATCAAAAGTATTCAGCAGCGTCAGAGAACCATCTATAAGGTTGCCAAAAGTATCATCCGCTTTCAGCGCGAATATTTTGACCGTGGTATAGAATATCTCCGACCTCTGGTGCTGCGCGATATAGCCGAAGATATCGGCATGCACGAATCAACGATCAGCCGGGTTACCACGAATAAATACATGCAGACGCCGCAGGGGTTACTGGAACTGAAATATTTCTTTAACAGCGGTCTCTCGACCAGCGAAGGTGATTTTGTCGCGTCTGAGAGTGTCAAAAACAGGATCAAGGAAATCATCGATAAGGAAAATCCCAAAAAACCATATTCCGATCAGAAGATAGCTGAATTGCTGGGGGGGCAGACGGTCAATATTGCCAGGCGAACAGTCACTAAATATCGTGAAATGCTTAACATGGGATCATCTTCTGAACGTAAAAAACATTTTTGACGTACTGCCGTTCGGCGGTCGTCCACTTCACAGCAACAATCACACAGGAGGATTTCATGCAGGTAACGATTACATTCAGGCACATGGAACAAAGCGATGCCCTCAAGGCATATGCCGAGGAAAAACTTGAGCGGGTAGCAAAGTATATTGACAGCCCGATTAGTGTGCAGGTTTATTTTTCTGTTGAAAAAAAGATTCGCCACATCGTCGAAATAGTTATTAATTCAAAGGGGGTCAACACAAAAGCCTCTGAAGCAACACATGACATGTATGCATCCATCGATGCGGTCATTGATAAAATTGAGCGTCAGTTGGTGCGCTACAAGGAAAAAATCAAGGCCCACAAGCCGAATGGTGACGAACATGGCCGTCAGCTCTCAAAAAGAATTTTTGAAGCCGAGAGTATTGAGGCGAGTACCGGTACGGTCGTGATCAAAACGACTACCGAAACAGCCAAACCTATGTCCGTAGAAGAGGCAGTCATGCAGATGGATCTGCTGCACAAGGATTTTATCGTGTTTACTGACGCCGACAGCAGTGAAATCAACGTGCTGTACCGTCGTAAAGACGGTAATTACGGCCTGATTGAGCCGCAACGCGCCTAGCTGGCAGAAGCCATTATGGACGGTATTTCACTTTCGATACAAGACCTGATGAAAGATAGTGAGTATGGCCTCGGTTTGTCTCTTCTGGCAGGCAGACAGGGGCTCGCTCACCGTGTTTCCAGCTCACGTATTCAAAAACCGGGGCTGGCTCTGGCCGGTTACACCGAGCACCTGCATCCGGATCGGTTACAGGTACTCGGTAACACGGAAATATCATATCTCCAGCAGAGTGACAACCGTGTCGCGGCGGATAATCTTGCCGCGTTGTGCTCGTTTCCAATCTCCTGTTTCATCGTCACCAAGGGTCTGCGGCCACCGCAGATCCTGCTTGAACTGGCAGAAAAACGATCGATTCCGGTGCTTGCTACACCTCATCAATCGTCAACTTTTATTTCACTGATAACTAAATTTCTTGAAGAACGCCTGCTGCCGACCACCCATCTGCATGGTGTTTTATTAGATGTCATGGGTGTCGGCGTCCTTCTTTCCGGAAAAAGCGGCATCGGCAAAAGTGAATGCGCCCTTGATCTCGTGATCCGTGGGCATCGTCTGGTTGCGGACGATATGGTCTTCATAAAGAAAAAGATGCCTGCTGTGCTGATCGGTCAGGCAGAGGAGTCGTTGCAGTATCTGATGGAAATCCGTGGCCTTGGGATCATAAACATCAAAGATCTCTACGGGGTATCAGCAATCCGGGACAAAAAAATAATCGATATGCAACTTGAACTGGTGGAATGGGATGAATCACATGAATATGATCGACTGGGAGTTGATGATCATACGATGATTATTCTCGGTATTGAAATACCTCACATCGTGATTCCGGTCCGTCCCGGCAGAAATCTTGGCTCAATCATCGAAGTTGCCGCTCGAAATCATCTCCTTAAAGGAATGGGGTATCATTCTGCTCGCGACTTTCAGGAACGGCTTCTGGCGCGTATTGATGCCAGACCGCTCGGGGATGAGGTGGAATAGGGCATGCGCATTATTGTTATCACCGGTATGTCAGGCTCCGGAAAATCTACCGCAGTCAGAGCCCTGGAAGACGAGGGATATTACTGTATTGATAATCTTCCGGTGCGTCTGTTCAAACGTTTTGTCGATTTGATCGGTAAATCGGGAGAGAGCTACAAAGGCATCGTGCTGGTTGTGGATATTCGGGGGCGTGAATTCTTTAAGGGATATGATGCGGTCTTTCACAAAATCACCGATGCCGGGCACACGTTAGAAATATTTTTCTTTGATTCTCAGGACGATATTCTGGTGCGGCGCTTCTCTGAGACGCGTCGACGTCATCCCGTTGATGAGCATTGTTCGGTTTCCGAAGGCATTCGCATCGAAAGAGATCGTCTGAGCGGCCTGCGGCAGATTGCATCCAGAGTAATCGATACCTCCGAGTTTACAGTGCATCAGCTTAAGGAATTCATCCTGAGGATCGTACGAGGCGAAGAAAAAGAAAATCAGATGATAGTCGAAGTTCAGTCATTTGGCTTTAAATACGGAGTACCTCTGGAATCAAGTATTGTCATGGATGTCCGCTTTCTCCCGAATCCTTTTTTCGTTCCGGAATTGAAAGAGGGTTCCGGTCTTGATGATGCAGTTCGTGAGTATGTTCTAGATACAGTTGTTACGGCACAGTTCCTGGACTACTTTTTTCCGCTTCTCGATATGCTGCTGCCGGCACATCGTCATGAAGGGAAATCGTATTTAACTATTTCTATCGGTTGCACCGGTGGTCGTCATCGTTCGGTAGCCATAGCCGAGGCTACCGGAATGCATCTTCATGAATTGTGGCCATCGGTTCGAATTACTCACAGGGATATTGAAAAGGGGCATAAATGATTGGCTTAGTACTTGTTACCCACGCCGGACTGGCGTCTGCTCTTAAAGCGTCGGCGGAGATGATTGTCGGCCCCATTGAGGTCTGTACGGCAGTTGAAGTTGCACCCGATGAACGGGCGGATGATATTATGGCCCGTGTTGTTGCGGCAGTTGAAACGGTGCAGTCTGACGGAGCGATTATTATGACCGATCTCTTTGGCGGTACCCCGTCAAATATGGCACTCTCGTTTTTGAAGGAAGGACGGGTAGAAGTAGTCACCGGAGCAAATTTACCGATGCTGATTGAATTTTGTTCGCGCCGTGACCGGATGCCGGTTGCCGAACTTGCAGCTGATTTGCAACGGAGCGGCCGTGAAGGAATCATAGTCGCCGGAGAATTTCTGAAGTAATCATATCTCCCGAGGAACCTGCCATTATGCTCCAAAAAGAATTTACGATCATAAATAAACTTGGATTGCATGCCCGCGCATCAGCGCTTTTTGTAAAAACTGCCAGCCGCTTCAGTTCTGACGTCAAGCTTTCCCGTGAGGATGTTGAAGTTAACGGAAAAAGCATCATGGGTATCATGATGCTTGCTGCCTCAAAAGGCTCTTCCGTATGTCTGACCGTTACCGGTGCAGATGAAGCTGATGCGTTCCAGGCTATCGGTGACCTTATTACCAACGGGTTTGGAGAGGAATAGTATGCAGATTTTCTCAGGAATCGCGGCTTCGCCCGGGATTGCAATGGGAAGATTGCGAATTATTGATCGTCAACGAACGGTAGTCACCGAATACCCGATCCCTTCCGAAGCCGTGTGCCATGAAATCGCCCGTCTGGCACAGGCGATCGAAGATACCCGCCTCGAACTTGAATGTCTGAAGTCCCGCCTTGCAGATACAAACGGTGAAGATCATCTTTTTTTTATTGAAACCCACCTGATGATACTTGCTGATGAACGCCTGGTTTCTGAAGCCTCCGAGATCATCAGATCCGGTTTGATAAATGCTGAAGGTTCATTGCGGCGTACCCTTCATCGCTACCGCGAATCGTTTGCACGTATTGATGATCCGTATTTGCGTGAACGTATCAGTGATGTTGAAACCGTGATTGAACGGGTATTACGCAGTATGAACGGCGATATTGCCGAACCGCTTCCGCAAAATAATGACCTGATAATTATTGCCGCCCATGATTTAACCCCCGCCGACATGCTTCAGATCAATCGAACTCATGTGCTTGCCATCATAACAGAAGTTGGCGGCCGGACTTCCCATACGGCGATATTGGCGCGTGCCCTTGATCTGCCCACAGTTATGGGGGTTGAAGGGATAACTGATGCATTACCGGATGGTGTTGCCGTTATTGTTGACGGGCTGTCCGGTACTGTCACGGTTGACCCTGATCAGGAGACGTTCAAAGCGGCGCTGAACCGCAAGCAACGGTATGAATATGTTGAATATGATCTGCTGAAGTTCGCTCCTCTTCCGGCGGTTACCCGTGACGGCCACCAGATGTATCTGCGCGGAAACGTCGAAATACCGGAGGAAGGTGCTTCTGTGCTGAGTCATGGCGGGAGTGGCGTTGGTCTGTATCGTACCGAAATGCTTTTTATGAATCGCCCTTTTATGCCGGATGAAGAAGAGCAGGTACTGATGTATCGCTCGATACAGATGGCTATTGCCCCGCATCTACTGACCATTCGGACGCTGGATGCCGGTGGTGACAAGCTTCTTGAAGGGGTGGACCACACCGCAGAAGCCAATCCGGCCCTTGGGGTCCGCGCTATCCGTCTCTCCTTGAGTATGCCTGCAGAATTTAAAAAACAGCTGCGGGCTATTTTGCGGGTCAGCTTTGACGGGCCTGTCAGAATCATGTTTCCGATGATTTCGGGAATGGCAGAGGTGCGCAGGGCAAAAACTCTGCTCGAAGAAGCGAAACGTGAGCTGACCGCTTCCGGTGTTCCCTATGATAGTGCCGTCCAGGTCGGGGTTATGATTGAAATACCGGCAGCAGTTATCCTTGCCGACCTGCTTGCGCGGGAAGTGGATTTTTTCAGTGTCGGCACGAACGACCTGATTCAATACACGTTGGCAATTGATCGAAGCAATGAACAACTTGCGCATATGTATCAGCCGCTTCATCCTGCGGTACTGAGGTCGCTGCGCCGGATTGTTCAGGCGGCACACGGCGCCGGAATTCCTGCGGGTCTTTGCGGTGAAATGGCCGGTGAGCCTCTCTATCTGCCGGTGTTGTTAGGGCTTGGTTTTGATGAACTTTCAATGGGGGCCGGTTCACTTCTTCGGGTCAAGCAGATTCTCCGCCGCTGTACTCTTGAGCGGGCTGCCAGAATTGCCGAAGGCTGTTTTGCCTTTTCAACCGCTGCTGAAGTCGAAATGTATCTCAAGTCTCAAATTACCCTGGATGTTGACGAAAGTATCGACTGATGTCCCCATCTATCCTCTTTTCAATAGTTGCATTAAGTATCGGTATGGTTGTCGGTTCATTTCTCAATGTCTGCATCTGCCGTTTGCCGAAAAACGAGTCAATTGTTTACCCCTCTTCGCATTGTCCCCGCTGTTCCTGTCAGATTCGCTGGTATGACAATATCCCGGTTGTGAGCTATCTCTTATTACGGGGGAAGTGCCGGGGGTGCGGAACTCATATTTCACTTCAATACCCGTTGGTCGAACTGCTCAATGGTGTCCTGACCCTGTTTCTTTTTCTCCGTTTCGGTCCGACGCCCGCTTTTGCAGTACTCTTCCTGTTCTGCTCTGCTCTGGTGGTCATCACTTTTATCGATATTGAGCACCAGATCATTCCGGACGAAATATCGTTGTCCGGCATCGTCATCGGTTTTATCTGCTCTTTTTTTCTGAAAGGTCACTCCTGGCTGAATTCCCTGCTTGGCATTCTGCTTGGTGGTGGGACTCTGCTTCTGGTTGCCTACACGTACCATCGCCTGACCGGCAAAGATGGTATGGGGGGGGGAGATATCAAACTTCTGGCCATGATGGGCGCTTTTCTGGGATGGAAAGCGGTGCCGTTTATCATCTTTGCCAGTTCATTAGCCGGTTCGTTGATTGGAATTTCGCTTATGCTGTTTCAGAAAAAAGATGGCAAGCTGGCAATTCCGTTTGGTCCGTACCTTGCGTTTGGCGCACTGTTATATATTTTCTATGGTAAACCGCTCATCCGGTGGTATCTCGGTTTGAGCGGTTTTGGCCATGGGTAGCTCATGACCGGCTATCGTCCCAGTTTGACCGTTTCAATTCTGGCCTTTCTGGGATCACTGCTGGTATTGACCTGGCTCCTCTTCAGTCTGCTGGCATTTAACACTGCTGCCAGCGACCTGTATTCTCAAAAAGGGGAACATGCCCGCACTCTGCTCAAGGCTTTTGTAAGCCTTCTACCTGATTCAATTCCGACCTACCCGGAAGGATTTATCCCCCCTGATTCCCAGGCGTCACGCTATATTCAAAAGCTGTCGGAAGAGTCTGCCTTCAGTCGTTTGACTCTGCTGGACAAAGGGGGCAAAGTTATTTTAAGCGCCGGCCGTGAGGGGAGTAATCCCTACGCCCCGTTTCAGGATCTTTCCAAAACCAGTGACGGGAGTTATATCCTTCCGGACGGCAGCGGCCTGGCCTATCTCATATCGGTAACGCGTGATGGTGAAATTGTCGGCAAGGCCGGTCTGCTGCTCTCCCTGGCACCCGAAAAAGCGCGCTTGAACAGATCACGTCAGATACTGCTGCTCTATTTCGTACTCGACTTTATATTGTTACTCGGGCTTGGCTCTTTTGTACTGTCACGGATTGTGGTAAACCCGATAAACCGGCTGCTGTCAGCAACGGAAAAAATAACCGGTGGTCAGTATCGGCAGCGGTTGAATGTGTCCGGAAGCGTGGAGCTCGCCAGGCTTGCCCACGCGTTTAACGAAATGGCCTCAGCGCTTGATAACAAGAATCGCCAGGTTACCGAGCAGTTGGCCGCTCTTGAAAAAGCAAACAGTGAGCTGCGCCAGGCCAGGGAGGAGTCTCTCCGTACAGAAAAATTGGCTTCTATCGGTCTGCTGGCAGCCGGTATGGCTCACGAAATCGGTACTCCGCTCGCGTCAATCATGGGGTATGCCGATCTATGCGTCGGCGAACAGTCTGATAATCCAGCTATTCAGGATTATGCCCGGCGTATTAGTAGCGATTGCTCCCGCATTGACCGGATTGTGCGGGGGTTGCTGGACTTTTCCCGACCACGGACTGACTGCGGAGAGCATGCTGATATGCGTGAAGTTGTGATATCATCCGTGGAGTTGATGAACCAACAGGGTGCCTTCAAACATCTGCATATCGTGGTAGAAATTGCGGAGGGACTCTTACCGGCCAGATGCGACCAGCACCAGCTGCAGCAGGTTATTATCAATCTGCTCCTTAACAGCCGTGATGCCACCCCGGTTGGTGGAACCATAACGATCAAAGCCGGTCAACAAACGTCTCATATCCGTCTGGATGTCATCGACAGTGGTGCCGGTATTCATGGTGACGCTATGAAACATATTTTTGATCCGTTTTACACAACGAAACCGCCCGGCAAGGGGACCGGCCTCGGTCTGGCTATATCTGCACGGATTATTGAGGGCTTCGGCGGACGGATTACGGCTTCGAGTACCGTTGGTACAGGGAGCTGTTTCACCGTTCTACTACCTCTGGCGGCTGCGGAAAAGGGGGGAGGTACATGAGAAACAGTCCGCATATTCTGATAATCGACGATGAAGAAAATATGCGCCATATGTTATCGGTCATGCTGACCCGCCAGGGCTATCGTGTCGACCAGGCGGAAAACGGTGCAGATGGATTAGCCCGTCTCCCGACAAACGCCTATGATTACATTCTTTGCGACATTCGCATGCCAGAAATGGACGGTAAAACCTTTTTGACAGGGGCGCTTGAACAGCGTGTCTCATCCCCGATTATTATGATGTCTGCCTATGGTTCTGTGGAAACGGCTATTGAGTGTTTGAAGTCGGGAGCATACGACTTTATCTCAAAACCGTTTAAAAAAGATGAGATCATAATGGTACTGAAAAAAGCCGAGGAGCGTGAACGTCTGAAATCTGAAAACAGCCTGCTGCGCGATGTTGTCGCCGGCCAGTTTTCCTATAGTGGTATTCTCAGCCGCAATGCCGGAATGCAGGAGCTCTTTGGTCAGATTAAACGGGTTGCAGATTTAAAAACGACTATTTTGATCCTGGGTGAGTCCGGTACGGGAAAAGAGCTCGTTGCCCGCGCTCTTCATCAGAACGGCAGACGGTCCAGCCATTCTTTTGTAGCCGTTAATTGTGGTGCCATCCCGGAAAATCTTCTTGAAAGTGAACTGTTCGGGCATGTCAGAGGAGCATTTACTGACGCATCAAGCGATAAAGCGGGACTTTTTGAACAGGCAGACGGCGGGACACTGTTTCTTGACGAGATCGGAGAGATGCCGCTGTTGTTGCAGGTAAAATTGTTGCGGGTACTTCAGGAGGGTGAAATCAAGCGGGTAGGGGGCGCGGCTTCCAAAAAAGTTGACGTAAGAGTTGTATCTGCGACGTCGCGTGATTTGTCTGCTGATGTCGGCAGTGGCCGCTTTCGCGAAGATCTCTATTTTCGCTTGAATGTTTTTTGCCTGCAGTTGCCGTCACTACGCGAACGGGTGGAAGATATACCGCTGCTTGCAGAGCATTTTCTGAGCCGCTATGGAAGTGGCGTTGAACATATTGAACCGGAAACAATGCGCAGTCTGATGGCACATCGCTGGCCCGGTAATATACGGGAACTTGAAAATGCCATCGAGCGGGCCTGCATACTCTGTGACGGTGGTCGTATTACTCCCGCCTGTCTTCCCTCCTCAATCCGACTGGTGGATGAGCCTCGTCTGTTCGAATCAACCGGCACAGAAAACCTTTCCATTAAAAAGGCCGAAGACACCATCGAACGCGAATTAATCCGGAAGGCACTTGACAAAACCGGTGGTAATCGTACCCAGGCGGCAAAAATTCTTGAAATCAGTCATCGTTCACTGCTTTACAAACTCAAGGAATATGGCATAGAGTGACAAATAAAAAAACCGGAAAGGAATTATCATGTTTAAAGAATTATGTATTGCAACTGCTGTCATCGTCGTTCTCGCCACATCGTCGTACGCCATGGCCAAAGAAGGGTGTGGCGGAGTCTGTACCGCCTGCCACACACTCACCGAAAAAGATGCGAACGAAATTCTTAAAAAAATTGGCGGCACCGTTACTTCAGTCAAACAATCACCATCCAAAGGGCTTTTTGAATTACTCGTGGAAAAGGATGGGCAAAAAGGTATTCTCTTGATGGATTACGGCAAAAAACACCTGATTCAAGGAATGGTTGTTGACATCGCAACGCTGCAGCCCGCCTCGGCTCATCAGCAAAATGCCACTCAGCCCAAAGAACCCGCCTCTGTCGATGTTGCTACTATTCCTGTGAAGAATGCCGTGATTATGGGTAATCCGAAGGGCTCCAAAAAGATTTATGTATTTACCGACCCGGACTGTCCGTATTGCCGGAAAGGTCATCTCGAGCTGAAAAAACTTGCGAAGATCGCCCCGGATGTGGCGATCCACATAATGCTGTACCCGCTCCCGATGCATCCGGCAGCCTACGACAAATCGAGAACAGTCATTGAAACCAAAGACCACGACCTGCTTGACAAGGCTTTTGAAGGCAAAGAAATTGCGAAGCCGACCAGTGACGCCAGTAAAAAAGCCATTGATGAGATTGTTAAATTTGCTAACGCCAATGGCATCTCCGGTACACCGACCATGGTGATGCCGGACGGCACGATTCAGGTAGGCATGCGAGACGCTGAAACAATGAAGAATATGCTGGAAGGGAAGTAGAATGGCCATGAGCGCTCTGCCAAAATGTCCCGCATGTAGTTCAGAATACACATACGAAGATGGTGAGATGTATGCCTGCCCTGAATGTGCCCATGAATGGTCAAAAATGCCGGACGAGAGTGCCGGAGTCGCAACGGTTGTCCGTGATGCTTTTGGTACTGAACTTAAGGATGGTGATTCGCTCACCGTCATCAAAGATCTGAAGGTGAAGGGGTCGTCACTGGTTGTCAAGGTTGGCACCAGAGTGAAGAATATCCGCATTGTTTCGGGAGATCACGACATAGACTGCAAAATTGATGGTATTGGCGCAATGCAGTTGAAATCGGAGTTCGTCAAGAAGGCGTGAATTATTTCCAGTCGCTTCATAGTCCGAACCTGATCATTGGTTTCATGGTTATCTCCGTAGTAATGGGAGCTATTCACCGACGTTTATCTTCGTCCGGAAGGTATGTTGCGATACTTTACTGTTTTCCCTTCACTGTTATGCATGAGTTGTCTCATTTTGTGGCCGCCCTCCTTACCGGGGGGCGGCCGTCATCATTGAGCGTCTGGCCAAGAAGGTCGGGAAACGGCTGGATTCTCGGGAGTGTGAAGTCTGTTCCGACACTCCTGTCAGCAGCACCAACAGCACTGGCACCGCTCGGATGGCTGGTGTTCGGCTATTACTCGATGGCGTTATGGGATATACGGCCGATTTGGCTGCCGGAGTGGCTGATCGTGGCAATCGTCTATGCCTGTTCTGCAGCATGTACACCATCGTGGCAGGATATCAAAATCGCGCTGACTCACCCGTTCAGCCTGCTACTCTGGTCAGCGCTGACATACATTATAGTTACTGTGTCACGTTCCCTATAGACAGTAAATAATCGACAAACAGGAGGATTACATGAAAGTTGTGGCGTTTAACGGAAGCCCCAATAAGGAGGGCAATACCTGGCATGCCATCAGTATGGTCGCTGCTGAACTGGAAAATAATGGCATTGCCACTGAAATTGTTCACGTTGGCAATAAATCGATACGAGGCTGCGTCGCGTGTGGCCAATGCATGAAAAACAAAAACGAGCAGTGCGTTCAGCCGGGTGATGAAGTCAATGACTGGATCCAGAAGATGAAGCATGCCGACGGCATAATTTTCGGTTCTCCCGTTCATTATGCCGCCATGGCCGGTACGATGAAATCTTTTATGGATCGGGCATTTTATGTTACCGGCGTCAATAACGGGATGCTGAGGCACAAGGTTGGCGCTGCGGTGGTAGCAGTACGTCGTTCAGGCGGGCTGCCGACCTTTGACCAGTTGAATAATTTTATCAACTATTCAGAAATGTTGATCCCGACATCCAATTATTGGAATGTAATCCATGGTACGCGACCGGGAGAGGTGACTCAGGACGAAGAAGGGAAGCAGATTATGCGGATACTGGGAAAGAATATGGCGTGGCTGATGAAGCTCGTTGAAAACGGCAGGGGAACTGTTGCGGAACCTGAAAGAGAAAACAAAATCTACATGAATTTTATTCACTGACGGTCAGACAAAACGGAGGCAGTCGATGAAAATTGGCTTTGTGGGACTCGGTATCATGGGCAGCGCTATGGCAGTAAATCTGGTCAAGGCGGGTTTTCAGGTTACCGTGTGGAACAGGACGGCAGAAAAATATCCACCTCTTGTCAGGCTTGGAGCAACGGTGGCGCTATCGCCGCGCGCGGTGACAGAGGGCTCTGATATAGTCATTGCAATGATGGCAACTCCGGCCGCAGTAGCAGCGGTTCGGGACGGTGCCGCAGGAATTGTTGCCGGATTGATCCCGGGCAAAGGGTACGTGGATATGTCAACGGTCGATGCGGACACGTCGCTTGAATCCTCCCGGATGGCACATGAAAAAGGGGCGCTGTTTATTGAAGCTCCGGTCGCCGGGAGCCGGAAACCGGCTGAGAATGCCACCTTGACTATCATGGCGGCAGGGGATCAGCAGTTATATGACAGAACGCTCCCTGCTCTGGAGAAGATGGGCAGTAAAATTCTATTTCTTGGGGAGACCGGGCACGCGGCGCGCATGAAGCTGGCCAACAACCTGGTTATGTGCGGCATGCTGACCGCGTTGTGTGAAGGCGTTGCTCTGGCCTCAGGGTGTGGCCTCGATGTCGCCCAATTGCTTGAAATCCTCGATTCCGGTGCCGTCGCCAATTCGATGTTTCGTTTGAAGGGGGCGCAGATCGCCGCCAACGGCGACTTCCCTGCCGCTTTTCCGCTGAAACATATGCAAAAAGATTTACGCCTTGCATTGCGCCTTGCGGAAGAGGTCGGTCAGCCGCTCTTTGCCACGGCGACCATCAATGAACTCTACAAGAAAGCTCTGGCTGAGGATCTTGGTGATGATGATTTTGCCGCCGTCAGTCGGGTGATTCAGATAGCTATGCTGAGGAAATGAACCCCGATGTGGGAAATATCGAAGCGGGTTACTTTGCTCGTGTACCCTCCTCCGTTATCCGATGGCAGGTCACTGTGTAGCGAGAGGTGACACGTATCTCCGATCTTAATGGTTGAAGGGGGAAAATTGTCCCCGCAGATGAGCGCTCCGGAAATGGAAATGTTTTTCATGCGACATTGGTATAAGGTCCCGTCATGAAACAAGCGGCAGTCATGTGCACAGTCGAACCTGGTGCCGGTTCGTTTACAGTTTGCTATGACGCCTTTTGATACCACGGAATTCATGAATCCTCGAATTTATACCGGCAAGTTGTTTTTAAGCCCCCATGTTTGTACTGTAATTTATGCACAAAACGCACCAATAAAAAAATGTTATAGAAAATAGCAATTTGCAAAAATGTACACCAGAATATACGTGATAAGGCCACTAATAGTTAATGAAAATGACTGATATCCTCCAGGGGAACGCGTGGCGGCGGAGCACACGCTCAATGAAAGTAATTGACTAAGAACACTCATGACTTCAATCCATTTCTACTGGTCTGCCTGATCGCATTTGCTGTTTTTTTCAGTTCGTACCTGCGCATCCCGGTTATGCCGTTATTTGCAGCCACACTCGGTGCCGGACCGGTTCAGGTGGGCACTATCAACGGCGCTTTCATGCTGACGGTTGCTCTGCTGTCCATGCCCGCCGGACTACTGGCTGACCGCACCGGACGTAAGGTGCCGATTATAGCAGGCGTTGCCGCAACCGCCGTCTCCTCGCTTCTGGTTACTCTCTGTACCCAACCGGGACAGATGGTTGCAGCCTATATCCTTTTTGGCATTGGTATGGCCGCTTTTGCTCCTGCCATGCTTTCGCTGGTAGCCGATGTCATACCGTCCAACCGGCTTGGTCAGGCATACGGATGGTATACGACCGCAATTTACATCGCCATGACGGTGGGGCCGGCTTTGGGAGGCTACCTTGCCACGGTAGTGGGACTACGCCAGGTGTTTTTCATATCCGGAGTGTTGCTGACAGCGGTTACCCTGTTGGCGCTCCTGTTGCTGCCGAAAGGGCCGCCGCGACATACGACGGCTCTGTCGCTCACTCTGGCAAACAGCTTCTCCCTGCTGCGCATCCGCAGCCTGCTCGCCTGTCTGCTTGCGACGGTCGCAAGTTGCATCGGTTTTGGCGTGTTCCTGACATTTCTGCCTTTGTACGCATCTCAGCACGGCTTTGATTCCGCCCAGGTCGGCCTGTTCTTTGCTGCCCAGGCGGTCACGAATGTTGTCGGCAGAGTACCGATCGGTTTTCTTGCTGATCGCTTCGATCGGAGATGGCTCGTGGCTAGCGGTCTGATTTGTCTGGCTATGGCACTGATGGCACTGGGACAGGCAGTTCTGTTCTCACACCTGATAACCTGTGCAGTCGTCATGGGGGTTGGCATGGCCCTGACGTTCACCGCTATCGGAGCCTTGATTGCAGAGCGGACTCCTGCCATGCAGAGAGGTTTGGCTATGGGGATGTATAACAGCTCTATTTATCTCGGTATGATGATCGGCTCAACCGTCATGGGAATTACTCTGGAGAGGATCGGCTACCCGCCCGGTTTTGCTGCTGCCGGTAGCACGTCCCTGATGGCGCTGGCACTGTTTATTTGGATGATGCGGAAAAATAACTGATAAAAGGAATTGGGGAATAATATGGATTTTAATGGATGTATCCTGTTGCTGACGGTTCTCTCATTACTCGCGGTACCCTTTAAACCCGCATGTGCTGAAGATACGACGTTCAAAGCCGAGAAGCCGAAGGTTGAAGCCTTTCGCGCTGCTCTTAACAAAGAAACATCAACACTCAACATACCGATTGAGATGTCAACAGCTGATCTTGCGAAAATACTGAATACCTCGGTCCGTAAAGAACTTTACAAAGGCTCGACCAGGACAAAAGGTATGTCAGCTGATGTGGTGCGAAACGGGCCGATCGGTATCACCGCTGCCGATAATTTTCTCTATATAACCCTGCCGGTAACCATGTCATTAAGCTACAGCATGTTTGAAACACAGCCGCTTTCAATGAAGCTGAAGTTCAGAGCTGCTGCCAGCGTCACACCTGACTGGCGCCTCCAGACTGATATCTTTTATCTGGGGGTAAGTGATCTTCTTGCCGAAGATGTCGGTATCGGTCCACTGTCGTTCAAGCCCCGCAGTATTGTTGACGGCATTACCCAACCGGTGCAGAAGGCCTTGTCCGACATGGTTGCACAAAAGATTAATGAGCAGCTTCCGCTGAAGACACAGGTTGCCAAGGTATGGGACACCGCCCAGACACCGATTCTGCTGGACAAGACGTACAAAACCTGGCTGAAACTGACGCCGCGTGACGTTATGCTCTTTCCTCTGAGCGCTCAGAATAACAGGGTAAAATTGAGTATCGGTATTAATACCTTTGCCGAAGTAGTGGTCGGGCCTGAGCCTGCGGCTCCCGTCAAACGGCCGCTGCCGAACCTCAAGCAGGTCAACACCTTTGACAAAACCTTCCGAATAGCCCTGAACGCCGATATTTTCTACAAGGATCTGCGTGCCATAGCTGCACCGCTGCTCCTGAACAAACAATTCGATTCAGACGGGAAAAGCGTCACTATCAAAGACTTTGACCTGTCGGGCAACGGTGACAAGCTCGTCGTCAAACTGGAAACACAGGGCTCACTGGACGGGATCGTGTATCTGACTGCCAGGCCGGTTTTCAACGCACAAACCAATGTATTTTCCGTAGAGGATGTTGATTTTGACCTGCAGACTCAAAGTATGTTGCTGAAATCAGCCGACTGGTTTCTTCATGGTACCATCAGGGGGATAATTCAGGAAAAGCTCAACATGAACCTTACTCAACAGCTGGAGCAGTCCCGACAAATTGCCGCCAAGGCACTCAACCGGATGCAGTTGATGGATCACGTTTTCCTGAAAAGCGATATCCACAACCTCAAGTTCAAGGATGTACTCGTGCAGCATGATAAAATATCGATCCAGGTGTATACCGAGGGGGAGTCAGCAATTCTGTATCAGTAAAGATTATATGCTCTGAATTTTTGCTCTGCTTGATAAATTATATTGAAATCATGTTCTATTATATCGTAATATTTCATTAAATATAAACTTTATAAAATTTGTATATGTGCAATGTTGGTCCAATCTGGCAATTTGTGACATCTCACTTCCCAACCCAAACTTCCATCTATAAATGGAGACTACACAGTCCGCAGGAGGAAATTCTCATGCGTCAAATCGGACCATCTCAGTTATTCTGCAAACCATCATTAACCTTCACCTCTGTCCATCGATTACTCATCCACGTGCTCCTGCTGTCATTCGGCCTGACGCTCTCCCAGACATGTCTCGCGTCAGAGAACGAGTTTGAACTGTCTCCCCGGTGGGTGAGACCGGGACCGGATACCATAGTCAAGATCATGCTTTCCGATAAAATTGACGTAAGCAGGAAGCTGTTTCTTCGCTTCAGGTCCGAAAATACGATTACCGACCTGCCTCTAGCTTCCGAGCAGACGCGCCGAAGGGTCGCGGATGTAAAGGTTCCTGGTCCCATGCGGCGGGGGAGCTATAAGACTGAACTGGTAAACGAGTATGGTGAGCTGGTCGCTTCCAGTCCGAAGAGCATCCATATAGCCGCGACGGAGAAACCCGTTATTACTACCATCATGCCAAAGGTGATTTATCCGGAGAATAACCGCTATAATTTCGAAATTATCGGTGACAAATTCAGCCCGTATAAATCAGCGGATGGAGAGAATGCCGAGAAGCTGGTCATCAGGATCAATGACATCGTTCTCGATAATTTACATACCTGCAAAAGCAGTGCAAAGGGTAGGTTGCCGGAGCAACACGATACATGCGATCTGCCGTGCCTGACCGAAGACTGGCGCTCCATACGGATTCACGGTTTCAAACTTGATAAAAAGATGATTGTCCGACCGTTAGAGATCAGCATATCAGTCGATAAACTGGTCTCTGATCCAAAACCGTTGACGCTCTCGAAAGTCCAGCGTAAAATTCCCAGAATTATCGCCATTGTGACGCTGCTGGTAGTATCAACTTTGGTATATATCCTCTTTATACGGAATATGGCACGCTCCTATCCGGAGGAAACAAACTACCACCCATTGGCTTATCTGTTCATAGACCCCCGGACAAATACCTACAGTCTATCCAAACTCCAAATGATCATCTGGGCAGCGGCGGCTATAGTGGCCTATTCGTACCTGGCAGCGTCCCAATTCCTGGTTCAGTGGAAATTGGGGATACCCAGTGTGCCGGAAGGACTGCCGATGCTGCTGGGCATCAGCGCTGCTACTACCGCGCTGTCCGTCAGCGCCATTGAATTTCGGGGTAACAAGGGGGCTGGACTGGTTCAGCCCACACTGGCCGATTTTATCACCACCGGTGGAATATTTGCGCCGGAACGGCTGCAGTTTTTTATCTGGACGGTTCTCGGTGCACTTACGTTTGTTGTTGCCACGCTCTGCCAGGATCCCGGCTCGGTCACGGAGATGGCCAGTATACCCGACACCTTCAACCAACTTATGGGTGCAAGTTCTCTGGGATATCTGGCCGGTAAATTCGCCCGTAAGCCGGGTCCGGTGATCAGGTCCGTTAAGCCTGATGCGCCATCTGGTGGATTCAGGATCTCGGGCGAGAACTTATCTCCGCGCGCCCAGGTGATGCTTAACGAAGAGCATTTGACTCCGATTCCCGGACAGAAGGGAACTGACGAGTTTGTCTCCGAATTGATCGTAAAACCGGGCCGGGAGGTAACGGAAATTGACGCTGTCACGCGGGTGGAAATTAAAAATCCTGATGGACAACTTGCGGAATGGAGCAACAGTTCACTGCCCGCCGGGCCGGACAGTGGAACAGGTGAAGAGAAACAGATCTGATCCGGCAGAGCCGGAAGCAAACAGTAAAATTGAATGTAAAAGGAGTGCATCATGGCTGACTATACGCTGTATTTCGCTACCAATCGCAACCACGAAGGCAAAGACCGCTGGAACCCCAGTGGTTACGGAACCAGATTCAGCGATGACGGCCCTGAAAATCTGCGTTTCGGCAAACTGACGGTTCAGGCAGATGCAAACAAGGTAACAAAGTTTCTTGAACAGGCTGGAAAATACGGCGTCGGCAATGGCATCGCCCTGGCCGGATATCTGTCTGCACAGGCCAAAAAGGCTGTAGTTACAGCATATCAGGAAAATATACCGCGTAAGGATATCGCGGAGATCCATCAGGAAAATGTTGTCCTTGGATCAAAGGCCATGTTTAATGATCTCATGCAGATAATGAAGAGTTCCAGCGATGTACTTATCTATATACACGGCTTCAACGTCAGTTGGAACGATGCCATCGGCTCGGCACTGGCTCTGCAGTCCCGCCTGAATTATACTCCGCTGCGCGACAGTTCACAGAATGTAACCGTGGTGCTGTTCAGTTGGCCCTCCGACGGCCAGGCCATCCCCTTTGTCTCCTATAAATCAGACCGCACCGAGTGCGCAGCATCCGGAAGCGCCTTTGCGCGAGGCATCCTGAAACTGCGCGACTATTTAATGGAGGCATGCAAGCTGGGTGTCAATCCCTGCGGTCAGGATATACATCTGCTCTGCCACTCCATGGGCAACTTTGCCCTGCAGAATGCTCTGCCCCGCATTGCCGATTTCTCCGGGGGACGGGCAATGCCACGTATCTTTGAGCACATCTTCATGTGTGCACCGGATGTGGATGCAGACTGTTTTGAGGATGGCAAACCACTGGCACGCCTGCCGGAACTCTGCCGCAACGTAACCGTCTATTACAACCGACAGGACAAAGCCATGTATGTTTCCGACTATACCAAGGGCAATCCGGAGCGATTGGGCTGTGATGGCGCTTCCCGTCCTGCCCTGTTGAACAGCAAGATCAATATCATTGACTGTACCCCGGTAGTCAAGGGGGAGGATCTGACCGAACACAGTTATTACCAGACCGGCCATGTCAATGACGATATCCGCCTGAGTACCGACGGAATCGAGTTTGATGATCAACAGCGCAGGCGGAAGAAAAAGGGTGACTGGCCGAATTTGTGGGAGATGAGTTAATCCGTAGGGCCTGAAGTCCGGGAAGAACCATGATGCTCATGTCTATCCTTTACAGTTTGGTTGCCTGCATATGCATCCAATCATAGTTTTTGCTTCGTCCGAGACTCGTCCACCCCTCTTCTTCCCAGAAGCGCCACCAGGCGTCATACTCCGGCCGGGCAAAGATCGCTTTATCACGGCCCCATTTCAGCTGATTGTCCTCCGGGTCATAATCAATTGCAATTCCCCAGGAGTGCATCGACCATTGGCTGCCACCGCGCATCTGGCGGACGTTGAGGCAGCCACCCCAGCGATCGAGGCGCAACTCCTTGATCCGTTCGAGGCCGTAGTGGTCAAAGACCTGTTGCAGAACCCGTTTGGCACTGTCATGAACTTTGGCGTTGCATTGGTAGGAGTGTATCGTGGTTTTGAGATCCCAGGCTATACGGTGGGGGTAGGGGAGGGCGAGTGAAACCTGATTCGTTCCGACTTTGCCATAATATTTGTTGAGTTCTGCTTCGTTCTGGAGTGGCCACCCGTTGGGATTGATGTTGAGCGGTGTTTCGTCCCGCCACGGTTTGGGTACTTCTCCGGTCGCAATGAACCGGGTCAGGGTGTCGGCGGCAAAGTCGGTCTGCGGCCCCCAGAATCCATCAACGGTTCCTGCGTCGATATTTCTCTCCTTTCAGAGCAGTTGAAGATAGGCAACTGTTTTGCGGGGATTCGACCATGCCGTCCATTCGCCGGGCAGTCCCGCCTTTCGTTTTGTCAAGGCTGCGTTGACTGCCAGGTAGGAATTGTCTCCTAACCGGCCATCAACGGTACCCGGTTTAAATCCTTCATTAATAAGGCTCTGCTGAATTAACCGAACAACCGCTGTTTTCATAGTGTGTCCCCCTTTAAAAAAATGTGACTATTAATGCTCCTGTCAACATGTGCTGAAATGTACCGATATCACTATTTACGCACAGTTTATCGTAGAAAATACAACCTGTTTTGATTTTATAATATGGTATTATAATAAAGAACACAAAACTTTTTTAAAAAAATATTGCCCGGCGGCGAGATGCCAATAAGTAGACAAACATGACAGAGAAGTGGAATTCTCATGCAATATGGATATTGATGATCTATATTCGTGGTTCAAACAGATGAAACAGTGTAAAGGATCAAAAACATCATGGCGTTGCCATCAACAATATACCGGGCAAATATCCAGCTTTCAGATATCGACCGGGGCGTTTATGAAGCGCTCCAGATGACCGTTGCCAGACATCCTTCCGAAACAGAAGAACGTCTGGTGACCCGGTTGCTGGCATATGCACTGTTTTACGAGGAACAGCTGCTCTTTACGAAAGGGGTGAGTGCCGGTGACGAGCCTGATCTCTGGGCAAAGGGGCCTGACGGTCGTGTGCTTCTCTGGATTGAAGTTGGACTTCCTGACGCTGAACGTGTTATCAAGGCCAGTCGTCATGCCGCTCGAGTGATTCTTGTTGCCAGTGGTAAAGCCCTGCCGAACTGGGAGCAACAGCAACTCCCGAAGCTCGAAGACATAGCGAATCTTATTGTCATCAGTTTTGATCAGGCATTTATCAACTGTCTGGTATCTCAGTTGGACCGCTCCATAAACTGGGCAATCACTATTACCGACGGTAATCTGTATATAAATGTGGGCATTGAGACGTATGAAACGGTTCTTCAGCTGCGGGTCGGGAACCGATAAACAGTACCAAAGGAGAGATATTATGCACTATCTGGATATGCTATACCGATTGGCGGTCAGTCTCTGGGCTGGTGGCAACGCCATTTTTTCACTGATGCTGACGCCGATTCTCTTTAAAACCGAGGGGCGCGATATTGCTGCCCGTATCGTCGGGAACCTGTTTCCTGCCTATTTTCGCTGGGGACTTGCCTGTGGCGTGATTGCGCTGGTCTGTCGCCTGGCAGGTCGCGGGCTTGATGCCAAACTGCCGGTGATTGTGCTGGTGGTCATGCTTGCCGTGACATCTTTTCAGGCGTTCTATGTGGAACCGCGTGCTGCAGAGTTGAAGCGGCAGATCGGCTCTTTTGAGGCGACAAGCAAGGATCATCCGCTCCGGAAGGAGTTCTCGAAGCTTCATGGTGTTTCGGCTGTCTGTAACCTGACGGTCCTGGCGGGTGGAGTTCTGCTGGTGGTGCTGCCGTAGCCTGTCTGTTCCTGATGATATGACAGACACACCTGCAACAGATCCGCTTTTGAGATGGTCTGTCTATATGATTCGCTGTTCGGATAATTCCCTCTACGCCGGGATCACAACAGATATCAACAGACGCTTTCAACAGCATGCAGAAGGGAAGGGTGCCAGGTATTTTAGAGGTCGTGCGCCCCTGCAGGTGGTGTATTGCGAAGGAAATCACAGCCGTTGTTCCGCCGCCGTCAGAGAATATCTGATCAAAAGTATGAAACGTACAGAAAAGGAGCTCATGGTGGCGTCTTACTCTGCAACTAAGGAACCGACGAGCTGCAACTCCGAACCAGGAAGCGGCATCGATACTCCTCCTTGTTGAGGGCCGCCAACTTCCGTCGGTGGCGGGATAATCAGTGAGAATGTTCCCGGTTTCATTGCATGGCTGGATACGCCCGTAGGTCAGGTTGCGCGCATTGAATCGAGGCTTGGTTGCGGCGATCATCTGGGGGCGTGCAAAGCACGCTGGGGGATTGGGCGCATGGATTATATTGTCCCGCCCGGCATCTATGCCGTCGGTCATCCCGCATCATCTGATCCGGTACTGGTAACGGCTAATTATAAGATGAGTTACGATGCTGTCCGCCAGTCACTTTTCGGGCGAAATGTCTGGCTGCTCGTATTGGAAACCTATGGCATTAACGTCTGGTGCGCAGCCGGCAAGGGAACCTTCGGTACCGGCGAACTGGTCAGGAGGGTCAAATCGACCGGGCTCGCCGATGTTGTCACCCATCGCCGCCTGATTCTGCCCATTCTTGGCGCGCCTGGTGTGGCTGCCCATGAGGTTGCCAGACGCTGCGGTTTCTCGGTGAGCTATGCGACCATTCGGGCCGCCGACCTGCCTGAATATCTTAATAATGGTATGGTTACCACGCCGGAGATGCGCCAGCTGACCTTTACCTTCTACGAGCGCCTCGTACTGATTCCGGTCGAGCTCGTTCTGTCATTGAAAACGATCGCCATTTTAGGGATAACGGTGCTGCTGACCATGTGGCTGTTGGGCAGTATGACTGCCGGTCTCCTCGGGCTCTACGCCTTTGTTGGTGCCAGCTTCTTCGGTATTGTGCTCGGTCCGTTGCTGCTCCCCTGGCTGCCGGGTCGCAGCTTTGCCGTCAAGGGAGCCATAGTTGGAATGCTCTGGAGCGGACTGTTCTACCTCCTGGCTGGTGGCCCGGGATGGAATGGTGCTGTCACCGCTGCCCTGTTTCTGCTCCTGCCGGCAGTAAGTTCCTTTTACACCCTCAATTTCACCGGTTGCTCAACCTATACCTCCCGCTCCGGGGTGAAGAAAGAGATGCACCTGGGTCTGCCGGCCATAGGTGCGGCACTGGTTGTCGGCATTATGTTGCTGGCAGCCGGACGGTATCTGATATGAAAAATTTTCGGTATCTGGAGAATGTGGTAACGCTGAAACTTGATGAGTCAATCTGTATCGGCTGCGGCAGATGCCTGGAAGTCTGTCCGCATCAGGTGTTTGTTCCTTACGGGAAAAAGGTCACGCCCTCTGACCGCGATGCCTGCATGGAATGCGGGGCCTGCGCCCTCAACTGCCCGGTCACGGCTATAACAGTTGATGCCGGTGTCGGCTGTGCTTCGGGGATAATTAATGAATGGCTTCGGGAGCATAATATCAGTGGTGTCCGTTTCGGTGATTGCTGCTCCTGATTTAGTTCCTCACACATAACTACGAACTTCGCCTTCCGCTATTTAACTCTTCCGCATTGACAGGTATTCTTATTGCGATGCTCCATAATATATATTGACATATTTAATTTTATATATATTATAAACAATATAATACAGGGGGGGTATATGTACCGGTTACTGATTGTATATGCGCTGTTGCTGTTATCGGCTGTTACTGTCGAGGCTGAGACGGTAAAGCTGTCACTTAAGGACGCACTGAATCTGGCTCTTGAAAACAATAATCAGATCAAGGCAGCTAACTTCACTTCAAATGCTGCTCAACAGGGAATCGTTACTGCCCATTCCCGATATTTACCGACCATCTCCTTTGAGGAAGCGTTCGTCGCCTCTAATTCACCGACAAGTGCGTTTATCATGAAGCTCGATGAAAGCCGTTTTAACCCTGCTGATTTTGCCAATCCTGATTCCGTCAATCATCCTTCCGCCAGACATGACTTTAAAACGGCAGTGTCGATTCAGCAGGCTCTGTTTGTTCCATCCCTCTCTCCTCTGAAAGAAATGGCAATCAAGGACGCACATAAATCAGAACTGGAACGGGAAGCGGTGCGTCAGAGTGTCGCCTTTCAGGTGTTTTATACCTACCTTGAGCTTCAGAAGTCAGACGCCCAGCGTATGGCCGTTGACAGAGCTGTTGCCGATGCGCGGGAAAATATGCGGCTTGCTACGGTCAGAACAGCGAACGGGATTGGCCTCAAATCTGATGAGCTGCGGTCCCGGACACACCTCTCCACAGTTGAACAGCAGCAGATTACCGCGAATAACAATCTGACGCTTGCACGGATGAAACTTGCTTTGCTCATCGGGATGCCTGATGACTCGACGTATGAGATAGCCGGATTTTCTGACCGTATTATGCTCCCGGCCATGAGCGATCAAGTCATCAGCGAGGCACTCCTGAATCGCGTTGAAATCAGGCAGTCTCACACCGATCTTGAAAAATCGGGCGTGGCGCTCGCTCTTGCCAAAGCCGGGTACCTGCCGACGGTCGGAGCATTTGCTTCATATCAATTGAATGCCAAAGATGCCCCTTTTTCTTCAGATAACGATGCCTGGACGACAGGAGTTTCTCTGAAGTGGAATATTTTTGATGGATTCCGTCGCAACAGCGAGCGTACACGGGCACTCTCCGGGGAGTCAGCAGCGCGGGAACTGCTAGAATCAACGAAAAAAGAGGTCAAATATCAACTTCGTGAAAGTTATCTGCGCCGAACTGAGGCGGATAAACGACTTGAGGTAGTCAGGCATTCGGTAGCGGATGCCGAAGAGACCGTCAGGCTCCTCGCAAAGCGCTATGAAAATTCACTGGCAACAATGGTTGAACTGCTTGATGCCCAGACGGCGTTAAATCAGGCGCGGGCAAATTTGATTGAAAGCGAGGCAGGACTGGCCCTTGCGGGTGGACGAGTGTATGCTGTGACGGGAACTTTTGTGAAGGAGATGCTGAAATGAGGAATTTAATACTGCCGGTAGTAATCCTGATACTTTCGACACTTGCTGTCGTCGGGTGTTCAAAGGATCATCCCGCTGAAAAAGCTGCAGAGGCACCGGCACCTGTTGTTACCGGTGTTGTCATTGAAACGGTCAAGAGCGGCGCTATCCCTGAAATGCTGGATGTTGTCGGGACCGTCCGAGCCCGTACCAGTGCCATCGTCTCGACCCGCATACCGGGTAGCATCAACCTGCTTAAAGTCCGCGAAGGTGACCGGGTGAGCAAAGGGCAGCTTCTGGTACAATTGGATGCCCGGGAGAACCAGGCAACTGCCGCTGCCGCAGTTGCTGCAATTGATGAGGCACGGCGCGGCGTTGATGAGGCGCTGTCGCGAAAAAAACTCGCCGATGCGACCTTTGAACGCTACGACAATCTCTTTAAAGAACAGGCGGTCAGTCGTCAGGAATTCGACGTCAAGTCTTCAGAAAAAGAAGTGGCTGCCCAGACGGTTTCGAGAGCTGAGGCACGGCTCAGGCAGGCCCAGGAGGGGTCAAAGGCTGCCGCTTCAATGGCTGATTACACGCGTATAATCGCACCGATATCCGGTGTAATAGCAAGCAAACAGGCAGATCTGGGAGCAACTGTTTTTCCGGGTCAGCCGCTGATGACTATTGAGGATGATGGCAGTTATCAACTGGAACTGGCGCTTCCTGAAAATGCTGCAGGCAGAGTCAAGCCGGGGACGGCAGTGCAGGTAACGCTTGATGCCGTGGGAAGCTCTTTCGCTACCCGGATAGCAGAGGTCGTTCCGACGGCTGATTCGGCAAGTCGTACGTTTATCGCCAAGATTGCTTTGAATCAGAAGGGTCTGAAGTCCGGCATGTTCGGGCGTGGAACGATCAGTGCCGGCACAGTGGCTAATGTCATGGCAGTGCCGAAAAAAGCTGTTGTTGAACGGGGCGCCTTAACTTCTGTCTGGAGTCTCGATAAAGGCAACATCGCCCGCATGCGTATCGTCAAGGTAGGCAGGCAGACTGGTGAACGGGTTGAGATTCTTTCAGGGCTGTCGGATGGTGACCGCGTTGTTGTCTCCGGTGTTGAGAAAGTAGCTGAAGGGGCACGGGTAGAGTAAACCATGGAAAAACTCGGTTTTGCCGGAAAAATAGCCCGCGCATTTATAAATTCCAAGCTGACGCCGCTGATTGTCGGTGCCTCGCTCCTTCTCGGCCTCTTTGCCGTAAAAATGACTCCGCGCGAAGAGGAACCGCAAATTGTCGTGCCGATGGTCGATATTTATCTCCCGTTGCCCGGCTCCTCTCCTCAGGAAGTTCAGGAACGGGTGGTCAAGCCGTTTGAGGCGAAACTGTGGGAGATCAAGGGGGTCGAATACCTCTATTCAATGAGCCGTCCCGGCATGGGGATTATCACGGTCCGCTTCCTGGTCGGAGAGCCGATGGAAGAGTCGCTGGTCAAGCTCTACAACAAGGTAATGAGCAACCGCACACTGCTCCCGCCCGGTGCTGCAGAGCCGCTGGTGGTGCCGAAATCTATTGACGATGTGCCGATCCTGGCCCTGACACTCTGGTCGGAGCGGTATGATCACGGTACACTCCGGACAGTGGCGCGTGAGGTGGCGGATGAACTGAAAAAGAGCGAAAACAGCGCAGAAGTAACAGTC
Source organism: Desulfuromonadaceae bacterium (assembly GCA_049318985.1). Classification (GTDB taxonomy): domain Bacteria; phylum Desulfobacterota; class Desulfuromonadia; order Geobacterales; family Pseudopelobacteraceae; genus JACRCG01. The sequence goes on from JBMOEI010000011.1 coordinate 106,925, forward strand.
ACCGGCGGGCTTTCCCGTCAGCTTCGCGTTACACTCGATGCCGCGAGGCTGTCCGGGTACACGCTCTCGCCGCTGCAGGTGGCTGCAGCCCTGCAAAAAAGTAATGTTTCCCTGCCGTCGGGCAGCTTTTCCAGCGGCAACAGAGAGATGCTTGTCGAAACCGGCGGCTTCCTGAACAGTGCTGAAGCCGTCAAACGGCTGGTGGTCGGTGTTTATGGCGGCAAGCCGGTCTATCTCTCTGATGTGGCACGGGTGGAAGATGCGCTGAGCGAACCGGTGGATTATGTGTTTTTTGGTTTGGGGCCTTCAGACCGGTCTGACAAGTCCGACACGTCTGACAAAAAACATTTTTCGCGGAAAGCAGATTACCCGGCGGTAACGATTGCCGTCGCAAAAAGAAAAGGTTCAAATGCAACCTGGGTTGCAGAGGATCTGGTGAAAAAGGTCGAGTCACTGAAGGGGAAAGTTATCCCGTCCGATGTTCAGGTAACGGTTACCCGCAACTATGGTGAAACCGCCCGGGAGAAGAACAACGAGCTGCTCTTCCATATGTTTCTGGCGGCGATCTCGGTTACGATACTGATCGGGCTGTTCATGGGGTGGCGCGCCGGCGCAGTGGCGGCCATCGCCATTCCGGTTACACTGGCACTGACCATACTGATCTTCTATCTGATCGGCTATACGTTGAACCGTATCACGCTTTTTGCCCTGATCTTCTCGATCGGCATTCTGGTGGATGATGCCATCGTGGTCGTCGAGAACATCCACCGTTACTTTACTACCACGATCATGAAACCGCTCGATGCCGCGATCAGGGCGGTTGACGAGATCGGCAACCCGACCGTATTGGCCACCTTTGCTGTTATCGCTTCCATTCTGCCGATGGGGTTTGTCGGCGGTCTGATGGGCCCCTATATGCGGCCGATACCGGTTGGCGCCAGTATGGCGATGCTCTTCTCCATGCTGATAGCCTTCATTGTCACGCCGTATTTTGCCTTCCGCTTCATGAAGGGTGAATCGCACCACGGCAGCAACGCAGAACCGGAAGATTCAAAGATGACGGCTTTTTACCGTCGCTGGATGGGGCGGCTGATCCATGAAAAAAAGCTCCGGTACGGCTTTTTGTCCACCGTCGTCGTGCTGCTGCTGCTCTCCTGCTCTCTGGTTTACTTCAAGGCGGTGACGGTCAAGATGCTGCCGTTCGACAACAAGAACGAACTGCAGGTGATCATCGACGCCCCTGACGGCACACCTCTGGAGCAGACCGCCCGCATGACCCGCGAAATGGGTGATGCACTCCGCACGGTACCGGAAGTAACTGATTTTCAGATATATGTCGGCACGAGTGCCCCCTTCAATTTCAACGGCCTGGTACGGCATTATTACCTGCGTAAAGGTGCCGGTCTGGCCGATATTCAGGTCAACCTGCTCCCGAAGGATGAACGCAAGGATCAGTCCCACGCGATTGCCAAGCGCATCAGGCCGCTGGTTAAAGAAATTGCTGACAAATATGGCGCCCGGGTCAAAGTTGCAGAAATCCCCCCCGGTCCACCGGTGCTGGCGACTCTGGTCGCGGAGGTTTATGGGCCGGATGATGTTTCGCGGGCCGGCATTGCGGCAAAAGTTAAAGTGATCCTGACCAAAACGGTCGGTGTGGTTGATGTCGACTGGTACCGTGAAGATGATCAAACCAAGCTGACGTTTGCCGTTGACCAGGAAAAAGCGGCGCTCTCCGGAGTAGCCGTAGACGATGTTGCCAGAACGTTGCGCATCGCTCTTGATGGAGATACGGCCGGTCTTCTCCATCTGCCGAAGGAAAAAGAGCCTGTCACAATAAACGTTCGCCTTCCTGCAGGACAGCGCAGCTCGGCGTCGGTACTCTCCTCCATAACGGTGCCGGGCCCGGGGGGAAATATTCCGCTGTCGCAATTGGTCAAGGTGGGCAGCAGTAACGAAGCAAAAACGCTCTACCGGAAGAACTTGAAAAATGTTGTCTATGTGACTGCTGACGTGGCCGGAGAGATTGAAGCACCGGTCTATGCGATTCTGAAGATGCAGAAGGAAATTGATAACATTCCGACGCCGGACGGGAAAAAGATCGAAGTGCTCGCCTCCCGTCAGCCCTGGAGCGAAGAACATATCGGCATGAAGTGGGACGGTGAGTGGCATATCACCTTTGAGGTCTTCCGTGATCTGGGGATCGCGTTCGGCGCAGTCATGGTGCTGATCTATATCCTGGTGGTGGCCTGGTTCAAGGATTTTACCACTCCGCTGGTAATCATGGCGCCCATTCCGCTGACCCTGATCGGTATTCTGCCGGGGCACGCCGCGTTCGGAGCCTTTTTTACCGCGACATCGATGATCGGCTTTATCGCGCTGGCCGGCATCATCGTGCGCAATTCAATTATCCTGATCGACTTTGCCGAGATGAAACGTCATGAAGGGATGGCACTTGATGAGGCGATAATTGAAGCCGGTGCGGTCAGGTTCCGCCCCATGCTGCTGACCGGAGCGGCTGTTGTTGCCGGAAGTTTTGTGATCGTCTTCGATCCGATCTTTCAGGGTCTGGCCATCGCCATGATGTGCGGCGAGATCGCCTCTACTACCTTGTCCCGGGTGACGATACCGATACTCTACTATCTGGTGCAGAGTTGGAAAGAACGACATCATATCGTTGATAACGGAGAGGAAATATAATGTTCTGGAACAAAAAGAAAATACTGTCTCAGGAGGAACTTGATTTGAACAGCCAATGTCAGGCGGAAGCGGAGCAGTTGTACCGCTCCGGTGATTACAATTGTGCGGAAGCGGTGATGGAGACGGTACGCAGGCATTTTGCCACACACCTGCCGGAATCCATAGTAGGTTCGGTTTCCGGTTTTGGCGGAGGTTCCAGTTCAGGGTGTATCTGCGGAGCGGTTTCAGGCGGAACTGTCGCACTCGGCCTCATCATGGCGGATAAAAAGGAAACTAACCACCTGACTAAAGAGTTGCACACCTGGTTCAAGGAAAAATACGGGGTAACCTGCTGCAAGATCATTCGTCAGAACCACAAAGGCGTCTGCCCGGTTCTAACCGGAGAAGTAGCCGGGAAGGTTGCGGAGATGCTGGGAAGAAAATAGATTGAGAAAGGGGAAAAATATGAAAGATATAATGGTAATGATTGGAATCCTGGTGTTTTGGGTCGTTCTGCAGAAATATATTCTGCCACGCTTCGGAGTGAACACCTGAATCTCCGACGCATGTGACCTCGGGGACCGGGGCAGGAAGCAGGACATCAGTAAAGACATCAAAAAACTTGATTAGTTCTAATACGCCGCCTGGAGCCCAAACAGTCCCCTCTCCCTGAGGGAGAGGGTTAGGGTGAGGGGGGAATGTTGGGTTATGCCGCACAATTTTCCCCTCATCCGACCTGTCGGCCACCTTCTCCTTTAGGCCCTGTTGGTCCTCAGGGAGAAGGGACTTGAGGCGAATTAGAACGAATCAGGTAATTTAATTGTTAAGGAGTTACACCATGAAGGAAGGATTTTATATTGAGCGTATTGTTCGTATCGTTGCGGGATCATTTATCATGATCTCGCTTGCACTGGCGCATTTTCATTCGCCCAACTGGCTCTGGTTCACCGGCTTTGTCGGCTTGAATCTGTTCCAGTCCGGGTTCACCCAGTTTTGCCCGATGTTCAACATCCTGCAGAAGATGGGTGTGCCGCGTTTCCCGAAAAGCGCCTGCTGCAAATGAAAGGTCGCATCACTATCCTCTGTGAAAACTCAGTCGGCCCCCTTTCAGGGACGCTCGGGGAGCATGGCTTTTCCGCCCTGATTGAGCCGTCTGAGGGTGACCCGCTGCTGTTTGATACCGGTCAGGGGCTGACCCTGCTGCACAATGCCAGGCGCATGAACAAAGATCTCTCTCTGGTGAAACAGGTTGCTATCTCGCATGGCCACTATGATCATGCCGGTGGGCTGATGCCGTTGCTGGAGCAGAGTGGAGCCAAGCAGGTTTTGGGGCATCCATCAATATTTAGTTCTCGCTACCGGGTCAAAGATACCGGGGAATGTTATCCTATTGCAATTCCGGCAAGCCGTGAGGCGTTGGAGAAGGCAGGGGCCACCTTTAATCTTTCGAATGAATTCCGCAGCATAGCGCCGGGGATTTTTCTGACCGGAGAGGTGCCTCGTGTGACCGGTTTCGAGACAGGCGATGAGGGATTGTATTGTGACTGCAGCGGGCAGGAACGTGATGTCACCCCTGATGACCAATCGCTTGTATTGGAATCGGAAAAAGGTCTCGTTCTCATTTTGGGATGTTGTCATGCCGGGTTGGTTAATACGGTAGAGCATGTTGCCACTATGACCGGCAGGCGAGACCTTTTTGCCGTCGTCGGTGGCACACATCTCGGTTTCTGTGGTCAGGAACAGCTCACAAAGACGATTACAGCACTCCGGGCAATCGGGCTCAAGAAACTGGCCGCCGCTCACTGTACCGGTTTCGCCGCCTCTGTGAGTCTGTCACGGGAGTTGCCGAAGGAGTTTCAGGTGGCGATGGTTGGCTATACGTTGGAACTGTAACTCGAATAGATCACTTTAACCGCAGGTGGCACAGAGAAAATCCAATTAAAACAGGCGGAACTAAAGGGGAATAATTTTCTGGCTCAGCACATATTGACTACTCGCCAAAAAGTTACCATAATGCCGCCATGTCTATTACCACTTTCTCCCCGACAATCATCTGCGTGAATGCTGCCCGCCTGTTTCTTATTTCAAGTATCCTCTGGTATTCTTTCTGTCTTTTTAGCTCCCCCGGTGATGGAACCGTAATCTGCGATGTTTCATTTCCTCCAGGCAGCGGCATTCGTAAGCTTGCCTCAGATCTTAAAGCTGGTGGAGTTATCCGCAGTTCGTGGCATTTCATTCTTATGACCAGACTGCGGGGAGAAGCTTACCAACTTAAAGCAGGGGATTACCGCTTCAATGATGGTATGACACCTGATGTTATACTGAAAAAAATTGTTTCAGGCGACGTAGATTATCGAAAATTTACCCTGCCCGAGGGGTATTCCATCTACCAGGCTGCTGAGCTACTCGAACAGAAGGGGTATTTCAAAAAGGAGGCGTTTCTTGAAAAATGTCGTGACAAAGCTTTGTTGGCACGTCTTGGCCTGAATGAAGTTACTGTGGAAGGGTATCTGTACCCGGCCACCTATAATCTCTCTCGTGGCAGTGGAGTTGAACAACTGCTTGAGCAGATGGTAGGGCATTTCAACAAGGAGTATGCAACCATACAGAATGGAAGTCGGTTTTCACGGCATGACATTGTCACGTTGGCATCAATGATAGAAAAGGAGGCTGTTTCTGCCGATGAAAAACCGCTTATTTCATCGGTATTCCATAATCGTTTGCGGATTGGTATGCCGCTACAGAGTGATCCGACGGCGGTTTACGGCGTTCGGGCCTTCTCCGGGAAAGTCAGTAAAGAGGATATTCAGCGCAACTCCCCATATAATACCTACCTCAATAAAGGGCTGCCTCCCGGCCCGATTGGCAATCCGGGCATAGACGCCGTTACTGCAGCGATAAACCCGGCAAAATCAGATTACCTCTATTTTGTCGCACGCCAGGATGGCACCCACCAGTTTTCCAAGAATCTTGCTGATCATAATAATGCCGTGGTGCGCTACCTCAAGTGAACCTGAATGAGCCGAAAGATACTTTTTACCGTCCACCGCAGTTATTCAAATTTTTCGAATAACTGAATCCTCACGTAATTCGCTGCTTTTGAATATTTCTTTCAGATGATAGTTGACAGTTTTGATTTCAACGATTAACAACTCCGATACTCGGAATATACATCAAAAAGAAAAGCCCCACACAGTTAAGTCAAGCCGGTCGGATAAGGTGTTGCTAAAAGCATACAAGAATAGGCAGATACAGT
>JBMOEI010000012.1:0-112580 GCA_049318985.1 Desulfuromonadaceae bacterium
CCGACAGGTCTACAAATATCTACCTCAAACGCGCCTTCAACCGCTTATTTTCACTTTTCAACCCGTCATTCTTTTCGTAGTTTATAGCCACCCCACCTGGCTGTGTCTGACTCCAGAGGCTCCGAAGAAAAAAATACCGTACCCTTTGTATGGATACGGTATTTGCGAAACTCTCGTCCTGATCTTGTTTTATGCAGATTCCATCATGAAATAGACCACTTCCCTACCTCACAACCTCCAGCGTCGTTTTAACCTTGCCGGTCATGGGTACGCTGCTATTATTGACTGTATCAAATCCGACGACCTTGTATGGCGCATAGCCGGTATTCATGGCGAATATATCATTTGGCGTAATCGCCGTTCCTGCCCCGACGGTGAAGAGCAGGTTGAGATACTGCCCGCCGCGATAGGAAGACTGGGCAGTGATCATGTTGAGATATGCTTTGCGGGTTGATGTTGAATAACTGCCGAATGGTGACCACTGGACTGCGTTTCCTGACGTGATTGACGCAGCGGTTATTTCACCCGAAGCGCCGGTAATGGTGCTGACCGAAATCCCTGCCGGAAATTTCACCGCTATATCAATGCCGCTGATGGGAGCTTCCAATCGCGCGGTACTGATGGCTGAGAAAGCCAGTTTATAGCTGCCCGGTGCCAATATCCGGGTGTTTGGATCAACTGCCGGTGCAATGGTGCCGTCGCTGCCATCACCACATGCTGAAAGTGACACTACGGCGCTCGCCATAAGTAGAAAAGTTTTTATCTTCATGATATTCCTCCTGAAAAGTATTCCTGCACCTACCACCACAAACCAACCGCTTTACGCAGGATCAGCATTGAATCTTCAATATCAATGATGCCATCACCGACCGGCACATTTCTTACCAGCGGTCCGACATCAGCACGTACTTTTTCCTGGGTTGTGAGCGCCACCAGACCGACTCCCGCCTTCAATGCCAGCAGGGCATCAACGATATCCACTCTGCCGTCGTTGTTGACATCGCCACTGTGAATACCGCCCGCTTCCGGGCTGGCGATAACGGCAGCCTGGGTTTTGTAGGAGGGGCTGCTGACGCCTTCGGGCGGCAGAAACACCATCTGTCCGATGGCGATGCCGGATTTGCTGTTACCCGCTGCATCGGTTGATGATCCGCCACCGCTGACGATACCGGCTCCGTTGATGCGGTAACTGGGACTGCTCATGACTGCTGACATGGCAGCAGTCGGAAGCAGCAGTGCGACAAGCATGGTTGTAAGGATTATATGTTTCATCTCCGCTTCCTCCGGTGCTGCGTTAGCTTCAATCTTGTCATCATTCATCTTCTGTGCTACCGTAATTTCATCAAAAGTGAGGAGCTTTCACATGACAACCACAACAATTCAACTGAACGAAAAACAACTTCTGGGCGCACTGTCAAACTATCAGCCCACCGAGATTAAAAAGCTCATTTCCCGTTTGGTGCGCATGAATCTTTATACGCCGCCATCTCTTGAAACGATAACCCGGACGGCATCCGCTTCTGTTCAGCGCAACAAAACGCCCGAGTCAACGGTGATGGAGGCGGTAAAATGGGCGCGCGCTCAAAAGTAGTCCTTGATACCATGAGTTCTTCTTGCCAAAAGTGATGCACTTCTGTTACACTTCATGAAAATAAAGGAGTCTGCCATGCCTGCAACCAATCCACGCATCAATGTTGTCTGTGAAAAACCCTTATATGGCGCGATTACCGAAATCGCCGCCCGCAACGGCGTTTCATTGTCATCAGTGGCCCACGATCTACTGCTGGAATCATTAGAACTGCGTGAAGACATCGCCTTGGCACAGGTTGCCGACAAACGTGCCGCCGGGTTTGATCGTGCTGCCGCCCTGACGTCCGACCAGGTTTTCGGCTGATGAGTTTTACCATTATCTTTCATCCGGCTGTCAAAGATGATGCCGCCACCATTGCCAAGGCTATCCGCGAACGGATACGCAGTGCCATTGATACCCGTTTGACAACCGAACCGGCGCTGTACGGTAAGCCGTTGCGCGGCACCCTGGCCGGATACTGGAAGCTGCGGGTCGGCGACTGGCGCGTGGTGTACAACATTCGCGGCAGCGAGGTTATTGTATTTGCCATTAAGCACCGCAGCCGGGTGTATGATGAAGTAAGCGACCGTTTGTAACATTTGATTTCTTTCCCCATCCCGCTTGCCACTCAAACCTCCGGGGTTTTCAAAACCCCGGAGGTTTTTTACATTCAAAATCTAACCCCCCTCAATCCCTTTATGCCCCAGAGGGTACCCTTATTTAAGGGGGGAAGCTTTGAAGTCTCCCCTTGGTTAAGGGGAGATTTAGAGGGGTTACGCCTACAACCCCAGCTTTTGTAGGTCGTGTTAGGCGGTTTTATGCCGTAACGCGACGAAAAACGTTGCGTTACGCGATGAAACTGCTAACGCAACCTACAAACTTCCCGATGCCATTATTGGCGCTACCGCGCTGGGGCTGCTCATGACTGCCGACATGGCAGCAGTCGGAAGCAGCAGTGCGACAAGCATGGTTGTAAGGATTATATGTTTCATCTTTGCTTCCTCCGGTTGCGATCCATTCTACTGCGCCGTCACAGTCCCCTGGGTATTCACCAACAGCCACTCACCGCTGCCGTCATAGAGGAAATCAGCTCCTGCACGCGAACCGCCAGATAACACATTTGGCGGAGGGGAAGTATAGAGGCCACCTTCGTGCGCAGCCACCAGTTTATTGCCATCAGCGCTCGAGGTGATTGCCGTATAACTTGCACTGGTGGCACCCCGCACTATCCAGGTAACACCACTGTTGGATGATGTGTAGATTTGCCCCCCAGGTCCCTCAACTACAGCTGCCAGTTTGATTCCGTCGCTGCTGGAAGTGACTCCATTGAATTTTGCCCAGTTTGCAGTGGGACTACCGGCCTGAACGGTCCAATTAGCACCATTATTAGCGGATGTATAAATTTGCCCCCCATAAACAGTCGCAACCATCTTGGCGGTATTACTACCGATAGTAACTGAACTCCATAACCTTGAAGATTCCCTCTGCGCCCAACTAATACCACTGTTAGCAGACACTAGAAGGGCACCATTATGGTCTGCCGCTACCAAATTTGTCCCAGAATAATTTGAGGCCAGCGAGTACAAATTTGCATAAAGAGGACCTGATAGCCATGTGACTCCACTATCAGTAGAAGTGAAGATATTTCCGAGAAACTCCCCTGCAACCAGCTTTGTACCATCACTGCTGGAAGCAATAGATCGCCAAACACGTACGCCGCTGGTTATCCGCTCTGTCCAGCTGGCACCACTGTCAACAGATGTATAAATATAGGCGTTGTTTGCAACAGCCACTAGCTTAACTCCGTCACTGCTGGAGGCAATTGAATTCCATGTTAGCGAAGGGCTGGCAGGCTGCAGAGTCCAGTTAACACCACTATCGCTGGAAGTATAGATTTGTCCTCCATTTACCCCCGCTGCAAGCTTGCTGCCGTCACTGCTGGAAGCAACACAGCTAAAATTGGTAGCAGATGGTCCCCGTGCTGTCCAGGCTCCGCTGCCGATTCCGGCAACACCAAAGCCCTGGCCGGTGTTGGCCGTTGCCAGCCAGCCGCCACTGCCGTTCTTAGCCATTATCCGTACTACATCACCAGCAGCCGGAGTGGCTGGCAGAGTTACGGTTGTCTGAGAAGCATTGGTAGTTAGATAGGAACCGCCGGATGCTGCCGTCTGGGTGGTACCGCTAACCACCGACCAGCCGGCTGCACCTGGCGGTGAGCCCCATGAAGTGTTAGTACCATCTGTAGTCAGGTATTTACTATTGTTACCGGTTTGGTTTGGGACGAGGGTGTTGAAAGCACTGGCCGCCGTTACCTGGCCGGTGCCGCCGTTGGCGATGGCGACAGTGCCGGTGACATTGGATGATGTACCGGTCGTATTCTGATTCAGGGTCGGAATGTCAGCAGACACCAGTGCGCGGAAGGATGGCGCACCGGCAGAGCCATTTGGTGCTGCAAATACGGTGTTAGCTGCCTGACTTGCCAGAGTTGCAGAGAGTGTGCCGCTGGTGGTGACTGGTGAACCGCTGACGCTGAGGATGCTCGGCAGCGACAGACCGACGCTGGTGACGGTGCCGGAACTACTGGCCACGGAGCCCAACTGGCCACTTGAATCGATAACCACAGTCTGTGGGGTGGCAACTGGTGTAATACCGTAGATACCGGATACGAATGCCCTGGTGTGATTTCCAGCCGTCCCGATGCGGATGGTGTTGGCCTCGGCGGCAACGCCAGCATTCCCGATGGCTATATTGTCACTTCCTGTGGTTAAGTTAACTCCAGCTCTATAACCGATGGCGATGTTGTCGTGACCCGTCGTATTTGAAAGGAGCGCCTCATGTCCAAAAGCGCTATTGTTATCACTAAGAGAGTTTTGAAGGGCACTCATGCCAACTGCTGCATTGTGAGTTCCAGCTACATTAGAGAGCAAGGCATTGGTGCCGAAAGCACTGTTCCGGTGGCCCGTTGTGTTTGATTTCATTGACTGCTCACCGAAGGCGGTGTTGTATGGTCCGGTCGCATTTGCCGGGGTCGAGGTGCCAAAAAGTGTATTGCTATTTGTATCGGTCAACCTCGGATTCTGACTGACCCAGGTGGTGCCGTTGGATATAAGTGCCTCCCCGGCGCTGCCGGGTGCTACCGCCTGCACGGCACTGGTACCATTGCCCAACAGTACACCGTTTGTGCTCAGCGATGCTGCCCCCGTGCCACCGTTGGCGATGGCCAATGTGCCACCTAGAATAATTGTGCCAGCGGAGGTAATTGTGCCGGTTGCCGTCAAACCAGTTGTGCCGGGATCTATAGCAACGCTGGTGACGGTGCCGCCGCCACCCAGCGGAGAGCCGTTCTTCAAAAAGTTGCCTGTCACGTTCACATCACCCGCAACATCCAGACGATAAGCAGGGGTTTTTGTCCCGATGCCAACATTGCCAGTTGCCGGCATGATGCTCATGCGTATGGCCTGAGTGTTGTCATTACTACCGGTAGGTGTAGAAAAATCGAGTCGTGTAACATCGCCAAAGCCGCTGTTGGGTATTTTTGTCGAGATAGATGCATGGTATAAGCTGGTTCCCAATTTAATCGTGCTTATTTCATAATCACTGCCTGAGTTGTTTTGATTTGCATAATCGTTATAAAGCCCAAACTGTGTAGGAGTGGTTATTAACGGAGAATGAACTTCAAGATGGTTTGTTGGCGTTGCGGTGCCGACGCCGACCTTGCCGGTGGTTTTAAATATCACATTACCTGTTAAATCTCCTCCATTTAGACCCGTAAAGTTAATGTTCCCTGCTGATACAGTATTCTGAAAATAAATATCATTCGCATTCGGCAATAATCTGAATTTGGCAAGAGAGCCATTATCAATTAAAAAACCATCAGGATCGCTGTAAATATCCAATGGATACGTTGATAATCGGATTTTACCCGTGAAGGTCTTGGTGCCGTCGATGGTCTGATCGCCGCTTGTGTAAACACCGTTGGTTACGGCTCCGGCGGTAGTTGCGGTTGTAGCGTTACCGGTCAGGTTGCCGGTCAGGGCCGCACCGGTAATCGAGCCGCCGGTGATGGTTACGCTGTCGGCATTCTGGCTTGCGATAGTGCCAACAGCAGGAATGGTTGGCTTGTTGCTCAAGTCGTTATAACTGCCAGTGGCGGCAACTGTGGCCAGGCCAAGATTCGTTCTTGCACCGGAAGCGTCAGTTGCGCCCGTACCGCCGTTAGCAACGGCAACGATACCGGTAACGGTTGCTGCGACACCACCGGCATTGCCACTGCCGGAGCTGTATTTCGTGATCATATTGCCCTCGACGCCTACCCAGACATTGACTCCATCAAATCCGACCCCCTGTGGCCAAGCGTCCAGAGCAGCACTGGCGAGGATACTACCATCGCTCAGCTTCAGCTTCCTGATCATCCCGGCGGAAGCATCCGTCACCCAAATCGAGGTTCCGTCAAAGACCAAAGCAAATGGAAAACCAGCTACGTTGTAGGTGCCGATGGGTGTGCCATCGCTGGCTTTCAGCTTGGATACCGAATTTGAACCGTAATTGGCAACCCACATATTGGTGCCATCGAAGGCCAAAGCAGAAGGAGTGTTACCCACGGTATAGGTTCCAACCGGAGTGCCATCACTTGCCTTCAACACAACGACCTTATCGGTGTTATCCAGACCGACCCAGATATTGTTCCCATCGAATGCAACAGGATGGGGGGTGCCGCCTGTGTTGTAGGCGTTCACCACGCTGCCGTCACTCGCCTTGATCTTGCTTACCGTTCCGTCAGCACCGTTGCCAACCCACATATACATACCGTCGTAGGCAATCCCAAACGGGAGACCGCCAACAGTGACGGTTCTCACCGGGCTGCCGTCACTGGCTTTCAGCACCGTGACCGTTCCGTCAGTCCTATTCGTGATCCAGACATTAGTCCCATCGAAAGCGACGCAAACCGGGCCGAGACCCACGGGGAAGGTTGTGGTCGTTCCATCACTGACTTTCAATTTGGTCACGTTGCCGCTGCCATTGTTAGCAAACCACATATACGTGCCGTCAAAAACCGGCCCCTGTGGATTGAGGCCACCTGAGGAGATCGACGCACCTTTGGTGATCGTGTCATACCAGGCATTCATGCCAAGCTGGGCCGGTGAACGCCCGGAGGCGGTCCACGGTGTGACCGGTGCAACCCAGGATACCGCAGAACCACTGGAGGTCAGCACGGTTCCACTTGTGCCAACAGCCATTAATCCGGTGCCGCCGTTGGCAACAGCCAATGTACCACCAAGAATAATTGTGCCAGCGGAGGTAATTGTGCCGGTTGCCGTCAAACCAGTTGTGCCGGGATCTATAGCAACGCTTGTAACGGTACCGGTGCCCTTTCCGGCAAAGATTGAAAAATCAGCCGCTGCAAGATAGCCGTCATGTGTACCATCAGCCTGTGAAATACTAATTGCCGGTGTGGTAGTTCCTGTAGCAACACTCACCGGGCCTGAACCAGTCACGCTGGTTACCGTACCGGCACTGCTCACTACTGAACTCAACTGACCAGCATCATCGATCACCACTGTCTGTGCATTCCCTCCTCCGAGGATCGCTCCACGAATACCCGAGATGAAGGTTTTGTCCTGTCCGGACGACGGTTCATCGCCACTGTTATAGGCCGCTCCGATTCGAATGGTGTTGGTCTCGTCAACTACACCTACATTGCCGATGGCGATGTTGGAATGCCCGGTAGTTATAAGAGATCCAGCACCGTAACCGAGGGCGATGTTGTTCGAGCCCGTGGTGGTGTTATAAAGTGAGTAATAGCCGAAGGCGCTGTTTTTGTTGGCGGTGGCAAATCTTAAGGCCTCACCTCCAAAAGCTGCATTGGAGTTACCGAAAGAATTTTCCAGAAGTGCACTGGCTCCGAAGGCACTGTTCCAGTTGCCAACAGTATTCTTCATAGATGACTGAAATCCAAAAGCACTGTTGTTTGTACCGTCTGCATTGCTCGGCAGAGCTGAGTTACCGCCTTTGGTGTTACCTGTTCCAAATGAGCTCAAGGATGTTGCTGTGTCTGCGTTGCCGGTTACATTACCGGTCAGGTTGCCGGTCAGGGTCGCCCCGCTGATCGCACCACCGGTGATGGTTACGTTGTCAGCATTCTGGGCCGCGATCGTGCCGACAGTTGGAATGGCGGGCGTGTTGCTTATAAATCATTATAACTTCCGCTTGTGGCTACAGTAGCAAGGCCATGGCTCGCAATGGAAGTTACCGGGCCGTTCAATTTGCTGGTTGCAATCGCAGCAGTGGCAGAGACATCATTATTAACAATGGAACCAACACTGATTGCGGGAGGTGTACCAGCCAAATCCGTATAATTAAGTGGTGACCCGTTGATGCGATATTTACTGCCGGTGCTGATATTTACATCACCCACAACATCCAGTTTGTGGGCTGGAACTGTTTTCCCAATACCGACATTACCGAACGAATCAATACGGACCCGTTCGCTCTGGGTAGCATATGGATTGTTACCATACGTAGAGAAGGCCAGACCGCTGGCAAACATGCTGCCGTCTTCGATCACACCATCAATTGCCGGTCCCATGTTCCAATATCCGCCACCAAACATGGCAGTTGGCGAAAGAAGCAGTCTGGCCGACTGACCAACCGAGTTTGCAGAATTATTATTGAGAAGCACGAACTCACCAGTGGACGATTGAGCTTCAAGTGCTGCATTGGGAGAAGTTGTGCCGATACCAACTTTGCCGGCAGTATAGACAGCGTCGTTGCCGTTCAGCGTAAAGGGGCTGGCACCGGCCGGACCGGTAGCACCATCGGCACCGTTAGTACCCGCGATCCCTTGTATGCCCTGCGCGCCTGTTGCACCAACCGGACCTTGTGTACCAGTGGCACCCGTTGCACCGGCAGCACCATCTGAACCAGGTAAACCCTGGATCCCCTGAATACCTTTGAGATCAACGCCTACAATACCAACCCAATCAGCACCTGCCTTAGGGCCATAGATCTTATTGTTGGCCGTATCGATATAGAAATCGCCGGCTACGCCAGTTGCTGCGGTATCTATGGGGGTACCGACACCATTGAGAACTGTCTTGCCGTCAAGGCCGTTGCTGCCGTTTGCACCGTTGGATCCATTAGCGCCAGCTGCGCCGGTGTTACCGGTAAGACCTTGTGGCCCTTGCGGACCGATAGCGCCGTCTATTCCGTTTGTGCCGTTAGCTCCGGCAATGCCCTGAATGCCTGCTGTACCGACTAAACCCTGAATGCCCTGAATACCTTGGACTCCGGCAGCACCGTCAGCTCCAGCGGTACCAGTTACACCTTGGATTCCTTGAATACCAACCATTGCAATACCGGTGATGCCAGTCCAGTCTGCACCGGTTTTCGGACCGTAGATGGTGTTGCTGGCAGTGTCGATATAGAAATCACCGATTACTCCAGCGGCTGCTGTCGCAACCGGAGTACCGGCGCCATTAAGGACGGTTTTACCATCAAGACCGTTGCTGCCGTTTGCACCGTTGGATCCATTAGCGCCAGCTGCGCCGGTGTTACCGGTAAGACCTTGTGGCCCTTGCGGACCGATAGCGCCGTCTATTCCGTTTGTGCCGTTAGCTCCGGCAATGCCCTGAATGCCTGCTGTACCGACTAAACCCTGAATGCCCTGAATACCTTGGACTCCGGCAGCACCGTCAGCTCCAGCGGTACCAGTTACACCTTGGATTCCTTGAATACCAACCATTGCAATACCGGTGATGCCAGTCCAGTCAACACCGGTTTTCGGACCGTAGATTGTGTTGCTGGCAGTATCGATATAAAAATCACCGATTACTCCGGCAGCGGCTGTCGCAACCGGTGTACCGGCACCATTGAGTACGGTTTTGCCATCAAGACCGTTGCTGCCGTTTGTGCCATTGGAACCGTTAGTACCAGCAGCGCCGGTATTGCCGACCAGACCTTGTGGCCCTTGCGCACCGATAGCGCCATCAATTCCGTTTGTGCCGTTAGCTCCCGCAGCACCGGCTAATCCCTGGATTCCTTGGGGACCAGTTGCACCAATAGCGCCAGCAGCTCCGGTTGCGCCGTCCAGACCAGCTACACCCTGGATGCCTTGAATACCTTGTGTTCCCGCAGGACCAACTGCACCAACTGCACCAGCAGCACCAACCGCACCAACCGCACCAGCAGGGCCGACCAGCGCGACACCGGCAGGCCAGGCACCGGCTGCTTTCGGACCAAAGACTTTATTGCTGGCACTGTTGATAAAGAAGTCTCCATTTACGCCATCAGTGGCATCAACAGGATCGATAATGCCATTCAAAACGGTCTTACCGTCGAGACCATTAGTGCCGTTTGTGCCATTAGCACCGGCTGCGCCGGTATTGCCGGTCAGGCCGATTGGACCAATTACACCCTGAATACCTTGGGCTCCGGCAGCACCGACAGCACCGTTGGTTCCTGCTGCGCCAGTGCTACCAGTCAGACCAATCGGGCCTTGCGCGCCGGTTGCGCCAACTGCACCTGTGAGACCGATTGGACCCTGTGCGCCAGTGGCACCGGTTACGCCTTGTGGCCCTTGTGGACCGATAGCGCCGTCGACTCCGTTTGTGCCATTGGAACCGGCAATACCCTGGATACCCTGAATACCTTGTGATCCTGCTGCCCCAGTTGCGCCAGTTGCCCCGGCAGCACCGGTCGGACCAGCAGGCCCAACCAGCGCGACACCGGCAGGCCAGACACCGGCAGCTTTCGGACCAAAGATTTTATTGCTGGCACTGCTAATGAAGAAGTCACCATTTACACCATCAGTGGCATCAACAGGATCAATCACACCATTCAAAACAGTTTTGCCGTCAAGGCCGTTGATTCCGTTTGTGCCATTTGAGCCGTTTGCACCTGCTGCTCCAGTATTACCGGTCAGGCCGGCTGCACCGATTGGACCAATTACTCCCTGAATGCCTTGTGCACCGGTTGCGCCGTCAAGACCTGCTACACCCTGGATGCCTTGAATACCTTGTGTTCCCGCAGGACCGACTGCACCAGCAGCACCATCGGCACCAACCGCTCCAGCAGGGCCGACCAACGCTACACCGGCAGGCCAAACACCAGCTTCTTTCGGACCAAAGATTTTGTTGCTGGCACTGTTGATAAAGAAGTCACCATTTACGCCATCGGTGGCATCAACAGGATCGATCGTGCCATTCAAAACAGTTTTGCCGTCAAGGCCGTTGATTCCGTTTGTGCCATTTGAGCCGTTTGCACCTGCTGCTCCAGTATTACCGGTCAGGCCGGTTGCACCGATTGGACCAATTACACCCTGAATACCTTGGGGACCTGTTGCGCCGACAGCACCGACAGCACCGACAGCACCAGTAGCACCTGTCAAGCCGATTGGACCAATGACACCCGGAATACCTTGTGCGCCAGTTGCGCCAGCGGCACCGGAAGCTCCGGTTGCGCCGTCAAGACCAGCTACTCCTTGGATTCCTTGAATACCTGGTGATCCAGCAGGGCCGACTGCACCAGCGGCACCAGCCGCTCCTGCTGGACCAACCATCGCTACACCGGCAGGCCAGGCACCGGCTGCTTTCGGGCCAAAGATTTTGTTGCTGGCACTGTTGATGAAAAAGTCACCATTTACGCCATCAGTGGCATCAACAGGATCAATCGTGCCATTTAAAACGGTCTTACCGTCAAGACCGTTAGTGCCATTAGCACCGGCTGCGCCGGTTGCGCCGGTTAGGCCGATTGGACCAATTACACCCTGAATACCTTGGGGACCAGTTGCACCAATAGCGCCAGCAGCACCAGTTGCACCGTCAAGACCTGCTACACCCTGGATGCCTTGAATACCTTGTGTTCCCGCAGGGCCGACTGCACCAGTAGCACCAGTAGCACCAACCGCTCCAGCAGGACCAACCAGCGCTACACCGGCAGGCCAAACACCAGCTGCTTTCGGGCCAAATATTTTGTTGCTGGCACTGTTGATGAAAAAGTCACCATTTACGCCATCAGTGGCGTCAACAGGATCAATAGTGCCATTCAAAACAGTCTTACCGTCGAGACCATTAGTGCCGTTTGTGCCATTAGCACCGGCTGCGCCGGTATTGCCGGTCAGGCCGATTGGACCAATTACACCCTGAATACCTTGGGCTCCGGTTGCGCCAACTGCACCTGTGAGACCGATTGGACCCTGTGCGCCAGTGGCACCGGTTACGCCTTGTGGCCCTTGTGGACCGATAGCGCCGTCGACTCCGTTTGTGCCATTGGAACCGGCAATACCCTGGATACCCTGAATACCTTGTGATCCTGCTGCCCCAGTTGCGCCAGTTGCCCCGGCAGCACCGGTCGGACCAGCAGGCCCAACCAGCGCGACACCGGCAGGCCAGACACCGGCAGCTTTCGGACCAAAGATTTTATTGCTGGCACTGCTAATGAAGAAGTCACCATTTACACCATCAGTGGCATCAACAGGATCAATCACACCATTCAAAACAGTTTTGCCGTCAAGGCCGTTGATTCCGTTTGTGCCATTGGCGCCGTTCGCACCTGCTGCTCCAGTATTACCGGTCAGGCCGGTTGCACCGATTGGACCTATTACACCCTGAATACCTTGGGCTCCAGTTAATCCAGTCAATCCGATGGGACCTTGTGCACCAGTAGCGCCCATAGACCCGGTTGCGCCAACAGAGCCAGTCAAACCAATAACTCCCTGAATGCCTTGGGCTCCAGTTGCGCCGACAGCACCGACAGCACCAGTAGCACCTGTCAAGCCGATTGGACCAATGACACCCGGAATACCTTGGGCACCATTTGCGCCAACAGCACCGTCAGCTCCGGTTGCGCCGTCAAGACCAGCTACACCCTGGATGCCTTGAATACCTTGTGTTCCCGCAGGGCCGACTGCACCAGTAGCACCAGTAGCACCAGTAGCACCAGCACCAGCAGCACCAACCGCTCCAGCAGGGCCGACCAGCGCGACACCGGCAGGCCAGACACCGGCTGCTTTTGGGCCAAATATTTTGTTGCTGGCACTGTTGATAAAGAAGTCACCATTTACGCCATCGGTGGTGTCAACAGGATCAATCGTGCCGTTCAAAACGGTTTTGCCGTCGATACCGTTGCTTCCGTTTGTGCCATTAGCACCGGCTGCGCCGGTATTGCCGGTTAGGCCGATTGGCCCAATTACACCCTGAATACCTTGGGCTCCGGTTGCACCGACAGCACCGTTGGTTCCTGCTGCGCCAGTGCTACCAGTCAGACCAATCGGGCCTTGCGCGCCGGTTGCGCCAACAGCACCTGTCAGACCGACTGAACCCTGTGCGCCGACAGCGCCAGTGTTACCGGGTACACCTTGTGGCCCTTGCGGTCCGATAGCACCATCAACACCGGCTGCACCTCGAATACCCTGTGGACCGGTGGCACCGGTCGGGCCGACCATGTTAACCGAACCGGCTGGCCATACACCGCCTGTTTTCGGGCCAAAGAGCATATTGGTGGTAGTGTTGATATAAAAATCACCGTTAATTCCGACTCCGGCATCTGGGTCAAGCGTGCCGTTCAGCACTGCCTGACCGGCGATCACCGTTTTGCCGTCTACTCCGGCTATACCTTGAACTCCCTGAATTCCTTGCGGCCCGGTAGCGCCGGTTGCACCAGTCGCGCCAACGGGACCGGCAACGCCAGCCACACCTTGAAGACCGGCAGCACCAGTGTCACCCTTCAAGCCCTGCGAGCCAGTTGCGCCGATAGCACCAGCTACACCAGTGGGGCCTGGCACTCCCTGAAGACCAGTAGCTCCAGCGTCGCCCTTCAAACCCTGTAAACCTTGCGGACCAGCAGCACCGACTGGACCGGCAACGCCAGACACACCCTGTGGGCCGATAGTTCCCGTATCACCTTTCAATCCTTGCGGACCGGCAGCACCGGTTGCGCCGGTTGCGCCGGTTGCACCTATCGGGCCTACAGCACCGGCAGCTCCGGTCGGGCCGACCATGTTGACCGAGCCGGCTGGCCATACGCCGTTTGCTTTCGGGCCAAAGAGCATGTTGGTGGATATGTTGATATAAAAATCACCATTCGTACCAACATCGGCAACCGGGTCAAGTGTGCCGTTCAATACTGCCTGGCCGGCGATCACCGTTTTGCCGTCTATGCCGGTCACCCCCTGTATGCCTTGCGGACCGGTTGCACCGACAGCGCCGGTTGCACCAATCGGACCGACAGGGCCGGCAACTCCGGCAATGCCCTGAGGACCAGTTGCTCCCGTATCACCTTTTAAGCCCTGCACTCCTTGCGGGCCGACTGGCCCTTGCGGCCCGGAGGCGATAGAGCAACTCCAGCTCGAAGATGACGCAGTGTATTTGAGTACTTCACCATCGGCGCAAATCTGGTTGAGTCGATCTGCACTCATAGCACTCATAGCCCGGAAAGTGTAAGGCACCGAGGAGAGCTCCTGACGTGGAGTCATCTCCGGGTCACTGCCGACTGCCACGCCCAGGTAATAAACCGTGTCAAACGGCAGCCCGAGCGGTGTGATACTCCCCATCTGTACACTGTAGACGCCGTTTATCACCGGCACACCCGTCTGATGCTCACTCCAGAGCGCCACGCCACCATTTGCGTCGGTATACAGCGACAGGGTCATTGCAACCGGCATGGTAACCGGCGCACCGCTGCTCGCGGTCAGATACCCCTGATAGGTAACGGTGCTCGGCGGTGCGGCAAAAGCTGGTATGCCGGTTACGATCAGAAGTGATACCAGGATAGTGGACAGTAGGTTTCTCATGGTGTGTGCCCTCCGTAGAGTGATACGATTAATTGTTTCTTGAACTGCTCCTGCATTTCGCGTATAGCTTCCATAACACAATAATATTACAGATAAATAGATGGGTAATACCGGTATACGGTAAATCCCGTATAAAAATACAACAGGAATAATAAAAGATGAATAATTTCACATTGAAACGTCCACTGCGCATTCTGGTTGTCGAAGATGACGAACTGATTCAGGCGGCATTTTGTTTGCTGGTGCAAAGTTTTGAGGGGGTTGAACTGGCAGGAAAGGCATCAACCGGTGTGGAAGCGGTGGAACAGGCCCGGTTGCGTAAACCGGATCTGATCCTGATGGATCTGCGTATGCCGGATATGGATGGAGTGGAAGCGACTAAACTGATAAAAGCTG
This sequence comes from Desulfuromonadaceae bacterium, assembly GCA_049318985.1. Lineage (GTDB taxonomy): Bacteria > Desulfobacterota > Desulfuromonadia > Geobacterales > Pseudopelobacteraceae > JACRCG01. The sequence continues at coordinate 14,754 of JBMOEI010000012.1, forward strand.
TTCAGCCGAAGATAAAGGTTATCGCTCTGACAGCGCTTGAAGATCCTCTGGAGATTACCCGGGCTTTGGAGGAAGGGCTGGACGGTTTTCTCCTGAAACGGGCGTCCCCCCGCGAACTGACGCTGGCTATCGAAACGGTTGTCGCCGGGGAGCAGTATCTTTCACCTCAGGTAAGCGCCATTATCGCTAAAGCCTATCTGGATGAACGGAGCCGCAAACATGCTCCTGCACCGCTGCTGACACCACGGGAAAAACAGGTGGTGACACGAATTGCCGACGGCATGCGGGTGAAGCATATTGCGGAAAAGATGGAAATAAGCGAACGAACCGTGGAAAAACATTGCGAGCAGGCCAGGCGGAAGCTAAAGGCTGCTACGACTGCGGAGATGGTGGCAATCTGGCAAAGGACGGAGTAAAGCGGAAGTTTCAGTCAGTTGTTCTGAACCGTACGGATTATATGACGCAAGTGATTGTCGGTTGCAATCTGCTGGAATAATGGTAAATTGCTGAAATAAAAATAGCTTTAGCAACTTTTATGAGGAGAATGTCCATGCCGATGCTGATGCAGGTAGAATACCCGGAAAATTTTCCGGATGTTTTGTCAGAAACCCGTCAGGAATTTGAATTTGAGGCAAAAATGGCGATGGCAGCAAAGATGTTTGAGCTGAAACGTCTTTCTTCGGGGCAGGCGGCTCAGATGCTTGGTATGGGCAGGGTTGAGTTTCTGCTTTCTCTTCACAAAACAGGTACTCCCGCCATCAATCTGACCGAAGACGACCTTCTTTCGGATTTTAAAAATGCCTGATCCCAGAAAAATTGTTATCAATACCGGCCCATTGATTGCTATTGTTGCCGCTACTGGTAGCCTCGATATTCTGAAAGGTCTCTACGAAAGCATTGTTGTTCCGCTTGAGGTCAGCCAGGAGATTTTGGCTGGTGGCTTATCAGGGTTTGCCGTACCTGAATTTAAATCCGCCGTCTGGCTCGATACTCGTTCAACGCCCACCATGATTGGAACTTTTCTGAATAACACCCTTGATCCCGGGGAAGCATCTGTTATCCAGACTGCACTTGATCTTGGCATTCCCACCGTCTGCATTGACGAAGCTGTTGGTCGCCGCATTGCCCGCTTGAACGGTCTTGCTCTGACCGGTTCGATTGGGATTTTTCTTCGAGCAAAACAGGAAGGCACTGCTATCTCAATTCGTGATGCCCTTGATTCTATGCACAAACACGGTATCTGGCTCAATCAAGCCGTAATTGATACCGCTATAAAACTTTCTGGTGAATAGTAGAGATTTCTTTTTCTATTGTGCCCCCCGCAGATCTTCAGGCAGTCCCCCAACTCCCTCCAACTTTCCATCTCGCCCCGCCAACTCCAATGCAGTTCCGATCTGCTCGGCATCCGCGAGCCCCAGAGACATCCCCAACCCCTTGATCCGGTGGCCTTCATCCCTGACTACCTCGTTGTCAACCCGCGTGAGTGCCTCCTTGATAATCGCAACCGAAGTGGCAATTCTGCTCCTGGCGGCGACTCGCAAAAGATCGAACTGCTGTTCAAGTTCATTTTGATTCCCGCTATGATCCGGCGATGCCACCGCCATCTCCTGTAACAGGCTGTTTGTGTCGAACGGACGCGATAGATAGCAGTCGCAGCCGGCCTCCAGTGCGATACGCCGGTCTTCCGGGTAGGCATTGGCAGAAAGGGCGATGATGCGCAGCGGTCGCCTGCCTGTCTGCTGTTCATCCATCCGTATCGTCCGCACCAGAGTAAGGCCATCCATTCCGGCCATACGCATGTCAGTCAGCAGGACATCAAAATGCTGCCCGGCAAGCAATGCCAACGCATCAGCGCCGTTTTCGACAAGCGTCAGGATAACCGGGGCGTCGGCCAGCAGCAGTTTGAGGAGCAGCAGATTTTCCGGCAGGTCATCAACGGCAAGCACCTGTAATGAATCCGTAATAAGAGGCACTTCCGGCAGGGTATTAGCACATTCAGCCAACTTTTCTTCAGCGGCATGATACGGCAGTGCAAGGGTAAAACAGCTCCCCAGCCCCGGTGTACTCTCAACTGTCAGGGCACCACCCATTGCTTCGGCCAGACGCCGGGAAATCGGCAACCCGAGCCCGATGCCACCGCCATGTGCCCTGGTCACAAACGGTTCAAAGATGGCAATAAGTTGATCGGGCATGATGCCGCAGCCGGTATCGGTAACCGAAAAGATGATCTGGTCTCCTCTACGTGCAGCACAGGCAGTGATAGTTCCCTGTGACGTCGATTTTATTGCGTTTTCAAAACAGTTAGCAATGATCTGACTGATCCTCTGCCGATCCCCCACCATCAACTCCGGCAGATCGTCGCCGCGTTCAGGCTGATAGCTCAAACCTTTGGCTGTTATTCGGGGTTGGAAGATTGCCCGGATTTCATTGAGCAATTCAATCAGATTGAAAATGGCAGGTTCAAGGCGTATTGTTCCCGCTTCTATCCTGGTCAGGTCAAGAAGATCATCTATATGGCGGCGCAGTAAGCCGGTTGACTGGTGTAACAGCGGCAACAGCTCGTCGCACCCTTGTGCGCCAAGCCGCTTTGAGAGGATCTCGCCAACCCCGGTAATTGTAGCCAGCGGAGTGCGCATCTCGTGACTGACCACCCCCAGAAAGGCGCTCTTTGCCCGGTTGGCCTCTTCTACGGCATGTTGTGCCTCCCTCAGTACCTCCTCAAGTCGGTCGCTGGTAAGAGAGAGGTAGCTGTAGTTGATGACAATGATGATAAAATTACCCAACAGCATTACCGACAGCAACAACCTGTCTTTGGCCATTATATCTGCAAAGGTGTGCAGTTCCGGGTGAGCGAGGTAAAACGGTATCCGCAGGGCGTAGAGAATAATCATCGGCAGAAAGCAGGCGGAGAGAAGCCATTGCATGCTGTGGCGGCGAGCTTGTGGTACAAGTAGCGGTTCAATAGCAGCCCGACTGTAAAGGACTGCGTAACAGACCGATATAACGACGCTGCGAGCTGAGATGTTTTCTGTGATACTACTGAAATAATAGAGTGGCACGAGTGATATCGCCAGCAGCGCTACGTTGAGCGGGGTACGCCACCAGCGCCCCGGTATACCGTAAAATCGGTTGATACCATCGAGAAACAACACCGGAAGCGCCTGCATTAAGCCATTGCCGACAACGACAACCCAAAACGGGGGTACAACGCCGCGCAGGAGAAAATTAAAAACCGCGCCGACAAACCAGAGGGCGGTACCGGCAAGCCAGACATCAAAACCGGGATAGGTTTTGCGGGTCACACGGGTGTGTACCAGGATCATCAGCATGGTCAGAACATTGATGATGGTGAGGACAATAATGGTGGGGGTATCAAGTTTCATGGCTGGGCATCTTAGTCAAACAGAGTAGGTAAGGCAAGTAACATTCAGCGATGCAGGAGAACGCAATACGCAGGTCGGTTTTGGTGGTAGAAATAGCACCGACGCCGTACTTGTCAAGTAAATGGACGCGCAGTTTTTCCGCTTCCACTTGCGGAAAACTCTATCGATCTGATCGGGGGCGGTGTCTGGGTCGCTAAGAATCAATGAGCGTGTACTTTGTGTAGCATGGAGAACCCCTCTGTAGCGTGGCAGAATACTGTAGCCCCGCTCTTTTTATGTTTGCCCGCCAAAGAAGAAAAACAGGCTGGTGTTATAAGGCGAGTTAGTATCGAATATGTTGATGTCCGAAACCAGATAATAGGGCAGACTATTGGCAATAGCGTATGGCGCTACGGTCAATGAGGGCCTGACATATGAATAATTCGAATTACCCGCCGTGATAGAAGCGGAAATCATATTCATCGTTTTAATCCTTCTTGATAAAAAAACGTTATTGCGAATCAATCCACTTCACATCAATAGGAGTTGACACAATTGATAAACTCCGTCTGCCCCATGTTTCCTATGCCGCACCAATAAACCGGCCAGTTCGCATAGGTAATCGGCCAACTCATGTAGGCAGACGGAACGGTATACGTATGTCCGGAAAAATAGTTACCTTTGTATAGTGACTGCTTTGAATAATTTGTGACTAACAGCGGATTGAGTTGTGTCAAGGAATCGTTCACAAGGCCCGGCATGGAATACGCAATTGAAAAAGTGTAGTAGTTGTTGAACCGGGCCGGATTGACAGCCAGGTCATAGTTAAGCGAGCTGTAATCAGTGGATTTATATGTGTCGCCGGAAAAGGTATAGACCTTGAAGGCAGGGTTATTGCCCATCCATGGAGTTATTCCGGGTGTGATTTCAACAACCTCAGAACTTGCCAGGATACGGTATTCGTCCATATGGGTATGCCCGGCAAAAATCTGCGTTATCAGACCCGGGTAGTTAGAAACTGTATTCAGAAAAGTCGTCTGATAACCCGGCATCCACATCATCACGGCAGTTGTAGTGATATTGGAATTAGCAACAGTCGCAAGTTTGGCGGTTGTAGTACCAATATCTGCGCCTGGAGGCGAATGCATCAGCAGCCACACCTTTTTGCCTCTGGCTTTGGCTGAAGCGAGTTTCAAATTAAACCAGTCAAGTTCAGCCTCTGCTGTACTCCCGGAAGTTGCATTTTGGTATGAAGGGGAAAAAATGACTGTATTGAGTCCGATTACCATCAGATTTGTTCCGGCCGGTTCAGCTGAATAATATCCGGCAGCGGTGAAGGTAGTCAGAAACTCCTGATGATCCACTGAGCCGTTCAGAAATTTGGTGTAATACAGCTCTATCGTATTTACCAGGAAACTGTTATCCGGATTCAAGCTGCTATCGAGAATATTCGGCCCATAGTTTGCGTATGCATCGATATTTCCAACGGCGAACAGGACCGGAATATTTCCTGCAGAAGACCTGACCTGATCCATGAAAAAGGAAACCGTCTTGTCGGTAAAGGCCTTCATCGCCGCAACGGCTGCCGCATCCGGGGTGGCGGGAGAAACTGGAACCGGAAGATTCAGGCTCGCATAATACTGCGGATAAAACTGTTGCGGGATGCCATGCCCAAGCATGTCACCGGTAAAAATGATCAGCGGACTCTTGCCCAGATTCTGCTTTATGTTTGCCAGGGCAAGCTGAAATAAAGGGTAGTTGGTATCAGTACCCCAAACCGGGGTGGTTGTGATGCTTGATGACTGGAACAGAGCCGGCCACTCGCTGAAATCCCTGGCGACAAGCTGCGAGTAAAGAGTCGGGTCATAAAGGGGATTGAAATGAACATCCGAGAAAACAACCACCGGGAAGTTATTGGTGGTGGCAGCGCTGTTGTTATTACTGCCGCACCCGCAGATCAGGCAAGAACTCACCAGCAGAGCAATAAAGGTACAGCGGGATATATTTAACACAACGACCTCCTTTTAAACTTCTTCCAAAAAAAACTGATTAATTTGCGACAGTATCCGGGCCGGCGCATCTTTTCCTATAGTGGTGTTCCTTTAGTGGCGATTATCTTCTGCATCGTTACGCTCAACTGCTTTACAAGCTCGACATTGTAAGCGTGAGACGTGGTATCCCCACCGGTTCGAACCGCTTTGATTGTGTTGCATTAAAGAGCGAGAGCTGGAGTCAGCGCGGTAATGTCACCGCCAGACATATCCCTCGGATTGAACAAGGTTATCCTGTAATCTGAAACGACCGGACTCACCCCAGACAGGTTCAAAGTCAGGGTCGCGTATTCGCCCACCCCTGCTCCGGCGGGTTTTAGACTGACTATACTGAAGGAGAGTGTTGCCTTTGCGTTAGCTGTAGCCGCCGTATAGGTGACCGGCAGCAGATTGTCTTGCTTGTCGAAAAGGCCTGAGGGTACGACAACGGTAGTATCAACATCCCCGGTGCCGGTGGTCTTGACTGAAACCCCGGCGGGGAGTTCAACTGTAGCGCGAACCCCGGCAACCGCCTTACCGTCAGGAAGTGTGCCCTGTGATGAGAACTTTAGAACCGCCGTGGTCGGCGTGATTGGTGTAATCGGCGAGGGTGTCGAAGAACCACCGCCCCCGCAACCGGTGATCATCGTCATAATCATAAAGACACCTGCAAGCGACATCTTATTCATGTAAACCTCCAGAATAATTTTATTTATTACCAGCTTACCAGTCCGACAATTCTTCTCAGCATCATAACTACATCACCAAAGTCAACGATGCCGTCCGGTTTCGGTTTGCCATCCACAAGCGGAGCGCAGTCGAATAGCAGTTTCTCTGCTGCCGAGATATCAAGCTGCCCGGTTGCATATTTGAACGCGGTCAGAATATCCTTCAGCTCAACAGTTGTTTTGATGATATTGCGCTTCACCATTGTGCTGTTGCCCGCCTCATCGGTGGCGGTGACGATAACGGCGTACGTTTTTTCGGTATTCATACTGATGGTCTGGCTGAATGAGCCGTCGGCGGCAACAGTCGGTGTATAGGTCTGGTCGTCAACCACGATGCTGATGGTGACACGTGTAGCAATGTCGCTAACCGCGCCTTTCACGATGATGCTGCTCAGTGTCGTGCTGATATCCTGAGCAGGCGTGCTGACCGCCAGTGTCGGCGAAACGGTAGCGGAGATTATGGTGCGCTTGGCGTTGCCGCTGTTGCCGTTCAGATCCATTGCCGTTATGTCAATAGTGTTCAGACCGGGCGTCAGGTTGACTGTTACGCTGAAATTCGCGCCGCTCATTGTCGCGTTTGCGGGTGAGCCGTTGTTGACTTTGGCGGTAACGGTTGAAGTCGGCGGATCTACGCTGCCAGTAACGGCGACAAACTGCCGGGCGGTCACGCTGGTGTCCGCCGGTTGGTTGATGACGATGGTCGGGACACTCCGGTCGAGGCTGATTGTGCGTGTATCAATGGTCTTGTGATCGGAATTGTCGGTGGCGATGGTTGTAATACCGTTAGCCCCTTGAATCAGAGGTATGGCGATGGAAAAAGCGCCGTTGGTTATCGTTGTCGCCTGACCGCTGACGGTAACACTCTTGACGCCGATGCCGGTGCCGTTGTCGGTAACCGTTCCGGCCACGTTCAGTGTGGGATCGGTTGTAATTGCCTTGTCGGCAAGTGTGGAGAGCGTCAGGAGATTCCAGACAAAGGTCGGGTCATCCCCGTTCAGGAAATCCTGTAGATCGGTGATCCCGTTACGGTTCTGATCGCCACTGCCATCGTCGCCGGGATGCAGCCTCTGCCAATCCTGCAGGGTCGTTGGGGCGGCGGCGAGGGAGAGAGTAACAACACTTCCCCGTTCCGGTATTACAATGGTATGGAGTCGCTTCTCCCCCAGATAGAGCGACGCCTTGTCCCCTGCTCTGGCTGTGCCGGCAACCCGCAGTTCCACTGAATCCATCGGGATGCGCAGCAGATAGTTTAAATTATTTCTCACTGTTGTCGTCTTCAGGATGCTGCCGTCAGCATCGAGTTTCACAGTGATGACGCTCCCCGCAATGCCGCCGGTCACCGCGCCCAGGTAGACTACATCCGGTTCAGTCAGTCGGGCAAAGCCGTTGTCTGCCGTGCCGATGGTTATCGCGATGATTGCGAGTAAGACACACAGTATTTTAGAATATGTCATTGTGCTGCCTCCACGTTCTCTTATCCCTGCCAGAGTTGAATTTTTCATGTCAGTTCCCCGAAAACGAATAGGTTTGGAAGAAGAGCCGAATGTCCGACACATTGTTGATAAAATTATCCAGGGCGATAGCCGGATTGTCCAGCATATAGGCACCCGGAATGATCAGCAGCCACTGATCATTCCAGACGGAACGCCCGACCAGACTGCTGTCCGTATTCATCTGGGCAAGCTTTTCTGCGTTTGTTCCGGTAACACCGGAATCCATATAGGCACGGATACTGGAAAATCGGCGGATACCGCCCACTACGTCACTGAGCGTCGTGTGTACCGGAAAAAAACTGGCGTCGGTAATTTCGGCTGTAGAGATGGGAAACGGCACCGGCAGCTTCTGATCCACGACCTGCCAGTGACGCTCCTCGAAGCCATTGCCTGTGGGGGACCGGAGCACATCCGATCCGACCGGGACCAGATAGGCGCGGGGGGTCTCTGCCAGACCGGCATTTTCGTATCCCTTGAACCAGAGACCGACCGAGCGGATCTTGGTGGCAAACCGGCTCGGATCATAGCTGCTGTCTCCGCTACCTAGCGGCCAGCCGAAGAAGTTTTTGCCTAAGCGCACTTCTGTGCTAAACGGAATCACCAACCCCGGTTGGGCGATGGACGTATTGTCGGTAAACGGGCGGCAATAGCGGTTGAAACTTTCATTTTTGTTGAGGTCTGCAACCCGGTATTTGCTTAACTCTTCCTGCCAGTTACTGTTTGAAGTCGCGTCAGATTTTATCCGGAATAATCCGGTCCGCAGCGAGAAAGGGGTCGCTTCTATTTGGGGATTATTAAAACCAAGCTGTGTTTTGTACACGCCAAAATTCTGGCTCAAGCGTGCCAGTGGATCGGCCAGACCTGCTGTTCCCACCATCGGTACACCGTTGGTGATTACACCGGGAGAGAGTTGCCTGGAGATTTCGGCAAGGAAATTTGAACCCGATGCCTTGTCGGAGCGGAGCAGGTTAGTATCGTAATCGTAGGCGGTGGCAGCCAGATACGCATAGCGGGACGCCAGGTCAAAGGTCGCCCGGTATTTTTGAACAGCGTCGTTACGGAAAGTCCGGAAGCCCATATCCTGATAACGGTATCCCTGTGTCTCACCGGCAGTTCTCTTGCGGTACGCCTCAAGCTCATCCATGAGTCTCAGCCCCTTGGCCAAGGCCGCCTTGTATGTGCCAAGCGCCAGTTGCACAGCTTCTGTCTGAGCGTACATATCGGGAACCAACGAAAATATGTTATTTGCTTTTCTCGCCAGTTCATCCGCCAGTTTCGCAGTCTCAACATTTGTCTCGGCAGCAGTGGCCACGACTTTGAGAGTTCGTTCTGCCGTCTTTGAAGCAAACTCCAGCATTGTTGCCCAGTGTTCCATTGACTGGGCAGTAGCATTGAAGGCACCTATCGCTATGTTAGCATCAATCAAAGCCGCTGCTCGAATTGCGAATGTGGCATCATTTGCCATTCCCACTTCATGGGGGACACCTTCGCCCACAATTTTAGCACCTTCCTCTGCCTGCTCCTTATTGGAAAGTGCTATCTCCTTGAGTCTTTTAAGGTTGATTATAATTGCGTCCATTGCAACAGTTTGAGCTTCACTTGCTGTTTCCACAGCCCATTGAGTCATCTTGATGTCGTACACCGACTGAAGCAGCTCTGCCGCAGCTTCAATATCCTGAAGCGCGGCCGCATATGTAGCGAGAGTTTTCTCGTAGAGCGAATTGGCCTGGATCAGTTCTCCAAGAGCCATCTGCACCTCGCCCGGAGCCCTTCGGTCTCCCCAGTCAGCCTGTTTATCAAACTTCCAGGGCATATCAAGACGGATAGGATAGGAAACATCGATGGTGTGGTGTTCAATGGTGTCTGAAAAAGGAAAGGAGACTGTTGCTTTGTAGGCGACAAGATCGGAATTGTATTTATCCGCATCCATTCCGGTCAGTTTCGGTACATCCATATAGTTGAAATGAAGCAGGTCCGGTCCGTCGTAACCAGCAGGATAGGTCTTTCCAGTGCCGATATCACCGCTGTACGGATAGCCGAAAATCCCGATGAGCTGTCCCTGATAGCTCCATTCCTGGTCAATTACCGCTTTCCTGAATGTGTCCAGAGTGTCCTCGTTGCCCCTCAGAAGCTGGGCATATTGCGTAGCGTAGTCATAAACCGTCCGGGCATTTTCGAGGGCCTTTACCGCACGGCCATAGATCTGTTCAAAGTGGCTCTGGGGTTCACGACCGGCCACCGACACAAGCAGGTTGGGATCAATATCAAACGGCACGACGCCACGTGCCAGGCCGAGCGGGTTATAGCCGACGTTTGCCTGGTCAACCTTTAACTGCATACGCAGAAAATGGCTGGTGATTTCCTTCAACTCCGGCACAGTTGTTCGGTCTATTTTCTGAATACCGGTATGCAAGGGATTTACATCAACAGACGGCAGCATGGCATTTGCCATAACCCAGTCGGAATAGGCTCCCTGACCGGCCCGCCTGCCCCAGTCATCGAGTCCCCAGGCACGGGCAACCTGGCTGCCGTTCTGGGTTACCATGACCGAGTCCTTATAACCGAGATACTGACCCGCCGGATCATCCACGTACATCTTGCGAAAGGTTAGATCCACAATCTCCGACCCGGTATGCGCCTTGTACGCAGCCGTCCGGGCGAACTTGCGCTCATCCAGATAATCTACCGGCACGGGAGAACTCCCCACCAGCACGGATTCAACCTGCGGAACCCAGGTGAAATTGGGGTTCCTGAGCAGCCCGTACCAGGTGGTCATTGCGGTCAGATAATGCCCCCAGGCATCGCCATGTCCCTGCGGATACATGATCTTGGCATCAGCCTCGTTGATAAACCCATCAATATTTATGTCGCTGATATTGTACGTCTGGACGTAGGCCAGCTCCCCATCGCCGTTGGTAAAGTTCCAGATCAGCCGGTTATAGATCGGGGATGCCTGGGTGGTACTCATGATGTTGTCCCTCCCCCTCAAAAGCGCCAGCTCTTCCTCAAGCAGTGAATCCACCTGATTCTGGAAGGTAAACAGGGATGAAGCCATCGTTCCTGTCTGGCCGCTGCGGGTGTCATAGCCGACAGTCGGATCCTGTGAATCGATGTATGCCTCATTCCCCAACAGTGTATAGAAATCAGCGATACGGGTTGCCGCATTCAGCAGAGCATTGTTTGTTGGAAGAGAATCGACAACGGGGGGGGAAGCGTTGATACTGAAGCTCTCCCCACGATTGAGTACGGTCTGGTATGCTTCGATAAGCCCCAGATTATTGAGATTGTCCGGTGAAGCGTTGAGCGCTATGGCGCCATTATAGCGCTGACCCGCCTGGGAGACCATGCTGACAGTTGTGTTGGTGCCATTGTTTCGGAAATCGGCTACTCTGGCATCCAGAGGGTTCAGATCGCTCACGACCCGCTTGATCCACCCTTCTGCGAGTTGTGCAGTCGTTCCACCCGGTGCGCCTGCCAGAAGGCTCCAGTTGTTGATGATTTTATTGATGTCAGTTGTACCGGGGGGCAAAATCTTTCCCAGATCCGTAACCAGCGACGGATAAACCGGGTCGATGGGATCCGTAGGGCCAGGAGCAGGGTCAACGCCATAGTAGTAACGGACCATGAACCAGTTATCATCAAGAGTCTGTTTACCTGCCCCCTCGATGGTGATTTCATTCATCCCCTTGCCGGATCCGGTCCCATACAGCATCCAACCACTCATATCTCCGCCATTTTTAGGTAGAAGCGGCGGTGTGCCGGTCGCGTCGGGCTGATAATACCAGGTAAAGTAAATGTTATCGGCATTACCGGCAAAATCCCCCGAATGTCGGAGCGTCAGCTTTTCATCAAATGGGTTATCTGACTTGATCACCTTGATTTCACCCTGATAAGGCGTGTCACCGCCGACTTTGATGGTATGGAGCGCCACCGGTGCAGACCCGAGTGCAGGGTCATCATTCTCGGCCAGCACCACATAACCGGATCCCCTGGCATACCCGGCTGAAAGTGCCTGAGGCTCGCCAACAGGAGGTGTGCTTGCAAGAATACGGCTTTTTTCGTACAGAGCAGCTACCACGCCGGGCCATATGGCGTCATCCGGCAGGAGAGCGATAATTCTCTGTTTATCATTTAAACTCATGATATTGGAGAGCAGCAACGGTTCGCCGGTTCCGGTATCAACGGAAATTCCACTGAAAACAAGTTTTTTGGAGGTGGGATCATAGAGGAGCCGGGAGCGGAGTGCGTAGGGAAGATCGGTAAAGGATATTTGTCCCCCACCCCTCACTTCGGTTTTGATTCCGGCAGGAATTAGGTCCAGATCGGCATACCTGGCCATGTACGGCGCAAACAGTTGCGCCACGGGGCCGGCAGGGGTCATATGCTCCCCTTCATCGAATATTTTTTTGACTGCCGCCATTGCCGATACTGCAGGAAGGCTGTTCTTCGTAGTGGTCAGGGTCTCGCCAATTTTTAACATCGGTGCATCCGCTGGCCACCCGATCGTATAAATAACATCCATTGGTAAGTCGGTATGGGTTATGCCGCCATTTAGGAACGGGATCGGGTCCCCCAACTTGACCGGATTACCGAGTGAGTCTTTAAATTCGGCCGGATAGTAGAACCCGGACTGCAACGGGTAGTACCATTTCATTGCAACCTTTGATTGAACCGCTCCGGTTTTGCCGTTACTCGCTCTGGCCCAGTGCCCTCCCTTGTGATCCTTGAAGTACCAGTCATTGCCGGTGCTGTCCGAATCACTATGCCTGGAAGACAACGTCAAAGGGAGAAGTACTAAAGGTGACGGCGGCTGGATCAATGACCCGGCTTCGGAGGCGTATGTAAAGGTGTAAGTCGAATTTTGATCCAGAACCTGGTACGGAGTCATGGCCCACACAAGTGGCGTATTCAGTTTTAAACGCGCCGGTCGCCCTTCAGCTTTTCCAAAACGGAAATAATGATCCGAGCCGCTGATAACATACGTCCCGACCTTTACCGCAGCCGCTACATCAGTATTTTTAGCAAGGTAATACGCTTCGTCGAAGTTGTTCACATCAATAGCTGGTGTGCTCTGGTACTTGAGCAAAACATACGCGCTTGAGGTAGTAGTGGTATTCAGGTCACTGCGCAAAGCGTGGAGCTGCTGCCCCTGTAAAAATGCATGTTCCTCATTGGGATTGTAACCGGGCAGCGCTTTATCGGGCTGATTGTAGATGACGCCGGTTTTTTGCGCTGCGGTGAGGGTGGCGCCGGTGCCCTGCGCAATGACGATCTGATTAGTCGATCCTGTCGGCCATTGACAGGTGTAGCTGGTCAGTTTATTGGCCAAGGGCCAGCCGATACTTTTCGCCGGGTCGCTTACCCCTCTTCCGTACCATGCCACTACCAGATCTTGCGCCGGATTATTGGTAATATTTGTGTTTACCGGGATAATAGTGCCTGTTCGGGTGGTGCGGTCGTATGCCTTATCAATACCGGTACCGTCGTAGTAGGCATTCAAATTTATGATATAACCGTTTAGTCCTTCCGGATCGTTATGATCTCCAGGCGGCGTAATCGTAGTGCCGACAGTGCACGCAGATGGTATCGGCGCACTGTTTTCAACGGCATTTACGGTGACGAAGATGGGCGCAGCTACCGAGACCTGGGAGAATCGAAGCAGGGTCCTGCCTGTTTTCGGCGGCTGGAAAACTGTTTTGCTCCCCATACTCCACTCTCCGTAATTAAAACTCTCCGAATAATGGGTTTCTTCCGAAATGTATGAACTTGACTTTGGCTGAAGATTTACCGGTGGCCCGACTAAAACATTGCCCTGATCGATATTCCCCCATTCTGAATAAAAGTTTTTCACATCATTATTGTCGCACGTGACAGTAAAGAGAGGTATCGGACGAACGGGATATACTGAGAGATTGCCTGCCGTCCAGAAAAAAACGTTGTCTTTACTATCTGCCATATTAGCCGATTTAGCCAAATTTACGTTGCCAAAGAGTGTGGAAGATGGTCCAAGACATCCCACCGGTACGGCCAGCGCCTGGCCCATAGCAACTTTTGTCGCCTCGGCATAAATAACAGTTACATCGAGAGCGTTCGTTGTGCCGAGATCGGCAAGGGTAATGGCAAATCCGGTTCGATTACCCTCAATTGTTGCAATTATCGGCATCGTATACTGCGGCGTATTAACTTTTATGCCGGTACAGTGATACTGGATGCCGTTTTTAATCACACTGGTAATGGCTGTCAGTTTGATCTGATCATTTTGTTTGAACGTCAAACCGGTTGAGACGAAATCATATGCTCCAGGGGTAGAAGTTTTTTTAGACATTTGAAAGTCTGCATCGGCATCAGTTACCGGTCCGGAAATAACCGAAAAGTTAATAGTAACCGCATCGGGTAGCCTCAACCGGTATTGCCAGATAATTGTAGATGGTCTCGTAAGTGTGAAAGTGGTAGTTGACATTGTCCCTGTTAACGGGACATCACCCGTGCCGAACCAACCGATGCATTCCCAGATGGAACCATCGATGAGGGTGACGCTCTGCGGTGCTGATAACGTAACCGGCTTGCCACTCTGGAGCTTTATATCTCCCCGCTGCGGATATAAAGCTGTACTTGTCTGCACCGCCTCCGGAATCCCTGATTGAAAGCTGACACTTAACGTCACCGGGTTTGTGTAACTGGGTAATTTGTTTGTCCAGGTTACAGTGGTGTTTTGCGTCAAGGTAAGGGGTCTCTGGTTGGCGGTTATGACGCTGCTCGAAACATCCCCGCTCCCTTTTGATTCCGAAAGGAAATAGGAGGTGTCGCCGTTGGTTGGCACCGCCTTTGCCGTGATAGTAAACTGGTCACCAGCTGTCAGGGTACGTGTCCCCATGAAGGGTGTTATCTCCACCCTGTTTACAGACCGGATTGCCATAACCCTTTCTGCCTCATATACATAAGTTGGCGTTGACCTGCTGTTAAAGGCTCCGATGGAAACCTGCAGCCAGTCTTTATTTGTACCGATCTGAGTTGGGGAAGCGTAAACGATTTGTTTCGTTGGACCTGTAGTTTCATTAAAAGGACCTGCCCCCCACCCCCAGAGGGTGCCATCGGTCTTTATTGCCATGGAGGCTTTATCCCCGGCGGCAACAGTGCGCCAATTGTTTCCGCTGCCGATCTGCACCGGAGTCAGATGATCAGTGGTATCTGTGCCGAGCCCGAGACGACTGTCCACACCGGCTCCCCACGCCCAGAGTGTGCCGTTTTCAGTCACTGCAAGCGTATGGCCGTATCCGAGGGCGACGCTGCGCCACTTGAAGCCGATCATGATCTGTTTCGGAGCGGTAATATCGATTTTTGTACCGTCTCCAGCCTGGCCAAACCCGTTCCATCCCCAGAGCCAGAGAGATCCATCTTCCTTGATTCCTGCCGAACGATTATATCCCGCCACTGCAGTGCGCCACTTATCGGAGCTGCTGCCGACCAGCTTCGGATTTTGCTGATTTACATCTCCAGTTACCGGGTAACCGAGTCTTCCGTTATTATTTTCACCCCACGCCCAGAGCGTTCCGTCTTTTTTTATTGCCAGGGTGAAGTCTTGCCCCGCTGACACAGAACGCCAGTCCAGGTCTTTTCCCGCTTGTTGTGGCGTATATCTGGTTATGGCTGTGCCATCGCCTAGTTGCCCTTCTGTGCCCATGCCCCAACTCCAGAGCGAACCGTCTGTACTGATCGCTGCCGTATGTTGGCTGCCGGCGGAGACATCGGTGAACAGCGTGCCGGTTATACGAGTCGCCACATTGCTGTAAGTATTGACCAAGCTTAATCCCAACTGACCGAAGTTGTTCCACCCCCAGGTATAGAGCGATCCGTCAGCTCTGAGAGCCGCAGCATGAGCCCAGGTGCCAACGGAAATAACTGTAAAATCATTAGTTTTACCATACTCGATACTACTCAGGGAGAATGTGTCGGCTAAAGTACCGTTGCCTACCTGACCAACGTGGTTTCTGCCGCCTCCCATGAGTACGTTGTCCGTATCGACGCTTCGAACGGCAGTAATAGTCAGCTTATGAGCCGCCTTGTAGATCCAGGTTATGCTCGCATCCGAGTTGAGGGTGAAGGATTCACTGTTCACACTGCCCGATGCAGGGCTCATACCGGTGGCGTCCTTCCAACCAACACAGGTGTACGTCTTGCCATCCGGCGCAGAGACTATGTCCGGGGCACTTAACGTATATTTTGCCGGTGTGGCTGTGATGTCAGATGTGATGGTTTCGTTGAAATTGTCGCCTTCCCACCCCGTTTGCCTGGTGTTAATCGGCAACCCTTCAAACTTTTCGTAGATTCTGTATACGGTGGCACTACTGATATCCGGCGCAAAACAGACTGAAATGATTGCAGAAATTACAGCAAAAACTATGTTGGTCGCCCGTTGTGACATGACTGTACTCCTTTTTTTCGTCAGTTCAATTATCCCTGTCATGAGTCTGTCAGCGTCTGAGATCCGCTATGGCAGCGATCCGCTTCATGGTGAACCAGCCGGAAACGAAAAGCGGGTCCTTGTGGAGTCCGGTGATGGATTCGCTGTAGGTTCCTCCCAGGTAGGTAACGCCCCACCCGAGCGGTTTACTTGCCACAGACCGCTCCGGTTCATCCGGGTTGGCAGGATAGCGGGGGCTGAAGGTCAACGTAAATCTCCGGGTGATCGCAAACGCTTCAGGATCGCCGCTACCGGTAAAACTTTCGTCCAGGTTGTCATGGTCCGGATGGAAGCGATGCAGAAAGGGGTTATTGGCATCATCGGATAGCTCCGTAAAGCTGCATTCCAGGTTGTTGCTGTTTGCCAGCGCGCCGGTGCAATCTTTCGTCGAACCTTTAAAATCATAGCCGATGGTGCTGGAACGGAGCCCGACAAGAGTACCTCCGCGCAGGACAACTCCTGTGTAGATGGATGCCAGACCTGAATCAGCCAGAGCAACAACTTTCCCGGTGGCAGGATCCTTCATGGCAATCGCTTCCTTGAGCAGGCGCACGCTACCAACGCCGTCGTCATGCAGCAGAATCCGCAGGGGAAAATCGGCACCGGTCGGCGTCGGAGCGACTGCGGTGTCGGAGATGTTTCTTTTGACCTCAGCGACCTTGTTGACTGATATGGTGACCAGCCAGACACCGAACGTATCCGCTGCAAAAGCAGGAAGTACAATACCGGGCAGGGATGTAAGAATTGATGCTAGCAGTAAAGTTATTATGAATTTCATGGTTGTAGCCTCTCTGTTTTGTAATCTCATTTATGGCACCTGCTTCTCAACTCTCACCGGGATCAGCAGGCGGGAGCCGACATCGTCCGTTATCTCCAGAGTCCCCTGAAAGAGACCATTGGTGAGCAGTTCCCGGCGGACCGCAAACCAGATGTTTATTTGCCGCCCCGCAGAGATCTGCCGGGACAAGGAACTCAACTGGAGATATTCATAAAAGCCGGAGGTAACGTTGAAAGACTCGTAGGTGAACCAGTCAGCCGCCGGTTGATAGGTTATGTTTACCGTCCTGGTCGCCACAGAATCATTGGTCAGGGTAACGGAGTTCTTATAAAGGGTTGTGCCGAAGTCAAGTGCGCCGCCCAAAATTTGAACCGTCAAAGGCCCCTGGTAAGAGGATGGAACATTGCAGTAGATCCAATAGGCCTCACCCGATTTGATCTTGGTAGTGGACGGGTTGGCGATCAGTTCCCACTTGCCAAAGGAGTTAAGGCGGTAGACCGGCTGCCCTTTCAGGGCGGGGGACAGAGAGAGATAGGTGTCAAAAGTCGGCTGGCTGGCCGGATTGACGTGGAACCCGACGAGGTTGAACGATGTGGCGTTCCAGATGGTTTTTCCTGTCGCCGGAGTGCCGGTGATACTCCAGGCAACATCCTGCGTGCCTCCGAGCTTGATCAGATAGGCACGATTGGCCAAAATGGCGAACAGGTTGATTGCGGCCGCCTTATCCGGTGCTCTGGTATAGACGCTCCAGCCCAGTTCTGCCCATAGCCCTTCAGAGGGGTCACGAATGAACTCCACGCTACTGGTGCGATCAAACCAGGTCCAGACGCTTTCCACCGGGAGATTTTTGAAAACCTCCGCCGGTGTTCTCACCTCCGGCTGCACCTCCAGATAGACAGCGTTCCAGCCGGGGCGGAGTGTGATGTTCTGGGTTGTGGCGGCCATAGCGCCGGTGGAAACGGTAAAGAGTATCACCAGTGCCGCTGCACATAGTGATAATGACCTCTGGAGTACGGTGCAATGCCACATTTGGACTACCTCCTTGGTTTTTTTTTGCTGTTGATGTGTAAAAAGTTCGGCAAGATCACGAACGGAAAGCCAGACAGGTGAATGGCTAAAGAGAGGTGGCTCCAATTCTTGGTAATCACGCATTTATCGTGCCGTTTATCTGAAACAAATATTGTTCATTAATATCTGCATGTTATATTTTTTTCTGTAGGTAAATACTCCTGTTGCCTGTCGGAGAGCAGAGACGTTAGTTGACACCTATGGGGTATAATTTACATAACTTATCGATATTATTTATTATTAGTAACGAGGCGACATGCGTTGACAGTGCAACTTTTGTCCAGAATCTGTTGTATTAGTAAGCCGCTATCGCGGCAGTAACAACATCCTATTTGACAAAATGTCTGAACCGTCGATATACAGAAATATTTTCGTGGATTTACAAGGTGGAGGTAAGTGCTGAATAGAACTCACTCGGGAGTGAGCAGGGACGGTAAGACAAGGATTTGATCTCACCTGTTTTAATTTTGTAAAAAAAAGGGCCCACACAAGGTGAGCCCTTTTTGCTTTTTTAAATTGTTCTAAAAGATCAAGCCAGATCCTGGACACCCTGGAAAATAATATCAAACAGCTCCTGGATATTCTCTTCGGCTATACAGGAAAACGCGATACGCAGGTCGGTCTTGGTGGTAGAAATGGCACCGACGCCGTACTTGTCCAGTAAATGAACGCGCAGTTTTTCCGCCTCGACAGTTTTCAGCTTCAGGCACATAAAGTACCCCGAGTTGAACGGATAGTAATCCCAGGCTTTCTCGTATTTGCTGTTGTTGAGGACTTCCTTGGTTTTCAGGGCACGACCCTTCATGACCTGGAATTTTTCTTCCTTCTGAGCTAAAAACTGCGGCGAACGGAGCGCTTCAATGACAAAGGTCTGTGACGGGTGCGGGCAGTTGGAAATCTTGGCGCGGATGATTCCCATCGCCTTCTTTTCCAGTGCAGTCATAACCGGCGCGTTTACGGCGCTGTTGCCATCGGCAAAGGTAAT
Organism: Desulfuromonadaceae bacterium; assembly: GCA_049318985.1. GTDB lineage: Bacteria > Desulfobacterota > Desulfuromonadia > Geobacterales > Pseudopelobacteraceae > JACRCG01. The sequence continues at coordinate 33,659 of JBMOEI010000012.1, forward strand.
AAAGCCGGTACGGAAGCCCCAGACGAATTCTTCTTTGGTGGCGCCATCGAGCTTGATAGCCAGAATGCGCGGATGGAGATTGGCAAACTTGCCGAACAGTGATTCCTTGAGGCTGTCTTCGTAGAAAAGACCGAAATAGGCATCATCAGCAATGGCTACGACATTACAACCGGCTTCGGCAACTTCCAGCATCGCTGCCACAATCGCATCACCTTCGGCAACAGTCGGGGTATATCCGCTTGGATTATTGGGGAAATTAAGGAGAACAACCACCTTCCCTTTTTCTTTGGCGCTGGCTTGCAGGGTTGACCTGAAGGCATCAACATTAAAACCGCCGCTGGGTGTAAATGTCTCGAATTTTTTGACGGTTGCGCCGTTGCAGGTGCCAAACGTCAGATTATAGTTACCCCAGAGCATGTCCGGAAGAATCAGGTGATCTCCCTTGTCAACAAACATGTCCCCAACGATGGAGAGACCATGGGTCAACGCATTGGTAACAATGGGGTTACTGAAGTGTTTACCCTGCTGGCTGGGGTTTTCACGCAGCATCTTTTCAGTCCAGAGCGCACGCAGTTCCGGCTTACCGGCTGGCGGGGCGTAGGGGTAGATATCCTTGGGGTCAAAGGCGGACAACTTGTCCTGGATACACTGCAGGAACATCGGACCACCATTTTCGGTGGCAATACCGATGGTCGCATTGTATTTATGCGCCTTGTCTTTCGCTTCGGCCGACTGGGTCAGAATACCTTTGGGGAAAAAGAGGTTCTTGCCAAGATCGGACAACATTTCCAAAACATGTGGACTGTGTTGGGTAAGCAGATCGTTCAATTCCTGTGCTAATGGGTTCATCGTTATCCTCCTGGATTTTTTGTATATGGCAACGTACTTGAAATATTATTTTTTTGCAAGCAGGTACCGCCCTACCCAGTTTTTGGCAAACTGGTATGCAGTCCGGCCGCAGCGTTTGCTTTTGTCATGTGACCACTGAATTGCATCGCGCTCTATTTCGTTGGTCCACGGAATATGAACATTGCGCAGGGAGCTTTCTTTCTCAACATTCAGCTTTACCGCATCAATGTACCGGTCCTGAGAGAACGCATAGAAAGCGACCCATATTCCGAAACGGTCAGAGAGAGAAACTTTTTCTTCCATCGCTTCACTCTGCTGCATTTCACCTTTGACAAATTTACCGCCGAGATGGTCTGATTCGTATTCCGGCAGAAGATGACGGCGATTTGAGGTGACATATATCAGGACATTTTCAGGGGCTGAATAGACCGAACCATCCAGAGCGCTTTTCAGCATCTTGTAACTCAACTCACCCACTTCAAAAGTCAGGTCATCACAGAGCAGGATAAAACGATACGGCTGATTTTCGACGGCGTTGAATATTTCTGAAAGATAAATCAGATCTTCCTTTTCCACCTGAATAAAGCGGAGCCCCTGCGGAGCAAATTCGTTCAAAATCGCTTTGACCAGAGAAGATTTGCCAGAGCCGCGAGATCCCCAGAGCAGGGCGTTGTTGGCCGGCAGACCGGCAAGGAACTGGCGGGTATTATTGACCATCACCTCCTTTTGCTCCTCGATTCCGAGCAGTTCCTTCAAGGTCGTTGTATCCGTGACACGAACCGGTTCAAGGTAACCGGAAAAAGAGTGGCGCCGCCAGTTTGCTGCGGGGCAATGTTCCCAGTCAATCGAAGCAATGGCTTTAGGGAGCAGCATTTCTACAGAACTCAGCACCCGTTCGAGGCGGGCTACTACATCAGGTTTCAGGTTAAACATGGTTCAATTCTCTCTCTTATGTATGTTGAAATTGTACATCTCAACCGACGCTAACTGGCTGAAAAATGTGGGGGTTCTGTATGGGGAATAGCAGTCGCGGTCTTTCCAAACTTTCAATCGGTATTTTTTTTACAAACACTTCTTAAGCTTCTTGTCAAAGGTCTCAATTTCGTGACCTTCAACCTTATGATATGCACAGAGCAGGGCATCTACGAAATCGAATCCTTTTTCGGCATACAGCCCAAGCGCTTCCATCAAAACCATACTGCTGTTTGTGGTAATGTTTGGGAGTGTAACAAACAGTCCAAGCGTTGTACTGATCTCCGCACGTGGAACCCCATAGACACCCTGCATGACATAGACAACTTCCGCAAGTACCTCAAAGGGAGCATGAACAGTTCCCCGTTCCAGTATCAGGGTTGCCTGCACGGAAAACTGAGGGTCATCGTCCAGCAGGTAACGCAGTATGATATTGGCGTCAACGATGCGCATGCTTCTCTTTCATCGCGTTGGCAAAAGCCTTTCCTTCATTGATCTGTTGCGCAGGGTTTGCATAGTGTTTCAGCGCACCACGAAGGGTATTCACCGTTTTAGCAGACGGCAAAACCGATGCAGTCGTCTTGGTGCCAAGTAAAGAGTTTTTTATATGCTTCACCATCCGCTCCAGAAGTTTTAATTGATCTGCCTGAGGGAGTGTTTCAATGGTATGTTCAATCTCTCGAATAGTCGTTGTTTTCGCCATATAAATCTCCAGTAACTACAGCTTTGCCGGTTTTATACTGAGTTAATTGTGGACAATAACACCCGGCATCAACAGCCGTCAATTCAATTAGGAGGCATCGGAGTGAATCGGAGGGACGCTGTTTGTTATGTTGCTAATGTGTCAGTTCAGGAAAAACCTACCACCAGAATGCGTTCAAGATGAAAAATACAACTTAGGTGTTATGGTTTGGAGTGACTTTTTATTGTTTTTCAGATAAAGGTAACTGGCGTTTTTTGAGTGAACAAAAAGGCCGTAACGATTTCAACTGCCCCGTGGAGAACCATGAAAATTATTGACGCCATCAATCCGGATACACAATTCATCTCACTTGAGTATTTTCCGCCTAAAACACGTGAAGACTGGCCCGCATTTTTCAGGACCGTAGAGCGACTTGCTGTCTTGAAACCGCTTTTTGCCTCGGTTACCTACGGTGCTGGCGGCAGTACCAATATCGATTCGCTTGAAATAGTCACTCGCATTCAACAGGAATACGGCATTGAAACCATGGCACATTTGACCTGTCTTGGTTCAAATACCAGCGAGGTCAACAAATTTCTGAATGATCTTACTGCAGCCGGCGTCAGTAATGTTCTCGCCCTGCGCGGCGATCTGCCTCAGGATGGTTCTGTTGAAACGCCCCTCCCCTCCCCGCTGCAGTACGCGTCTGATCTGGTCAGTCTGATCCGGTCATCATATCCGAGCATGGGAATCGGTGTTGCCGGATACCCCGAAGTTCACCCGGAAGCAGCAACACCGGGGGATGATCTCTCCTATTTGAAGCTGAAATTCGCCAGGGGTGCAGATGTTGCCATCACTCAACTGTTCTTTGACAACAACCTCTATCATAATTTTGTGACGCGGGCTCGTGCTGCCGGGGTCACCAAACCGATTATCCCCGGCATCCTGCCGGTCGTCAGCCTGAAGGTCATTAAAAGAATTGTTTCCCTCTGCGGGGCGACTATACCGGCAGAATTTCTCGCCGAACTGGAACGGGCTGATCAGGCGGGCGGTGCTGCGGCGGTACAAAAAGTCGGCATTGTCCACGCCCGGCGCCAGGCACAGGAGCTTCTGGAGGCCGGAGTGCCGGGAGTACATATTTACACACTGAACCGGGCTGAAGTGGTGCTGGATCTTGTAGAGGGGTTACGGCTGCAGGGACCCTCTGGGGCCTAAAGGCGAATCCCGACGGGTCGCCCCCTGTCGGGATAAACAATAATGTCGCTAGTGCATAGGGGGCGAGCCAACGGCGTCGCCCCCTACACAATCCCCATCGTTATCGTTTTCTGTTTTTTCTTGTGGCTGTAACCGACTCGTCAATTTTACGGCGGTAGCCGCAGTTACGGGGGAGCCAGCGCAGACTCTGCACCAGCTCCGGTGTCAGTTGTACGCAACCTGGATTGATTTCGAAGCGTCGCTCAAAAATTTTGCAGCGGCGACTGTCGATATCAAGAAAACGGCAGGCAGACTGCATATAGAAAATATTGCCCCGCTGGTCTTCTATTTTTTCGAAACAGCAACTCCCGCACTTTTTGCAGAGTCTATCCCAATCAGCTGCTTCCGGAGAACAATCCGCCATCGCTTATTTCTTACCCCGTTGATTTTTAGTCCGTATCATGTCAGCCAGCGTTCCCATTCCCTTCGGAGCATCATCACTCTGACGACGAAACTCGGAAAGTGTGGCTTCTTCTTCTGCAGCGGCACGGGCTGGTCCTGCCAGAGCCAGCGACAGGCGACGATTGGCGAGGTCAATACTCTCAATTTTCACTTCAAGCTGTTCACCCTCTTTAACTACTTCACGCGGGTGGTTTATTCTCTTGCCCGAACCCAGTTTTGATATATGCAGAAGACCATCAACACCATCACGCAAAGTTACGAAGGCGCCAAATGTATCAAGTCGCGCTACTGTGCCGGGATGAAATGATCCTTCAGGATAATCAGCCGGTACCTGATCCCACGGGTCGGCAAGAGTATCCTTGATACTGAGGGAGATCCGGTCTTTTTCCGTGTCGATAAACTTGATGACGACTTTCAGCTGCTGGCCGACGCTCAGCACCCCGCGCACATCTTTTACCCGGCTCCAGGCGATTTCTGACACCGGAATCAGCCCTTCAAGCCCGCCAATGTCAACAAATGCGCCATAATCCTGCAGTGACGTTACCGTGCCGGTCACTGTCATCCCTACCGTTATCCCTGCCTGTGCTTCATCTTTCAGGCGGCGTTGTTCCTCTTCAAGCAGGGAGCGCCGGGAAACAATGATGTTGCGGCCGTTCTCGGCATATTCGCTGATCTGAAACGTCAACCGGGTACCGATGAGCGCCTCAGGGTTTTCAACGCGACGGAGGGCGATCTGCGAATAGGGGCAGAATGCCCGGGCCGATCCGCCCAGCTTGATTTCATAGCCCCCTTTGATCTCTTTCTCAACGACTCCTTCCACCGGTACACCCGCCTGCCACGCCTGCTCAAGCTGGGCAGAACCGCCACCGGAGGAAGCTCCGCCGCCGATTCTGCTGGTGAAACGCATTTCGCCATTACTGGACGAAAGGAAATAGGCAGAAATGGCATCGCCTTCCTTGACGGTGACATTACCGTCAATATCAAGAAATTCCTTCCGCTCAATAACCCCCTCCCCCTTCTGGCCGGTATCCATAAAGATCCATTCGGTGCCGATCTTCAGCACCGTCCCGGTCAGTTTCTGACCAGGTTCCAACCAGCTTCTCCCCTGACTGCCGCTCTGTTCAAACAGCTCGGCAAAGCCGCTATCATCGACTTCTTCAACCTCTTCAATCATATCGTCATCATCAATGTCATGCTTACTTTTCATCTTTACAGTGCTCCTCATGGTGGATTTCAAATTCTAACGAACTTATTGATTGGTCACTTTCGATGCGGAACTATAACACAACTGGTTTTTTAATCAATTCAATGAATCCGATTTTTTACATTTTCCCCCCTTGAAAACCGTACTCCGTATGATTATGTTGACGTATACTATTCCACCACATCGAAGGAGAAGATTCAGTATGTCAAAAATCACCAAACCGTTCCAGACCGAAGTCCAGCAGCTGCTTGATCTGGTAATTCATTCACTCTATTCCAACAAGGATATTTTCCTCCGGGAGCTGATTTCCAACTCTTCAGATGCCATCGACAAAGTACGTTTTGAAGCTCATTCCGACGAAACTCTTCTTGAAGGGAACAGCGACTGGAAAATCAAGCTGATTCCGAATAAGGAGGCCGGAACACTGGTCATCCAGGACAACGGCATCGGCATGAACATGGCTGAAGTCGAAGAGAACATCGGCACGATAGCCCGCTCCGGCACCAAAGCATTCATGCAGTCACTCAAAGAGAAAGCTGACAGCAGCAATCCGGAACTGATCGGACAGTTCGGCGTCGGCTTTTATGCCTCATTTATGGTTGCTGACCGGGTGATTCTGGAAACCAGAAAAGGTGGCTCGGCAACAGACGGCTGCCGCTGGGAATCAACCGGTGACGGCAGTTATACCGTCGAAGAGTGCAGTCGCGAACTGCGCGGCACCGAGATCACCCTGCATCTCAAAGAAGAATTCAAAACATATCTCGATGAGTGGAAGATCCGCTCGATTGTCAAGAAGTACTCCGACTACATTCAGTATCCGGTCGTCATGGATGTCACCCGCAGTGAAACCCCTAAAGGGGTGGATGGCGAGGTAATTGAGGGCGCCGGCACCATAGAAAAGACCGAAGAGCAGACTCTCAACTCGATGAAAGCGATCTGGACCCGCGCCAAGAGCGATGTCACAGAAGAGGAATACACCGAGTTCTACAAGCATGTTTCCCACGACTACGACGCGCCGTTCCGCACTATTCACTTTTCTGCGGAAGGCACCAGCGAATTCAAGGCGCTGCTCTATCTGCCTGCAAAAAAACCGTTCGACATGTTCATGAACGACCGCAAAAAGGGTCTTCAGCTCTATGTACGCCGCGTCTTCATCAGCGATAAGTGCGAAGAGCTGATACCGGACTACCTGCGCTTCGTGAAGGGTGTTGTCGATTCATCCGATCTGCCGCTCAATGTTTCCCGCGAGATTCTTCAGGAAGATGTCCAGATCAAGCGGATCCAGAAAAGTCTGGTCGGCAAGATTCTCTCGACACTTTCAGAGGTTAAGGATCAAAAGTTCGATGAATACGTCACCTTTTGGAAGGAGTTTGGCCAGGTTATCAAGGAGGGTCTTCACTTCGACTATGCCAACAAGGAAAAGCTCCAGGAACTTATTCTCTTTGAAAGCACCTCGACTGAAGCCGGTTCCTTTGTCTCCCTGAAAGAGTATGTTGGCAGAATGCCGGAAGGACAGAAAGATATTTACTACATCACCGGTGCAAATCGTGAAACTCTGGAGCAGTCACCGCATCTGGAGGCATTCCGTGCCAAAGGGTACGAAGTGCTCTTCCTGACCGATCCGGTCGATGAGTGGGTTGTTCAATCGCTTACCGAATATGAAGAAAAACACCTCAAAGCGGTTGATCGTGGCGATATCAGCCTCGACAATGACGAAGAGAAGAAAGAGAAAGAAAAAAAACGCGAAGAGGCTCAGAAGGAGTTCAGTGATCTGATCTCACTGATGAGTGATCGCCTGAAAGATAAGGTCAAGGAGGTTCGCTTTTCAAACCGCCTCACCGAAAGCGCCTGCTGCCTCGTTGCTGATGAATACGGCATGAATGCCAACATGGAGCGCATCATGAAAGCCATGAATCAAACGGTTCCGGAATCAAAGCGCATTCTGGAGCTGAATCCTGATCATGCTATTCTGAAGGCGATGGCGGCTATTCACCAGAAAGATGCTTCTGCTGCCTCTCTGACTGATTATGCTGATCTGCTCTACGATCAGGCATTATTGACCGAAGGTTCCACTATCAAGGATCCGCTCCGTTTTACCCGGCTGGTAAGTGATCTGATGGTTAAGGCTGCGCAATAAGTACTTTGAAATCTGCACTAACAGGCATATAAATACAGGGTCGGATCTTTGATCCGGCCCTGTATTTATTTTGGAGGCATTTCATGCAAAATGTTGAAGTACCTATCAGATCCGGATACCAGCGTACAGTTTCTGCTCTGCTCTGGTTAGCAATAGTAATCTGCTGGCTTGTATCCATTTTTTCCGTGATACAGGAATTGTGCATGGTAACTGCCTGCAGGGACACCGTTGCCTTTACGTTTCTGGGATTTAATCTCGGCTGGTTAGGCATTGTCTATTTCAGCCTGTTACTGATGCTGCTATGGCAGCGCAGGAAGAGTATCTGGCTGGATTGGGCGCTCTTTGCACTGGTTTTTGCCGGAGTTGGCGCCGAATTCCGTCTCCTCTGGATTCAGAAATATATTATCAAAGGGTGGTGCCCGCTCTGCGTTTCAATTTGTTGTTCCCTGTTTTGTGCTGCTATTCTACTGGTAATTGAAAAGAGACAAGCGGTTGAAGCGGATATTACCGGTAAAAATAGCCTCTTGAGGTGGGGTGTCATAGTAGCAATGATTCTGTCCGGGTTATCAGTTGCTATTCTCGGCGTGAAGGCACTTGAGTGATGAAAAGCCTAAGTTCTCCAGCAAAAGGAATTTGATGCATGAATATTCGCATATCCCTCATAGCAAAACTCACCTGTGCAACGTCACTGATTCTGCTGGTTTTCATGGGGGTGCTGGACACTATTAATCTCAAAAACTTCCGCAAGGTCATGATTGAGTATGCTGTTTCACATGCGGAACAGGTTGCCGACATAATCAGCCAGAGTACCTATGACTCAATGATGAAAAATGATAAAACCAGCCTCAACCATATGATCGGCAAAATTGCTGAAAGTAAAAATATCGAACACACACGACTGATTGATCCGCGCGGAAAGGTGATTTTTTCGAACATAACGGGGGAAATCGGCTCCGTTATCGGCAAACATGCTGACGAATGCGTCATGTGCCACAACGCCGTAAGTACCGGAGAATCATCCTCTCCCATGAATCGCAGCCGAATAATAACCACGAGAACAGGCACAGAGGCGCTTGCTTTCACCAAAGCCATTTATAATCAACCGGCCTGCTTTACTGCATCCTGTCATTTTCATGGGCCAAATGATACGGTGCTAGGCCTTCTTGACATATCTGTTTCCCTGGAAATGCTGCATCAGAAGTCACACGAATACCGCCTGCAATTTATCATGCTGGCCTGCCTTCTCCTCGTGGTAATCGGCATTTTAATTACCCTTCTGACCCATTATCTCGTAGATATCCCGGTGCAGCGACTTGTCCGGCACAGCGCTCAAGTTGCTTCAGGAGACCTCGAATCGAGAGTTCCGGTATCGAGCAGGGACGAGCTTGGTGAATTGTCTGATTCGCTCAATAACATGACCGAGAGCCTCGGTAAAGCAGACCGGGAGTTGAAAGGATGGGCAGACAGTCTGGAACAGAAAGTAGCCGAGCGCAGTCAGGAAATAATGCGCATGGAGGAACAGTTGCGCAGTTCGGAGAAACTGGCGTCTCTCGGGACGCTGGCTGCAGGAGTGGCGCATGAGATCAACAATCCGTTGACCGGCATTCTGTTGTATGCCTCCATCTTGAACAGCGACAAACGCCTCGATCCGTCGCTGATCCCCGATATAGAGAAAGTGATTTCAGAAACTCAGCGCTGCGCCGGTATTGTGAAAGATCTCCTTGAATTCAGCCGGGAGTCGTCTCCGGCTAAAGAAACGGTATTGCTCGATGCAGTTCTGGATGACGTCGTCACCTTTTTCCATCAGCAGCCTGATTTCAGCAGTGTCGCAATTAAAAAATATTTCCATGGCGCTCTGCCTCCCGTTTCAGTTGATCCTAACCAGATCCGGCAGGTGTTTATGAATATTGTTATAAATGCCGGTCATGCCATGCCGAATGGGGGTGCACTGGAAATTTCCACGTATCTGACGACAGATGAAAAGTATGCCTGTGCCTCTGTTAAAGACAACGGCAGTGGTATCGCCGAAGAGAATCTTACCAAAATTTTTGATCCCTTCTTTACGACCAAATCCGAAGGCACGGGACTCGGACTGTCAATTTCGTACGGTATCATTAACAACAATGGCGGGAAGATTGAGGTACAGAGCGTTGTGGGGGAAGGGACAACATTTATTGTCATGTTCCCGGTCTCTGCGTAAGTTTTTAGTGCTCTCCACGCACCGATATCCCGAGCTTTTTCATCATGCCCTGGAAATTCGGCCGCAGTATGCCGGTTTCTTCGGCTGCCCTGGTGACATTCCAGCCGTTACGATCAAGAGCATTGCGAACAAACAGGCTTTCCAGTGATTCAATGGCATGATCACGTATATGACGTTTCATCTCCTTGAGTTCTTCGACATTCATTGGAATACGTTCAATGAGGCTTTGCACACTGTTTGACGATGTCTCCGTGCTGTCCCACAGTTCAAGATCCTCATTCCGGATAATATCCCCTTCAGCCAGTACCACTGCCCGTTCAATAATGTTTTCCAGCTCCCTTACATTGCCAGGATAGGCGTACTGTTCGAGAAATGACATGACATCCGGTGCTACTCCCCTGATCTGCTTGCCAATCTCAGTCGTATATTTCTTTAAAAAATGACGAATCAGAATCGGAATGTCCTGATTGCGGTCGCGGAGCGGGGGGAGTTCGATAGGGATAATATTAAGGCGAAAAAACAGGTCTTCCCGGAACGTGCCCTCATGGGACATGGTTTTGAGATTCTTGTTTGTTGCAGCAATCAGATGGATATCTATCGGCACCAGTTGTGTGCCGCCAATCGGCGTTATTTTACGTTCCTGCAAAGCCCGCAGGAGCTTTGCCTGTGTGGAGAGGCTGATGTTTGAAACTTCATCGAGAAAAAGCGTGCCGCCATCGGCAACCTTGAACAGGCCGGTCTTTGTCTGAACTGCACCGGTAAAAGAGCCTTTGACATGACCGAACAGTTCGCTCTCGAGCAGTGTTTCTGCCAGAGAGGAGCAATCTACGGCAACAAATGGTTTATCTTTGCGGGGACTGCTGTCGTGAATAGCGCGGGCTGCCAGTTCCTTGCCGGTGCCGCTTTCACCGGTGATCAACACGGTGCTGTTCGTTGCAGAAACGAGCATGATACGATGATAGACCTTCTGCATCTCCTTGCTTTCACCGATAAACTGGTGAAAACCATGGTGGCGGTTGATCTCTTCTTTCAGGCATATTTCGCCGGATGGAACAGTGCGCTGGCTGAGGGCATGGCGCACTTTTTCCAGCAGCAGTGCAGGTACGAAAGGTTTTGCTATATAATCCGAAGCCCCGTTCTTCATCGCTTCAACGGCAGTATCAACAGCTGCATACCCGGTGATCAGAATAACCGGAATATGCGGCTGAAGTGTCCGGACACTTTTAAGCACCTCGATGCCACTCATTCCCGGCATTTTAAGATCGGTAATGATGAGGTCAAAATCGTTCTGTTGCATAGTCTCAATGGCGCTGTAACCGCTTGAGCAGGTTTCAACAACAAAGGATTCTCCTTCGAGAACACGTTTCAAACCATCCCTGATTACGGCCTCGTCATCAACAATGAGTAGTCTGCAGTTTTCCATGTGGTTTCCTTTCGTTGGCGTTCAGAGTAAAGCTACCATCTATTTCAGACAAGTCAACTGCGGTAGACTGGTATAATTTCAACTCTGTGCTATACTGAGAAGTTGGTAAAGGATCTGCTTATAACCTGGAGGCATCATGTTGACTAACCCTTTATTACTCGTCTGCCTGGCAATCAGTTGCGGTGCCATGCTTGGCAGCATTTCTATAAAAAAGGTATCACTGGGAGTTGCCGGAGTCCTGTTTGCCGGCATCATATGGGGCTATATCGAACCAGGCGTCAAGCCACCCGATGCACTGGCAACCTTTGGACTTGCGTTATTCGTGTACGCAATAGGCCTTTCTTCGAGTGATTTTCTGTTTGAGACATTTTCTGGAGGTGGCTGGCGCTATCTTTTTATTCCACCCGTTGCCATCGGTTCTGCAATCGTTGTTGATCTGATTGTTGCGCCATTGCTCAACATTCCGGCAAGTACCGCAGCGGGTGTTTTTGCAGGTGCCCTGACCAATACACCCTCCCTGGCGGCTGCAACAACAGCGCTCGGAGAAAAAGGGGCTGAAGCCACTCTCGGGTATGCATTTGCCTACCCGCTGGGGGTTCTGATTCCAATTATCATGTTATCAGTGCCCTTCAGAAATGAAAAGCATGATACCGGAGACAAATTATCTGACAGTGCCATTATGTTAACCAACGTGCGTGAACCAGGTGAAGCGGTTGCAGGACTGCTTGAACGCTACTCATTACAGGTGCGCTTTGCACGATGTATACGTGGTGCCGAACAGTTTGCCATCTCGGGAAATTCGGTTGTCAAGAATGGAGATATTGTCACGGCAGTCGGGCTGCTGAGTGACTTGAGGGATGCAGTAGAAAAACTTGGAGCTGAGTATACCGGAGATATACTAAAAGACAGGAGCCGACTTGATGTGCGAAGAATTTTCGCATCCAGTCCGCATGTCTGTGGCAAAACGCTCCGCAAGATCGGCATCTTTCGCATGTACGAAGGGATCGTAACAAGAGTCAGGCGAGGAGATAGAGACTTTATCCCGAACGCGGAGACCACTATCATGCCGGGTGACCGCCTGAGAGTGGTGGCACCACCGGAAAATCTTTCGGCAATTTCGGAATTTATCGGTGATTCCTACCATGAAGCGAGCGAATTTAATGTGTTGACCTTCGGACTGGGACTTGCGATGGGCATCGCCCTTGGAACCATCGCTATCAGCCTGCCAATGGGTATCGGCACATTTGAGATAGGCCCGGTTGCAGGATGTCTGATTGTTGCTCTTGCATTGGGCGCACTCGGCAGAACCGGCCCGCTGACATGGTACCTTCCGTACGGTGCGTCAATGTCTCTGCGTCAACTCGGTCTGGTCGTCTTCCTGGCGTGTGCCGGAATCAAGGCCGGAGGTTTGCTCCATTCCGCACCGCTCAATATTTCCGCCCTGATTCTGGGTGCCGGCATTACCATCGTGACATGTCTGGTGACAATTGCCATGGCCCGTATGATTGCAGGAAAATCATGGCCGTTCATCGGTGGCATTCTGGCAGGGGTTCAAACGCAACCGGCAGTTCTCGGATTTGCTGTCGGACGGTGCGGCAACGAACGGGTTGAATCAGGCTATGCCGAGACCTATCCGTTAAGCATGCTGGTTAAGATCATATTCGTGCAGTTATTTTTGCTCTTCAGCAAGTAATTCATTCAACCACTAGCCCCACTTCTCCAGCACCGCTGCCAGCTCATCCTTCTTTACCGGTTTGGCCAGATAATCATTCATACCCGCTTCCAGGCACTGTTCCCGATCTCCCTGCATGGCGTTGGCGGTCATCGCTATGACCGGGACCATGTGATTGCGGACACGCGAGTCCGGGTCCCGAATGGCGGCAGTGGCAGCGTAACCGTCCATCTCCGGCATCTGGCAGTCCATCAGGACAATATCATAATCGATCATCTCCAGCGCCCGCACCGCCTCCCGGCCATCGGCGACTACATCGGCCTTGTAGCCCAGTTTGCCAAGAATACTCTGCGCAACCTTCTGGTTAATGATGTTGTCTTCCGCCAGCAGAATGCGTAAACCGCGCTGAGCGACCTCTGCCACGGTGTGCCGGGTTATGATGGCAGTTGAAGGTACGGTGGATGCTTCCGACGTGTTGAGAGCAAGAGCAATACAGCTATAGAGTTGTGACTGCCTGATCGGTTTTGACAGATAACCGGTAAAACCGATCTTCACCAGCGGCCCGGCCTCACCACGCTGTGCCAGCGATGTCACCATGATCAGCAATGTTGCTTGCAGCTGCGGATCGGCTTTGATCTGACGACCGAGTTCACTGCCATCCATGCCGGGCATTTCATGATCGAGCAGGGCGATCCGGAAAGGATTGCTCTCTGTAACCGCTTTACGGAGAGACTGCAATGCGCTCATGCCATCAACGACAAGTTCATAGTTGCACCCCCATTCTGTCAGCAGCGCTGCCAGCAGTTTCCGGTTGGTGGCATTATCGTCAACCACCAGAATCCTTACGCCTTTTATGTCGGCATGCAGCAGCTGTTTATTTTTGTGCTGCGTATCCGGTGTAACTGTCTGCTTTTCAAATTTTGCGGTAAACCAGAAGGTGGAGCCTTTGCCCTCCTCGCTCTCAATGCCGATTTCGCCCCCCATAAGTTCCGTCAACTGCTTGCAGATTGCCAGGCCAAGCCCGGTGCCGCCATACTTTCTCGTGGTGGAACCATCAGCCTGGGTAAACGGTTCAAAGACGGCGGCAAGTCGGGATTGCGGGATGCCGATACCGGTATCACGTACATAAAAACGGATGATGACCGCTTCGCCCTGCTCAGATTCAAGCTCCGCCCCGATGACCACTTCACCCTCATGGGTAAACTTGATGGCATTTCCGGCCAGATTGGTGATGATCTGACGCAGCCTGCCCGGATCTCCCCTGAGATGAGTCGGGACGGCGGGGTCGATTTGACATATCAGCTCCAGAGCAGCTTCCTGAGCACGGAACGTCAACATCTCGGCAGTATCCTCCAGAGTTGTACGGAGATCAAAATCAAGGACTTCAATATCGAGTCTGCCCGCTTCAATCTTGGAAAAATCAAGAATGTCGTTGATGAGGCTCAACAGGTTCTCTCCGCTTTTGCTGACAATCTCGGCATACTGGCGCTGATCTTCGGTCAAGTCACTTTCCAGCAGCAGTCCGGCCATGCCGATAACACCGTTCATAGGAGTGCGGATTTCGTGACTCATGGCGGCCAGAAATTGGCTCTTGGCCAGAGTGGCTGCTTCAGCCATGTCTCTTGCGGTGGTAAGCTCCTCCAGAATTTTTCTCTTTTCGGTGACATCTTCCTTGACCGCCAGATAATGGGTGATGACACCGGTTTCATCAAGCAGCGGTGAAATTACGGCATGCTCCCAAAACAGGGTGCCATCTTTACTCTTATTGACAAAATCCCCTTCCCATGTTTTCCCTGCCGCAATGGTTGACCACAACTCCGTATATACTTCAGGTGGCGTATCGTCCGATCTTAGCATACGGGGTTTCTGTCCGATGGCTTCTTCAGAAGTATAGCCGGTAAGTTCGGTAAAGCGGGGGTTGACGAATTCAATGGTGCCAGCTGTATCAGTAATCATGATGGTAACCGGACACTGCTCGACGGCGCGGGTCAACTTGCGCCGCGTCTCCTCAGCCAGCCTGCGCTCGGTAATGTCCGAGAAGGTAACGACGCAACCACGGAAAATCCCGTTTTCGATAACCGGATATGACGAAAAATCAGCCGTAAAAGAGCTGCCGTCTTTGCGCCAGAGAAGCTCGTTGTCGGATCGGCTGCTTGTTCTGGCAGCGTTAGCCCGGTATATCGGGCACTCAAGGGCAGGATACGGTGAACCGTCGCCATAGCTGTGGTGAATCGTGCGGTGAGAATCTCTGCCGACCAGTTCCGTGTCCTGATATCCCAAAATCTGCAGGCCGGCTCGATTGATGAAGGTGAATCGTCCACTCTCATCGATGCCATATATACCCTGGTCCGTATGTTCGAGGATACTTTGCAACTCTTCGTAAAGTCGCTGCTGTTCTATTTCAGCCAGTTTGCGCTCAGTGATGTTTTCATGCGAAATAACAGCATACGTGGAACCGGAAATAGTGAACGGATTAATTCTGCAGATGAACCAGCGCTGTGCAACAGGAGAATGACAGGGATATTCCTTGACGAAATCAGTCAGACTGCCATTAATGACACCTTTGATGGCAGTGGCAAACTCCTCGAGATCTGCCCCGTCATCTTCCTGCGGTGCGCAGCATGCCCCGAGATAACTGGCACCTTCTCCGCATGTCCCCTCTTTGGCGCCGTTTTCCTCGGCAAAACTATTCCAGGCACGATTGGTAATAACAATTATACCATCTCCATTGACCACACACGTATGAACGCTCAGTCCATCGATAGTGGCTCTTAAAAACTGCTCCTGTCTCTGTATGGCTTCTTCCGCCTGCTTGAGCTCGGAAATATCATAATTCACACCGATCATCCGGAGCGGTTTGCCGTCAGCTTCGCGCAACACAAACGCGGATACCCTGAGGTGACGGACCTCACCGTTCGGCCAGACGACCCGGAACTCTCCCTCAAAATCCTTTTCACCACGCAGCGCCTGTTCAATAGCCACAGTGCCCCGCTCTCTATCGTCCGGGTGGACACCCCTCCTCCAGGCCGAATACGCTTTGGACGGATCCATCTCTGCCACCCCGTACAGGGCAAACATCCGCTTATCCCAGACAAGCCGGTTCTCCGCAACATACCAGTCCCAAACCCCGATTTTGGCCGAATCAGCTGCAAGTGAGAAGCGGTGATGAAGCTCAGCAACATGATTATCCGCGCTCTCAATTTCGCGGTTTTTGTTTCTTACCATCACATACGTCAGGAATCCAGCGCCGATAAATATAAGAATAATTAGGGCTGTTGAACCGGCAAAAAAACCGGTATTGGCCACGAACTCCCGGTGACTGGCCTTATGGCGCTCACTCATGATGTTGTTAATGTCTTCAATATAGTTGCCGGTACCCACAACCCACTGCCACGGTTTAAATTCGAGAGAATAGCTCCGCTTCAGGAGTGGTATGTCGCTACCCGCCTTGGGAAACCAGTAATCGGTATACCCGCCGCCGTTTTTGGTTCCCTGCTTGATTATTTCCCTGATAAAAAATTTAGCATTCTTGTCCTGCAGATCAATTCTGTTTTTCCCTTCAGACGGCTTACCGAGTAGTACGATATTCGTTCCGTCAACAGTGTCGATCCAAAAGTAGCCGTCCTTCTGAAATCGGAGTTGCCGAACCAGATCTGCACCCAGTCGCTTCGCTTCATCAACAGAAATTTCTCGTTTTACAGCCCGTGCCTCTATCGTTGCTAATATGCTGACGGCGGTCTCCACCTGGCTCTTGATAAGCCCGTCATAGTCATCCTGAAGGCTCTTTTTTTGACTAACCAGCGATGCATTTGAAAGCAGGTGCATCCGGTAGAAGCCAATGCCGGTGAGAGCCACCAGCGCGACGATTGCCCCGATAAACACAAAGAGCAGCTGTTTTGTTTTGAAATTCATGATGACCTCAGATACCAAAGCAGATTATCACATGGTTTTTAGCACAATCAGGACAAACACCGCTTAGTGGAGATTTTGTAGGCACTTGAAGTTGGCCACTATAGCAAAAATATTTATGTAGTAGCAGTAAATATTTTTGAGCCTCGTGTTGCATATTCAAATTTTAGTGATACAAGAATAAAGGCGCTGACAAATAATGCCACCACTTGAATATCCCTTTGCAGGGATAGGGAGTTGCAACCATGCATGTGTATACCGGAAGGACCGGACTGTTTCTGGCTGTTGTCATGATTTTTGCCCTGCCTGTTTTTGCCGCTGCTCCGGGAAATGAGAAGTGCATGAACTGCCATGGCCAGGCAGACATAAAAAGCACGGCAGGAATGAAAGTGTTTATTGACCCGGCCAGGTTTGCGGGCACGACACACTCAATTGTCGGCTGCACCTCCTGTCATGACCGTGTCTCTGCAGGTCATCCGGGTGACCGGTATATCCCCCCACGGGCGGCGTGCGGAGATTGCCACAGTCCCATCTACGAAGAGTATGCACAGAGCCTTCATGCCCCGAAAGCAGGATGCAGCGGCTGTCATAATCCCCATGAAGTCCGCCTGCCACTGGTGGTGTCAGGTGATGACATAAACAGGAAATGCGCCAAATGTCACGACACCAGAAAAACCATCCAAAGCCATTCCACATGGCTGCCTCAGGCAGATCTGCATATCGATTCGATGCCATGTATTACCTGCCATACCGGCTCAAAGGACTATGTCATCATTATGTCGATTGAAAGCCGCCAGTCCGGCTCCCGGGATGAGTTTAAAATTACCACCTACGATGAACTCGCCACGCTGGCAAAAACCGGAGATGTCAGCAAAGTGATCGATCTGAATAACGATAAGCTGATTTCGCTGACAGAGCTGAGGGATTTTAATCGTGAACTCCGTGGCAGGAACATGCGTCTCTGGGGCATGATGGTACCGGAGACGGTAACTCACAGTTATCAGATTCTGGACAACCGGTGGGACTGCACTTTTTGCCATGCTTCCGGCCCCAAAGCAGCGCAGAAAAGCTTTATCGCGTTTCCGGAAAAAAATGGCGGGTATACCCGGCTTGCAGTAGAAAAGGGAGCCATTCTCGACATCCTTTACGGTACTCCCGATTTTTATATGCTCGGCACCACCAGAAGCACACCACTTAACATAATCGGCGCGTTGATCGTTGCGGCGGGATTCTCTTTTCCGCTCTGCCACGGTTTTTTCCGCTTTCTGACCAGAAAGAACAGAAAGGAGAATAATCATGAAGCATAAAGAGATGGTCTACATGACTCCCATGCCGGTCAGAATCTGGCACTGGCTGAATGCATTCGGCATCGTGACCTTGTGTATCACCGGACTTCAGATACGATTTCCTGATTATGTAACCGTTTTCGGTGCCTATAAAGCGGCCATACGCCTGCACAATACTGCCGGTGCAGTTGTGTCCGTATCCTATATGCTCTGGCTGATGTATTACCTCGTCGTCGCAAAGAGTCTGATGAAACTCTATATGCCGACGCTGGAAGACCTCAAAACCGGGATTTTCCGCCAGGCATTCTTTTATTTCCTTACCTATTTTCTTGGCAAACCAAATCCGCACCACAGCACTCCCGACAGCAAGTTCAATCCGATGCAAAAGGCCACGTATCTGGTAATCATGTTCATACTGCTCCCCACGGTAATTTTTACCGGCATTTTGCTCATGTACATTGCGCCGCTACGTGAAATACTGCTCCTTCTGGGGGGAATTAAGATGCTGATAGGCACACATTTTCTCCTTTCCTGCTGTTTCACCGCCTTTCTTTTTGTGCATATCTATCTGGCTACACTCGGACATACCCCTTTGGCTCACTTCAAACCGATGTGGAACGGGTGGGAGGAAGAGGAAATCGACGACGGCAGTGAAAAAACGAGATAACTGACTTTAAATACTGAGGAGATCATCCTATGAAATATCGTGTTTCGCTCTATGTCACCCTGTTTATTCTCTCACTGAACTGTACCTGTTTTGCCGTCAGCGTGCGGGATGTGGCCTTTACGCCAAAAAACAGCGGTAAAGTGGTATTCAGTCATGACGACCACATCAACAAAAAAGGGATCAGTAAAAATTGTCGAGCCTGCCACGATACACTTTTTGATTTAAAGAAGAAGCAACGTTTCACCATGGCGGATATGGAAAAAGGGCGTTCGTGTGGCGCATGCCATACAGGAAAAAATGCTTTTTCTCTCGCAGAATGTTCCCGGTGTCATCAAAGCAGGGAGATCGTGTTTAACGTAAAAGCTACCGGGCCTACCGGTTTCAGTCATAAATCTCATCTTGCAGCTTCACCTGACTGCGGCGTTTGCCACCCTGCCCTGTTTGCAACGAAAGCCACGAAGCGCTTCAGCATGGCTGACATGAAAAAAGGGAAGTCGTGCGGGGCCTGCCATGACGGCAAAAAGGCCTTCAGTGTGGACAGATGCGTCACGTGCCACCCGGTCAGGGAAATTACGTATCAGGTTAAAGAGACCGGCCCGACCCACTTCAGCCATAAAGATCATCTTGAAGTGGCGCAGTGCGGCGAATGCCATCCGAAAACCTATTTGCCGAATAAGAAGAACAGACGCGTCGGGATGGCAGCCATGACACAGGGGAAATCGTGCGGTCAGTGCCACAACGCAAAGCAGGCCTTTTCAGTAAAAGAATGTTCCAAATGTCACCCGGTGCGGGAGTTGAAGTTTGAAGAGAAGAGCACCGGCGACGTTCTGTTCAGTCACACCTTTCATACCGGTCTGTACAGTTGCAGTGACTGCCATGTGTCTATCTACAAAACTGTTCGTAGTTCCACTAAAATATCGATGACTGAAATGGAACAGGGGAAATCGTGCGGTCAGTGTCATGATGGCAAAAGCGCATTCAGTGTTAAAGAGAAATGTGAAGTCTGTCATAAAATGTAAGCTGTGGAGGAAATAAATGTTTGCGACTCTTGCGGGGAAAGCGCTGGTACCGGTCGGACTTGCCGTAACCGGATTTATGGTGGTCTGCTGCCTGATTTTATATTCGGTTATCAGGGAGGATCTGCATCGGGCCGAAATTGTCCATGCCACCAATCTCGCTGACACTATCCTCAAATCCACCCGCTATGCCATGCATAAAGCTGATCGCGACACTCTCGCCACAATCATACATAACGTCGGTGAACAGCGCGGCGTTGACCATGTCAGGATCTTCAACAAGAAAGGTGTGGTGACCTTCTCTGCCAGCCAGGGTGAGTTAAACCGTCAGGTGGATAAAAATGCCGAAGGGTGCATCGTCTGTCACAAAGCAGCAAGCCCGGTCACAAATCTGGGAACCATGCAGCAGGCCCGCACGTTCAAAAAGAAGGATGGAGTCGGTGTCATCGCGATAACCGCACCAATCTACAACGACCCGGCCTGTTCTTCAGCATCCTGTCACGTTCACCTCCCCGCTCAGAAGGTTCTGGGTACCCTGGACGTCGGGTTGTCACGGGTGGAACATGACCGTTCACTGGCAATGCTGCGTATCCAGATGGTTATTTTTACTCTGATGAGCCTTATCCTTACTATTGGCGGCGTTACCGCCTTATTACGGAGAAATGTATTCCTCCCGATCCGGCGCTTACGGAATTATGTTGACTCCTCTGCGCTGAAAAATGACATACCGCAACCACCGCCACACCTGCCGCATGACCTTGATATCATAGCCACCCGTTACTACGAAGAGAGAAAAGCTGCTGCCACCGGCATGAAAAAACAACCATGCTGTGCGATGAACTGACAGCGGAAATCAAACGACTGCAACGCCTGTCCACTCGCGGCTTACTGGCTCTTGCACTGTTTCTCGGTGTGAGCATGTGTGCCTGGTGGAATTTCCCCCTGCTCCCCGTTCCTGACACCGTGACTGCACTCCTCGGCAGACCGCCCTCTGCACGTATTATCAGCACCGTTCTGCTGCTGTACACTTTTTCCGCGCTTATCCTGAGCCTCTCCCGAATGACCGCCGGTGTCGAACATCGCAGCAGTTTTAGCCATGTCGGTTATCTCACGGCATTTTTTATTTTTTACTATTACGGAAAAACACTTGAAGAAAATTACTGGGCGGTTTTTGGTGCCGGAATTACGATTCTGGGCGTTGAAAGTTATCGGATTTGGTCATTCTGTGCTGAAGGGATCACTAAAAAGCGGGAAGATCTGGAGTTTGTAACAAGAACCGGAAGACCTCCTCCGGAAGAGTGATACCAAAACATGAAAAAGTCATTTCCCAATAACTGGAATCAGGCGTTCAGCAGACCAATAATCCAGATAAAGAAAGAAATGATGCTGGTTATCCCCCAGCGGATAGCGGCGGCCGCGACAAAAACATCTCGTGCCGGAAACGCCTTCAGCATCAGCATTATTGAGGAAAACAGCCATCCGGTTAAACCGGCTATGAGAATAACTGACCATATATCATGTTCCATACGGATCCTATTTCCCCAGCATGCGTGAAAACAACGAGTTCAGACGGAGTTTCCAGACCATCAGTACCGCTTCTCTGACAATGGAACCGGACATTTTCGAACTGCCGGCATGGCGATCGATAAAAATAATCGGGATTTCAGAAATACGAAACCCTTTCTCCATGCAGCGGTAATTCATCTCAATCTGAAACGAGTAACCATCCGACGTTACGCGTGACAGATCAATAGCTTCAATGGTTGAACGACGAAAACATTTAAATCCGCTGGTACAGTCCCTCACCTGCAAACCGGTTACCAGACGTGTATACACACTTGCGCAGTAACTCAAAATAAGCCTGCGGATCGGCCAGTTGACTACGCTTACCCCGTTCAGATAGCGGGAACCGATAACCAGATCGTTTTCCTGAATTGCGGAGAGAAAAAGCGGCAGTGTTGCCGGATCATGGGAAAAATCGGCATCCATTTCCAGTAAATAGTCCGCATCCATTGCAAGTGCAGCCTTAAAACCTTCGCGATATGCGGAACCGAGGCCAAGCTTACCGGAGCGATGAAGAACATGAACCCGGTCATTTATAGCAACCAGATCATCAATGATTGCGCCGGTGCCGTCGGGAGAATTATCATCAATGAAAAGAATCTGTATGCCCGGGTGCTGAGCAAGAACGGCATCTGTCAATGACCTGACATTCTCTTTTTCGTTGTACGTCGGTATAACGACAAATGCCTTCAAAACATCTCCTGTTACTCATTATTCGCGCAACAATACGGGATACAAACGTTAAAAGTCAAGGCTAACGGGAAACTGCAGCTACAACTGTTCCGCCCGACGTTTTTTTGAGGTAATGAGTCGAACCTGCCGCTCCTGAAACCAATAAGCGTATGTCCAGTTCATCATAACAACAATACGGTTCCGAAATCCGATCAGATAGTACAGATGCAGCAGCAACCAGGCCAGCCAGGCGATATAGCCGCGAAACGTGAATCCGGCAGCTGCTGCTACGGCTGAACTTCGGCCAATCGTAGCCATCGATCCTTTATCAAAATAATGAAACGGGGGGAGTGCTTTCCCCTGTTCATGAGCAAGAATCATTCTGGCGGCATAATCCCCCTGCTGGCTTGCGACAGGTGCCATCATCGGCAAAGGGGCCCCGTTCTCAAAACAACACGCCATATCGCCGATGACAAATACCTCCGGATGTTCCTTGAGGCTGAGATCAGGCTGAACCACGACCCTGCCGGCAGCACCCCGTTCAACGCCGCTCAAACGCCCTGCCAGATCGGTTGCAGCCACTCCGGCAGACCAGAACAGTGTATGGGAAGGGATAACGGCTCCTCCGTGCAGCTCAACAGTTTCAGCAGTTGCTCCGACGACCCGGTTCTCCAGCATGATTTCAACACCCATTGAGCTCAATTTTTGCTGAGCATACCGGCGCAGGTTGGCAGGCATGGCAGTCAGCAGCGAATCGGCAGCCTCAACAAGGACAATTCTTGTTTCTGAGGCAGCAATGTGTGAATAATCCCGCGAAAGGACATGAACAATCAACTCCCGCAAAGCGCCGGCAAATTCGACCCCCGTCGGGCCACCTCCGACGATGACAAACGTCAGCAATGCCGCTCTGCGTTGCGGGTCCGATTCTCTGGAGGCGCGCTCGAACATCAGTAGAATATGATTACGTAAATCCTCCGCCTGGGCAAGCTGCTTAAGATCAAAAGCATGCATTTCAACATTTTTCATGTTAAAAAAATTGGTGCGACTCCCGGCAGCAACAATGAGGTAATCATATGGAATGGAACCTGCGTCGGTCTGGACCGCTTTTCCGGTAAGATCAACTCCGGTAATCTCATCAAGAAGAAATGAAGCGGAGCTCCATTGGCGGGTCAAGCCGCGCAGAGGATAGGCTATCGCCTCCTGTTCAAGTCCGGCGGTTGCAACCTGGTAGAGGAGAGGTTGGAAGAGATGATAATTATTACGGTCAATCATTATCAGCTCAACATCGCTTCCGGCTAAAGCTTTTGCGGCCCGTAACCCGCCGAATCCCATTCCGGCTATGACAACACGTTTTTTCTGCATCTAAACACCTTTCATCACGGATGTAAGTAATTGTGCATTCTGACCCGTTGCTGTTGCATTCCGGTCGGACTTATCTTATAAACCGAAATGTAACGGGAGGCAAATTATATGGAATCAGACCGGATTAAATGGAATGCGCGCTACCAATCAGAGGATTCATTTCTTGGTGAGCGACCTTCGCCTTTTCTTACCCGTGAAATTGAGAGGATCAAATTCATTGTTCCAGGATCAAAGGCACTCGACATCGCCTGTGGAGAAGGGAGAAACAGTCTGTTTCTGGCTCAGCATGGCTTCAGTGTCACGGGATTGGATATTTCGGATGCTGGAGTTGAAAAGGGGAAACAGCGGGCCCGGGCAATGGGCCTGGATGTTGAATTCCGCAGAGTTGATCTTGATGACTACACAATTCAAGGGACATTCGACCTGATTCTCAATTTTAATTTCCTCCTGCGGGAGTTGATACCAAACGAAGTCGCGGCGCTGAATCCGGGTGGAGTGTTGCTGTTTGATACCATTATGGCCTCTGAACAGCTTATCCTGAGCCATCAACCATCCTATCTGCTGCAACCGGGAGAATTAACCCGACTGTTTGGAACATTTCCTGGCACAATTCTGTGTGCGGAAGAAAATATGTGCGGGGATATGCCGACAGCCAGAGTCCTTTTCAGAAAAACCGGGTTCACTGCAGAGTAAAGAAAAAAGTTGCCCCCGCTCCAGGTTGAGCGACAGCCCATATTTTCCCGCCATGACGGAAAATGATACGCTGGACCGTCGCAAGACCGATGCCGGTCCCTAAAAAGCGGCTGGAAGCATGCAGTCGCGTAAAAACACGGAAAAGCTTGCCTGCATCCTTCATATCAAAACCGTCGCCATTATCACGAACGAAATAAGCCGGACCGGATTCGGTCTGCTCAACGCCAAATTCAATATATGCATCTTTTTTGAGAGCGCTGTACTTCCAGGCATTTCCCAGCAGGTTCGTCATAACCATTTTCAAAAGCCGTGGATCGCCTGACACGGCACAATCAGGCTCAACGTGACTCCTCACCGAACGTTCAGGGCTTGCAAGTGCGAGGTCCTTTAACACCTCTTCAGCAATGGCACTCAAGTTGACACGATCTGAAATAATCTCAATAAGAGTAAGCTGCGCCATCTCCAGCAGGGCATCAATCATTTCATTAAGCCACATTTCAGACTCATAAATACGGGTAACGTATTCTCTGGCATAAGAGTCAAGCGTACAGTCATCACCCAGTAACAACTGGCAATACCCGGATATTCGTGTCAGCGGGCCGCGCATGTCATGTGAAACAGAATAATTAAATGTCTCGAGCTCATTGTTGGCTGCGGCAAGTTCTACTGCTTTCCGACTCAATTCGTCATTCAGTTGACGCACCCGCTCCAAATGCATACGATCAGTTTCTTCTGCTATTTTTCGCTGCGTAATATCTCTGTCAAAACCCAATATATACTTTTTCCCGGCAATTTTTATAAGTCCTGCATGGATTTCAATCGGGAATCGAGTACCGTCCTTTTTTAAGTGCCAGACTTCTGCTGTCAACCATTCCCCGGCAACAATTGCAGAAATCATATTGTCGGCTATATCATTGGATTCTGACGTATTAAGGTCATAGATGCGTAGCCGGCAGATTTCCTCCGGTGTGTAACCATGCAGATCAGCGGCTGCATGGTTTGCCGCAACAATACATCCTGCCTCATCATCCTCAAGGCCGATAATGATGATTGCATCGGGAGCACGATCAAACAGCATGCGGTAGCGCTCCTCGCTCTCCCGCAGCTCTTTTTCAGAATTTTCGAGTGAATCAAGCATGCCATTAATTGAAAAAGCCAGAGCTCCCAGTTCATCCTCACGGCCTGATACAGGCAACCGTACTGAAATATCTCCCTCAGTTGAGATCATGGAGACTGTCTCGGTGAGTGCTGCAAGGCGCTTCAGTATGGTTTTACGAATAAAAAACAGCATGACACAACAGAACACCCCGCCCGCAATAAACAAGGCACTAAGAACATATATAATCGAAGCCCTGCCCTGGTTATAAAGCAGACGCTCCTCAGTGATTTTGGCGAACAGGCACGGATTGCCAAGTATGTCCTTGAAGAGTGAGTAACCGGCAACCTCATCCAGATTAACAACCTGAACAGGATTATCATCTCCGCGCGAAACGGCCGCGAGAGCTGCCGTTATATCAGCGGCGTTGCCTTTTGCGGAGACCGGTACCAGTTCAAGCACAAACTCTGTCAAAGCGGTAATTCTGTTAATCTCTTCTGTATCAAGGTAGCGCCCGACTATCAGCAGGCGGTCATTACCCGGAAGTTGACTGATTACCAACTGCAGGGGGACGCCGTCTACAAGAATCAAACCATACTGTGGCGCAGCGGAAGATTTTCGTGCAAGCATGACATTTTCTTTAATTACTGAAACAACATGCGCAGAATCGGCCGGATGTTTCCGGGAAACCCGATTCATAAGGTACGCAGCCATATC
The DNA here is from genome assembly GCA_049318985.1 of Desulfuromonadaceae bacterium. Taxonomy (GTDB): domain Bacteria; phylum Desulfobacterota; class Desulfuromonadia; order Geobacterales; family Pseudopelobacteraceae; genus JACRCG01. Next base: position 59,435 of record JBMOEI010000012.1, read on the forward strand.
CTGCCTGTCGGGAGACAGGCAGACGATTAAATCAATGTGGCGACTCTGGAGAAAAACATCGGGAAGTTTCGTGAGGGGGGAAGATCCTTGTGCCAAAACGGTTGTCTCAAGTTCATGTGACAAGGCAGACAGTTCGTCATATGATTCATCAATCTCGTTTCTGACTTTCTGAATATTGTCAGCGACGACTATCCGCTCGAGCTTGGCAAAACTTGCTAACAGAATCACATCTGAAGTTACCGCCAGAATAAAAAGCAATGCAATGAAGGTGCTGACGATAATAAGAACTGTTCGCTGAGACAGTGTCACCCGGTACTCCGATACATTCATTAAATTCAATACTTCCTATCTCATACCTGACCGAAAAAAACAACGAAAGACATATCATGCATTCGTCAATTGTTTTCCAAACGTATCAATAATCCAGCGGGATATACTCCGCTTACCCCCCGGAGACAGTGGCAGAGCATCTTCAGAAAACCACTCCGCTTCAACTACTTCCACGCCGTCAGGCCTGACATCTCCTCCGGCATAATCAGCCAGAAAGCCAATCATCTGCTGACTCGGAAAGGGCCAGCACTGACTCCCCACGTAGCGGATATTGGTAACTTCCACCCCCGCTTCCTCACGGACTTCCCGTTGGACGCACTCCTCAAGAGATTCCCCGAAATCAAGAAAACCGGCCACAAGACTGAAGCGACCGACATTCCATGCAGCATTGCGGATCAGCAGCAGTTCGGTCCCACGCCGGACCAGGACGATGATACAGGGATGAATATGGGGGAAATGTTCATCTCCGCATAACGAACAGCGCTTGCCCCAACCGGCCGTTATTCTGACCAGTTCACCGCCGCAACATGAACAGAATCTGCTGTGCCGTTCCCAATGCAGAATCTGGGCTGACCGCCCCGCTATTGTGGCCAGTGTGTTGTCAAGCCGCGTGTCAGGCCCCTGAAACGGCAGCGCTTCGTATCCGGGGGGGAGCGCAGCATCTCCTGAAATTCGCAGCGCCCGCAACGGCTTCCCCTGCCAAAGACCGATCTTCAGCGGCTCCGTTTCCGGGTACGTGTCTATTGGCAGCGGGGCTCCGGAAAGGAGCAACTGTTGCGATTCAACAGACACGACAAGAGAGTTCCCCTGCAGAACGATCCAGAAACCGGGTGCGGTATCCGGCTCCTGTTCAGGTGGAAGCGGCGTAAACTGACTACGGATCAATGTTGTATTAAATGGTAACGTATTTGACATATTGCGTAACCTCTTGAAGTGATAGTTCACTGATTAACGGTCAAGCCGCTTGATTGCTTCAATTATCCTGTTGCAATCGAGTACGATCGCAGACGGTATAAACAGATCAACCTCATTTCGTATGGCACCGGTCAGGTGGTGTATCAGCTTCTGAAACAGGTGCAACTCCCGGGAAAACAACTCCGTAAATTCAAAGCGCAGATCAGTAAAACGTTGCGGCTCCTCTTCGATAAAGTTCAAGGTACACCACTCATCAAACAGCTCTTCTCCGGAAATATCAATCAATGGAATACCGTTCAGTCGGCAGGTCATCGGGCGATACCGGTACACCAGACACCCCCCGGATTGCGAGAGCAGCAGACAGGGAGTTTCATCTTCTTCCGGCATCAGCGCATCCCAGTCATTTTCGGGGATAGCGTTTAACAGCCATGGTTCGACAAATGCGGGGTTGATGTGAGACAACTTATCAAGACGCCGGAATGCCGACCGGATGAGTCCGCTTTTTTGCTGATCGGGAAGTGCGTCAAAGCCTCGTTTGAGGTATAACGCATCGAGAAGAGTAATATCAAAGAGTCCACGGCAGCATTCAGAGCAGCCATTGCGGCACGCAATCAGGTCAGGATGCTGATCAAGACAGCGCTGAAACCAGCCATCCACCTCGAGTAATAATTCGCCGTAGCGATCCAGTAGATTATTCATGAAGCATTGACTCCAAGCAAAACAAATTTTAGCGCAAGGTTACCGTTACTATCGAATTTGAAATGGTGAGGTTCCTGATTTATTATCACACCGGGCCTTGACTCAAGCTCAGGAAGCAGCGCTTGAGAGACGAAGCACTCCATCAGAAACAGGGTGTTCCGGATAATGACTATGCGCAGTTTGTCAGGTGGAATCGCGGAGAGACTGAATAACGCCGCCTCTACCAGTTTTTCTTCCGTATCAAAATACATCGGTATCGCGGCACGATTCACAAATGTGCTTGTCAGGCAGTTGAGATACGTCGCCTGGCGATCGATCATGTTTACCAGTTTTTGCGTAGTAAAATCAGCCATGCCGAGGCCGGACGCATTTCCATGGGATTCTTTCGACAGATCAAGAACGGCGATTCTTTTTATAGAAGGTATTTCAGGTTCCGGAACACCATGGATCCGTGTCCTGCCGATAATATTCGTATCCATACCGGTGCCGCTTATATTTTTACCGATCTCCTGAACAATAAGCAGATCAATGGCGTCAACCGGTAACGAAGGCATAAGAGACTTTGAGTACTGAAGCAGTTCACCTTCCCGGACAATCAGGCGTTCACTTTCAATACCCCTGACAACTGCGGTTTCTTCATACGCATTTTCAACAATACCGAGCCCGCCCAGTATCGGCAGATTCTCAAGTATCGTCCCGCCAATCTCCACAAGCATACGTGATAACTTCCCCGGAATGAAACCGTGGAACTGTTGCGCCCCTTTCGGCCCGCCGAGACCAACAACAAGCATTTTTGTCAGACCGCTTTCTACGGTCCCTTTGAACGACGTATGCGTCTTAACACGATTCACAACCAATATTCCATCCATCATGAAGGCTGACTCGACAATAAAGACCGGCAATCCACTCAGGGTGTGTGTAAGGATGCGGCAATCGGCACAGGTCAGTACTTTGGCGCCGAGGGCCTCTTCAGTTATACCAAGGCTGACTAACACCTCTTGCTGACCGTTCTCAGAACCGCCACCATGGCTCCCCATAGCAGACAGCAGAAATGGTTCACACCCAAGTCCCCTGATAAAATCGACCGTTGTCCGCAGTATGGGAAGCAGGTTCTGAATGCCACGACTGCCAACAGTGATGCCTATTTTTTGTCCGGACCTGATCTGTTGATCCACACAAAGGGACAGCAGTGCATCATTCGTTGCTGCGGGAATGTCAATAACCTGCGGACGGGGAAAGGTTTGCTTTACATAATAGACGTTCGGCACATTCATGGCAGATACCTTTCTCCCGCTTTCGGCTGACATCCATGCACATCCTGACAGCACTGAAGATAAACGTGACTCAGCACACACTATAAAACACCCTTCTTCGGCATGGTATATCTAACTAATTATCTGAATATCGGATACAAAAAAAACTGCACTTATAAACTCCAGTCGCAAAATAAGGTGCCATATTTTAATAAAAATTTTAAATTTAGGCTTGCCAATCTGATTAAGCAGGATATAATGGGCACCGGTATTACACTCAGGGAAAATATATTTGAATTAACCGTAGAACTGCTTTCCGATGTAACGAAGGAGTCTCACCATGAAAAATCAAATCAGAAGACATATCGGCCAGATTTTGTTGGATGGTGGTTTTCTTTCCTCAAATGATCTCGACCTTGCGTTTGAAGCACAAAAACAGACAAAAGAACTTTTGGGTCAGGTACTCGTTAAGATGGGTGTTCTCAAGCCGCTGGATATCAATGCTCCGCTTCTGGTGCAGGAACATCTCTCCACTATTGATGATGCCGTAAAAATCGCAGCGGGAGAGCGACAATTACTTGGTGCCCTGCTGGTACAATCGGGTCGTATATCCAGTGCTCAGTTGGATCAGGCAATCATTGAACAGAAGTGGACCGGGGAAAAGCTTGGTGATGTTTTCATAAAGCTCGGTATGTTGACGGAACGACAACTTGCCGCATTACTTGATTTTCAACGTAACCAGGGCGAAACGGCTACATCAAACCCTCTGAGACTTGGAGAGCTCCTTATAGCAACAGGACATATCTCCCGGAGTCAACTGGATGATGCCCTCCAAAAACAGAGGATTTCTCACAAAAAGATCGGTGAAGTGCTGGTTGAAGAAGGGTACATAAGTGAAGGCCGGGTCAAGAGCGGTTTCCGCTTGCAAAAAATGCTTGTCAACTCGGTTCTTGCTGCAATACTTTCCCTGGGAATGGCGTCCACAAGTATTGCATCCAGTGTAAATCTTCAATGGGACGCAAACACCGAAACTGATCTGGCGGGATATAAGGTGTATTACGCCCCGGAATCTTCGCCTCTTGAAGGGACGACACCGCTCGTTGTTAACAATATGACCTCAACAACAATCAGTGGCCTGGACCCTGATATATCCTATAAATTTGCGGTTACTGCGTTTAATACATCAGGATTAGAGAGCACTTTCTCCAATATTGTCGAGGTTGAAGAGCAGTCCCCGCCAACAGTAGATATCACATCTCCGGCAGATCTTGAGAATGTGAGCGGAACTGTTTCTCTCAATGTTGCTGCCAATGACAACGTCGCGGTTTCAAAGGTTGAGTACTATGTTGACGGAGTTCTTCAAGGCTTTGATACCGTATCACCGTATGCTCATTCATGGGATACCTCAACAGTTTCAGGCACTCATACGCTTGTAGCAAAGGCGTATGACGCTGCCGGGAACGTCAGTCAGTCAGCATTAAAGTCAGTAACAGTAGTAAATGATCTTATTGCTCCTACGGTAGCGTTAACATCTCCGGCACATAATACCTTAGTGAGTGGCGTAGTTGCAATCAGTTCCAGTGCCAGCGACAATGTCGGTGTTACCAACGTTGAGTTCTACTGTAATGGAATTCTCCTGTATGCCACCAATGTTGCTCCTTACGGTTTTAACTGGGACACACGGGTTTTAGCCAATGGCAGTTACTCGATAAATGCCAGGGCCTACGACAATGCGGGTTATAATACACTGTCTTCAACTGTTGCAGTTACGGTGAACAACCCTGTTCCTGACGTAACCGCCCCGACGCTGAACAGTTTTACCCTGCCGGCAACCGCAGCTGATCTGACCGTATCAGTTACCAGCCTTACCGCCAGCGATACAGTCGGCGTTACCGGATACCTAATCACCGAAAGCGCCATAGCCCCTGACATTTCCGCAACCGGCTGGGCAGCCGCCGCTCCGGCAACATTCACATTCAGCAGCTCCGGTGCCAGAACCGTCTACGCCTGGGTCAAAGATGCCGCCGGTAATATATCCAGCAGCCGTTCGGCTTCGACCACCATCACCCTGGCGGACATCACCGCTCCGACAATTTCTGATGCACTCCTTGCGCTTCAGATCAGTTCCGGAAAAATAAAAGCAAACGCTCAACAGACGGCTCGTTTGGACTTGGCTCCGATAGTAGGCGGCAAATCAAAGCCTGATGGCAAGGTTGACACTGGTGACGCTATAGTCATCCTCTCAAAAGTTGTCGGAAAGGTTACTCTGTAATCATCTCAAATCAGCTGTTTGAAAAACCCTATACCACGTTTAACCGAAAAGGGCTCAGGAATAATCCTGAGCCCTTTTCGGTTAAACAAAATCAGATTCTATTTCAACGTGAGTACAAATTCAACAAGACCTTCAATCTGCTCCTTGTCTATCTGACTGCCGAATGCCGGCATGCCGCCGGGACGCCCCTCAGAAATCGTTTTAGTGATATCGAGCCGCGATTTACCGTATTTATATTTTGAAATGGTCAAATTTGGCCCGACTTCTCCTTTGCCACCTTCACCATGACACGAAACACAAAGAGTTCCGTACAGTTTTTTACCAACGGCAACATATGCTTCAATTTTGTGTCCGCTCCCGTCATAACCGGTCCCTGCCGTCTCTACCGCAAGATGGGCACCTTTTTTCTGACTGTCTCGCTCATTTTTTACCGCATCCGCTTCAGCTTGTGAACTCCACCCGCTAAACAGGTAATAACCCATATAGATCATACCCCATACGGCCAGTACGGTAAATAAAATCCGAAATACAGCAGGTGAACTATTCTCTTCGCGATATTTAATGCCATCGTACTCTTCTTGTTTTGACATACAGCCACTCCTTGAAAGTGAATTAGTCGTCCTCAAGCATCCGGTGTTTGGGCTCTTCCAACTTCTGCTTACGGTTCTTTTTTAACGTCGAGACGGCAACAGCAACCAGAATCGCCAGCATAAAACCTGTCAAAAGCAGAAAAATGAAGCGGGCATCAAACATCACTTTTTTTCCAGCTTGATATAGGTTACAAGCTTCCATATTTTCTTTTCATCAAGCGATGAGCCAAAAGCAGGCATGCCGTTGGCTGCAACTCCGTGTGAGATGATTTTAAACAGGTCAGCATCAGACTTTGAAGAACCTTTCAATGTCGGGCCAAGCGTACCTTCGCGTTTTTCACCATGACACGAAGCACACTGCTGCTTATAGATTGCTTCAGCTTCTTCTTCAATTGCCTCAACATTTGTATATGGATTATTAAGAACTGCGGGAACCTGAACGACCGTTTCAGTCTTTTTGACCGGAATATCAGTGCCCAGCTTACGCATATAGGCGATAATGGCATCCATCTCGGTTTTTCCCTTGAGATCGTCAAGATCAGCCTGTGTATACGGGAACTTAAGCAGTTTCATTTTACGTTCAGAATACGTCGTATCAAGCGGCTTATTCAGAAACGCGTATGCAGGCATGTTAGACGCAGGAACAACCGACTGTGGATTATCCATATGCTTTCGATGCCAGGCACCCTTGGGATCAGGATATTTCAGGCCTATACGGGCCAAATCAGGACCGGTACGGCGCGAACCCCACAGGAATGGCCGGTCATAGACAAACTCCCCCGACTTCGAGTAACCGCCTCCGTTGCCGTAGCGTTCAACATCTGCAGCGAGGGTGCGCACCGTCTGGGAGTGGCAGTTGTTGCATCCCTCCCGCATGTACAGATCGCGCCCCTCCTGTTGCAGTGGTGTATATGGTTTGACTTCGGCAATCCGGTCACCGGCAGTGTTTATCCATTTGAATGGCGCAACCATGGTAACCATGGTGCCGATCAAAATCACAACAAAAGCCAGAATGATAAAAATAACGGGATTTTTTTCCAACATGGTATCGTCCTCGTTCGTATTAGATTTGGATTATGCCTTGGCAGTCTGTTCTGCATCACCCTTCTGGAAGGTCTTGTAAATGTTGTAAATAAACAGCGACAATCCGGCAAGATAAATGAAGCCGCTGACCGCCCTGATCTTGTAATACGGGAAGATTGCGATCATGGTTTCCATAAAGCTGTAGTGCAGTGTTCCATCCGGATTTGTAGCCAGCAGCATGCTCCCCTGTTGAACCCCGGCAATCCACATGGTGATGGAATAGATCAATTGTCCGACCAGAACCAGCCAGAAGTGCGCATTTGCAAGCTTGACACTGTATACTTCAGTACCACTCAACGTGGTCGCGACATAATAGGTTGCACCAAACAGTACCATTGAAACCCATCCCATCGTACCCATATGGACATGCCCCGGAACCCAGTCAGTGTAATGAATAAATGCCGAGAATGAGCGAACGGACTGCATCGGCCCCTGCAACGTCTGTAAGCCGTAGAAGGTTATACCGACAATCATGAACTTGACCAGGTAGTTTGACTTCATTTTTTCCCATTGACCATTCATGGTCAGATACCCGTTCATAACCGCTCCCCACGATGGGGCGATCAGCATGATAGAGAAGGCCATGGCAACAGTCTGAATCCAGTCCGGTACCGGGGTCCAGAGCAGATGATGGGCACCGGTCCAGAGATACATGAAAATCAAAGACCAGAAGGCGATGATCCCCATACGATGACTATAGATCGGGTTATTGGTGATTTTAGGAAGAAAATAATAAAAAATGGCGAGAGGCGGCACTGTAAGAACCATCGCCACAGCGTTGTGGCCGTACCACCACTGGACATTGGCGTCGTTTGTTCCTGAAAAGGCCGAGTAGGATTTGAATAGATGAAGCGGCATCCCGAGATTGTTGACAACATACAACACTGTCACCCCGACCAGGGCTGCCATGATATACCAGAGCGAGATATACATCTGCTCTTCCTTACGTTTAAGGATCGTCATAAAGACATTGATCGAGAAAAGAACCCAGATGATGGCGACAATGATTGCAAGCGGCCATTCCAATTCGGCGTATTCCTTGGTGCGGTTGATCCCCATGGCAAGCGTCACGGCAGCGGAAGCAATGGCAACATTAAATATCCAAAGTGTCACACGTGCCAGTTTAGGACTCCAGAGCGGTGCTTTGGTAAGCCGCTGCGTGATGTAGAAAAACATGGCGATGAAACTGCCAATGCCCCAACCGAAAATTCCGGCATTAGTATGGATCGGACGCAGACGACCATATGTCAGATAAGGCGCGACATTCAGTTGCGGCCAGGCGAGCTGCAGGGAGATCAAGATGCCGACTACGACAGCGATTGTCCCCCAGATGATACTCCAGGTGATGAAGCCTTTTACCGAGTCATCCACATACCGTGTTGGTGCTTTCATGCATCTGCTCCTTTGAGTAAGTTGGAACGAATTCTATAAACTGATTTATAATGTTCTAATATAACAAAAATGACTGTTTTGATCTTTAATAGAGAGCTTATAAAAAGTCAATACAAAAGACTTTACGATGAAACAAAAATATTCACCATAAGCAGATGATGAGAGCCTACTCCCACTCGATTGTTGCCGGAGGCTTGCTGGAGATATCGTACACTACCCGATTAATACCCTTCACTTCATTGATGATGCGTCCACTAATGCGGGCCAGATCCTCATACGGCATCTGGTACCAACCGGCGGTCATAAAATCTTTCGTCTCCACAGCACGAAGAGCAACTACATACTCGTAAGTGCGTCCGTCACCCATAACGCCAACGCTTTTAACCGGCAGAAAAACGGCAAATGCCTGGCTGATCCTGTCATAATGACCGGAGGAATACAGTTCCTCAATATATATGGCATCAGCCCGGCGCAGAATATCGCAGTACTCCTTTTTAACTTCGCCAAGAATCCGCACGCCGAGACCGGGGCCGGGAAAGGGATGACGCCAGACCATCTGGCGCGGCAGGCCAAGCTCTTCACCAATAGCCCGCACCTCATCCTTGAACAGTTCCCTGAGCGGTTCCAGCAGTTTAAGTTTCATGAACTCTGGCAGTCCACCAACATTGTGATGACTTTTTATGTTGTGAGCCTTTCCGGTTTTTGCGCCGGCAGACTCTATGACGTCAGGATAAATTGTGCCCTGAGCAAGCCAGTTGGCGTCTTTAATCAGCTTCGACTGCTCTTCAAAAATCTCGACGAACAGTCCGCCGATAATCTTGCGTTTTTTCTCCGGATCACTCTCTCCGGCAAGTGCAGACAGGAAGCGCTCCTCAGCATCCACCCGAATCACCTTGACACCCAGATTCTGCGCGAAAGTAGACATGACCTGATCACCCTCCCCCAAACGCAACAGACCATTGTCAACGAAGACGCAGGTCAAATGATCGCCAATGGCGCGGTGAATCAAAGCAGCGGCAACGGAAGAGTCAACGCCGCCGGAGAGGCCAAGAATAACCGTGTCCGTGCCAATCCGGGTGCGAATCCGCTCAATAGAGTCCTCAATAATCTGACCGGCAGTCCATTGCCCCGTGCAGCCGCAGACACCCCTGACGAACGTATAGATGAACTGTTCGCCGCGCGGCGTATGATTGACCTCCGGATGGAACTGTACGCCATAGAGATTTCTGCTGACATTCTGGATAGCGCAGACCGGTGCGTTGGCACTCCCGGCAACTACTTCGAAGCCATCCGGAACACGGGCCACGTGGTCGCCATGACTCATCCAGACCGGGCTGGCCCCTTCGACAAAGAAACCATCAAAAAGCGGCCCCGGTTGTCCGAGTGCAGTCAGTTCAGCATGACCAAACTCACGCTTGCCCGCCGGCACAACATCACCACCAAAGTGGCGACTCATCAGCTGCATACCGTAGCAGATGCCAAGCACCGGCACGCCAAGTTCAAACAGCTCCTCTGCAACAGAGGGAGCACCCTCGTCATAGACAGAGCAGGGGCCACCAGAAAGAATAATACCGCTGGGAGCAAATGCACGTATTGCCGTGAGATCCATATCGAACGGGTGCAGTTCGCAATAGACATGAGCTTCTCGAACCCGGCGGGCAATCAATTGTGTGTATTGGGAGCCAAAATCGAGTATCAGAATCTTCTGGCTGTGAATGTCGGTATTCATATAATTTTCACCCTTTTCGGCATCATAATTTAAACTGCTTAACCAATCGCAGCAACTCCTCGGCATCTCGATTAAGTTGCCCTGCGGCAATAGCCGACTCATGTGCCCCCTGTGAGGTCAGCTGTACTACATCGGCTATTTGCAGCATATTACTGGATATTTCTCTGGTAGTAGATGTCTGTTCTTCAGCAGTAGTAGCGATTTGGTTAACCTGTAGAGATACGTCGTTAACGTGCGCCTGAATGAGTTGCAGAGCCACTCCTGACTTTTCGGCTTCCGCTGAACCGCTTTTCACCTGTTTGACGTTATGCTCCATGACATTCACAGCACCCTTTGTTTCGAGTTGAATGGCCTTGATCATATCACCAATCTCTTTGGTGGAGCGAGTTGTGCGTACAGCCAGGGCGCGAACCTCATCGGCAACGACCGCAAAACCTCTTCCCTGCTCTCCGGCACGGGCGGCTTCAATGGCGGCATTGAGTGCAAGCAGATTAGTCTGATCAGCAATTTCTTCAATAGTGTTGATAATGGCACCAATCTGGTCGGAACGTACTCTCAGGTTTCCAACCGTCTTGGCCGATTCCTGCACTTTCTCGGCAATTTGTCCCATAACAACCACGATGTTTTTCACCACCTCGGCACCGTTAGAGGCTGCCTGCGAGGCGCGCTGTGCTCCTTCTGCCGCCATCTGACAATTCTGTGCTATGTCATTCGATGTTGCCGACATGGCTTCTCCGGCAGTAGCAACCATTAATGACTGTGCAGCAACCTCTTCCGACCCGGTGGAAATCTGTTCGGCGGTAAAGTTCAGTTCACTGGCTGCTGAAGAGACATTGAGGGAGGTTTGAGAGATATGAGAGATAATATTGCGTAATTGTTCTGCCATATTTTTGATACTTCTTGACAGTTGCGCAACTTCATCTTTCCCTGAAACGGCAATCTCGACGCGAAGATCCCCGGAAGCTATACAGGCCACATCATCAGCCAGGGACGGCAACGGCAGCATGCTTTTACGCAGTAAAATCATTATTATGACCTGAGAGCAACAGATCACCAAAATCAGTAAAGCAACCAGAGTTGTAATACGTGTAGACTGTGCCGACATTTCAAACATTTCATCAATGGCTTTATCGGATTCTTTGCTTTCATTATCCACAAACTCGCCAACTGTTCTGATGAGAGCGGCACATGCTTTGTCATACTCAGCCATTACCTCATTTCCTGCATTCAAGCTTGAACCATACGCGGCAACCATCCGATTGCCAATTTCCCACACGGTGCCAAGGTTATTCCTGATAACAGATATCTTCTTCGTCAGTTCCACATCTTTTTGATACGTATTCGATAGTATATCTATGGTTTTCCGGGCGTGTTCGTAAATCGGTTTTGCATCTTTTTCAATAACAGAGATATCTTTGGTCAGGGAGGCATCGGTAAAAAACTGCCACAGATTCGTCACATCATTCTGGAGAGTATAAGAGAGTTTGACACTTTGTTGCTCGTTCCGGAGACCGCTGACATCTTCCTTGAACTCGCGTAACTGGCTAATAACGTAAACAGAAAACAGTGAAACGATGACCAGAGTGACTATGACAAGTGCTGCAGAAAGATTAACTTTTATTTTGATGGTATGTAGATTCACACTAACTCCTTTCAGTACCTAAAAAAAATCATCAACTTCCTACACGGTAGTTAGGCGCCTCTTTTGTAATGGTGACATCGTGAACGTGTGATTCTTTGAGCCCTGCGCCGGTAATCCGGATAAAGCGGCCATTATCCTGCAACTCCTTGATACTTCCACAACCGGTGTACCCCATTCCGGAGCGGAGCCCACCGAGCAGCTGATGAATATTGGCCGACAGTGGTCCACGAAGCGGCACCATCCCTTCAATCCCTTCCGGGACCAGTTTGACGTCATCGCCGACATCCGACTGAAAATAACGATCCTTACTGCCATCCTTCATCGCCCCGATCGATCCCATACCGCGATAACTTTTATAGGTACGCCCCTGATAGAGCACGGTATCTCCCGGCGATTCTTCAGTGCCGGCAAACAGTGACCCAATCATTATACAGTCTGCGCCTGCCGTTACCGCTTTGGGAAGATCGCCGGAGTATTTGATGCCACCGTCAGCAATAACAGGAACACCATATTTGTGAGCCATACGGGCACATTCATGAATTGCAGTGATCTGGGGAACCCCGACACCGGCAACGATGCGGGTCGTACAGATCGAACCGGGGCCGATACCGACTTTGATGCCGTCTGCGCCGGCTTTTATGAGCGCCTCAGCCGCTTCGGCAGTAGCAATATTGCCGGCGATGATTTCCACGCCGGGGAAAGTCGCCTTGGCGAGCTTTACGGCATCTATTACCCCTTGAGAATGCCCATGAGCAGTATCAATAACAATGACATCAACTCCGGCTTTTATCAGTGCCTCCATACGTGCTTCCATTTCAGCCGTCGGACCGACGGCAGCACCCACCCGCAGACGGCCAAGACTGTCTTTGCAGGCAAAGGGATACTTCTTGACCTTCTCGATGTCCTTAATGGTAATCAATCCCTTCAGAAAGCGATCATTGTCAACGACCAGCAGCTTTTCGACCCTGGTATGCTTCAGGTGTTCCTTCGCCTGCTCCAGCGTTGTGCCGACCTCCACGGTCACCAGATTGCGTTTGGTCATACGGGCAGAAATCGGCAGATCAAAGTCGGTCTCAAAGCGGAGATCGCGATTGGTCAGAATACCGACAAGTTTGCCGTTGGCCTTGGTGACCGGGACACCGGAGATGCGATAGCGCTGCATGATATCCAGTGCTTCGCTGATTTTCTGCGTCGGGCGCATGGTGATCGGATCAACTATCATCCCTGATTCGCTCTTTTTAACCTTGTCTACTTCATACGCCTGAGCCTCGATCGAGAGGTTCTTGTGGACAATGCCAAGCCCCCCTTCACGTGCCATGCAGATTGCAGTACGGGCTTCGGTAACGGTATCCATGGCCGCACTCACCAGAGGAATATTAAGCGGTATGTTTCGGGAAATCCGCGTCGTCAGGTTGGCATCACGGGGGAGGATTAAAGAATGGGCGGGAACAAGTAGAACATCATCGAAAGTCAATCCTTCAATCAGTTTATCATAGTGCATGGACAACTCCTTGCGGATGAAAATTTTACAGACGTTAGTACAGCAAAACGGGCAAGTCAAGGGAAATGGACCGTCAGTTTTGTATACTCAATCAGCGCGGAATAAACTCTTCCCGGGAGGAAATTTTCCCGAGTGCTGCAACGATTAACCTGGCTGCATTTTCCATATCGCCCAGTGAGACGGTCTCAATTGAGGTATGCATATAACGCAGCGGAATTTTGACCAGTGCCGTAGCGACACCGCCACGCGAAATTTGCATGACATTGGCATCCGTACCGGTACCTCGGGGGCTGGCGGTATGCTGGACATCAATTTTTTCTTTTCCGGCTGTTGTCGAAAGCAACTCAAACAGATGCGGGTTGATATTTGCACCGCGTGCCAGAATCGGCCCTTTGCCGAGCGCAACCTCACCGTTATGCTTCTTCTCCACATCCGGTTGATCGGTGGCAAAATCAACTTCAACACAGATACCGACATCAGGATTGATCGAGTAACAGCTGGTTGTCCCGCCCCGCATGCCGATCTCTTCCTGCACCGAAGAAACACCATAAAGATCGATAGCCAGCTTTTTCCCGGAAGCGGCCACGAGTCGCAGTACCTCCGCAACCACAAAGCATCCGGCCTTGTCATCAAAGCCGCGTGACGAGACCCGATCATTCTGCAGGCGGGTAAAGGAACTTTCAAAGGTAACGGCATCCCCTACCCTTACCAGCTTTTGCGCCTCCTTTTTATCACTGGCGCCGATGTCGATATATTGTGATTCCAGCTTGACGACAGTTTCACGATCCTTGTTATCCATCAGATGAATCGGTTTTTTTCCGATCACTCCCGGCAAAGCGCCGTTTGCGGTATGCACGGCAACCCGCTTGCCCGGCGTCAGATGGGCGTCAACACCACCAACTGCGGCAAAATAGAGAAAGCCCTTATCGTCAATGTACTTTATCTGCAGGCCGATCTCGTCGGTATGGCCGACAATCATCACTCTCGGAAGATTTTTCCCCTTGCCGCAGATACGGGCATACACATTACCCATGACGTCTGTCGTCACCTCATCGCAAAACGGGCCGACATACTCGCGAAAAACCCGCTGGGCAGGTTGTTCATAACCGGAAGGACTGGGGGCATCAAGCAGCTGTTCAAGAAACTTCAGGGACTCTTTACGCATTGGTCACACCTCGTGAATAAAATAGATACTATCTTTAATAATTGAATAGATAGTGCATGAATCTTCTGTTTTAACTTTAAGCTCTTCCTGCTGTAGCGTGGCATCCGGGATGACTTTCATCTGCACCCCTCGCCCGGCCTGACGGCGTAGATTATTGCGCTTCATTCCCACGACATCCGACACCCGTGCCGGGTGGCAGGAGACAGTCACGCTTTTATCAGAGGGGACAAAACGGCAGAGCAGATCAGCATACAGCTGCGAACGAACCAACTGGCCCAATGCGGGATGCCAGCAACCGGCCAGAACATGTTCGGCGTCAAGACCCTTTTCAGCCTGCAGTCCGATCCTGATTACCGGTACACCGGCCAGCATGGCACGTTGCAGGAGCAGTGTGCAGAGTGATATGCCACGCTCAAGAGAGAGCGGGATAAATTCGCCTGCGACATACCGCCGCGCCAATTCGGTTCCTTCAAGCACAACCGTCGGATAGAAGCGAAGAAAATCGGCACCGGCAGCAATAACCTGCTCCAGCGAATGAAGCGAGGAGAGCGGCGTGTCACCCGGCAAACCGGGCATCAACTGGGCACCGACATTAACTCCCCGGCTTTTGATGCAGCCAATTGCTTCGAATGATGCAGCTGCCACATGTCCTCGCCCGGAAGCCGCCAACACACCGTCATCCATCGATTGGACACCCAGTTCGATGGTACGCACTCCAATACTCGAAAGCCACGTAACATGACCGGCATCGATACAATCGGGACGGGTTGATATCCTGACCGAATCAAGTGTGCCATTATCCAGTAACGGCTGCAACGGCATCAGAAGCTTCGCTTGAATTTCTTTTGGCAGGGCGGTAAAGGTACCGCCAAAAAATGCTACTTCTAAGGGTCGACATCCTGAAGTGGTCCGCCAGAGTTCTATCCGGGCATGTATCTCTTCGGTTGAGGGGAGCGCACCGCTTGCCCCCGAAATTGTGCGTTGATCACAAAAAACACAGGTATGCGGGCAACCCTGATGACTGATAAAGAACGGCACCGTAACCGGTTTCACATATCCTGCCTTCGCACGGATTGCAATGTATCAAGCGCCTCTGCAGCCGCAGCCTGCTGGGCTGTTTTTTTGGATTTTCCCTGTCCGCTGCCGATAATCCTGTCTCCGGAAAGAAGTTGAAAGATAAAAAGACGATCGTGTGGTGGACCGGACTCTTCAAGCAGACGGTATTCCGGCGGAGGATAGTTATTGGAGGAGAGATATTCCTGTAATGCACTCTTCGAATCACGGCCCAGGACTAGTAAGTCCGGGGATTCAATCAATTCTCCATAAATCCGGGCAACAAGAGTACGTGCCGCATGAAGCCCGCCATCACGGTACAGCGCGGCAATCAGTGACTCGAGCACATCAGCAAGAATGGAATCTTTCTCCCGTCCGGACGTCTGTTCTTCTCCCCTGCCGAGGAGGAAATACTCCCCGATTCCCAATACCCGTGCCCGTTCAGCCAGGACATCCTGCCCGGCTAAACGTGAGCGTAATTGAGACAGGTCCCCTTCATGCCATTCCGGATAACGGTCGTAGAGCATTTCAGCCAGCAGCATCCCGAGTACTGCATCGCCAAGAAATTCAAGACGCTGGTAATCCCCGCTGCCATGTGCTGCGGCTTCATGCAGATAAGAAGGGTGTGTCAATGCCTGAAGAAGCAGGTTCTGATCATTGAACGTATATTCCAGCAGCAACTCAAATTGTGTCACATGTGTAATCAGAATCCCCCTCCTCGAAACGATCAAAGTATCAGGTGCGGGCAAGGTACAGCACTTTTGGTGATACAATTATTTTGATGAGAAAAACAGTTTGAGTTCAATTCTTCTGTTTGATGCTTTCAGCTCTTCAGTACTGTTTGCCTTAACGAGCGCTTCTCTACTGTATTCTCCATCCAGCTTTCTTGACGGTGGTGCATACTCTCCGAAAGAAGTCGCTGACATGGGCAGCACAGCCGGATCTACTCCTACCTGACCCTTAAAAAACTGGTATACATCAACGGCTCTTCTTGATCCCAGTACAATATTTCCCATATTTATCGGATAATTATCCAGTTTAATGTCATTTGAATCTGTATGACCTTCAATTTGAACAAGTTTTATTTTGTCAGATTTAAGCTTTATGGCATCACCAACTATTTTCAATACCTCTCTTCCGCTCTCTTTTATACTAAAGTGACTTTTATCGAACAGTATTTTTTCATAAAAACTGATTTGTTGATAGTCTGTTTCACTGGTTATCTTGACAATATTTTCAGTGCCGTTTGAGATGATCAAGGTGCTGTCAGACTCTTGTGATTCTCTATAGTTTTCTTTGAATTTCAGTTTCAACTGATTCTTTATTTCATTTATAATCGCAGCTTTGCTTTCTTGTTTTTGCTTTAACTGAGATACATTAACGCCAAATTTGACGACAAGTAAAGCCGCCATTATAATTGTAATCGTTAACATTAAATCGGTAAATGAGGGCCAGAAATTGAAATCCAGCCCATCATCTCTTAGTAAGTCATTATCGAGCATTCAATACTGGCCCTTATTTATTGCCGGCGGGGTGCCTGCTCCACCCGCCAGTTCTGCCTGTACACCGGTAAGTCCGCCTCGTAACTCCTGCTGGATGCCGGACAAACTTTCAACGACTCGTACTGACATCTTTTCCAGACTACGCTTGAGAGTCCCGTCTACTTCGCCAAGATTCTTTTCAACCGCTGCCATGTTTGATGCAAGGGTAGTTGTAAGATCTTTAACCCCTTCAATTAATTGGGTAAATTGTATGGAGGACTCTGCCAATATCCTCTCGGCAATTTCTCTATTGAGTGCGGTTTCCGAGCTTTTTACCGCTGTCACTGATTTAACCAGCTCAGTAACTGCCTCGGTTTGACTCTTACTGACTTCAAGATACTGCTCATCAAAATCCATCAGTGCCCCGAAAATATTATTAATTTGATTATCTGTTCTGACGGCCTGAGCATTATTTTTTTCGACTAAGGCCTGGAACTGTGAGTTCCAGATTGACAATTGCCTGGAATGTGTTTCATTTGCGGCGGTAAGGGCATCATAACCAAGAGCCAGACGTTCCTCAAGGAAGGAAAATTTATCCAGAGTTGATGAAAAATTATCTGCGGATCTGGTCAGTTTATCAGCATAGTTATTTAGCAACGCAACAGCCGCCTCTGATTCGTCAATAATAGGTACCACGCGATTAAGTGCCTGATCAGCTTTTCTTATGCTGTCTCTGAACGGAGCCAGTTCCTTTTGGACATCTCGCGCGAATTCAGCAACTGTCGCTGCGTCAGCAAACTGTTTTTCAATTCTACGGGCATTATCCTCAAGCTTATCAACAATAATATCTGAAATTGCAGGGCATAGTTGCGGAATCCATGAATTCAGGGTAGCATGCTCCAGGTTGGTTTTTAACGGTGTGTAATATGTATGAACAAGTCTGCTATAAAACAGCATGCCGACAATTGTGCTTATAACTCCCCATATACTCGGAATAAAAGCGGACGGTAAATCCTGACTGACCAGTTTCGTAACGTTGATCGATTCATCATTAAACTTGCCAAGACTATCGCTCATTCCCATGAGAGTACCGAGAAGTCCAATGACAATAAAAGACGAGAGAATGTTTTTTAACCGTATAGATTCATTGAACAGCTTAAGCTCAGTATGCTTAATAAGCGCTTCAGCTTCCAGGCGGGAAGCAAACAGGCCGGACATTAGAATATTTCTCAAATGTTCAGATATTGCCGTAAATCCTACAGGAGTATTTTTCTTTTTTAGCGCACCCGTCACTAAGCCGGTTTTAGTCCGCTGCTCTATCGTCTTAACTATGTACACCTTAAATTGTTCTTCAATATCGGCTCTTGATTTCTCTGTATTTTTTCTTTCCTGCCTGACTGTTTTTGACAACTGACCAATAATATCGCTATGTTCTATTTCATCAATTAATTGAATAGCCAGTTTAATATTTCTCTTAGACTGTAATCTTTTTAGCAGAAAGTAAACAAAACCACCCCAGATTATGCAACAGAGTCCAAAGGAAACCGGTTGCGACTGAAAATTCGGAAATATATTCAAGGATAGAATCATCGATAAATGCTCGTTTCAATGTGAAGTTTTACACGCTAATTCGGGGATGATCCACAACCAACATCTGCCCCGGGGTTTTTATACCGTTTGAAATTTGGAGAATCACGTGTTTTTTGAGGGGTTGAAAACTACACCCTGAGCCTGATTAGTGTCAACGCAATAAAAAGGAGAAGAGATGAGCGATTCAACAGAAAAAGTTAACGCAATCCCGACCAGGAAGCGACTTCTCTTCGAGACGCATCAGAAAAATACGGCGAAGAGTGAAGAGCAACAGCTGTCTGATGCCGTCATGGGAGAAACTGTGACTGAAGCAGCTATAGAGACCGTAGTTACCGATACTGTTTCAGCCAATACGTCCATGGAGTTAGCAGAGTTGAAGTTTGCAGAGGACAAAGCGGCTTCCCGCACCGCTGCAGCGACTGCGTCGCTTGAGTCATCCGGGGAAGAGTCTAAAAAAAATATTACCGATGAGCCGTTCCAGAAAGCTATGGCCACTCTACACACCTATTCAGCAATGTCAGCCGCAACAGGATTAATTCCGTTGCCTCTGGTGGATATAGCAGGATTAATGACAATCCAGCTACTGATGCTGAAAAAACTCAGTAAACATTACAACATCCCCTTTGACTCTCAACGGTCCAAATCTGCAATCGCCATACTTGTAAGTGGCGTAAACAGTGGATACATTGCAGCAAGCAGCTCCAAATGGATCCCGTTTATCGGTGGCTTTTCAATGGCTGCAATGCCAGTAGTGAACGGGGCGCTTTCATATGCCGTCGGAAGAGTATTCATTAAGCATTTTGCCTCCGGAGGAACCTTTCGGGATTTTGATCCGGTCAAAGCACGGGATTACTTTGAAGTGCAGTATCGTAAATGATTATGGGAATTTAAGTTGATAATTCATGGCTGTTTCCCTATAATCCGCTCTTTAAATTTTTTGTCGAGTGGACTAATAACAGTGGGTGAGATGCGTGGGATTTTTTATTACATTTGAAGGTGTTGAAGGATGCGGTAAAACCACCCAGATCAAACTTTTGGCAGAACTCCTCGCAGCTCGCGGCATCAGCACGGTTTTGACACGTGAACCAGGCGGTTGCCATATTGCCGACAAGATCCGTTCGATACTGCTGGATGCCGACAACAGTGCTCTTTCGCCGCTGGCTGAACTGATGCTGTATGCAGCCGCCAGGGCCCAGCACGTTACCGAGGTTATTTCGCCGGCACTCGAAGCGGGGAAAATTGTTCTCTGTGACCGGTTTTGCGATGCAACGGTGTCGTATCAATGCTTCGGGCGCGGCATCGACCGGTGCGTTATAGACGACCTGAATAGCTACGCATGCCAGGGGGTATCACCCGACCTTACGGTTCTTCTTGATTGTGACCCGGTTGTCGGCCTGGAACGGGCACGTCGGAGAATAGAAGCGACCAGCGGCCCCCGTGAAGAACGTTTCGAGTTGGAGGCGGTGGCTTTTCACCAGCGGGTACGCAGCGGATATCTGCATTTGGCCAAGGAAGAACCGCACCGATTCGTGATAATTAACGGGTCTGAGACAATAGAAGAGATCTTTTCCACAATTTCATCACTGGTGGTATCACGAATTCCGGAGACCCTGCGTGCCGTTTGCTGACATCATGGGGCACGACCGGATTGTTGAAGTTCTGCGTCGTTCCCTTCGCAGCGGCAAAACTGCACACTCCTATCTGTTTGAAGGCGTTCCGGGATGTGGCCGCAAAAAAACGGCACTGACGCTGATTCAGGCGCTTTTCTGCACGGCTCTGCCCGATGACGCCTGCGGGGAGTGCCCATCGTGCCGTAAGATTGAAAGTGGTAACCACCCGGATATCCATCATATAACGCCATTGCCGGACAAACGAGATATCAGCATCGATCAGTTACGGGAATTGCAGCACATATTGTCATTACGTCCCTATGAGGCCCCACGCAAGGCATGCATAATTGATCCGGCCGAACGGATGAGTGTAAATGCCGCCAACTCTCTTTTAAAAACGCTGGAAGAGCCACCCGGTAACGCACTGATAATCCTGTTGACTGAAAATACCGGTATGCTGTTATCTACGGTTCGTTCACGGTGCCAATTGATCCGTTTTGCACCACTCTCTCCGGAACATCTGCTTGCACTCCTTGAGCGAAACGGCATGTCACCCGAAGTAGCGGCTCTTGTTGCTCCCATGTCCGGCGGCAGTCTGCAACGGGCACTCGAACTCGATAATGAAGCACTGGCACTCCGCCGGGAAGCAGCGTTATCCCGGGTGAGTCAGCTGTCGCTTAACAGGATTGCCACCATTTTTGATGCCGCCGAGGAGTTATCCGGTAACCGTGACGCAACACTCGAACTGCTTGACATGCTGCTCTCCTTCTTTCGGGATGCTGTCCACCTTGGCGCAGGCAACGGAGACATTGTCAACCGTTCTGTCAGACCGGCTATTGAAGCAATTGCCGTACAACGTTCACTTCCACGGAATCTTGAACTGCTGGAACGCATTTACGCTGCTAGACGCGATGTCCAGCGCAATGCGAATCCCAAGCTGTCGCTCGATCACTTATTTATGTCAATGGCTGATGGCAACAGATGAGCTATTAATCAGGAGGTTTTTTTGTCACATATCGTAACCATCCAATTTACCAAAGTCGGCAAGATGTATGATTTCAATGCCGGTTCACTTGAACTTGCCGTAGGTGACCATGTCATCGTTGAAACTGAACGGGGTGTCGGTGTCGGCAAGGTAATGAAACCGCCGGTTGAAAAGGATGCTGCTGCAACCGGTTCATTGACGCTCGTCAAACGCAAGGCTACGCTTGAAGATATGGCAACGGTTGAGCGCATTACCCAGAAAGAGCAGGAGGCCTACCGTTTTTGCGTCGATCGTATTATTGAACGCGCCATGCCGATGAAACTGGTACGGGTTGAATATCAGTTCGACGGCAGCAAAGCGGTTTTTTTCTTCACAGCTGATGGCAGGGTAGATTTTCGTGATCTAGTGAAGGATCTGGCCCACTCGTTTCATACCCGCATCGAAATGCGCCAGATCGGCGTACGTGACGAAGCCAAAATGACCGGAGGAATCGCCATCTGTGGCCGCGAACTCTGCTGCAGCTCGTTCCTGCGCGACTTTCAGCCGGTTTCAGTCAAAATGGCCAAAGAGCAGAATCTGGCGCTCAATCCAAACAAGATATCCGGACAGTGTGGTCGCCTGCTCTGCTGCCTTGACTACGAATATGAAACATATTGCAGCCTGCGTAAAAACTTTCCGAAATCCGGTAAGCGAGTACGCACCGTCAACGCCGTCGGAGTGGTTGATAAAGTTAACATTCTGACCGGTAATATCACACTCAAGCTTGACGACAACAAAATTATTTTAATAAAACGTGATGAAATCCTTGGAGACGGCACTCCCATCGCGGCTCCGGAAGCAACTACAGTTCAGTCTCCTGTCCAGGCTCCTCCGCGTATCCGGGAACGTCGCCCCGAACAGCGGCGCAAACAGGAAAAAACTTCACTTGAATCATATAACAACCAGGCTGAAAGTGCCGCGAAGGCTCAGCCCGCAAAAACAATGCCGACTCTACCCGCACCGCGTGAGCTGACTGTTGCTGCTTCACCGGCTGATCCAGATGCCGGAAAAGAGAGCCAACCACGTAAAAAAAACCGCTCCCGCAAACATGGACACCGTAAACCGTCCGGCACCGCATCCGACAGCAACAGACCAACACCATCATCAGGAGCCTGATATGAAACCGAGCTTTTATGTAACCACCCCGATCTATTATGTTAACGATGTCCCGCATATCGGTCACGCCTATACAACGGTCGCCGGAGATGTTCTGGCACGCTATAAACGACTGATGGGGTATGATGTCTATTTTCTGACCGGCAGCGATGAACATGGGCAAAAGGTAGAAAAAGCCGCCACAACCGCCGGCGAAACGCCGCTGGAGTTGGCTGACCGGGTGGTTAAGCGTTTTCAGGCACTCTGGGAGAGGCTCGGAATTTCCCACAATGATTTCATCCGCACCACACAGGAACGCCATAAAAAAGGTGTCAGCCAGGTTTTCAAGGACATCCTCGACAAAGGTGACATTTACCTTGGCGAGTATGAAGACTGGTACTGTACTCCCTGCGAAACCTTCTGGACCGAGACACAGCTGATTGAAGGGCGCTGCCCCGACTGTAACCGGCCGGTGGAAAAACTGAAGGAGGAATCATACTTCTTCCGCATGAGTAAGTATCAGGAACAGCTGCTGGCTCACATTGAAGCCAATCCGGACTTTATCCAGCCCAAGAGCAAACGCAACGAAATTATCTCGTTTATTAATGAGGGGCTGCGTGACCTGTCGGTTTCGCGCACGACCTTCTCCTGGGGTATCCCGGTTCCCGGCAACGAGAGACACATCATTTATGTCTGGTTTGACGCCCTGACCAACTACATCACCGCCCTCGGCTATCCGGACGAGTCAGGTAATTACGGCCGCTACTGGCCGGTTGATGTCCATCTGATCGGCAAGGACATTCTCCGTTTCCATGCGGTTTACTGGCCGACCTTTTTAATGGCAGCCGGTCTTCCGTTGCCGAAAAAAGTGTTTGCCCATGGTTGGTGGACGGTTGAAGGGCAGAAAATGAGCAAGAGTCTGATGAATGTTATCGAACCGAACATGCTGATTGACAAATACGGCGTAGATGCAGTCAGATACTTCCTGCTCCGCGAAGTACCCTTCGGGCTGGATGGCGATTTCTCGCATACTGCACTTGTTCAGCGGATCAACTCAGACCTGGCGAACGATGTCGGCAACCTGCTCAGCCGCTCGACCGCCATGGCGGTGAAATACTTCAATGGTATTCTGCCTGCGCCTGAGCAGATGGCAGAAGCGGATCAGGCACTGAAGCAGAAAACAGAGGCGATGGTTGCGATTGTCGATAAATTTATCGATGAACTGGCATTCAGTAAGGCACTACAGGCAATCTGGGAAGTAATTTCGGCCGGCAACAAATACATTGATGATATGGCTCCCTGGGCACTGGCCAAGGACCCGGCCAACAGCGGACGGCTCGCCACGGTCATGTACACTCTTCTTGAATCACAACGTATCATCCACTGCTTATTATCAGCTTTTCTTCCGGCAACTTCGGCTAAAGCACTCACCTCTCTGGGATGGAATGAAGCGGTGACTAATGAGGGTTTGATCTGGGGCGGCCTGAAGGACGGGGCAACAGTAACCAAAGCTGAAGCACTTTTTCCGAGGATAGAGGAGTGATCCTTCGTATTACCGCGATCACAAAATTTTCAGCAGTTTGGTGACGGCATTGATCACTTCGTCAACGGTGATATCCCGCATGCATTGTGCATCTATCGGACAGACAGGGGTGTAACCAAACGTGGTACAGGGCGAGCACGGGAGTCCCGTATGTATCACGATATGATTTTCTCCCTGCGGGGCCCATTTTTTGCTCCTTCCAGGTCCGAACAGCGACACTGTCGGCACACCAAGACCAACGGCAAGGTGCAGCAGACCGGAATCACCACTCAGCAGCATAGTACTCTTATTAATTACCGCTGCAGTCTCACCTAAAGTGGTACTACCTGCAAGGTTAAGCC
Organism: Desulfuromonadaceae bacterium; assembly: GCA_049318985.1. Taxonomy (GTDB): domain Bacteria; phylum Desulfobacterota; class Desulfuromonadia; order Geobacterales; family Pseudopelobacteraceae; genus JACRCG01. The sequence continues at coordinate 83,743 of JBMOEI010000012.1, forward strand.
CCAGGCCATCGCCGACAATTACCTCCCCCTGCTGACGATCTTCATTCCCGCCAACAACAACCACCTTGAAGCCAAGAATTGAAATGATTTCAGCCACCTGTCGGAAATGCAGGGCACCCCAACGCCGTTCCTGAATACTGGCTCCGGGAAAAAGCGTCACAAAGGGTTGTTCCTGAATTGATTCCAGCAGAACGGCAACTTTACCGGATGCTGCATACGGAACAGACAGGAACGGAATTTTTCTCTCCACCATCTCCGCTCCAATCGCCAACGGTTTCAAGAGGTGAGAAAATCCAATCGCCTCATAATCATCATGAGAATAGGGAACCGTATGGGTAAACATCCGTCGCCGCTCGTTTGTATCGAAACCGATCTTGACCGGTGCCGATACAAACCGCGCGACCACTGCCGACAGTCGGTGCCACTGCTCGGTGTCGATCACAACTTCGTATCTGCCGCACAGCGCCTTGAAAAACTCGCGTGGATTATCGTAACAGAGTAGTTTGTCCACCCCGGGAATCAGCGAAAAAATGCCGACGTTGCGTTTCTCAGCCAGGATTGTGACATGAGCAGATGGAAAGGTCGTTTTCAGAGAATCAATAGCAGGTGCAAGCAGTACCGCATCACCGATACCGCCGGGACGGATAAGGAGGAGAGACGTTACTGTAGAGGGAGGTTGTGTGCGCAAAGGTGCGGAAATAGCTGACGCCACCAGCCGTCCTAACACGTCATCGAGGCGCTTCATCAGCCGTATATTCACCCGACCGTACCGCTCAGAGTACGCTCTTCCGTTCCCTTCATCAGACGGTCAATTACCTCCACCCCCTGCATAAAGGAATGGTCCATGTTGCCGACCTCATATTTCCAGGCGCCAAAACGTCCCCGGGAATAGACGGATCGTGATTCCAGGAATGGTTGAATAGTGGCAATCGCCTTGTCACGTCCCAGCGTCGGCACCGGATAGGAATAGGGAATATCAATCAGATAGCGACTGGCAATTCGCTCTTTCTGCACTTTGTCAATCATGCCACTGCTTACAAGACCTTCAATTGTTGCTTCAACAATAAGGTTCTTATCTTCCGGTTTATAAGAAGAATAAGTCGTTTCACACATCAACGAAAAAAAACGATCCGTATCTCCACCCGGCACATTGAATCGAGAATAGTTATGAAAGTTGGTCACCCGGTAAAATGGGGCACTGCTTTCAGCGAAATACATCCAGCATTTGGAGTCATTACGCATCCCCTCAAAACCAAGTCCGACAATCAGTCCGCTGTTATGGACAAGATCACCAGCAGCATCTGTAATTGACTCAGGAATTTTAGAGCATTTTGATATCAGCAGATCGAGCGGTGACGTATTGATCAGAACATCGTACTGTTCAATCCGGCCATTGGAAAACGTCACATTTTTTTGATCAAGGTCTATTTCAGTCATCTCATGCTGCAGGTGTATTTTTTCACGCATAGGTTGAGCAATGCCTTCATAAATTGCGCCCGTTCCGCCGTATTTTGGAAATTTAAAGGTGTGATTCGGCCCCCAGCTCAGATCATCACGCCCTCCGGCAATATTTTGCTCTATACGGGCCAGATCGACGACACTCACCCGCTCGGCAATCCAGGTTTTGCTCATGGACTCCAGCGGCACTCCCCACACCTTGCGGTTATAAGGTTCCATGAAATATCTGACTATGCCGCAGCCAAAAACCGTATCCATCCACTCTTTGAAATTGGTTGCTGTATCGGGAGAACCCTGCAACTCACGCAACCCGGAAACACATTCCCGGAGCACAACATCCGGAAGATATCTGACATTATTCTGAAACGGATACGGCACCCAGCGCTGTAGAATACGGATCCAGCTTTCCCTTTGATGCTCGTAATAGTTGTCACCAAGAGCATCAGACACAGCTTTGTTAAAATAACCGTAGTGGGAGAACAGGACATGCCCGCCGACATCCCAGATAAAGCCATTTGTGTCCGTGAACGAGGCCGACAGACCGCCGACGTGGTCATTTCGCTCAAATATCTGCCAATCCTGATAACCAAGCGAATTAAGATGATATGCAGCGCCCAGACCACAGGGACCGGCGCCAAGGATGAGGAATTTCAAGGAGTACCGAACCTTTCTGCATTACCGGGTCAAACAGCTGCAGGCACCCTCTCCAATACCATAAGCACTGTTCTATCTACAAGCCAAAATCTGCATGATTACCAGCCAAAATATTGTTTAGATTTTCAATAAGAGACGCCCACCAGCAGTCTTTTTAATGAAGACTGATTCCCATGTTATTCAATTCAATTTCCTGCTATAAACTCACATTTCGATTTACTGCGTTTCGTTGACCAACTTTCAAAACCAAAAATAATGATTATTTGTCTGAAGATTGATTGAAAAAGGAGAATGAGCCGATGGCTGAATATATTCGTTGGAAACAACGACTGGACAACTATTCCAAGGTTCTTCGCCAACTCATCAGATTTATTGAAAAAGGCGAGCTGAACGAGTTTGAGCAGCAGGGTTTGATTCAATGATTTAAGTACACATACGAACTGGCGTGGAACAGCATAAAAGACGTTTTTAAAGCGCAAGGCGAGGTTGGCATCATTGGCAGCCGCGATGCTTTCCGTTTGGCTTTTAAGCGGGGATTAATTGAAAATGGTGAGACCTGGATGGAGATGACAAAAAGCAGGGTTCTCACCAGCCACACATATAATGAAGATGTTGCCGATGACATCTCCAGAAAAATTGTGACACAGTATTACCCTGAATTTCTCCGCTTACACATACGGCTTGAATCCCTGAGTTCACAATCATGATGAACGATCTACCCTTTGGATTGTCATTGGCTGCTGTAGAAAAAATCCGTTTCGTATTCGCTTCCCACCCGGAGGTGGAAAGGGCCGTGTTGTACGGCTCGCGTGCCAAGGGAAATTACAAAACCGGCTCGGATATTGATCTGACGATGTTTGGTAATGATCTCAACCATAGTATACGGCTGAAAATCCTTCCAAATTCAAATCATGCCAGGATTGTATGACATCGGCAGCCTTTCTCTTCAACTTGTGCCATTTGTCCATTGGTCAAACACCGCAGGGCGCAGCGTTTACAGATGCGATAGCGGTATATAAACTAAAAAAGCACCTGATAAAGCCGCGTTTGCTCTATCAGGTGCTTTTAAACAAATAACTACTGATGGCTGCTGTATTCAGCAGGTTACTTTTTTTCAGCTTCTTTTTCCGGAGCTTTTTTTGCCGCTTTCTTAGTTTTTGACACTTTAACCATGTCTTTATCGCAGGCGCATTTGCCCGCTTTCTGGCTGACAGTACCGCAGTCACAGCCATCGCCGCAACCGCAGGTGAACTTGCCTTGTACAGGTGAAGACATCTCCTTTCCGTCAACTTTGTAGAACGCTCTACCTTTTTCAATTTTATCAACGGTGGTTTTTACCAGTTCTTTTCCGCAACCACATTTTCCGGCTTTGTGGGCAAGGCTGCCGCAATCACAGCCATCGCCACAGGCACAAACATAAATGGTGTCGCCTGATTTGGCGTCAAATTTGCCCGTTGGACTTTTGGAGTCAACGGCAAAACTGTTTACAGCAAAAACGAGCAACAGGGACATAACAAGTAATACAAATTTTTTCATTGTGAATCCTCCTCTTGGAATATGTGCAGGCAGTTTTGCAAAGAAGTGACTTTTTGTCAAGAATTATTAAAACTCAAACTTGATAAAAACTCTTGTACGCGCAATGCTTATAACAGTCGTATCGATGGTATACCTACTTGCAATGGGGCAAAGGAAAACCAATATCTTACGCAAAAAAAATGTCATCCCTGATAGCCGTTTCGGTATCGGGGATGACATGTTATGGTAACTGGTAACGGGTATAAAAACTAGCCGAGAGTATTAACCAGCTTTGTAAGACGGGAAACATTGCGGGAAGCAGTCGAACTGTGAATGACACCCTTTGTTGCAGTAGAGTCAATAACAGGAATCGCTACCTTAAGAGCTGCTACTGCAGCATCCTTGTCTTTCGCTGCAACCGCTTCACGAACACGCTTGATATATGTTTTCAGCGTCGATGACACATGACGATTACGTGCCGTTTTCTTTATAGTCTGTTTAATCCTCTTGATTGCCGACTTATGATGAGCCAAACTACACCTCCAAATATTCTCTCTGAGTAAGTAACAAAATTGAACTTGCCATCTAGCACTATCTCGTAAGCCGTGTCAAGAAAATTGTCGTTCCGAGAGAGAGTACCTCTGAATACCGGCTTAACTTTCGAACCTGCTGCTAATCATCTTTCCTGATTCGAACCACCTGACTGACCCCCTCCATGATTTCAATTTCATGGTCATTCAGAGTTCCGGTATCACCAATGACACCGATAATGGTACGATTGGCCCCTGTTGACTGATGTATATCGAAATCACGGGTAATCAGATATTCCTTTATAGAATCAAGTGCGGTTTCTGCAGCATGCGTCTTCATTATGATCAACATGGTGTTCGCTCTCCCTTACGCTTCTTCTTTATGTGACATGATTCGTTCAAGGCGCCGCGATTCATCGACAACACGTTCAAACATCCTGACAATCGCCTCATTATCCAGTGGCCCCGGATTTTCATCCTTCATACGGTTAAAAATCCGTTTTTCACGGGCCGGGTCAAAAACCGGGAGGCTCAGCTCTTTTTTCGCATGGCCGATTTCAAGAGCCAACCGGGCGCGCTCATTGAAAATACGGAGCAGCACATCATCAAGAAGATCAATCCGCTTACGAATTTCGTTGATATCCACGGTTACTTCTCCTTTTAGAACTTTTTCTTCACAAAACTGTCTCTTTTACCACTCCCATCATCAAGGAACGGATAATCGAGATTATAGTGCAGTCCCCTTGATTCCTTGCGCTGTTGCGCACAGGTAACAATCAATTCTGCCACCGTTGCAATATTACGAAGCTCTATCAAGTCTGATGTGACGTTAAAGTTCCAATAATATTCATCAATTTCTCCCTGAATCAATTTTATGCGGCTCATGGCCCGTGCCAGACGTTTATCAGACCGGACTATACCAACGTAATTCCACATTGTTCTCCGTATTTCATCCCAATTCTGGGAGACCACCACCATCTCATCGCTATTGGTAGCAGTACCGGAATCCCAGGCAGGTATTTTACGATGATCACTTGTAAGTGAGGGCATCGCCTTGCTTGAATGTTGGAATGCGCGACCTGCATACACGGCAGCTTCCAATAACGAGTTGCTGGCCAGTCGATTGGCGCCGTGCAGGCCGGTAAACGCGGTTTCACCGATAGCATAGAGACCGGGGATATCAGTTTCAGCATCAAAATTGACCGCCACTCCTCCACAGAGATAATGGGCTGCAGGAACAACCGGAAGCCACTCTTTGGTCATATCGAGGCCAAAATCCATACAGGTCTGGTATATGTTGGGGAAGCGGTTGCGGACGACGTCAGCAGGCTCGTGAGTTATGTCAAGAAAGGCGCAGTCGTCGCCACTGGTTTTCATCTCGTTATCAATGGCCCGGGCGACAATATCCCGGGGCGCCAGGTCTTTCAATTTGTGATATTTCTCCATGAACGCGGTACCATCGCGCCGGCGCAGAATTGCACCTTCACCGCGTACCGCTTCAGAAATAAGAAATGATTTTGCCAGTGGATGAAACAGCGTGGTGGGATGGAACTGCATGAATTCCATATTGGCAATTGTGGCTCCGGCGCGATACGCCATGGCGACGCCGTCTCCTGATGCGACATCCGGATTGCATGTGTAGAGATATACTTTTCCGGCACCACCACTCGCCAGAAGGGTGATTTTTGAGCTGAAGGTCACTACCGTATCGCCTGGAATATCAAGAACATACGCCCCAAGACAGCGGTTCTGCTCAAGCTGGCGCAGTTTAATCTTCGCGGAGGTAATCAGGTCGATGGCGATATGATTTTCGTAGATAGTAATGTTGGGATGCTGCATGGCCGCTTCAACCAGAGCCCGCTCAATTTCACGTCCGGTGATATCTTCAGCATGAAGAATACGCCGGGCGCTATGCCCCCCTTCCCGTGTCAGGTCATAGGTTTCGCCGCTGGTGGTAAACTTTACGCCCCATTCGATCAGGTTGCGAATGGTCTGTGGACCTTCTTCAACAACCATTCTGACAACATCCTCATGACAGATTCCGGCCCCCGCAACAAGAGTGTCCTCAACATGGGCATCAAATGAATCATCGGCAGAATAGACGGAAGCGATGCCGCCCTGTGCATATTTGGTGGCTGATTCTGAAATATCACGTTTGGTAACGATGGCAACGCTGCCATGGTCAGCTGCCTGGAGGGCAAAGGAGAGACCGGCTATGCCGCTGCCGATGACGAGAAAATCACTTTCAATACGCATGGTTTTTCCTCTAAGGAAATAATGTCACGGCAGTCTGCGGACCTTACGCCCTACTATCTGGATTTTTCCTTCTACGAACAGTTTGATCGCCCCGGCAAACGTTTGATGTTCAGCGTGCTGAATACGTGAGGACAGCGTTTCTTCAGTATCATCCGGCTCTACCGGAACGACTGACTGCAGGATAATCGGGCCGGTATCTGTGCCGCAATCAACAAAATGTACGGTGCAGCCGGAGAAGAGTACGCCGTAGTCAAGCGCCTGCTGCTGGGCGTGAAGGCCGGGAAAGGCCGGCAATAAGGCGGGGTGGATGTTCATTATTGCATTCGGAAAGGCGTTAACCATGATGTCGGTGAGAATCCGCATAAACCCGGCGAGAATAACCAGATCAACCGCATAACGACGCAATATTTCAACCGTTGCAGCATCATATGATCTTCTGTCGGGAAACGCGGTGTGATCGTGAACAACAACCGGTATACCATGTTGAGTGGCGCGCGTAAGAGCGTATGCATCCGCTTTATTACTGATGACGCAGGCGATTTCAGCCCTGATTTCACCTGATTTAATGCGATCGATAATTGCCTGAAGGTTAGTTCCGCTTCCTGATACCAGTACCCCCAAACGACAGGGCGCGTTGCCTGTCATAATCACTCCTCCGCCAACTCGACCCGTTCGTCACCGCTGCCACACGCTTTAATGGTGCCGATTATCCATGCGGAGTCGCCTAGACCCTTCAAACGGTCAATTATCTCTTCCGCCTGATTTTCAGCAACCGCCAGCACCATACCGATACCCATATTAAAGGTGCGGTACATTTCATCACGCTCAACGTTTCCAGCCTTCTGTAATACGGTAAACAGATTGGGGCGCTCCCAGCTGCCGGTATTGATATGAGCCAGACACCGTTTCGGGAGAACTCGAGGAACATTTTCGAGCAACCCTCCACCGGTGATATGGGCAATCCCTTTTATAGAAAAATCTTTCAGCAGGTTGAGAATAGAGCGGACATAAATCCTCGTCGGAGTCAAAAGCATATCAGCAACAGAAATTCCGGAACCGGGGAACTCGTCATGTATTGTGAGACCCAAACGATCAAAGAGCAAGGTCCGGGCAAGTGAGTAGCCATTGCTGTGTAATCCGCTTGATGCAATTCCGATCAACCGGTTACCGACCGAAATACACGATCCGTCGATAATTTTTTCCCGATCAACGACACCGACGGTAAACCCGGCAACATCGTATTCTCCTTCAGAATAGAAGCCGGGCATTTCTGCTGTTTCACCGCCGATAAGCGCACAGCCGGCCTGCTTGCACCCTTCGGCAATACCTTTCACAACTTCAGCAGCCTTTTCCGGCAGCAATTTTCCGGTAGCAAGATAATCAAGAAAAAAGAGCGGTTCAGCTCCCTGAACGATTATGTCATTTACACACATGGCAACAAGATCAATGCCGATCGTGTCATGTCGATCAGCAAGAAATGCGACTTTAAGCTTTGTGCCGACCCCGTCGGTTCCGGAGACAAGCACGGGATTTTTATATTTTGCGGTGTTGAGAGCGAATAAACCGCCGAAACCGCCGATGTCAGCCAGCACTTCCGGTCGTGACGTGGCTTTCACTAACGGCTTGATCAGATTAACAAAATTGTTTCCAGCGGCAATATCAACTCCGGAATCTTTATAGGTCACAGATGCATTACTCATATTTAGTCTCCTTTTCAAGAAAGATATTTGTAGAACATGGCCTCTGAAAAGTCAATTCAAACTGGCAAAGGGAACACATTAAACAGAATAACTCTTGACAAATTCACGGCTTTTAGGATTATTGGACGATGCACTATAATTCACCGGCATACGCAAGGCGTTTAATCCTCTACTGCACTGTTCTGTTATTCTGTGCGGCATCTACTCCCCGTCATGTCACTGCTGATATATACCGGTATGTTGATGAAGATGATATTGTTCATTTCACCGATGCACCAACCGACAAACGCTTCAAAATTTTCATGCGTGACTTCAAAAAAGATAAGGAGCTGCGCACAAAACTCAGGTATGCCTCCACAGTAAACCCGGCTGAATACGAACAACTCATCAAGAACTGTTCAGAAAAGTACGGCGTAAATCAAAGCCTGGTTAAAGCTGTTATTCACGCCGAATCAGGATACGATCCGAATGCTGTCTCCCGTAAAGGAGCCAGCGGCTTGATGCAGTTAATGCCGGAAACGGCAAAGTCCCTTAAAGTGGTTGACAGATTTAATCCCAGAGACAACGTTGATGGCGGAGTAAAATATCTGAGATTTCTGCTTGATACTTTTCGGGGCGATGTCTCTCTGGCTGTGGCGGCTTATAATGCCGGACTTACCAACGTTGCTAAATATGGCGGAATTCCACCATACAATGAGACCAGAACATATGTAAATCGCGTTCTTTCCTACATGAAGTCATATCAGGAAAGTGGAATCCAATAATGACAACCGGTCAGTCACATCAAATCATGAACCTGCCGAATATCCTCACCATGGCGAGAATTGCCGTTATTCCGCTTCTGGCACTGTTATTGACATCTCCATCGCGATCAGCCGGCTTCTGGGCTGCTGCTCTCTTTGCGGTAGCATCAATTACCGACTGGCTGGACGGGTATCTGGCACGCCGCATGGGCATCGTCACCATTTTTGGCAAGTTTCTTGATCCAATTGCGGATAAACTTCTTGTTATGGCTGCGCTGATCATGATTCTGCCGTTTAACCGGGTTCCGGCCTGGATGGTGCTGGTTATCCTCGGGCGGGAGATCATTATTACCGGCCTGCGAGGTATTGCTTCGAGTGAGGGGATTGTCATTCAGGCCAGCGACCTTGGCAAGTATAAGACTATTTTTCAGATCGTCGCCATTCTCGGATTGGTTCTTCACTACAACTACAATTGGCTTTTCGGGATTTCACATACACTGCTTACGGTCAATATGCACAACGTCGGTATGTTTTATCTCTGGATTGCCACCGTATTGACAGTCTGGTCCGGTGTTGATTATCTGGTCCGCTTTATCAGGGTAATTGTCCGGTAAGCCTGGTTTTAGTGATTTGACTGCCCCAATGATACTTCAAAAAGTTCTCCGTTGTAGTTGAATTTCACCCTGTTCTTATAAATTTCTTCAACTTTAACACCAGCAATAATACCCCCTTTTGCAATAGGCTCTCCATTTATCATGGCAACAGTTCCGGAACCATCATCTTGAAAGGCGATGCCGTTAACCCTGAGTGCCGGAACGGTATTGGTTTTATGCGTTGCAGGAGGGGAAGTGATTCGCTGTGGGGTTAAAACGGGCTGTTCCACAACAACCGGACGTTTGCTGACTGCCGGGGGACTTTTTTCCTGGCTGGATGTAGTATGTCGCTTTGTTACCTTTTCTCCCGTCGAATTATTCTTTTGCTCTGCAGGAACCACATCAATAGCAGGCGGCAGTTGTTCTGTTATAATTTCCGGGGTAACTGAAACAGACTGTCGCTTTTGACCTGATATAACGTTAGATTTCGGGTTCATCTGTTCAGGTGTATTGCCCCGTGTCATATACAGAAAGGTGCCGCCTGCTCCGAAGGCCATCAGCAGCAGGGAAACCAGCAGCATGCCCGTTGAGGAAAATCGCGAATGGCTTTCTGTCCGCAATATTTCCGCGTCGATCCGTATTTCATCCGGACGGCGTGAGGCGTTATCTGTTTCAACTTTTTTGAGAGCTTTTAGAATTGAACTCATTTGGAACTTCCGGTTGATGAAAGGAATGGCGTTTTCAGTTCGGATCTGGTCGTATCGGGAATCGGATCCGGCTCTTTCCGTACCAGATAAAAAGTTCCCGTAGCAATAGAGTTCAGATCACTTTTAGAAAGTGTGCGGTTGCCGGAAAATGACGGCGATGTTGTTACGGCATCTTTCCCTGTTGACACAACCGCAATGTAGTAAGGCCCCCCGGCATCACTGATCTTTGTCACGACGAGAAAGGGGAGGTTAAAGCGGACAACATCGTCGAGAGTTCCATTAACTTCTGTAACCATTAACTTCCTTTTCGCAGCAAAGGTGGAAAACATTTTGGGAACCGTAAATGTGTCTCCGCCTAAAATGGTTATCCTGCGAACCCTAAATTTGTCGGCAATAGCGTTAAATGCCTGCAGGTGAGTGTTCTTCTGGCCAAGCGCACGTAATGCCTGTTTCAGTCGTAACAGCTGTTGGTCCGCAGGCGTGGCAGCACCGACTGATTTCCCGCTGACCAAAGCCGGTGATGCAGCAGCGGGTTTTTCACTGTTTGACCTTTTCGTATCAGAGAGGATCTGACGTACATTCATCGACAGTGCGATACAGATTGCTGCAATAATGATCAAACCGGCACAGGCGAAGGAAAGCCGCTTTCTCGCAGGCGGGTTTAAAAGCTCTTTGATCGCTCTGATAACCACACCTGCAGATATACGTCGTCGCTCATCACCATAGGCAATAAGAAGGGAGCGATCGCAGAGGATGTTTATCATGCGCGGGATTCCACGGGTGTAGAGGTAAATCCACCGGGTTGCGAACGGACTGAAAGATACGCCGCCGGTTTCGCCGGCAACTTCCATTCTATGACGTATATATGCGCGTGTTTCATACATATCCATCGATTTCAGCCGGTACCGTACCGCAATGCGCTGGTTCAACTGGCGAAGTTCGGGGCGCTGCAGAAGAGCACCCAACTCAGGCTGCCCCGCCAGAACGATCTGTATGAGTTTGTCATTTTCTGTTTCAAGGTTCGAAATCAGCCGTATCTGTTCCAGAACGCCAGGATCAAGATTTTGTGATTCATCAATAACCAGGACAACTGTCCGACCTTTCGAGGTCTCTGACAGCAGAAAATTGTTGATCTCGACAAGATGTTCATTGACATATTCGCTTTGTACCGTAAGACCGAATTCCTGACAGATGCATCTCAGCAGTTCAACACCGGTAAGGCACGGATTGACGATCAGTGCCGTGCGATAGGAATCTTCCTGGAGTTGATTAAGTAATGTCCGGAGAACGGTGGTCTTTCCGGTACCCACCTCACCAATCAATTCAATAAAACCATAATGGTTGTTTATGCCATAGAGAAGGTGAGCGAATGCTTCCTTATGATTTTTACTCAGGTAGATGAAACGCGGATTGGGAGTCAGAGTGAAGGGTTTTTCGTTGAATCCGAAATACTTTGTATACATAGTTAGTAGCCGCAATAAATGGAATTTAGATGAAACTCGTAATTAAATCAGGTGCGGACAGATATTAAGTAGTTGTGTATTTCATAAAAGCTGACTATTTTCAAGTGAATTCAAATATATCCGCACGCAGTTACCGTGTGGCCGCAATTTTAATATCCAGGCAGGTTGTTGAGAATGCGTTACATTAACTATACTTCTAATACGGTTCAAAGCGATCTATCAGCTGATTTCAGACTTGTTTCTGCCCGATATCCCGTGCGACTGACCGACTACTACACCGCCCTTATCACGCACAGTGATGATGCCATCTCGAAGCAGTGCATGCCGGATCTGCGGGAACTTGAAGATACCTCCCAAGGTCCTGATCCACTGGAAGAATCTGCTTTAAGCCCGGTTCCGGGCCTTATTCACCGCTATCCTGACCGGGTCGTTCTCCTTGTTTCAAAGCGATGTCCGGTGTACTGCCGCTTCTGCATGAGAAAACGGCTTGTGGGCAGTGGCGATGCTCCAATGAGTAATGACTCCTTCCGTAAAATTATCGAGTATATTTCTGTTCACACTGAAATTAATGATGTTATTTTGTCCGGCGGCGATCCGTTGATGCTCGATGACGACTCTTTGAAAAACATCCTGACCGACCTCCGCGCTATTCCCCATGTTGCTATCATTCGTATCGGCACCAGAGTACCGGTGACGCTTCCATCCCGGATAACTCCTGAGTTGTGTGCGCTGCTCCGCACATTTCACCCGCTCTATATCAATACTCATTTCAATCATCCGGCTGAAATCACTGCTGATTCCTCGACTGCATGTACAATGCTGGCAGACGCCGGAATTCCTTTGGGGAATCAGACCGTCCTGCTCAAAGGGGTCAATGATTGTGTTGAAACCATGCGTCGCCTGATGACCGGTTTGCTCGCACTGCGGGTCAGGCCGTATTACCTGCATCAGATGGATCTCGTTCAGGGGACTGCCCATTTCAGAACGTCAGTACGGACAGGTCTGGATATCATCAAAGGGTTACGCGGTCACATGTCCGGCCTGGCGGTTCCGCACTATGTCATTGACCTGCCGGGAGGTAAGGGTAAAGTGGCGCTTCTGCCTGATGATGTCGAAATCAACGGTTCTACACTGCTGCTTCGAACGTATACCGGTGAACAGGTAACCTATCAGGATATATAATCCGGTCTGTTACGATCATGAATAACCGTTACGCAGCCCACCCTCACCCGATTATTTCAACCGTTTTTCCACGCACTTCCACCTGCATCTGCGTCAATGAACGATCTGCCGGCCCGGTAAGCACCTTTCCCTGCCGGTCAAAGCGACTGCCATGGCAGGGACACGAGAGTGCGTCCTCCGTAACGACTACCGTGCAGCCGAGATGAGTGCAGATAAGACTCAGGGCGTAGAAGCCGGCGTCATTCTTCATGAGTGCCACACGTTCTGTGCGAAACACCAGTGCCCCCCCCGGCGGTACGTCGGCAGCAGCAGCGCTTACCAGTACCCGGCGCTTTCCGGATGTGCGCGGCGTGAGATACCGTACCAGCAGACCACCCGAAGCGAGCAGCAGCGTCAGGGTCGTGATGAATTTTCGACGCGATTGAGGAAGGTTTTCCATTTTTCCACGTATGCCTTTGTGTATGCAGGACTTTTACTGCTCATGCGCAGGTAGCGGGCGGCATCCATAAAACTGCCGTTGCTGACCCGTTGTCCATTCTGAAGCCAGAACGACTCCAATCCCATGCCGTCTTTGTGAAGATTGTAGATCCGCCGGGATTCCGGTTCAAACAGAAATCGGGTCGGATTGTCGTGGCACCCCTCACAGGTTACGGTGCCCCGCTGAACGGTGTGCGGAAAATATGCCCGCCACTCGGCGGCCAGCAGGGTGTTTTCCGGGCCACTGTTCCTGGCCCGCATAATATCGGTGTAGTAGGAGATAAACATCGGCCGGATCGGACTGACCCGCCCGGCGGCATTGATCCCGAGCGGGGGTGCATCCTGTTTTTTCAGATAGGCACTGCGCAGGTACTCCGGACTTGGGCCGGGCGTAAGGTCGAAGTCCTCTTTCATCTGCTTATCCCGGAAGCGCAGGAAGAAGGTGCCGTACTCCTGAGGCGCCCAAGACGAATGACAGGCGTAACATTCCAGTTGCTGCAGATGGGCAGAAATGCGGTGTTCCAAAACCTTTTGGCTCGGCGAGTGGCAGTCGCGGCACCCTTTTGATGATTTCTTTCCTTCAGCAAGGCTGCTCATCGAATGGCAGGCTCCACAGGTCATACCGACCCGGTAATGCACATCGGGCAGCATCTTCAGGAACGGAGCGCCATTGACAGAGATGCCCCGCTGGTAGCGCATGTTGTCTTCACGGGGAGCCCGCCCCGAATAATCCCAGCCGGTGTAATAGCCGTTATGGCAGCGCTGGCAGGCGGCAACAGACGGCTTTGCTATGCCCCGTTCACCGTGGCAGTCGAGGCACCCCTTCAGGTGGCAGGAGGTGCAGTTCTTATCCCAGAAATCAGCATCAACCCGTCCGTAGCTCCGCTGCACAAACTGCTTCTCGCCACCCCGCTGCCCCATGGCATGGTCGAAAATACGCTCATGCCCCTGATGGCAGCCGACACAGCCGGTCGCCCGACTATCACGAGAGGCCGGATCACTGGCGCTGCCCCCCTGACGGTGGCACGACCCGCACGCCAATCCGACGTGAGAGGCTGTTGCCTCGAGACTATTGGCCAGACAGAAGCCGACGATGAAGAGCATCATCCAACGCACGATGGTTTATTCCTTTCCGGTAGATCGGGTCCCGCGCTGTAACGTGACAGGGGAGACAGAGGTTGACTGCAAGAGTCCGCTTCACTTCCCCTCCGTTCAGTGGCCGTGAATTTTCACGGGTAATGGCCGAGTACGCCTTTACCGTGCCGTTCATCATAGTCAAAAATCCATCCAGAGGCTTGTTGTCCGAGCGCTCGCAGATGAGTGTCCCTGTGATGCTGTTTCCCGCAATGATATTCTGGCCGAAACCGAGAAAAGCCGGGTTGCCGTGACATTCTGTACAGGCAAGAGCCTTTTTCCCGCTGTTATGTGAATAAAATGGTGCAAAGCGAAGCTGCTGCGATCCCTTGAATTGTGTAACATATTCTGACTTGGAAAGGGAACCATCCGCCTCGGCCACGGTGACAAAAGTCTGACAACCGGGTGTCACCGGGGAGATACGGCCACGCTGGTTGAGTGCCAGCGGGAACGGGTAGAGCATGCGGTAATCCTCCGTTTCACTGAAAGCGCCCGGCGTCTCCTCCCCCTTGACAAAATCCATCCCCGTTTTCCCCTTGTCGTAACGGGTGTGGCAGCCGTAACACTGCACCGACGTGCGGGAATGACAGGCATAACATTCCAGCCGACCATGTCCGGTGATGGTGTGTTCCGGCGTTCCGGTGATAACCTTGCTGCGATGCAGCTTACCGCTCCTTTTTCCCTGCAGCCAGATTGTGTTGTCTTTAAAAAATACGTTGGAATAATTACGCCCCTTTGCCGTCTGAATCATGCGCATTCCAGAGACGGCCGGCTGTTTGTAGGAGCGGGACTCCCGCAGCGCTTCATCGTTTTCGCGGGTAATCTCACGATAGCGCGGCAGCTCAACAGCGCCGCCGTGACAATCTTCGCAGGAGATCTCGGTCTGCAGATACATGTTGCGATAGGCAAAGCCGTCACCCATGACATCGCGCGAGGTGTGGCAGTCGATGCACTCCATGCCGGCGGCAAAATGGACATCAGGGGTGATATGGGTCAGGTTGCGGGCACCGCTGGTCATCACCGGGCCGGCTTCGCCGCCTCTGGTCGGTACCAGAGCGTTATTGCCGTCATACAGTCCCTGATAGGAAAAGGCGATGCGCCCGCTCCGGTTGTGGCAGCGCGCACAGACCTGGGTATCCGGCAGCGGGGTCATGGTATGGCTGGCCGAATGCCCTCCCCTCCCCTGCATGGTTTTATCACGTCCCTCGTACGTGGCGGTGTCATTCCAGGGAAAATGGCACGATGCACAACCGGATGCATGGGCAGAGCCATACGATTCCGCATTGCGGGAACCGATATGACAGCGGGAGCAGAATTTTCGATACAACTCACCGGAGAGATTGTCCAGATCCTCGACCGGCACCGCCTCAAAAGGTTTACCGGAAGGATCAAACGCCTTGCCACCCGTTGTACTGTACTGCCTGCCATCAGCACCTTCCCACGTCAGCTGGATGTTACGGATCATACCGGCATTGGTCTGCATGATTGTTGACTTGACCCGCTCAAGTTGATAGCGATGACAGTTGCCGCACGCCTTCTCCCAGGTTTCAGGGGCTGAGGGGTTTGCAGAGGACCTCATGGAGGAGTGACTCTGCTCTTTATCGCGAGCCTGCGGGTCACCTCCGTGGCAGGTAGTACAATCGCCGTGTGCAGCAGAAACCTGCTCCAGTCGGCTGTGGCATGAGACACAGGTTGAGGGAGACGTGGCAGATGTACAACCGAAAATGGTCATCGACAGCAACAGCAACAAAAAGAGGGGCGCCGTTCGGCAACCCCTCGTATATTCCGCGTATAAATTCTTTATGATACCGTCCTGTGACGAGTGGATTCAGAGTCAGCTAACATGAATACATCAGCAACCTGAAACTTCCTTCTTGCCCTTGGCTGCCGGCTTGGCATCAGCATCTTTTTTCTTGTCATCTTTTTTCTCTTTTTTAGCTTTCTTTTCTTTCTTTGCGTCTTTCTTCTCTCCTTTTTCACTCTTTTCAGCCGCCGGAGCAGCAGCTTCAACTGACTTTCCTTCTTCTTTTTTCTCATGATGGGTTGCCATGGCTACAGAGGCAAATGAAACGGCAGTCAGTGCGGCAACGAGCAGGGTCAGAATCTTCTTCATGGTGGAGCTCCTTTGGAGTAGTTTTCCGGCGAGCCGGTGTAAAAATAATATTCAGCTTTTAGCATATCCTTGTAAAAAGTCCAGCGTTTTCATCGACTGCTATCAGTCATAAATGAGTGTATCAGGCCCTTTCTTCGGGTGGCATCTGTCACAGTGATGATCAATACCGAACGCTATCTTGCCGTTATGGCACTTTCCACAGAGCTTACCCTGCTGAATTGCCTTCATGGTTATAACTGTTGCCCCCTTTTTCTTTTCCGGGAACATCTCCTTGTTATGACAGTCGGTGCATTTGAGGCCTCGCTTCAGATGCTGATCGCCATGGAATATCACCTCGTCTGAGGCCGTGTCACCTTTGTAAATAATGTCCTGCATGGCGGCTCCGTAAACAAGCCCGTTCAATAAAACTGTTACGGCCATCAATAACCCGATTACTGTACGTTTCATGATCCCTCCCTCCAGGCGGTGAGCGCTTATGTTATGTAATACGAAAGCATATATAAACATCTTATTTTATTCAGTATAATTTTTATAAGGTAGGACATAGGTAGGAATAAGATACATTTCCTGCTCCAATTACGCCGGGATAATATCACCCTGGTACGCATAAAGAAAGCGGCTTTATATATTGTGGTAAAGCAAAGCCGCCCCCTGATCCGGATGGCGGCTTTTATATTCCCGCTACGGCTGCTATCTCTTCGCGGGTGTTGTGCTTCGGGGGGGCGGGGGTGACTAAATCCACCTTGTCATTTATTGACAAAGTGGATTCTGATAGCTTCGCATTTTGAATGCCTCTCATGACATTACTCTCTGCAATTTTCTCTCTTCCCTTAGCCAGCAAATCAGCCTTGTTGCAAAGAGCAGTCCGTCACCGGATCCCACTACGGCTGCTATCTCTTCGCGGGTGTTGTGCTTTGGGGTGGCGGGGGTTTCCGTTTTGTCATTCTTTGACATAACGGGCATTTCTTTGCCTTGCATGGGTGACTGGTTTGGACTTTTTGTCATTTATTGACAAAAGGTCTGTTCGTGTGCCTTGTGTTTGCTTCCCCTTAGCCAGCAAATCAGCCTTGTTGCAAAGTACCGGCAGTCCGTCACCGCCGCCTGGTAACTGAAAAGGGCCAGCCGTTAAGCCAGCCCTCTTGTTGTTGCGCCGGTGAGATAAGTCCGGCTTGTCAGCCACGGGGTGGAGTTGCCTTCCGGCTCCCTGCTGATCTTTTCGGTGTTGTGCGCGTTTGATTCGAGAGACCGCCGAATGCTCTCAGCCGGATGAGGACGGGTTATGCGCCCTTCAGGGTACGGCCAACCTGTTGGAGCATTACGGTACCAATTTCTGAATGAACAACTTGTTAGGCTGAAGGACAACACCGTCCATTCGTGCGTGAGCGACTAACAAATGGCTGTATGACCCCGGCTTTTGAAACCTGATTACTTCAAGGTTCAAATTCTGCCTGGTGATGATTGCAAACGCTTCAGCCATATTCCCCAGAAGAGCGGTACCGGCTGCAACTCGTGTAGTTGCCAGCTCCAACATGCCAGCCAATACGGGCGGCTTGCCCAACCATGAACCGGCTGTACTTGCCAACTGTCCAGACCTTGTCATAAAGTCAGAACTGTTGCTGATATGGAATGCCGGAAGGTTCTGGTTCAGTGCGAGTGCCGCAGCGACCGCCAGCATCGTGCCTTGCCATGTTGTCACGGCATGTGCAACCGCTGATTTCGGAATTGATGCGTTTGCAAGAATGGTTGCCAGACAAAGAATATCAAGTTTAGCGGCAAAGGCTGCGGCAATGCTTGTATTAAGCATCAAGTCGAGGTTCGCGCTATCACCGACAACTTCAGCAGACAGTGGTACCAGAGCAACCAATGCTTTTGGATTGGCGACAACAGCGTCATAAGTTACATCTGATTCGTTTACATCGCCGCCTCCTTCACTGTGCTGGTAAACGGTAGGATCCCCGGTGATCCGTGCCAGGTTGGTAGGGCCTTCAATAGAAATAGTTCCCGCCCCGGCTGCGATAACGGTTGATGCGGCCCGTACCATGTCAATAATGTTCGATGAAGTCTGCGTCGGCACTAATGCCGGGCCAGACACTACAGCGGAACGTGGTTGAAAACCCATTGCAGCTTTTACATAATCTGAAATTGAAAATGGTGTTGCATCTCCGTTGTTTGAGACGAATGCAGAAACTTTCTCGTTACGGGCGATAATGGGACTCTTGACCCCGTTCACGTCGAGAAAAACGCGGCCCTGGTTGTCGGCTGCGCCGCTGAATGATCCGCCTACTTTCAGCCTGGTAATTTCCTGCTCGATAGCCTTAACGTCGTCTGCTATTCCAGCAAGGGTCGCTTTGTTCCCTTCAATGATTTCTCTGTTTTTTACGGCTGTTTCGTCCAGAATATTTTTAATCGTTTCAAATGACATGCTCATGATGTGACCTCCAAAAGTTTAGCCCGTTGGCTTATTTTTTCTGTTTGCTGCGTCCCTGTTGCGGCCTTGAATCCCTCAAGACCTTAAAAGGGTGGTGCCTTCGGACTCCTGCATCCCGCAGGAGTTGACGCGGCCCCGGTATGTAAAGTTATTTCCACCCGCCTTCTGTGACGGGAAATTTCAGCTTCATTGCAAGAAAGCCGATCATGCCGCCGCTGATAACCGTTTCAGTCCGGATTGACTGAGGGCGGTTGTCGGTTTCATATTCGGCAACCTCTGCGTCAAAATAGCTGATCCTTGCCCACGGCTGCTCCTGGTTAATGCTGATTTGCGAGCAGTCGAGCATTGACGGTTCGGTGGTCGACAAGATACCGGTAAGAGCTGCCTCAAATGTCCGGCCGGTTTCATCGGTGGCCAGCATCCGATCCGAGGTGTACTTTGCCAGGTTAGCGAAAGGTGGCGCTGTGATCCCGATCAAAAGAGCGGCAACTGTTGCCGGTGCCGCTTCGGTGGTGGCGATAAGCCCTGCCAGTGATAGAGCTGTGAATACCGGCTGTGCGTTGCTTCCACCCTGCGCTTCGAGATGTCTGATAATTTTTTTCATGGTGTTCCTCCGTAGTTTGATGATCCCTTGTAGCACAGCAATGTCTCAGAACCTGACACACCTGACACAGTTTATTCAGCGTAACGATTTTCTTCGTGTGCCTGGACTGAGTCGAGATACAGCCTGATACCCTGCCTTGTGCCGATCCTGTAGCCCTCAATGATCCCGTCCCTATACAAGCGGTAAGCTGTCTCTTTGCTGCATCCCAGCAATTCAGCCGCCGATGGAGCAGTTATGGTTTTTCGTGTCGGTTTCATATTTCTCCCTTTGATTCTTTGAACATTTGTTCAAACAGCAAAATCCTTTGTAATGCCCGTTGTGTGGGTGTTTGCCCCTTTTGATTTTTGAACATTTATTCAAACACCAGAATTAATTCTGCGAGTGAGTCCATGCGCGATTTCCAAAGTTGAGAGCTGCCAGCTCTTTGACCGGCATACCCCTCAATAACCGCGAATCGCCGGTACCGGTGGCTCATGACGTGGCATGTTGCGAGCTGGTCGATACACGCGCCTTCCGCAACTGTGGCAATAGACATAATCAAGCGGCCCGTCGGTTGTGTTTTCTGACTGGCGGGAGAGGTAGCCCCCGCAGCGGCATCGTGGTCTCATGGTGCCCCTCCTGGTGATAAATTCAGTCTGGACAGTTGGGACAGTTGAGGGCTATTTCCGTATACTTTTTCTTATATGCGCGTTTATAAAAAGTTTACGGAAAAGAGGTCAAACCATCCCAACTGTCCAGCTTGGTCAAAATGGTTCGTCTCGTTCTTGCCAATGGCGGTGTTTATCCTGTTGCGGCAGACTTAAGCCCCGCCACCAGATAACGCCGCCTGTTTTTTCTTTCAGATATCCGGCATCAGCAAGCATCCGCCCGAATTTCGTTGAAGACGTTGCGCGTAATTTGGAGTATTCGATAAACGAGGTCAGCAGTTCCGCTGCCGCTGCTACGCACTGACTACCGGTTGTGCAACATTCATCAATCCACAACTGAAATAAATCTTCTGACTTCCGGTATTCTTCTGTAGCGGCCTTTATTGCGTCCGGTGCGGCTAATCCCTGTTTCTGCCACTGCAAACAGCCCTGTACGGCCCACGCGAGGATTCCCGGCAATTCTTGCAATAGTTCGTCCTGTAGATTCGGGTTTCGCTCCGCCTCCGGAATAGTCACGCCAAAATTGAGCAGGTGCAGGCGTCGCCATATTCCATGATCCGTTCCATATATTTTCGGCTTGTGATTACCAATCAACAGAATTTTGTACGTCGGCACATAGGTAAAATTTTCACAATACAGAAACCGGCATGTAACAGGGTCGCCCCCGGTCAAGGTTTTTATCTGCGCTTCGGCCAGCCGTTCGCTATCATCAAACTCTGAAACCTTCACCAGACGCGAACCGCGAAGAGCGGCTATGTCGTTGGTTGAACTTCGGTTGTCACGGCTCATAAGCAGGTCGCTACCGGCTGTACTGGAATAATCGCCCAAGAGCGCCCCCAGGACGTTGGCAAGTACAGATTTGCCGTTACAGCCCAATCCATAGAAAAAAAGCAAAACCTGCGCGTCAGTTCTTCCAGTCAGGCAATAGCCAGCGAACCTTTGTAAATATTCGACTACTGTCCGATCTTCGTCAAAAATCCGGTTCAAGAACTGCATAAACTTCGGGCATTTTTTCCCCTCGTTGTACTCAACCGAAACCATGCGAGTCATATAATCATCTGCGCGGTGACTTCGCAGCACTCCGGATTGAAGGTCAATACTCCCGTTGGTACACGTCAATAACATCGGGTTATGATCCAGCTTGGCGGCTGATATGATTAACTCCGGCCTAACTTGTGCGGCTGACAACACCGTCACTTGACGCCGGTGATCCTCCAACTTCATTATCGCTTTCCGCATATCGGCGCGTTGCTGGTAATCGCTGCAATCAGTCGCTTTCTGGTGAAGAGATTCAATCATTCTGCGGATAAAAGGGAAAGCCCCCCCAGGCGCGTCTGTTGTCCACCTGCGCCCATCAAATACAAGCCACTTGCCCGACTCTTGCCAATAACGAATCTCTTCCCGAAACTGCTGTGCGAATATCGCTGCCAACCTCATATCCGTGAACATGTCAGCAATAACGGAAACAGGTAAATTTTCAGATTCAACAATCGGCATGATTGCAGGCGTTGATTTCTTCGGCGGTTCCGGATACGGCCCTTCCCATTCGAGATATTCACCGTATTCAGTGCAAAAATGCAGCGGTGCCTTTTCTTTGATATACTTATGAGTGGCAGGCTCGTAGTCTCCGAGAATGCAGACGTAAAAAACTATGCCGTCAATATTCATTATAGCGCCTCCATTATCAGCCTGAGGCGCTCGACAGAAAGGTCTTGATAAGCCTGAAGCACTGACTTCTGAGGTACGCTGATAACGCGCCGCTTTTCATAATCGGAAATTAACTTTACGATTGCCGGTGTGTTCTGAAATTCACCGACAACCATCTGCGGTGACGCTGCTTTCCGGAATAGGTTCACTTCGATACCGGAAGCAACTAATACTGCAATCAGCTTTAGATTTGTACTGGTCATAGTTGGCATGGTTTCATTTCCCCCGTTATCGAATTGAAGATTCGGACGTTGACTTGCACATAAAACCGGTGAAATAGCGTCGCAGTCCTTCAGGTGGATAAAGTACGCCGCCGCGCTTGCCGGGAAGTTTGATATATTCCGGACCGCCGCCTTCCCAGCGTTTACGCTGAAACCATGCTTTAGACCTATTCCATTCAAGAGCTGCCTGTGATTCTGTTCGGGGAGTGTTCGGGTTTTCGGGGAGTGTTACGGTTTTTTTCATGTTATGTTCCTTCATAAGATTTATTAGATTTGGCCAAATCTTAAAAAGGATTCTGACTTATTTACACAGTGTAAACGTCAAGGTAAAAAAGCACAAAAAAAGGCCAGGTTTCCCCGGCCTAACATTCTGATAATATTGCGATATATCTTTTTTACACTTCAGACTCAATATTTTTACACTGTAAATCTTTCCAATCTCTTATGGTTTTGCCCATAGTATTTTTCCGAGACTTGCTTTTATGACCGTTATAATCAAGTTCTTTGCCGGGAATATTAAGGGTATCTGCAATCTGATTAAGTGTCATTTTCGTATTATTTTGTAGCCATGCTCCTTTTTCGCCATCAGGTGCGTTTTTGTGTGATTCGAGATAATCCGTCACAGGGTCAACCGTCAATATTTCGCCGCCATTATCGGTCGTTGTTACATCGTTTACTGCCTGGGCGGGTTTTATATATATTTTTTCCCACTCTTCAACTGTATTTTTATGAATCTGTTGAGTCGGCATGGTAAAAAGTGCACTTAAAATCCCGCCCGTGATCTTTTCATTATAATCGAGCTGCCCCGTTGACATATATTGTCTAATGTCTTTGTCGGTCGTTCCCCACCGTTTAGCCAACATTTCAACTGTAAACCATTCGGGCATTGGTAATTCTAATTTCATGTTAGTGTCTCCTGTAGCACTACTCCCGAAAGGTAAAACACTGGAAACCGGGTCAGGATACCCGGCTTGTCAGTTGCGGTAATTAAGCGCAACCTATCCAGTGGAAATATGACGATCTGCTATGCCGCCTTGCGTGCTGTCGATATGTCTATCACCTTCGCTGTTTCAGCCAGCATCCGGCGTTCAATCTCATTGCCGATCATGTTCGCCGTTTCCCGTAAATCCTCAATATCAGTTTCGTCGTAATGTTTCCCAGCCATGCTGCTGTCAACGTGGTTCGTCAAGCGGTCGGTGTCCTCGTACCGTTTCAGCCTACGGCCTACCGTGATAAACGTCCGGCGCAGTGCATGGATAGTCAGGTCAAGCCCGGTCACTTTTTTTAGATAATCCGATTTCATCGAAGCATGGCCGGTCTTACATTTGATGTCAGAGGGAAACACCCACTTATCACTCTCTTGCGCCAGCTCTTTACGCCGGGTCACAATCGCCATTGCTTGACGGCTCAATGGTATATTTAAATCTTGCCTATTTTTCGTATCTGCAATGTGTAATTCTCCATTTTCCAAGTCGATGTTCCCCCACTCAAGCGTCGATGCTTCGGAGCTTCGCATACCGGTATAGAGCGTCAACAAAAGCAGTTCTTGTCTGACTTTTCCCATAACCTGAATAGTATTGAAAAATGTCTGGAAGTCATTACGCCTCTTGTCGGCATCGTATATCAGACATTCATGGCGTGGCTTGATCTTCTCCATGACGTTGACGTGCCTACTACTCAGGATCGCAAGCGGGTTTGATTTCAGAGTGCCGGGATATTTCGCCATTCCGTAACTGAGTACAGCCGACAGCATGACGGAAGCGTTACGCGCTGCCATTGGTGCTTTGATCTGCTGAAACTTATCAAGCACAATGTCCGGAGTCAGGGTGTTTACTTCTTTAAGCGTTAATGGCATCCATCCTGCGTAATGTTGCTCTATCGCTGCACGGTAGACGATAGCAGACCGCGCCCGGCGCTCCTTCCCGTCACGGCGTTTCGTTTCAAGAAAGTATGCTTTTACCAGTTCAAGCAGAGTGACGGTGCAACCTTTAGCAGACACTGAATCTCCCAACTTGATCTTGATACGTTCGCCAAGTACCGCTTCTCCTGTTTCCTTATCAACTCCCCCCCGTACCTTCTCCCGTGCCTGCTCAAGCGTAATGTCGTCACCATACCGGCCAAGGTTTTTCTTGATAGTGCGATAGCCGCTTTTCTTCGTGGAGTCCTTCACGTCCATCTGGAGGATAAAAGTTTTTGTTCTCGCTCCAACGGAAAGGCCCAGACCTTTCGTGTCGGTGTCCCAATAATCAACCCTCCCCTTGTCAGTAAATTTCAAGCTATCAATCTTCGACTTGGTAAATTTGATCTTCGGCATAATGCCCCCTGTGTAGAAAAGGTAGAAAAAAGGTAGGAAGAAAACTAAAAAACCCGCGTAATCTGTCATAAAGATTAGCGGGCTTTGGGTAGGATGTCAAGTTCTATTTAGCTGTTTTTTCGTACTATTTCATAATAGTTCATAAACCTTTAAAAACCTGTATTATGCATAAAATTCTTATGTTATGTAATACACCATAGGTTTCGTTCCCAGTTCCTCTTTATACCTGAATACGTTTGGTTTGGATATCAGCTTGGTGATTAAAGCCTGCGGATCATTGACATCGCCAAAGTAGGTCGCACTGCCGAGGCAGGTGGTAGTGCAGCGGGTCAACTCACCTTTTTCCACCCGGTGGATACAGAAGTGGCATTTCCGTGCGTTGCCGATTGGTGAATGCCAGTGGCTCTTACGTTTGTAATTCCCACCGTATTCACCGGAATTTTCCACTTCGTAGGTTTTGTCGCGGAAATCACCGGTATAATAGTGCCCGGAATCAGCTGAGCGGGCTCCGTAAGGGCAGGCGACGATGCAGTAGCGACAGCCGATACATTTTTTGTAATCAATTACAACCAGACCGTCATCCCGTTTATAGGTGGCCGTGACCGGACAGACCGGGGTGCATGTCGGTGCATCGCATTGAAAGCAGGGACGCGGCAAAAAACGCATACTGGTATTGGGGAACTCACCAATCTCTTCTTCCTTGACCGGGCGGTAGTGTATCTCAGGAGGGGTCAGGTTTTCGGACATGCAACCGGTGGTACAGGCGTGACAGCCGATGCATTTTTTAAGGTCGATCGCCATTGCCCAGCGTCGCTCCTTGCGCGGCTTTTTCAGGGCCCGTGCCAGATCGGCCTGCATAATTTCCAGAATATCTTTTCCGTCAAACTGTTCCATGGTCAGTGGTCCTCCTTGATGTTCCCGGCCTCAAAAATGCCTGAACGGTTGAAAACAATGTACAGCACCATTACGAGGGATGCGGATGCGACAACAACAAGACCTTCGTAAATTGAGGGGGTGTAGTGCACAACCTCAGCCATATCATAGACTCTGAAAACCGGAATTTTGAATGCACCGACAACCAGATCGTTACGGGCTTTAAGCTGGGTT
The DNA here is from genome assembly GCA_049318985.1 of Desulfuromonadaceae bacterium. GTDB lineage: Bacteria > Desulfobacterota > Desulfuromonadia > Geobacterales > Pseudopelobacteraceae > JACRCG01. The sequence continues at coordinate 109,296 of JBMOEI010000012.1, forward strand.
ACTATAATGAACAGTCCCACAAAAATCAGCCAGTTGGCACTTTTGCCCATTTTGAGCAGGATGTAGGGGATTATAATGACAACCACGATGCCGAACAACACGCTGTTAATCAACGTCAGCGAGAACACCTCGGAACCTTCGAGATGAGCCGAAAGACCGATCATGGTTCGCCAGAAGGTGATCAGCAGCGCCAGTCCCAATCCGATCTTGAGCAATGTTATAAAAGGATGCAGATGGTAGTTCTCATCCAGTTTTTTCTGTTTTACCGTCGTGGCAGCAATGATCGTTGTCAGTGAACAGCCGGTCAGGAAGGCGATAAAAAGGAAATAGATCGGCATCAGTGCGCTGTAGTAGTAGACGCGTGAGCTGACCGATCCAAGCAGACTTCCCAGCGTACTGTGGGTGAAGATAGCGACAAAAAAAGCCCCCCACATGACCCTGTTGGAATGCCTGTTCGTCTGGATATTGACGTATTCCCAAATGATGGCTATCAGGTACGTGGTATACCAGATAGCCATCCAGAACATAGGTGACTTCGGGTTTGGGGAGAGCAGAAAATAGTGCATACGCTCGATGTGACCCATCTCGGTTGCGAGGGAGAAGAAGGCAGCTACCGCAGTGATAATGCCGACAAAAATTATCCGTGACGCAAACGGCCGGTACTGCTTCTCAAAGAAAACATGGCCGAAAAAATTGACAAAGGTGCAGCCTGTGCTGAGAAGGGCAAAATAGATATAGGTCGAGATCTGTAATCCCCAGGGGCTTAGACTGGACGTGTTGATGGTGTGGGCATGCCCCTGGATAAAGATGGCGGCAATAGCATAAAAACCGATTACCAGGCCGAACAGGGATGCATACAGTGACAGACCGGCTTTTCCTTTGACGATATCTGTCACCGTAGCGATAAGCTGCTCCTTTTCAGGAATGAGAACTCCGAATAATTTCATAGTTAGGCCCCCTTCACAATCTTGACAAACGTTCCGCGCATGGCAGTTCCGCCCATGATCGGGTCAATGACATATTTCGAAATCAGATCATCATCCGCGATCCCCTGATTGTTCGCCCGTTTCATCCCTTTTGAATGAACGCCGAAACCGTGATACATATACACGGCATCAGCGCGCATCCGCTGGGTCAGCTTGACTTTTATCCTGCCGGGGGCCACGACGCCGTCCTGATTGGCGAGAGATACATATTCACCGTCTTTTAACCCCAGCTCTTGCCCTTTTTTTGCATTGATCCAGAGGGCGTTTTCTTTCTGCAGATCGGTCAGCATAAAATTGTTGGTTGTCCGGGAGAACGTATGCAGCGGTGATCGGCCGAACAGCAGGCGGAAGTGGCCGGACGGCGGTTCAGGATGTTTGGTATATTTTGGTACCGGATCGAAGCCCTTCTCCTCAAGCTGTTTGGAATACAGCTCAATCTTGCCGGAAGGGGTCCCGAATTCCGGCTGATTAGCGGCTGTAATATACGGGGCCGACTTGTCCGTCTTGACAATGACGCCGTTTTTTTTCAGTGTCGCAAAATCAATACCACCCGCTTCACACCGTTTGGCCAGATACTCCTCGCCGTCTTTCCAGGGGAAATAGGCGCCCAGGCCAAGCTTGCCGGCCAGCTCTTTGGTCATCCACCAGGAGGGTTTGGATTCCCACAGCGGCTCAACCGTCGGCTGGCGCAGAGATATTTCAAGATCCTTGAACTTGCCGATATTTAAATTGTCGTAACGCTCCATGTAGGTACATTCCGGCAGGACGACATCGGCCCAGTTGATGATATCAGCAGGCAGCACATCAATAGCAACTACCAGATCAAGATTCTGGAGCGCCTTGATGGTCTCCTGTTTGTCCGGCAGGGTTTTCATCAGGTTGCAGCCGTAGATGAACCACCCCTTGATCGGGTGCGGCAGTCCGGTGATGGAGGCCTGCTTGATTGAGGTAGTCGTCTGCAGAGCGGCAAACGGATATGCGGCATCCAGCTTCGGCACATCTTCGTGAGGCGGGTATGCGGGAAGTCCCGGATATTCGGGTACACCGCCCTTTGCCGGGAAGAAATAGCCACCCTCGCGTCCCCAGGAGCCAAGCAGGGCATTCAGTATGGCAATAGCGCGACTCCGCTGGGTATCGTCACCATACCAGACTGAGTAGCGCCCGGCGCCGACACAGACATGAGGAGCGTTCCTGCCCATCTCGCGGGCGACTTTGACAATTGTGTCGCTCGGTATGGTGGTTTCTGACTCCGCCCACTGCGGAGTATACTGCTGCACAGCAGCGCGCAGCTCATCTAACCCGGAGGCATATTTTTCGATATACTCCCTGTCGTACAGCCCCTCTTCAATAATGATCCTGATCCAGGCCAAAAGCAGCGCCATATCGCTGGCAGGCTTGATCGGCAGCCAACGGTCGGCCTTGGAGGCGATATTGGAGAGGCGCGGATCGACCACGGTCAATCGGGCACCATCGGCCAGGCCGCTCATGATATCCTGCACCTGGCTGTTATGGGCATTCTCGCCGAGGTGTGAGCCAAGCAGGACGATGTACCTGCTTTTGCTGAAATCGTAGTATTCAGGCGAACCGACGTCCGACCCGTAGGTCAGGTAGAACCCCATATCACGAGGTCCGCGGCACTGGGCAAACGAGGGGGCAGTATAGTTACTACAGCCGTATGCCTTGAGCAGGTGTTTCCAGAAGGCGCCACCGGTACCGTGGGAGAAGAGCGCCATCGATTCCGCACCATGTTTTTCCTTGATCCCCTGCATTTTACTGGCTATCAGCCCCAGTGCTTCATCCCAGGTAGCCCGTTTCCAGACCGGTTCACCGCGCTTGCCGGTATTAATCAGTGGAAATTTCAAGCGATCAGGGTCATAGAGAGCGCCCAGGGCGGCATTGCCCCGACCACAGAGACGGCCTCTGCCGCGCAGGCTGAGAGGATTACCGTCAATTTTTACGACCTTGTTATTCTCCACCTTGGCAATAAGGCCGCAGTTCCAGAAACAGAGCTCGCAGAATGTCGGGATCTGCTTCATATCTTTCTGGGCTGTTTCTTCAGCCCAGGAGAGATACTTTTTCGGGACAGTTGTTACTGCAGCAACACCGGCAGTCAGTGCTCCGGCTGCTTTTAGAAATGTTCTCCGTGAGAATTTAGTCGACACTATTTAACCTCCTATAGTTGACGCAGCTGTAAGAAGATGAATCATGGCACTATTCACTATCCTGCTGCATTTTGAGCAGTTTTTTGCCACCACCGGTAATGTGTTGACCCACCCAGCGCCGTTTAGTTGACCCACCT
>JBMOEI010000013.1:0-106753 GCA_049318985.1 Desulfuromonadaceae bacterium
GATGGTGGGTCAAGCTAAAACCAAAATAAGGGTCAATATATTACCGGCGCTGAAATCTAACCAACTGATATTGCAAGAGAAACGTACACCAAAAGCAGTAAAAATACAAGTGAAAATCAACAGTTATATCAATAATTTCAGGTTGTTATATGCATTGCACAGAGTCTGTCATGCCAGGTGGTGAAAGCCCGACAGACTCCTAGCTCCTTTTAGGGTCTTTCCTAAAGCCACCCTCGCTGCAGGTGGTCATGATTGAGGCGTAAAAACTCAAAAAGTTGATATATTTAATTATATGTGTTACTAAGCCAATTATAAAATTTAGCAGGAAGGTAAATACCATATCTTCGACCCGGTCAGATCATCTCCCTTGAAAGCACCACCTATCCCGGGACAACAGATGAAGAGCTTCTTCCTAGAATTGAATCAAATGGCCTCAAGGCTGGTAAAGATGTTTTTCTAGTTTATTCACCGGAAAGGGAAGATCCAGGAAATAAAAAATTTACTACCCGCACAATCCCCAAGGTCTGTGGTGGTTATTCAGAAGCCTGTCTCGAGGTAGGTTTGGCTCTTTACGGAGCAGTAATTGATCGAGTTGTATCGGTCTCCTCTACACGTACGGCTGAAATGACTAAGTTGCTCGAAAACATCCACAGGGCAGTCAATATAGGCCTTGTCAATGAATTGAAGATTGTCTGCGATGTCATGGCGATTGATATCCGTGAGGTGATTGATGCAGCAGCGACTAAGCCGTTCGGTTTTACCCCTTATTACCCCGGACCGGGTTTGGGAGGCCACTGCATACCGATTGATCCATTCTATCTGACTTGGAAGGCTCGTGAGTACGGGCTTCACACCCGTTTTATCGAATTGGCAGGAGAAGTAAACACCGCTATGCCTGATTGGGTCGTGTCCAAGTTAATGGATGCCCTGAATGATCGTGGCCAGGCTCTCAATGGCTCAAAAATACTGGTACTCGGCATTGCTTATAAGAAAAATGTCGATGATATGCGTGAATCTCCCAGCGTTGAACTGATGGAAAAATTGAATAAGAAGGGCGCCATGGTTCAGTACAGCGACCCACATGTTCCAGTCTTTCCACAGATGAGGGAGCATCACTTTAATTTGTCCAGCGTATCCCTTAGCGCCGAAACAGTGGCAGAATATGATTGTGTCCTTATTGCTACAAATCATGACGCTTTTGACTATGACCTGATCCGTACTTATTCGAAACTGATTGTGGACACGCGAGGTGTGTACAGGGGCTTTTTTGAAAATGTTGTGAAAGCTTGAAAATATAGAATGTTGTGATGCATTAATTAGGATTCAATTGAATTTATACGAGGATCATTATGTCAAAAAACTTTGCCATTATCGGCGTCGGCGGTTATATCGCCCCGCGTCATCTCAAAGCAATAAAAGAGACCGGCAACCGTTTGGTCGCCGCATTGGATGTAAATGATTCGGTTGGTATTCTGGATCGATTTTTCCCCGATGTTCCCTTTTTTACAGAATTCGAACGTTTTGATCGCTACGCAGAAAAACTTCGCAGGCAGGTTGGGGAAAACAAGATCAACTACGTAACGGTTTGCTCTCCCAATTACTTGCATGATGCTCACATCCGTTTCGCTCTGCGCATCGGAGCCAACGCAATCTGCGAAAAACCACTGGTGCTTGAACCTTGGAATCTCGATACTCTGCTCGAGATGGAAAAGGAGAGCGGATGCACCGTAAATACGATACTACAATTACGAGTACACCCTGCTCTGGTTGCATTGCGTGAAGCACTCCAGTCCATAAATAAAGAACCGGGCTCCTCAAAACACGAAGTTGTTCTTACGTATATAACCTCCCGTGGGCCATGGTATCTCAATTCATGGAAGGGGAACCTGGATAAAGCCGGTGGTGTCGCCACCAATATCGGCATTCATTTCTTTGACCTGTTAATCTGGTTATTCGGCTCAGTACTGAATAATGATGTTCAGTATGCGGATGCCCTGAAAACCGGTGGATATATTGAACTAGAGAATGCAAAAGTAAAATGGTTTCTCTCCATAGACCGCAACGACCTGCCGGAGTCTGCTACAGAATGTGGGCTTTCAACATTTAGATCAATTACGGTTGATGGAAAAGAAATTGAGTTCTCAGAGGGATTTACCGACCTGCACACAGTGGTATACCAAAGGACTTTGGAAGGAAACGGGTTCGGCCTTGATGATGCGCGCCCTGCAATTGTTCTTGCCCATGATATACGGAACGCCTCACAGAGTGGTGTTACTCAGGATTCGCATCCTTTTATGCAGCATATTCAGGAGGCCAAATAATGGCAGACTTTTTTGTTCATGAATCATCATATGTGGATGAAGGGGCCGAAATCGGCTCCGGCACCAAAATTTGGCACTTTTCTCATGTCATGAGCGGGGCCAGGGTTGGAGAGCGCTGCAATTTTGGCCAAAATTGCGTAGTTTCCCCAGGAGTAGTAATCGGATCGAACGTCAAGGTACAGAACAACGTCTCAATCTACGAAGGTACTGTCATCGAAGATGATGTCTTTCTTGGCCCATCCTGCGTACTAACCAATGTCACTAATCCCCGCTCCCAGGTGTTGCGCCGGTCTTTGTATGAAAAGACTCTTCTACAGCGTGGCAGTTCCGTCGGAGCCAATGCCACGATTGTTTGTGGCATCACGCTTGGAAGATATTCTTTCATTGCAGCCGGGGCGGTAGTGTCCAGAGATGTTCCGGATTATGCTCTCATGGTCGGTGTACCAGCCCGGCAGAAGGGGTGGATGAGTCGCCACGGGCACCTCCTCAAGAATCCCGACGCTCACGGCATTTTGACCTGTCCCGAAAGCGGTCTGCGCTACAAGGAAGAGGCCGGATGTTTACGCTGTATTGATCTAAATGAGGATGCCCCACTCCCTCCTGAAATGGCAATTGGTAAAGAGTACTATGACGCATTGAAACGGAGTGAATAATTTGATGAATGCAATTGAGTTTATTGACCTGAAAGCTCAGCAGAAGCTTATTTTGCCTGATCTTGAGCGACGGATGAAGATTGTTTTGGACCATGGACAGTATGTTATGGGGCCAGAAATAAAGGAACTTGAAGAAAAGCTTGCAGCTTTTGTAGGAGTGAAACATTGCATAAGTGCAAGCAGCGGGACAGACACTCTGCTTATTGCCCTTATGGCGCTTGGTATCGGACCTGGCGATGAAGTAATAACCTCGCCTTTCACCTTTATCGCGACCGGTGAAATGATTGCAATCACTGGGGCAAAACCGGTTTTTGTCGATATCGACCCTCGAACTTACAATATCGATCCGAACTTGATCGAGGCGGCTATAACCCCGTGTACCAAAGCCATCATGCCGGTCAGCCTCTACGGCCAATGCGCCGATTTCGATGCTATAAACGCAATCTCTGAAAAGTACAAGCTGCCGGTTATTGAAGATGGAGCCCAGTCATTCGGAGCGACATATAAAGGCAGACGATCCTGTGGCCTTTCGACAATCGGCTCAACCAGCTTCTTTCCGAGCAAGCCACTTGGTTGTTATGGTGATGGTGGCGCTCTATTTACCAATGATGATGAATTAGCAACAAAAATGCGTCAGATACGTGTGCATGGGCAGGATCGCCGCTATCACCATCCACGTTTAGGAATAAACGGCCGTATGGATACTCTGCAGGCCGCAGTTGTAATGGCTAAATTGGAAGTATTTTACGAGGAAGTCGCAACGCGTGCCCGTATCGGAGCACGATATAGCGAATTGCTAGGTGCATCTGTTGTAACGCCATTCATTGAACCTGGAAACAGCTCGGTTTATGCACAATATACGGTGCAGGTAGAGAACCGGAGTTATGTTCAGAAAAAATTGAGTGACCTTGGCGTGCCAACCGCTGTACATTACCCGGTACCGCTTCATCTACAGCCGGTTTTTGCCGGATTAGGACATTGTAAAGGGAGCTTTCCGGTTGCTGAATCAGCCAGCGACAGAGTCATGAGCCTGCCGATGCATCCGTATCTGAGTGAGAGCGATCTAACCAATATCTTCTCCTCTGTCACACAAGCTATGGCTTAGTATACTTCCTCGGGTAAACGTGCTTTTACAACTTTGAAAAATCAATTCTGAATTTTGAGGCTAATGCATGTCATTGAACTACATCGAAGGTGACCAGTTCACTTTCAGCACTTACATTAATATGTTAGCAATATCGTAGCAAATGCCACCAAACGAGAAAAATATAGGTATCACACGTAATACAAGCTTTAAGGGTGATGTACTGCGCCTAGTTTCCGGAACTGGTATTGCACAAATCATTGGTTTAGCTGCTGCCCCTATTTTGACGCGCTTGTATGCACCAGAGGCATTTGGTGCCGCTGCGTTGTTTGCTTCGATCACAGGAATATTTGGTGTGATTGTCTGCATGCGCTATGAACTTTCGATTGTGCTGCCGGAAAGCGATCGAGAGGCTGCAAACCTATTGGCGGTATGCTTTTTTATCTCCATGCTAGTTTCCTTCTTTACGATTCTAATCGTCGTGTTTGCCAGTGTCCCTGTCTTGAATCTGATTCACATGCCAGAGCTGGCACCATTTATGTGGCTCATACCGATTGCAGTTTTCATGGCAGGCATTTTTACTGCTCTGGATTATTGGAATACACGCACCAAACATTTTGTGCGGCTGTCTATTGCCAGGGTCACAAGCCAACTATCAAGCACAGGTGGTAGCTTGGGGCTGGGATTTGCTGGTAATACAACAGGTGGTAGTTTGATTTCAGCAAGCTTAGTCGGACAGGCGGTTGCTACCGCAGTGCTTGCTGGTCAGATATTGCGTGATAACGGCCGATTCATCCTAAATAGTATTTCTTGGCAAGAGATGTGGTCCGGTGTCAAGCGTCACCGCAATTTTCCGCTTTACAGTAGCTGGGCGGCGCTAATAAATACTGCATCTTGGCAACTGCCCGTTTTGATGCTTGGCGCCTTTTTTTCACCTGCTGTTGTTGGGATGTATAGCCTGGGTTTTCGTTTGATCCAGATGCCAATGAGTTTGATTGGAGGTGCAATCAGTCAAGTCTTCTTACAGCGAGCTGCAGAAGCTAAATCAAGTAATGAACTTGGCAGACTTGTCGGTGTGATTTTTAATAGGCTGCTGTTAGTTGGTTTGTTACCAACGATGATTATTATGGCAATAGGTGCTGACCTGTTTGCATTTGTTTTTGGAGAACAATGGCGTGAAGCTGGTGTCTATGTGCAAATTCTAGCGCCATGGGCCTTGGTCTGGTTTGTTTCGTCCCCATTGAGCTCTATTTATTCTATAAAAGGAAAACAAAAAAATGAATTTGTTATACATAGCTTAATTTTTGTACTGCGCATTGTAAGCATTGCAATTGGTGGTTACTATTCTTTTCCTCGACTAGCAATTGCTCTTTTCTCGTTAGGAGGAATAATTGCTTATAGTTACTTGATATTACAGATATTCAACTACTCTAATGTCGCTTTGGAAGGGCTGGTAAAAAAAATTGCACATCACACATTGTTTTGTTCCATATATATGCTGCCAATCATAGTTGTTAGTTTTATTCTATACGTTAAATTTTATTGGATAGTTGGCTTGGCTACGTTTCTTTTATGTTTATTTTATTACAATCAGCGAAACTACTTAAGCGGCAAGCAATCAGTAGCATAAATACATGATTAGAATTGGACTAATATGTACCCATACATAATAAATCTTTATGATGCAGTTTCAAAATTTGAACAGTTAAAAAAAGTTGCTGGGTTCAGCGAGTTTGCGCGAGCGAAATCAACTGAGATCGTTTTTCGCGATTTTATCAAAAAATCAAAGCGGCCATGCCAAGCATTAGAAATTGGACCTGCTTCCGGCTTTATTACGGAATACTTGAGCAGTGTTTTACCGCTGGACGGTTCATGCTCGCTCGATTTAATGGATTTTAGCGATGGTTTTCTTGAAAATACAAAAGAAAAAAAATTCAACATAAGAGAGTATTTAGCTTTTGACATTACTTCACATCAAGACTCATTTCCAATTCAAGAAAAATACGACATTATTTTTTTTCAGGAAGTATTAGAGCATCTTGTGAGCCCATTTGTTGCCTTAGACAATATCAATAGCATGCTAAAAACGGGCGGGTATCTGTTTCTAACCATACCAAATTCAGGCCATTGGCGTAGGTTATATTTAGAAATTTTCCGTCAAACGAAGCTTACTGAGCCGAAAACATTTCTTGATACCCATATTAGCGAGCTATCTACGCTTGGTACGATTAAACTAGTTACTATGGCAGGTTTTGATGTCGTAAATATTGATTACTATTGTTCACGATATCCCTTTTTAAAATCACTTATGTCTGAACAAGTTGGTTTTTTGCTGAAAAAAGCCTCTGCACCATCTGACCGATGGAAGGAGTTGACCAATAAAGTTTGCGAGCGTTAGGCGTGGATAATGAGATTATGTTTAATTTACATGAAAACATTAGCAGACATCTGTAAAGCTGGTAGTAAGTAAGTTTGCCACATTCAAAAATAGGTTGAATAAGCTTTTAGGCGATTTTGCATCGATATAGTGGGAGTGAAAAATTGAAAATAATCTTTTTCTGCATTGAAACAGATTGGCTTACTAGAGGTCAAATAGTTAAGGCATGTGAGCTGATAAATGACAACTTAGGAATCCCTTATACCGATATGGAGTTGGTGGTAAAGCCATATAAAAATGTATCTAGTACAGTAGTTGCGGGTGGGAGTCAGATATTCATACGTAGATTACTACGTATTCTTTCTTTAAGAGTGTTTTACTCCGCTTACATTCGCTACTTTCTTAAAAAAACAAAAATTAAATCACTATCCAATAAGCAATTAAAAATTCACTCAATTAGATCAGCGAATTCGGAAGACGCCGTAAAAATTCTTGAGGAAACTCAAAATCCATTGGTGTTTTTTGTTTATTTTGATGAGATTATTAAGGAGCCTATTCTGCGGTTATGTAAGCCACTAAATGTGCATCCGGGGTTTTTGCCTGAATATAGAGGGGTATCACCCGTGTATTGGCAAATATTAGATGGTAAAAGTATTGCTGCAATTTCAATACATAGAATGACTCCTGGTATCGATGAAGGAGATATAGTCGCAGAGGTTCCATTCAATATAGTAAAGAAGAAAGATTCTTTTTTCACTGAAATGCAAAACTACAAACAAAATATTATTGCAAATTCATTGTATATCGCCGTTAGACGTCTAACCAAGTTCGATGAAAGTTTTGGAATAACCCAGAGTAATTATAAAGGGACTCCGAAGTATTTCCCTCGTCCCACACAATAAGTGGCTCAAATATGAGATTTGCCATCAATGAAAGAAATTTTGATACAGTAGAAGAGTATTGGAATAGGGATGTTTTTACATATTCAATTAATAAGGCCAATCAAGACTCATTATCCGAATTTCGTGTTGAATTAGGACGGTTCCTTGCGGTTGAAGAAAAAAATATTCATTATATGCCGAGCGGTCACCAGGGCTTAGAGTGGCTGCTCAGCTGCAGGTGCGATACGCGTCGTCTGGTCATGGCACCGGCATTTAATTGTAGTGTGGTGGAGGATGCTATAAGGGGAGCTGGATATCTGCCCCAGTTGTACGACTTCTCGCCTACACCTGGGCAGTTTGATTGGGAACGTGTCATCACAGAGATGGGCTCGTCCGTCGGTGTGCTCATCGTGACCCATTACTTTGGTGTACCTGTAGATTTTCGGCCAATAATTGACTACTGCTCTGCGAACGGTATTGCTATTATTGAAGATTGTGCTCATATACTTGGCGGAACTATTGGCGGCCGGCAAGCGGGTACACTTGGTGATGCCTCTATTTTTAGCTTTAACTACGACAAGCCGATTTCTTTAGGTTGGGGTGGGTTCGCATTGATCAACAACTCTTTAGCATTTGATGGTGAATGTCCATCATTGCACCGCACGCCATCAAAAAATGAAGAGATAGAGCTTTTGAGCCAGTTTGTCGAAGCCATGGCTACCCGCCGAAGAATGATTCCATACCAAAACTCGCTAGTATTACGTGTACTACAGCGAGCGCGATTGGTCAAATTGGTGCAGTTTTACAAAGACCCGGCACTGTCCATTGGAGCTGTCCAGGCTGAGTTGGGGCGTTGGTGTTTGGCCCACTATCGTGAAGTAATGGAACATCGCAACCGCAATGCTATAACCATAGCTGAGGGAGTCAAACAAACGACATGGCCAGTCGGCAAGAATGTAACACCTGCTTGGCTCAAGCAGAAGCTCTTGATTCAAGACACTGATTTGTTGAAAAAAGTTTCTATCTGCTGCCAGAAAAGAGGATTGAGATGCGGTAATTTTAACTGGCCTGAACTAATTAATGGCAACGATTCAGCGCGTTATCTGAATGCTGAAGAAGTAGCCTCAAAATGGATAGATGTGCCGATTCACCAAAATCTGGATAAAACTAAACTTGCAGAATTGTTGGAACTGTTATGAAAAAACAAACTTCAACTCCCTTGTGCCTAGATGAGCAAAAGCAGTTCTCAAAAGAGAATTATCGAGTGCTTTGCCAAACCGAGGTGCTGATTCCAATCTTTTCTCGTGACTGGTGGTTGGACGCTGTTTGCAGTGATGCTTGGGATGTTTGTCTTGTCGAAAAAGGTGGCGTGATTGTTGCGAGTATGCCGTATCATTTGACCAAAACCAGACTTGGCATGAAAGTACTCTCGCATCCAAATTTGACACAAACTCTAGGCCCTTGGCTGCGTCAATCAGGCGCAAAATACGCTAATCGGCTAGGGCAGGAAAAGGAACTGCTGACTGAATTGATCGATCAGTTGCCAGAGTTCGATTACTTTAATCAAAACTGGCATCACGTAAATACAAACTGGTTACCGTTTTATTGGAGTGGATTTCAGCAGACAACGCGCTATACCTACATACTGCCAGATATTTCTGACCTAGATAAGGTTTGGGCAGGTTTTCGGGAAAATATCCGCGGTGATATTAGAAAAGCCAGTAATCGTTTTAAGTTGCGCGTGCGGAATGATTTGTCCATGGATGAATTTCTTTCTCTGAATATTCAGACCTTTGCGCGGCAGGGAATGGATCTTCCCTATTCAAATGAGTTTCTCAACAGGATCGATACGGCTTGTTTAGCAAACAATGCTCGGCAAATTTTTATTGCGGAAGATGAACAAGGCCGTCATCATGCGGGAGTTTATATTATCTGGGATCAAAATAGTGCTTACTACATAATGGGCGGAGGTGACCCTGAACTCCGATCTAGTGGTGCAACAAGCCTTTGTATGTGGGAAGCTATCAAGTTTGCATCCACGGTTACAAGAAGCTTTGACTTTGAAGGTTCAATGATGGAGCCAATAGAACGATTTGTTCGAGCTTTTGGTGCCATTCAAACCCCCTATTTTTCTATTAGTAAGACGACATCCCGATACCTTCGAATTCGAAATTTATTATCCGGTTTGGTACAATCCTAATGCTAGAAGTTCAAACATCCCAAAATCATGGGAATGTTCTGGACTATGTGTTTGGAATTGTTCTTGGCGAATTTCTCGGTTTAGAATGGCGTCATGAAACTGCGGATGTTGATTCCATTCGTATCCGATTAGCGGGTCATCCCAGCGAGATACGAATGCCGAATGTCTTTTTCGGACATTCCGAGACGCAATGGTTAAGCGAGAGCACATTGCCCTCGCAGCCTCTTGCGTATTGGGATACCCGCGATATGTCTTTGGATATTTTGTCGGTGAATCCAGTTGTACCGGTTATTTATGGTCAAGTAGAACCGTCGGCATGCGTTCAGGATCACTGCGTTGATCTGCCCATCGACATCTTTGGATCAGCCTTTTTTATGCTCACTCGCTACGAGGAATCAGTTCTTCCCGATCGCGATAACCACGACCGCTTTTTGACAAAAGTATCATTGGCGTTTAAGGAAGGCTTTCTTAATCGCCCCATCATTGATGAGTATGTAGAGATCCTTTGGACAGCGATGCAGCGGTTGTGGCCGCAACTCAAACGCAAGTCGCGAAAGCGTGTGCTTCGAGTCACTTGCGATGTGGATAGCCCCTATCAGGTGGACTATTCTCCTTACGCTATGACTCATGGTTTAGCGGCTGATCTGCTCAAACGTAAAAGCCCTCATATTGCCCTTAGTAACCTGCAGACGCGCTGGCGTGCCCGGATAGGGAATTTCACTGGTGATCAGCACATAGAAAATATCGATTGGATGATGGATGTGAACGAGCAGGCAGGGAATCGAGTGGCGTTTTATTTTATTACGGATCATACCCATCCACAATACGATCCGAATTATCGAATGGATGAGCCTGTTATCCGCAAGTTACTGCGCCGCATTCACGACCGTGGGCACGAAATAGGTCTACACCCTAGTTACAACACCTACTTGAGTCCTGAACAGACGATGCGGGAAGCAAATATTCTGCGCAGTACACTGGAAGATGAGGGGATTACTTACAATGAACTGGGTGGGCGGCAGCATTACCTGCGTTGGCATAATACTCAAACGGCGCGAAATCTTGAAGCGGCTGGTATCGCTTATGACTCGACACTTTGTTATGCCGAGTGCCCAGGATTTAGATGCGGCACCAGCCGAGAATTCACCATGTACGACATTGGTGAACGCAGGCCTATGGCTTTGAAGCAACGACCATTGGTGCTGATGGAAACTTCCGTATTTGCCGACAACTATTTAGGGCTTGGCTATACTGCTGACACATTGGATCAGATGCTGAATCTTAAGCAGCATGCACTTTCTGTTGGGGGCGAATTTGTGCTGCTGTGGCATAACTCATCATTTGATGAATCAGCAGCCAAGACATTCTATTGCGATTTAATCAAACATTGATTCGAGCGCAATGATCTATTATAAACATAATTCAACGTTCTAATTGAGGAAAATTTATGTGCGGAATTTTTGGAATAATCTCTGATCACGAAATAAATCACGACAACTTAGGGATACTTGCTTTACACGCCCGCCAAAGAGGTCGTGATTCAAGTGGTTTGGTTTATTATAATGGCAGGGATTATAAGGTTACTCGAGCTGATTACGACATCAGGCAACTGTTAAAGAATGAAAAGAATCTCCATTCGAATGTGGTGATGGGGCACAGTCGCTTGATTACCAATGGACTTGAGGATAACCAGCCTGTTGTACGTGATGGCCTTTGTGTTATCCATAATGGAATTATCGTTAATGATCAGGAACTCTGGACGTCGCTTAATCTTGAGCGAAATTTCCAAATTGATTCCGAAGTGATCATTGGCATCGCTTTGAAACACCTTGAAGAAGGATGTGCGATAGCTGATCTGCCAAGAGTGGTCCTGTCGCTTTGCAAAGGTACCGTTGCCTGTGCATTAATTGTCCCTCGATTAGGTAAAACTCTACTGTTTTCAAACAATGGGAGTCTTTACGTTGGTAACAAGGAATCATCGACCTATTTTGCCTCTGAACGTTACCCTCTCGAAACCGTTGGATGCGCGGATATTACACAAGTGTGGAATGATGGTCTGCTAATTGATATTCCGCAAGCACAAACTATAGAGGTTACAGACGACCGGCAAAGAAATGAAAACTTGATTCCAGCTTTTAAAAATATAGCTGCCGAAGAGGCGATGCTTGAGTATCGAACCCACAATCTCAAGCGCTGTACAAAATGTATTCTTCCAGAAACCATGCCTTATATATCTTTTGACTCGGATGGGGTGTGTAATTACTGTAGAAGCTATAAACCACGCAATAATCCAAAGCCTAAAGAAGAGCTTTTTGAATTGGTGGAACCCTACCGGAGAAAAAATGCACCGGATTGTATTGTCCCTTTTTCAGGTGGTCGTGATAGTTGTTACGGGTTGTACTTGATTGTAAACGAGCTGAAGATGACTCCCATCACCTATACCTATGATTGGGGTATGGTGACTGATTTGGGTCGTAGAAATATTAGCCGAATGTGTGCCGAGCTTGGTGTTGAAAATATTATTGTGGCTGATGACATTTCAAAAAAACGACGCAATATAGCGATGAACCTGCAGGCTTGGCTGAAGTCACCGCATTTGGGGATGATCAGTATTTTGACGGCTGGGGACAAGCACTTCTTTCGGCATGTTGAAACAATTAAAAAGCAAACAGGCATCAGCTTAAATCTGTGGGGGGTTAACCCCCTTGAGGTAACACACTTTAAAGCAGGTTTTTTAGGAGTTCCACCGGATTTTGAAGAAAAAAATGTCTACTCTAACGGCGCGTTAAAGCAATTACGATACCAGTACTTGCGTTTCAAGGCGATGCTTGAAAGCCCAGGCTATTTCAATTCATCTCTGTGGGACACAATTTTTGGTGAATACTATCGTAGCTTCACTGAAAAAAAAGATTATTATCACATTTTCGATTACTGGCGCTGGGATGAAAATGTAATTGACGAAACTTTAAAACATTATGATTGGGAGCTTGCCCCGGATACTAATACAACCTGGCGTATAGGTGATGGCACCGCCGCTTTTTATAATTACATCTATTACACAGTCGCTGGTTTTACCGAGCACGATACTTTTCGTAGCAACCAGATTCGAGAAGGTCAAAAAACGCGAGATGAAGCACTCATACTCGTAGAGGATGAAAACAGACCTCGGTATCAGAATGTACGATGGTATCTGGATGCCTTGGGGATGGACTTTGCTGATACCATTCGTGTTATAAATGCGATTCCGAAGTTGTATTAGAACACAGTGAGAATGGCTATGTTTACTGATCCAAGCAAAGATTTAATTGTAATTACCACTGAATCAAAATGGGATGAAACACCGAGGATGCGGCATTATATTGCGCACCAGTTATCTCGCTTTTTTAATGTCCTATTTATAGAAATATACAGTAAGGGCGTGCCAAGGACAACAAAGGTTACCGATTCGCTAATTGTTCATCGTTTGGGTGGTTATATTAGAGGTGTGCACAGATTCCGTCTTACAAAATATATTAGTGATGCCATGCAAGCATGCCTTGTAGGCGCTCACATAAAAAAATACAAAACCACGAATGTAATTTTGTTAAATTTCCGCTTTGACTTTTGGCAAGTCTATACACTAAGTATTTTTAAGCGTAAGTATTTCTTTCTAAATGATGATTTCGTCAATATGTTGCCAGGCGACACCCCTGCAGTTAGAGATAGGAAACAAAAACGTCAAGATAAAGTAATTTCATTAAGTGATCTGGTTTTTGTGAGTAGTGAACCATTAGGGGAAGATGTTGCTGAATATGCAAAGGCGGTTACGGTTGCTTATTCAGGCCATGATTTTACGCCAATTCACAATCACAACAAAAAAATGAACGGTAAAATAAATGTTTGCTTCATGGGCTATGTACACGCAAATTTAAAAGTAGACTGGATTAAAAAGCTGGCTGCTGAGCCGAATGTTTCAATTACATTTATTGGCCCGATAGAACACCAACAGACATTTAAGCTTCTTTCATGTTACAGCAATATTGAGTTCCTCCAACCACTACGTGGAATCGAATTGCAACAGCATATGTCAACTTTTGACATATTTATAATGCCCTATAGCGACGATTTGGTAAACTCAAAGGCTACTGTGCCGGCAAAATTGTTTCAATATATCGCTTGTGGAAGACCTATTGTCTCTAGTCTGATGCCCAATCTTATCTCCCTCCCTGAACGGTTTGTATATCAGGCCACCACTGCTGATGAGTTTGTGCATTTGGTTTTAAAGGCGAGTGAGGAAGATAGTGTTGATTTGTACAATCAGAGAATTGAATATGCAAATGGACATAGTTGGAACAAACGTGGGGAAAAAATATTTGAAATTATTAGACAGAATCTTGCTTCGGCATTTAGCTTACAAGATAGTTCCTCCTGGAAGAAAAAACTACCACAACCGTAAGTCAGAATAGGTCATTCTCGCCTTTTTTTGGGGAATAATCGTATAAGGTACTCCGAGTGAATGAATATTCGTTTATGAATACAAATAGATATAACACTAATATTTATGACAATAACAGCAATCAGTTTTCTTATAAATTGATTAAAACTGACATATTATTAATACTATTTTTTATATCGTTGTATGTATCACCTTATTTCAAAGTTCAATTTTCTATGCCTTCATGGTTGATGATTAGAGAAATATTATTTGCTGTCCTTGCATTGAAGCTGCTATTTTGCAGAAAAAATCTGAATTTACCAAGATGGATGCTTCTTTATATTTATGTGCTGGTAATATCTTTTGCAATGTCAGACAATTATTCTGTAGCATTCACTACATTAAGGACACTATTACAGTTTGTTGCAGTATATATATTTTCGCGGGTTTTTATTACGGATAAACAAAGCATTATCTTTTATTGTAAATTATTCTACATATTTGGCATGTCTGGAGTGGTTCTAATTATTTTCCAGTTGATTTATGGTCCTGTTCCAGTATTGAACATGTATGCATCTTTAGATGAAGCGAGTATGCGATACGGGTATGTGCGCTTATCAACAATTTATGGTAATACTATAACTTCAGCTATGCTTATCATAATTTTTTGTTCTCAGGTGTATTACCTAAACAAACGGTTAACAAAAATCATTCTTCTATGCTGCGCTGTACTTTCTATTATTGCGAGTTTTAGTAAGGCGCCAAGTATCGTCTTGTTTTTATTAATGATTTATTTTTATTATGAAAGCTATTTCAAGAATAGGCCTAAAAATAATAAAATATCCCCTGCAGTCATAATTTTAAGTTTTATTTTATTATTAGCCCTCTTCTATGTAGGTGTATATTTTTTACCTCAGTTAAATAATCAAAATTTTGTTCAAGACGTTTCAATAAATGAGCAATTATCGTCCGACACAAGTGTAAGGTTTGTTGACAAACCAAAAGTTGCCTTGGATAAAATGCTTGACATAGGCCCATATACTTTATTAATTGGAGCTGGTTTTGATGCAGCAGGTCAAGCGGCAGCTGAGTTGGCAAATGGAATAAAGCCCCATAATGCTTTGGTTGAGATTTTTATAACTATGGGTGTTCTTGGCATTTTAGTATACGGTAATATGTTCGCTTTACTTGTGAAATTAGTCGCTGGTATTAAGACTAAAAACGACTTAGATCTTCATGTAAAATCACTGGCTGTGGGAGTTATTGCAGCTTTATTGTCCGCCCTGGTAGTTGATCCACATGTTACTCACGTGCTAATGGTGCCAGCATTTTTCTTGCTAGGTATTTCGGATAGTTATAAGAATTTATTGTATAATGAGACTAATGATGAATCCTTCTGATGTTAGATTGTTTTTTATTGGCAGTGTTCTACCAGATGACCCAGCTTTTCACACTTCAGCATTTAGCCGTGCTGGCAATATGTGTCAGCATTATCTAATACATGGACTTATAAATGCTGGAATTCATATAGATAAAATCATCTCTGTGTACCCCATTCCAACTTTTCCGACAACAAGAAAGCTTTTTTTTCGTAGCCGTTCTATTCAATTTGCAAATAATTTATCTATTAAATTGATCCCTTTCTTAAATTTTACGCCGATTAAGCAGGTTTGTTTTGGACTTGCTGCTTTTTATGAAATAATTAAGTGGGGGATGACAATAGATAAAAGTTCACAACGTATTGTCTATACCTTTAATATTTCTGTACCTCCTGGTATTTTTGTGATTCTAGCTTCGAAATTGATCGGCGCTAAAGTCGTAGCAATGATCTATGATATTAATGTTCCAGGTGAGACGGTACCTAGGAGTTATACTTGTTTGCTTGATTATTGGCTACATAGGAAGTTATTACCAAAATATGATGGACTAGTTGTTATTACAGATAATATAGCAAAAGATTTTGCTCCCGAGGTTCCGTTCTTACGCGTTGAGGGTGGTATTAAATCTGATCTTGTTGATCAATATTCGCATTTTGATTCTCAAACTAATTGTAATAAAGATTATTTTACTATTGTTGCGGCTGGTGGAATGGAAGAAGCAAATGGTGTCAGGGAAATTCTGACTGCTTTTTCATTGTTGCCAGGCGAAAGATACCGAATTTTTATTGCTGGTGATGGCCCATTGGAATCAGAAGTTAGAAAGGCAGCATTGAGTGATTCTCGTATAAACTATCTAGGGTTTATTTCTTTTACTGAAGTGCTTAAACTTTATGCAAAGGCAGATGTACTGGTAAATATGCGCCTAACTAAACGACTTAACACGCAATATTTTTTCCCGTCAAAAATTATGGAGTATCTTACAACTGGAGTCCCCGTAATTTCCACCTGTCCAGGAAATATGGCTGAAGAATATGGACACTTTGCCTATCTCCTTCATGATGAAACTCCGGAATCGTTAGCAGATATGATCAAATATATAGAAAGTATCCCCAAACCAGAATGTCGCAAAAGGAGTCTTTCGGCCCGTCAATACATGGTTGAGAACAAGACATGGGACGCTCAATCTCGAAGAATTGCAGATTTCTTGGTAAGCAATTTAAATGGGAACAACGAGAGTAATAATAATGAATAAACCAATCATTTTAATTTTTTCTGCAGGGTACTTACCAGGATATAGAGCTGGCGGCCCCATTCGATCAATTGAAAGTATTGTTAACTTATTGAGTGATGAATTTTATTTCAAAATAATCACTTATGACCATGATCTTGGAATTGAGGAACCTTATGAAGGAGTAATTTCTGACACATGGTGCAGGGTAGGTAAAGCGGAAGTTTATTATGCTTCGAAATTGAGTCTCCGTCTTTTGGCTCTTTCATCACTCATTAATAGTGTTAAGTTTGATATCATGTATCTCAATAGTTTTTTTTCAACGGACTTCACATTGAAACCACTATTACTCAGATACCTAAAAATAAATACTTTGAATTGTAATATAATTCTTGCGCCACGCGGTGAATTTTCAATTGGAGCACTTAAACAAAAGTGGTTGAAAAAAAATATCTATATTAGATTTGCTCGAATTTGTGGGCTTTACAATCATTTAATATGGCAGGCATCAAGCCGCTTTGAAAAAAATGACATTATTACTTCATTCACTAAGGCAAAAGTTTCTGTTGCATTACCAATAACCATTGCACCTGACCTTGTTAGCGGGTCAAATGATTTATTGCACACCTCTCAACATCAAAAACAGGTTGGTGTTTTAGATATAGTTTTTCTTTCACGTATTTCCCCCAAAAAAAATCTCGATGGTGCACTTTCTATGCTTAAAGGCATACAAGGCGATATTACGTTTAATATTTTTGGAACAGCAGAAGACCATGACTATTGGCAAGAATGTCAAAAGATTTTCCAAACTTTCGACTCCAACATAAAGGTAAACTATCATGGCTCTGTTGAACACTCTCAAGTGAGAAAGATTTTCCAAAAACACCATCTATTTTTTTTCCCTACCCTCGGTGAAAATTTTGGACACGTGATTATAGAAGCTCTTCTAGAAGGTTGTCCGATATTATTGAGCGATCAAACTCCGTGGAGAGATCTTGAAGACAAGGGAATCGGATGGGATTTGTCATTGGAATGCCCTGATAAATTTAGAGATATTTTGCAGCGTTGTGTAAATATGGATAATATTGAATTTAGCAATTTATCATTACAAACTAAGACTTATGCTTTAAACATAGTAAATGACCCATTGTCTTTGGAGCAAAATCGGAATCTATTCTTTTCGGCACTTTTAAATAACCCTTCCGCAGCAAGCAGCGGGGAATATAGCCAAAATTAAGGTGTTAATATTTCGGAGGCATATATGTTCAGCAACAAAATTCTTCTCATAACTGGTGGAACAGGTTCTTTTGGCAATGCCGTCCTGCGCCGTTTTCTTCACACCGACATCAGAGAAATCCGTGTCTTTTCCCGTGACGAAAAGAAACAGGAAGATATGCGTATCGAGCTAAACAACGGCAAGGTCAAGTTCTACATAGGAGATGTTCGCAACTTTGAAAGTATCCATAGCGCCCTGGATGGAGTTGACTTTATATTTCATGCAGCTGCCCTTAAGCAGGTGCCTTCCTGCGAATTTTACCCGATGGAGGCCGTGCGTACCAACGTGCTCGGCACCGAGAACATGCTCAATGCAGCCCTGGCCTACGGAGTTAAAAAGGTCATCACGTTGAGTACCGACAAGGCCGTATATCCGATCAATGCCATGGGAATCTCCAAGGCAATGATGGAAAAGCTGATGGTGGCCAAGGCCCGAACAGTCAGCGAAAAGAAAACGATCTTTTCCGGCACCCGCTATGGCAATGTCATGGCCTCGCGTGGCTCGGTCATTCCGCTGTTCGTCAAACAGATTCGCGAAGGGAAACCGCTGACAGTGACGGACCCGAACATGACCCGTTTTCTCATGTCACTGGATGACGCCGTGGACCTAGTTTTGTACGCCTTCAATAATGCACGCCAGGGAGATATTTTCGTCCAGAAGGCTCCCGCTTCCACCATCTTGGATTTGGCCATTGCCATAAAAGAGTTGTTTAACTCTGACTGCGAAATAAAAGTCATAGGTACCCGCCACGGGGAAAAGCTGTACGAAACCCTGTTGACCCGTGAGGAGTTGGCCAAGGCAGAGGATCTGGGGGGGTATTACCGGATTGTGCCGGATGACCGGGATCTGAATTACGGGAAGTACTTTACTGAAGGGGAAGAGAAAATCTCCGAGATTGTGGATTATAACTCGCATAATACGCAGAGACTGAGCGTGGCGGAGATTAAAGAGAAGTTGATGGGACTGGATTATATAAAGGAAGAGTTGGGGCTTTAATATTTTGACGCAAAGGCGCTAAGACGCAACGGAAGTCGAAGACATTTAGCCACGAATTGCACGAATGTTCACGGATGAAGGCAGAACCTGAAAAGCAATTTAACAGGACCCACAGGGCCTAAAGGATAAAAGGGATACAGGGGTTAAAGTCGCAAATCTAAGCTCAAAGCTTTTGGGTTTAAATCAAAAATCACTTGTGACCATTTGGGTAAAGATCTCATTCGTTTTGATTCGAGAAATTCGTGGTAAAAAAACATGGTTGAAGGCATTTTGACCACGAATGTCAAAAATATTCACGAATAATGTCAGGAACACAGTGTTGGATTTGCTTGACAATGATTTTTTAGGAGCGAGATATGAACGTAGTAAAGTTTGAAGCTGTCGAAGACAATATTCTGAATATCCGTGGCATTCAGGTTATCCTTGATAGCGATGTGGCAGAACTTTACGGGGTGGAGACAAAGAGAATTAACGAGGCCGTTAAAAATAATCCCGATAGATTCCCGCAAGGGTACCTGTTTGAAATAACCAGTAATGAGCTTGAATATTTGCGGTCGAAATTTTCGTCCGCAAAATTTTCTAAAACAAGATCGCTGCCAAAAGCATTCACCGAAAAAGGGCTGTATATGCTTGCTACCATTTTGAGTGGTAAAAAAGCTATAGCCACAACCATTGCCATAATCGAAACATTTGCTAAGATCAAAGCACTTTCAAGTACCATCAAAGCATTGACAACAGTGCAGGACAAGCATGAACAACAAAAGCTTATGCAGAAAAGCGGACAGATTATCGCTGAAATACTGGACGATGACTTAGTGACATACGAAAACGAGACGACGATAGAGCTGAATTTTGCGGTACTGAAATTCAAGCATACGATCAAAAAGAATAAAAAATGAACTTAGCTACGGATTCACAAGGATGTTCACTGATAACAGTAATTTTTACGGATTACAGTAAAACTTGAAAGTAATGTAGCAGGGCTAAAGGGGATGTAAGGGGGGCAACAAATGAATCGAAAAGATGCACTGGATACTCTGCTCCAGGTAAAGCCTGAATTGGTTGGGCGTTATGGTGTTACCCGCCTTGCCTTATTTGGCTCGACTGCTCGTGATACAGCCAGGAATCAAAGCGATGTTGATATCCTGGTTGCCTTTGATGGGCCTGCGACCTCTTCCAGATTTTTTGGCGTCCAATTTTTGCTTGAAGATCTTTTTGGTTGCAGAGTTGACCTGGTTACGGAAAAAGCACTTCGCTCTGAACTGCGACCGTATGTCGAACAGGAGGCAATTAATGTCTGAGCGGGAATGGAGGTTTTATCTGGATGATATGGTCAGATTTTGCGAAAAGGTTGTAGTATATACCGAACTGCTTGATAAAGAAGGTTTTGTTGATGATGAGAAAACATACGATGCCACATTAAGAATACTGGAATTACTTGGTGAAGCTGCAACGCATATACCCGAAGAAATTCGTTCAAAATATTCTATTATCCCTTGGCGCCAAGTGGTAGCGACCCGAAATCAGTTGATTCACGGTTATTTGGGAATAGACAACGATATCCTCTGGAGCATTATCCAGGAAGATATTCCGAATCTGTATCGAGAACTGAAAAGGCTGAAGGTGTAAATGTCTTCTCATCATCCGCTGTATCCCTGTAAAATGAAGGTTTATTCTTGAGGATTTTATGAAGACTGTTCTGATTACCGGTTCCAACGGCTTTGTCGGCAGAAACCTGACCGTATCCCTTGCCCAACGTAATGATATTAAGATAACCGGTTTCGATGTCGATGAAGATCCTGCCACCCTCCCCTCTCTGGTGGCTGACGCTGATTTTATCTTTCATCTGGCAGGGGTCAACCGTCCGCAGAATGTGGATGAATTTACCACCGGCAATACCGGCCTGACTGAAACTCTGATCTCGCATCTACGTGTGTCCGGGAAAGCAACGCCCCTCCTGATATCATCGTCCACCCAGGCAACTCAGGACAACCCCTACGGTGTCAGTAAACGAGCTGCCGAGGATGCTGTCTTTGCCTATGGCCGGGAAATCGGGGCTGCTGTATTTGTCTATCGCCTCCCCAATGTTTTTGGTAAATGGTGCCGCCCCAATTACAACAGCGCCGTTGCTACCTTCTGTCACAACATCGCCCTTGATCTGCCGATTCAGATTAATGATCCGTCGGTGGTTATGAACCTTGTCTACATTGACGATGTGGTACATTCATTCATTGGCGCACTTGATGGAAGTGTGCCGGTGCCGGATGACTTCTGTCAGGTGCAGCCGGTTCATACTGTCATGCTGGGCGTAATTGCCGAATTGATCTACTCTTTCAAGACAAGTAGGACAGGTCGAAGTGTACCGGACATGTCCGAACCTTTCACCAGAAAGCTTTACTCAACCTACCTGAGCTATCTGCCTAGCGACCAGTT
This sequence comes from Desulfuromonadaceae bacterium, assembly GCA_049318985.1. Classification (GTDB taxonomy): domain Bacteria; phylum Desulfobacterota; class Desulfuromonadia; order Geobacterales; family Pseudopelobacteraceae; genus JACRCG01. The sequence continues at coordinate 21,243 of JBMOEI010000013.1, forward strand.
CAGTTATCCACTCACGATGAACATTGACGAGCGCGGTTCCTTTACCGAATTCATCAAAACCCCCAACCGGGGACAGGTCTCGGTCAACATCTCAAAGCCGGGCATCACCAAAGGAAACCACTGGCACCATACCAAGAACGAAAAATTTCTGGTGGTCAGCGGCCGAGGGGTTATCCGTTTTCGGCAGGTAGGTAGTGAAGAGATTATCGAATATCAGGTGTCGGGAGAAAAGCTGGAGGTGGTGGATATTCCGACCGGGTATACCCATAACATCAGCAACACCGGTGAAACGGATATGGTGACAGTCATGTGGTGTAACGAAATGTTTGATCCCAAAAGGCCGGATACGTATTTTGAACCTGTAGAACGTGGCCACGAATGACACGAATAAACTCGAATAACGAAAGCATGCTTTACAAAGAACTATCGTACGAGATTATGTCTGCAGTATTTGAGGTTCACAATACGCTTGGCCCCGGTTTCCTGGAAAAGGTTTATGAAAATGCCTTGATTGCGGAATTGCTTCTACGAGGCATTTTTGCTGTTGCCCAACAGTCGCTTGTTGTCAAATACAAGGGAATTGAGGTTGGCAATTATTGTGCTGACATTGTCGTTAATGGGCAAATACTCTTGGAATTGAAAGTAGTAGAATCTCTGAGCAGGGCACACGAGGCTCAAATATTAAACTATCTTAAAGCGACAGGACTTGAACTGGGTATTCTCATCAATTTCGGTAAAGAGCGTGTTGAGTCAAAGCGTTTCGTTTTATAAATTTAAAACCGTTAGCCACGAATTACACAAATGAACGCGGATGTGTAAAAATCCAGGAAATGCTTTATTCGTTTGAAAAAACATGCTGTGTACCAAAAAGCAGTTGAGTTTTAGTTTTATTCGTAAACATTCGCCCACTGTGTCATTCGAAACTAAAAAAAGTTTCAAGTTTCCCCAAAAAGCTTTCTGTTTTGTGGAGTTATTCGTAATCATTCGTGACATTCGTGGCCAAAAGAGGTTTGTATGAAGAAGCTTAAAGTTGTGACCGTAGTAGGTACTCGCCCGGAGATCATCAGGCTTTCCCGTGTGCTTCCGAAACTGAATCAGTATATGGATCACATACTGGTTCATACCGGCCAGAACTATGATTACGAGCTGAACGAGATTTTTTTCACCGACCTTGACATCCGCAAGCCAGATCATTTTCTCGGTGCGGCTGGCGCTACTGCTGCCGAGACAATCGGGCAGATGATCATTAAGGTTGATGCCTTGCTGGCGGAACTGCAACCGGAGGCGCTGCTAGTGCTGGGTGATACCAACAGTTGCCTCGCCGCAATACCGGCCAAGCGCCGCAAGATCCCGATCTTCCACATGGAGGCTGGCAATCGCTGTTTTGATCAACGTGTTCCGGAAGAGACTAACCGTAAGATTGTTGATCATACCAGTGATATCAACCTGACCTACAGCGATATTGCCCGAGAATACCTGCTGCGTGAGGGACTGCAACCTGACCGGATCATCAAGACCGGCTCGCCCATGTTTGAGGTTCTAACTCACTATCTACCAAAGATTAAGTCTTCTACTATCCTGACCTCACTGGGACTGGCGGAGCAGGACTATTTCGTGGTGAGCGCCCACCGCGAGGAGAATGTTGATTCGGAGGTGAACTTCCGCAAACTGGTGGCCATCCTCAACGGCCTGGCGGAGACCTATGGCCGACGTGTAATTGTCTCCACCCATCCACGCACCCGCAAGCGGGTTGAAGCACTGGGAGTTACCTTTCACGAAAAAGTCGAACTGCTCAAGCCGCTCGGCCTGACCGATTACGTCCATTTGCAGATTCATGCCCATGCCGTGCTCTCCGACAGCGGCACAATTAACGAAGAGTCTTCGATCCTCAACTTTCCGGCCCTCAACATCCGTGAGGCTCATGAACGACCTGAGGGAATGGAGGAGGCCAGCGTCATGATGGTTGGTCTGGAGGTCGACAGGGTGCATCAGGGATTGGCTATTCTGGCCGATCAAAAACGGGTGTCAGAACGAACTCTGCGGCAGGTTGCGGATTATTCAATGCCAAATGTTTCGGACAAAGTCGTGCGGATCATCCTCAGCTATACGGATTACGTGAACAGGGTTGTTTGGAAGAAATGCTAAATGCGTATTTTAATGCTGACTCAGTGGTTTGACCCTGAACCAACTTTCAAGGGTCTTGCTTTTGCCAGGGAACTCGTACGACTCGGCCACAATGTCGAAGTCCTAACCGGTTTTCCCAACTATCCCGGCGGCAAGCTGTATCCCGGCTACAAGGTCAGATTGCTCCAACGGGAAACCATCGACGGCGTCTCTGTCATCCGCGTTCCACTCTATACAAGCCATAATGATTCAGCCCTGAAACGCATTGCCAATTATGTCAGTTTTGCATTTTCCGCGGCACTTCTTGGGCCATTTCTGATCAAACAGGCCGATGTGGTATATGTGTATCATCCGCCGGCAACGGTAGCGCTGCCTGCAATGATGATCAAACTATTGCGCGGCATACCGTTCGTGTACGACATTCAGGACCTGTGGCCGGACACGCTTGCAGCAAGTGGTATGCTCAATAACCGTAACATTCTGAAGTGCGTCGAGTGGTGGTGCCGCCTGACCTATAGAATCGCAGATCATATTGTAGTTCTCTCGCCCGGATTCAAAAGAAAGCTCATAGAACGAGGCATACAAGATGAGAAAATAAGCGTTATCTACAACTGGTGCGACGAGGGGCAGATATCAATTTTGGAGCGCTGTCTGGCAGAAGAGTTTGAACCAGATATGGTCGGCCGATTTAACATCGTCTTTGCCGGGACCATGGGCAAGGCACAGGCACTGGATGCAGTTTTAGATGCTGCAAAGCTGCTTGCTGTCAGGCTTCCACTGGTACAGTTCGTCTTCATCGGCAGTGGTATCGACGTTGAACGTCTGAAACAGATTAAGTCTGACAATAATCTCGCTAATGTCATCTTCCTGCCGCGACGTCCTTTCTCTGAAATAGGTTCAGTCTTGAGCATGGCCGACTTGCTCTTGGTTCATCTCAAGGATGATCCCTTATTCGAGATCACACTACCATCCAAAACCCAGGCATACATGGCCGCAGGTCGCCCGATCCTGATGGCTGTACGTGGAGATGCAGTTGACTTGATAGAAACTGCCGGAGCGGGGGTTGCATGCATTCCCGAGAATGCCAACAGTATTGCCTCAACAGTTGAAAAGATGGCATCCTTAACACAGGTAGAGCGGGACGAAATGGGAAAACGAGGCGCTCGGTTTTATCAGCAGGAACTTTCACTTGCCATTGGCGCGCGCCGTTTTGAAAACTTGTTCAACAATGTGGTTCATAGCAAATGACTAAACGCATCTGCGATCTCACAGCAACTATGTTGGGTATGTTTCTGATCTGGCCGCTCGTACTCGTACTGGCCTTGTTGGTGCGAGTCAAACTCGGCTCCCCGATCTTCTTCAGACAGCAGCGACCTGGCCTGCAAGGCACACCGTTCATGATGTACAAGTTCCGCACTATGACCAATGAGCGAGATTCTAGCGGCAATCTGCAGACAGATTCCAAACGCCTGCCCCCCTTTGGAAGGTTCCTCCGCAGCAGCAGCCTAGATGAACTGCCAGAGCTATTCAATGTGCTGAAGGGAGAAATGAGTCTGGTCGGCCCGCGTCCACTGCTGATGGAGTATCTGCCGCTTTACTCCACTGAACAAGCCCGTCGCCACGAAGTTCGCCCCGGTATAACCGGTTGGGCACAAGTGAATGGGCGTAATGCCATCAGTTGGGAAGAGAAGTTCAAGCTGGATGTGTGTTATGTGGATAATCAGTCGTTGTGGTTGGATCTGAAGATTCTTTGGATGACTTTGGAGAAAGTGTTCAAGCGGGAGGGGATAAGTCAAGATGGGGAAGCAACGATGTCAAAATTTAATGGGTGAATTTTTACATCATTTTTAATTTGGATATTGAATTTGTGTCTTGCAAGAATGAGGAGCTAAAAATGGCTAGATCAAATAATCTGATTATTGTCGGTGGTGGTGGCTTTTGCCGGGAAGTAATCTGGCTGGCACGCGAATGTACAGAAAAATGGAATATTATTGGTATTTTGGATGACAATAAAGCCATGCTCGGACAAACTTTTTGTGGTATTCAGGTGCTGGGCACTATTGCTGATTGTTTGAGTTATCCTGACGCAAGCTTTGTTGTTGCGGTCGGCACCCCTCGAACGCGCAAAAAAATTGTCTATAGAATGCTATCTTTGGGAGAAGTCTGTTTTGCTACTCTCATTCATACCTCAGTACTTAAATCAGACTATGTAGAAATCGGTGCCGGAAGTATCATTACGGCAGGCTGCATTTTGACTACCCAAATTTTCCTGGGACAGCATTCGATTGTAAATCTTGCCTGCACGATTGGTCATGATGTTATTTCCGGGGATTACTGTACATTGGCACCGCAGGTAGCCGTCTCTGGAAATGTTACTTTCGGTGATGGTGTTGAAGTTGGGACCGGGGCAACAATTATCCAGGGTTTGTCCTTAGGAGAGGGTAGCTTTATCGGTGCTGGTGCTGTTGTATCTAAAGATGTACCTCCTAACGTACTGGTGGTAGGGTGTCCAGCCCGTCAAATTAAATCATTGACGGAGTTTTGATTCTGGGGCCCTGATTAAAGGAAATTTCATGACAGATAAACATTTAGCCATAAATGGTGGAACACCCGTCCGCTCAACACCCTTTGCCCCGTGGCCCTTTTTCCCGCAGGACGAGATCGCTGCCGCCACTGCATGCCTTTCTTCCGGCAAGGTCAATTACTGGACCGGCACTGAAGGGCGCGAGTTCGAGAAAGAGTTTGCAGCTTATACCGACTGTAGCCATGCCATCGCCTTGGCCAACGGCACCGTGGCGCTGGAACTGGCTCTGTATGCCCTGGGAATCGGACCGGGTGACGAAGTCATCACTACCTCCCGCACTTTTATTGCTTCGGCCAGCTGCATCATTATGCGTGGGGCAATACCGGTCCTGGCTGATGTGGACCCAGACAGTCAGAACATAACTGCAGAGACCATCCTGCCTCATATTACCTCCCGAACAAAGGCAATCATCTGTGTACATCTCGCTGGCTGGCCCTGCGATATGGATCCGATACTGGCATTGGCGTGGGAGCATGGGGTGAAGGTGATTGAGGATTGTGCGCAGGTCCACGGAGCCACCTACAAGGGGCGTCCGGTCGGATCGCTGGGTGACGTTGCAGCTTTCTCATTCTGTCAGGACAAGATCATGACCACCGGCGGCGAAGGGGGCATGTTGACCACTAACGATGAAGGTTTGTGGCGCAAGGCCTGGGAGTTTAAAGACCACGGCAAGAGTTATGATGCGGTTTACCATCGCCAGCACCCTCCCGGATTTCGCTGGCTGCATGAATCGTTTGGCACGAACATGCGACTGACGGAGATGCAGTCTGCCATCGGTCGGGTTCAACTGCGCAAGCTGCCAGAGTGGACCCGTATCCGTAACCATCACGCCGCAATACTTACAGAAGGTTTTGCTAGGATCCCCGCTCTGCACCTCACCATCCCACCCTCTGAAATCGGTCATGCATATTACAAATATTACGTCTTCATCCGCCTGGATGTTTTTGACCCTTCACACGTCACCCTTCACTCTTCACCTGGTTTGATACGCGACCGCGTCATGGCGGCAATTAACGCCGAAGGCATCCCCTGTTTTTCAGGCAGCTGCAGTGAGATCTATCTTGAGAAGGCCTTTGTTGATGCCGGGTATGGTCCGGCAGAAAGACTGCCTGTTGCCAAAGAATTGGGGGAGACGAGTTTGATGTTCGTTGTCCACCCGACACTGTCTGCGGCGGATATGCGGGATACGGTGACGGCGGTTGAGAAGGTCTTTAAGGCAATGTTGTGAAGGCGTTAAACACCGAAAGGCGGGTGTCCACGAAATACACGACCAGAATAGGCGCTTCTAAGCGAAACCACTAACGAAACCGGTAAGGATTTGGGGGTAAACCAAAAAGTACAGGCCTTGAGTTTTATAGTCTTTATTTCGTGTAATTTCGGTACGCCAGGCTAAGCTTGGCTGATGCAGGTCAAAGATCTTCTTCGGGCTGCTTGTGTAACTCTTGCCTTGCCGAGCCAATCCGGTGCCGGTGGTATCACCCACATAGAGCCAGTTTGCCGCACGGTAACACGTACCGGTATAACGTTCCGGATCAACAAAGGTTTCAACTACGACTGGTCGATAACCCCAGCGCTGCTGCCAGTCGCCACCTATGCGCCGCACAGCGTGACCCAAGGCGTGGCTCGCCAGGTACTTTATCTTCCCCCAGGGAAATATCAGAAAACGGCTGTTGTTGATCACTAAGCAAAAGGGATCTGTTCTGTCTACTGGTCTCTTTGCGACAAAATATTTTATGTGTGGCGGCTAAAAGGCCAATCCATGCGACTCTGTAGATTTGTGCGTCAGTCGTGGTTTCACACCATGCGTACTGACTCCCCGGCAGTAGCTACTCATCTGCTGGGCGACCCCGACCGCTGGTTGACACCGATCGGCAAGTTCCTGCGATAATTCAGTCTTGAGGAACTCCCCCAACTGATAAGCATCCTGAAAGGTGCTCCCTGCTATTACGTGCGCATGCACGGCGCTAAACAAAATAGCCTCGCATTTCTGCGAGGCTATTTTGTTCTCAAGTTAATATATAATTAACTCATATGTTGCTACCAATCTATTGAACCGTAAATGCCAGATAGCTAAATGGGCTGGAGCCTGCCGCATCTGCTGCGGTTATATACCAGGAGTAAGTATGCCCAACTATCAGTGGAGTCGCTTGAACAATGGCGCAATTGCCGGTTCCTGCAGCACAGGCTACGCCTCCATCTGCCGGAAGATAAGTGGTGGTTACCCCTGTGCTGGAAGTATTATCCCAAAGCTCGATAGAATAGGAAGTAGCTCCCGGTGATGCGGTAAAGATGTAGGTAGGTAGTAAACCTACAACAGTTCCTTGAGGGCTGATTTGAGTTGGAGTTGCGGGCACAACTGTGCTAGTAGATGGAAAGATAACCAGATAACTACCATCTGGGCTAGTGCCTGCTGCATTCGAAGCATAGACAAACCAGGAGTATATATGACCACTAATAAGAGGCGTACCTTGCACCATGTTGCAATTGCCCGTTCCTGATGCACATCCTCCAGCAGAAGGAGTGTAGGGGGTAATTACCCCCGAACTGGTGGTATTGTCCCAAAGGTAGATGCTATAGGCTGTGGCATTCGGTACTGCAGCAAAGGTATATGTCGGTGTTAAACTAACACTTCCTTGAGGGCTGATTTGAGTTGGAGTTGCAGGCGTAGGTGCACTATCTGGGTAGATAACCTTATAACCACCGTCTGGACTAGTGCCTGTTGCATTCGAAGCATAGACATACCAGGAGTACACATGACCACTAATAAGAGGTGTACCTTGAACCATGTTGCAATTACCAGTCCCTGATGCACAACCTCCAGCAGAAGGAGCGTAGGTGGTACTTCCCCCTGAACTGTTCGTATTGTCCCAAAGGTAGATGCTATAGGCTGATGCATTCGGCACTGCAACAAAGGTATATGTCGGTGTTAAACTAACACTTCCTTGAGGGCCAATCAGAACCGGCGCTGCCGGAATCGCAACCACCACCACCGTCACTGTAGCAACATTAGAAGTAACAGGTGATACATTGCTATCTTTAACCGTGTAATCAAAGCTATAGGTTCCATAGGTTGCAGGAGCAGTATAGCTGACGGTGCCATTCACATTTGGCACAGCATTTCCACCGGTAATATTTGAAACAACAACCGATGCCGGGTTGATGGTTGCTGGAGCGGTAGCCGTGTCGTTGGTCAACACAGGGATTATGACTGTGCCACCGGCAACGACAGTTACGGTGTCATTTGCAGCAACCGGAGGCACAACAACCTCCATACTAACCAACTTGGTAACCGATCCGGCAGTTGGAGTGGAACTATCAGTTACCTGAACAGCAAACAAATACACTCCGCTTGCCGTAGGCGTACCGGACAATACCCCGGCAGTGCTCAGGCTGAGGCCAGGGGGCAGTGGGCCAACTGACACTGCCCAGCTGTATGCACCATAGCCACCGGTTGCAGCAAATGTATAGCCGGTGTAAGGAGCTGTATAGACCGGCAGCGTTGACGGTGTACTGATGGCAAGAGGTGCTACAACCGTTACCGTTACCGTGGCACTGTTTGACGGTATTGCCGGTGTGCTTGTATCATTCACGGTGTAGGTAAAGGTATACGTGCCCGGTGTGGCCGGGGCGATGTAACTTACCGTACCGTTGGCGTTGGCTGATGCCGTACCGCCTGTGGCTGCAGTGACCGTTACCGTGGCGGGGTTAATAACCGTTGGTGCGGTAACCGTGTCGTTGAATAAAACAGGGATTATGACGGTGTTATTGACGACTACATTGGCTGCATCATTTACTGCAACCGGGGGAGCTTTCGTTACCGTTACCGTGACCGTTGCACTATTAGAGGTAACCGCAGGTGTGCTCGTATCTTTCACGGTGTATGTAAAGGTATACGTGCCCGGTGTTGCCGGGGCGGTGTAACTTACCGTGCCGTTGCCGTTGGCTGTTGCCGAACCGGCAGTGGCGGGGGTGACCGTTATAGTCGCAACGTTAATGACGGTTGGTGCCGTTACGGTGTCATTGGTCAAGACCGGGATTATGACGGTGCTACCGGCGACGACCGTTGCACTATCTGCTACTGCAACCGGGGGAACGGCAGTTACCGTTACCGTGACGAGAGCACTATTGGATGCTACCCCCGGTATGCTTGAATTTTTTACGGTATACGTGAAGGTGTATGTGCCCGGTGTAACCGGGGCAACGTAGGTCACCGTGCCGGTGGCGTTGGCCGTTGCCGTGCCTCCTGTGGCGGCACTGACCGTTATGGAATCGACGTTAATGACGGTTGGTGCGATAGCAATGTCATTGGTCAAGACCGGGATTGTGATGGTGCCGCTGGCGACAACAGTGGCGGTGTCAGGGACCGCTACCGGTGCGGTGGTTACGGTTAACGTTACCGTCGCAACATTTGACGTAACAGGAGTGACACTGTTATCTTTCACTGTGTAATTGAACGTGTAAATACCGGAGACTGCCGGTGCAGTATAGCTGATCAAACCGTTTGGATTCGCAATTGCCGTTGCACCACCGGTGACTGCAGACACGGTAATCGTCGCCGGGTTAATGGTCGTTGGTGATGGTGCCGTGTCATTCGCCAGGACATTGAGGAGCGTTGTTGAACCAACCGATAGGGCGAATGCGTCATTGACCGCCACCGGGGCAACTGCTGTTACGGTAACGGTTACCGTTGCGAGGTTGGTTACTTTAAACGGCACGCTGGTATCTCGCACCGTGTATCTGATGGTGTACGTACCGGCCCGTGCCGGCGGGGTGTAGCGTACCGTCCCGTTTGCTAAAGCAACGGCGGCACCGCCCGAAACTGACGAAACAACGACTGTCGCCGGGTTGATAACGGCAGGCGTCAGAGCTGCATCATTGGCAATTACATTGATGATAACCGGCGTGCCGACAACGGTCGTTGCGCTGTCATCTCTCGCCACAGGCGCGCCTACAACGGTCAGAGCAAAAACCTTGCTGGCCACTGCACCGGTGCTGTCCGTTACCAGCAGTTTAAAGTTAAACGTGCCGAGAGTGGTAGGCGTGCCGCTGATGCTTCCTGCAGCGCCATTAAGGCTCAGACCTGGAGGGAGTGATGTGGCGGGGTCGAGAGACCAGACAGTCCCACCGGGGAAACCGCCTGTTTTAGTGAAGGTCAGGCTATAGGCCAACGTGGTCGCGGCACGAGGCAGCGGACTCACTGTGGATATGGCGAGATCAGACACCGTTACCGTTGTTGCTGCCGTTGCCGTCCCGCCTTTACCGTCACTGACGGTAAGGACGGCGGGGTGCGTGCCGAGACCAAGCACTGCAAGCGCTGCTTTATAAGAAATGACCGGGTTGGCAATCGTGTACTCATTACCCGCCTTGCCATCAACGTTCCAGCCGTAGGTTAAAATATCACAGCTGTCCGGATCGGTTCCTGAACCGAGCAGATTCAGAGTGCCACCGGTGGCGACAAAATACGGACCACCGGGGATTGCCGTCGGAGGATGATTTGAAACAGTGAACGTCTGGGAGGCTTGAGCCGCTTCACCGGTATTGCCATTGACTACACCGAGCGTTACCACGCTGGTACCTATGGGAAGCAGGGCACTCATGGTGGTTGTTGCAAAAGGAATAGTCGTGTTGTTAACCATCCAGCTGTATCCCGTGATAGTGCCGGTGGATGTACTGGTAAAGGTTGTGTTGGCGCAGGCATTGATGCCGGAAGCGTTATTGCTGGTGAAGGCAGCGGTGAGGGTAGAATTGACAACAACAGGGAGAGTGGCCGAGACAACCGACCCGCCAAAGAAACTGTGGAATACTTTGGCAGTAATCGAGTGGGTGCCGGCCGTGACATTACGCCAGACGAGGCTGTACGGTGCCGTGGTATCAGAACCGAGAAGCGTTGCGCCGTCATAGAACTCAACTCTGGTTATGGTCACGCCGGTCGGAGGAGCGGTTGTTGTGGCCGTGAGTGTAATCGGGCCGGGTGACGAGAACGGGCCAGTGGTTGCGGTTGTCACCGTAGGAGTAAAGAGCGTGCCGACAAAAGAAACCGTCGAACCGGCGGCATTGAATGCTTCCACGACGTACGAGTTGGCGGCGGCTCCTGCTGCAGGTGCCGCAGCGACATCCGTATAGGTGGTGGTATTAGCCAGGATGACGGTGCGGTTATGCGGCACCGGTTTACCGGTAATGGCGTTAAGCGGAAATGCGCCATTGGTGGTGCGGTAGATATTGAAGCCTTCCTCGTTTTCAGGTTTTCCGTACGTGGTGATGTCCCGGTAATCAATCGGAGTCGGATCATTCCAGTTGAGCACGACATCACTGGCGCCGGTCGTTGCTGATGCAGAAAACGCCGGTGGCAGTGCGGGGGTATAATTGACGACAATCGTGCGCATCATATCCATCTCTTCGTGACTGAGGATGTGGCAGTGCCACACATATTCAAAGCCGAAGTTGTACAACACGTTGGTGACAACACCGGCATAGCCGGGGTAGGGGGTTGGCGGCGGCCCTGCGGCAAACACATAGGGAAGGCCGGTTTTGTAATCAATGTTGACGAAGCCGGAGACGGTGGTGCCGTTATTTTTCTGAATCGGCCAGTTACTTCCCGCAGCCGGAACGCCCGGTACCGGAGCACCAAAGCCCATGGTCGAATCAATCGGAATGGCAGGGTTGAGCGGGCGAATACTGTTGGGAATGCCGAACGGCAGTGACGGTGCCCGGGGACGTACGGCAATAATGGTATCCTCGAGCGGGCTGATCTTGATGGTTTCTTTCCAGCCAAGTTCGTTCGGTTCCGGCATGAGGATCTGGCCGTCCCAGCCGACGCGATTGAGCAGCTGCACATCAAAAATATGGAAATGGATCGGGTGGGTATCTACTCCGTTGTGCGATATTTTCCAGATCTGGGTGCCGTCCGTTACGGTGCCCGGTTGACCCGGCAGGCCAGGCAGTACCTGTACCAGAACATCTTTGGAGTCGTTGACAAATTCGGTCGGAATATCGGAATAGCCGTAGAGAATCAGCAACGCGGTAAGGCTGGTCGGGTTGGGTAGCTGCATGCCGAGGTTACCGCTCATACGGCCATAGATCGGATCAAAAGAGGCGCCCATCTCGTCATGCATACCTTTCGGTTCGGCCGGAACCACTACTTTCTCGCCGGCAAGCGTAACAAAGGTCAGCGCCTGGTCATTGATCTGCATGATACCTTCCCACGGGAAGTTTATCGGGAAGTAGGAGGCGGGATAGGCATCTTTATAGGCGGCCTGTCCGACAACAATCGGCTCCTGGGAGCGTTCGAAGAGGGTTAAGGGGCGCTGTCCCGGAATTTCGGGGTTGAATGGAATCACCGCACTGGTTACCGGATCAATTTTTGTGACAACCGGCGCGGCGGAGGTGAATTCATTTCTCAGTGCCGTCTCGTTAAATTGATATGCACCGGCACTTGCTGCCGGAGCAATAACAACCTGCATGATGGTGCGGGTATTCGGGGCGTAGCCGACGAGCGGACCGGTGCCGCCGATATAGGTACCTGACGCTGGATCATAGAAGCCGCCAACGCCGAAACCGCCGGTACTGCGATTATCCGGGGCGCCGGTATAATAATCATAATTGCCGACGCCGGCCGGCCATGCGGCAGGAGCGTCATTGTAGAGGATGAGCGTCTGACCGGCAAAGCGGCTGAAGTCTACCACAACATCGGCACGCTCGGCAGGTCCGAGGGCAAGACCCATCTTGTTGACATTGCCGACCCAGAACGCGGTCGGGTCGGTGTTATAGGTGATCGGCTGATGATTAATTACCACCGGATTGGGGAGGAAGCCGCTCTCGGTACCGATCTGGAGAAAGTTTGGTCCAAAATTTTCACAGGAATATTGACCGGCCACCACGGTACAGACACCGGGATCAGGCACGTCGCCGACACGACCATCGACCGGCCAGTCGGGCGGCCAGTTGTTTGCGGCTGCATTAGAGATTGACGCAGCGATCATCTTGACTTCGGTTTTGTTGGAACGCCCCGGCCGATAGTTCGGATCGAGAGGATTCAGCCGGGGGTCCGGACTGAGCTGCGCCGGGTCGGCCTTATAGAAATTGAGGTTCCAGAAGCGATCGCTCGCAGCATTCAGGATGCGGAAACGATAGGCCCGCGGCTCGAGAGTCACCGAGGGGAAGACGGCGCCGTTAACCAGAGCGCTGTCCTGAAACGCTTCCATACCCATGGAAACGTCCGGTGTGCCGGGGATCTGCGTCGGCTGTCCGGGGGTCAGACAATCAGCCAGCTCGAAGGGGTTGGTGCTGCTGCAGTTCGGGTCATAGTACGGATTGGCGACCGGCCCTTTACTGATGACGGTGGCCGGGTAGAACCAGGGACCATACATCCAGCGACCAAAGGTGTTGGTTCCGCCCGCTCCGGGGACCTGGGTCTGGGCCGGCATGTAGACATGCGGCATCCAGAGATCGCCGGTTACCGGCGGGCGTATGCCGGTGGCCGGATCAAGCGCGCCGCTGCCCCAGTTCCACAAGGGGTCGGTAAGTCTGATTTGTGTCGTTGCTTCTCCGGTCACCGGATGGACAACCGGTGTGGCATCAACGAAGGTTCTATCCTGAATGACCAGAGGAATCGGTTCGGGCGGAAGTAAACGACGCTCGATGAGGTCAGCTTCCCACTTGTCGGTGATAAGATAGCCGGCGGCAACACCGACGTAGGGGTTAAGGCGCGTGATGCCCCAGGCATGCTCATGATAGAACATCAGGCGGGCACTCTGCTGGTTGGTCAAGTAGTAGGTTGTCGAGCCATCACCCGGATCGGGCATGTCAGGGACGTTTTTGAGGCTGACCCCTTTGGTGAACGGGGTGATCTCTTCAACCGGGGTGATCCACTGATGCGGAGTGCCGTCACTGATCCAGGGGGTGCGACCGCCATGGAGGTGGATGTCGGAACGGTTCTGGGTGTAACTGGCGCAGGTGTTCGGTTCTAAGCTGCTGTTGCAGGGGCGGCCGACTTCGCCGCGAAACGTGACAGGATAGGCCGGACCTGAACCTGCTCCCATGACGGAAGTGTCAGTCGGGATAAACAGTTTACCGGCTTCTCCCGAGGGGAGGCGGTTGGTAAACTTGATACGCACCGGTCGATCACGCTCTGCGATAATAATCGGCCCGAGAAAATGAACGCCGGAAGGAACTACGGTGTTGTGCGTGGAGGTACAGTAGCCGACAGCGGCGGGATTGGTAACAGCGGGGTTGCACGCAGCTTTATTGGTTCCGTTGTTGACCTGGACATAGCCGCGCAGCAGGGTGCCGCCCATGGTGCCGGTCGTCGGGCCGGTGGTGAGCGGCAGGTCGGAATGCATCTGCTGCCGGTACTCGACCAGATTAATTTCGTAATAGTCGCTGCCGGGGTAGGTGACGATATCAGGTGTCGCAATGCTGATATATTGCCCCAGATTGTTGGCGCCGGCCGCGGTAAGACCGGGCAGAGTATCAACGAACTTGGCCATTGGCGGACTGTTGGCCCAGTTGGCGGTCGTGTAATAATCGGGGGTGGCCGGTTGTCCGAGCGCGTTAATCGGTCCGGTCGGGATCGGCAGAACAGCTTCGGCAGTCAGCGGCGTTGCGCAGACAGCGATCAGGACAAGCATCATCCAGAAGTTCCATAGAGACATCACTTTTGTTGTTTTCATACTCACTCTCCGTGATACGTAGTTAGCATTCTATTTTGTATTCGTGATGACCGGCTCAGGATCGGGTGCGGGGGTGGTCGGCGGGATCTTGCCGACAGCCTCTTTGGCTTTATATACCTTGATGCGTTCCGCTTTGAGCGCTTCTGCCGCTTGTGCGCGTTGCTCAGGCGTGATGCGCTGATCCTGCTGTTTCCGCACCATCTCCCGTTTTGCCGCCAACTCGGGCGTCATCGGCCCGTTTCCTTCGGCACGGACGAGCCCGGCGCTACAGGCCAGCATGCCGGTCACTGCGACTGCTGCAACAATTTTTCCTGCGGGTATACTTCTCATACAATTCTCCTTTGACGTGGTGTTCGACCGCTTGTTTTGAGTTATTAAATTAATTTAATTATGATATGCCTTATATGGATCAGCAAGAATTATGCCGATTTGCCATTTCCAGAATAGGGTTATAAATTAAGCCGTTTGCGATGACTGCCAGGGAAGGGAGGGAGCAAAATATTCGCAAAGTGATATTTGTCGTCGCATTCTGATATTCATGACAGGGGTGGATGCAGAGTTATCAGTGGATTACCCATTCGCTCCGTGGCAGCAGGGGCGGGTCGTCGCCGGGGCCGAGCTGGATGATATAGCACCCCTTTGACACGTAGCGTTGTCCGGGGCCGAAACTGAGACGTTCATAATCCTGAACCATTACATCCATCTGCATGCTCATGACATCGAGGAGATGGTCACGATAGAGATTATCGTAGATCAGATTCAGCCCCTGCAGGGTCGCCTGCTGCAGCATGGTGTTACTCCGCGAGGCGATCCTGCGGTCGCCGAAATTTCTGGCGCTCGCCGTTATCGGCACCTTTAAATCGCGTCCTCCGGTCTTCGGGCCGACGTAGGGGGTCAGGCGGTAGGGATAGGTGATATAGACGCGCTCTCTGAGAGACTCTGCAATGGCAATCGTTTTACTGCCAAGGTAGCTGGACGAGACGAACACCATTCCGGGAGCCGGAAGCTGTGCGAGCAGTTCCGGCAGGTTCGGCAGCGGTTCGGCATCACTCCAGAGCAGCAGTACGCCGGGCCGGTGTTTCTTTATGAGCTTTTTCAGGTACGCCTTGTTACTCAGCTGTTTCGCAGAGAGGGTAAGTGATATGACCGGCGGCCGACCCGATTCCTGCCGGCTTTCACGGAATCCGGCCGCCAGCGACGCACCGGCGGGAGAGTCCTGAACGAGCTGCAGAATGGGAGTGGTCGCTGGGAGCGTTTCCAGACGGTCAAGATAGTGGGCGACCGCTTCTCCCTCCTGCGCGTAGCCTTTGTTGAAATAATAGGTGTACCAGTCCGTTGCGGAAATGACGGGGAAATCGGTTATCGGAAACAGGCAGGGGAGGCGTTCTGCTTCGCAGAAATCATGAATCGGCCGCCAATCGCGGTTTGAGATGCCCCCCAGCACGGCAAAAACCGGTGCAGCCTTATTATAGGCGGCAAGTTGCGCCTGCCAGGTTGCGGGAGGTCCTTTCAGCTCCCAGATGTCAAGAGATGCCTGACGGAAGGCGTATCTCATTTCAGCGGTCGGGACAAAACCGGACTTTAAAAAGTCCTGGTAGGTTTTCATCTGCTGGTTTTTTTTCGTGATAAACTTCTGCAGCGGTTCGAGGAGCGCCTGACGATCCTCCGGGCTGACATCGTCGCTGATAATGGTGGCAAACCTGAATTCACGAGCGCTCGCACCGGGTGACGGTTCGGCGGAAAGCGCTTCAAGGTAGCTGATCAGGATCCCCATGTCCCGGTCTGACAGAGGATAACGCGGCATGACGTCGTTAAATTCAACTTTTACCGGATCAATGCCGAATCGTAGGGCGGCTGCGAGAGTTTCGCGAGTATAGGGGGGACGTTCCTGAATAGTTTTGGCATAAATAAAGCGACCGGTCTGATCCATGGTGTCACCCATGGAAGGGGGGCGGCGGTACGGCTGATACAATTTATTTCCGGTGGTCGGCGGGGTGACAACCCCCCCCTCGTAGGAACCGATCCCGGCGCGGAGATGGCAGCTGGAGCAGGAGAAGGCGCTGCTGTCGATCTCTACGTCACTGCGGATAAAGGCCGGCATCGGTTTACCGGAAGGGAGGATGCCATCGCGGTACATCTTTTCGCCCAGGCGCATGATTTCGGCGTGCGGAAGGTCGGGGGGGGGAGTAACGGCAGCTACGGGAACTGCGGAGAGCAGCAGCAGTGCCAAAATGAGAAACTTCATACAATTATCCTATAAACGGCAGTTGGACCGCAGAGTACGCCGCCAAAAGTAGGCGCTTCCAAGCGAGGGACGCAGGGAAAACAAGTAGTTATTGTAATTATTGACGTCTCCAAAAAGGTGAATATTTTTATTGGTTTAACCCTATGATTTTACTCCGCGTTCCTCTGTGTACTCTGCGGTAAAAGCTTTTTCAGGATTATTCATCCGTTAGTTACATGCCCCTCTCAATTTCTCCCCGCACTGTTTCGATCTCGGATACTGACAAGCCGGTGTATTTTGAAATCTTCTCATTCGCTTCGCCATCTCTGATCATCTCAATGGCAATTTCACCATTTCTCTCAATTTTCCCTTCAATCTTCCCTTTCATCTCACCTTCTGCCCATGATGATCTTATTGAACTTTCAACAACACGCTGGTCTTCTATGTAACTCTCATAATCTTCGCGATCTGCTTTGGAAAGCTTTAAAATATCCAGCTCCAGTGCGGCTTTCTGCAAACCTTTTGCATTAAATTCTTTTTTTATTTCTGAGTTCTTTAAAAAATATATCCATTCATCAAGGCTGTCTTCTGCGCGGTCATTAAAGCCATTTACCTTGAGTATATAATATTCAGGGAAAATCTCGGAAACGTGTTCCAGGTTACTCAACGTTTCCATCTGTAACGTGGACAGCTTGAGCAGATCGTTTTTGTGAATTCCTCGAAAGTCAGTAAGACCCTTGTATACATAGTCTTCACCATGGCCAAGATCAAAGTAGACTATATTTATCGATACTACCTTGCGCACTTTATCGTAGCTGAAGCCGGAGTCCATATGGTCAGTTATCAGTTTTGATGACCCATACAGCATTCTATGAAAATAGTCATACTGACCACCTACCTGCAACTCGATCAAAACCAGTTCGCCGCTTTCTATTTCGGTAAGCAGGTCAACGCGATTATACTTGTCATCGCCGCTCTGCTTATTGCTTTCACTCTCAAGGATGTTTTTTATGGTCACATCCTGGCGGATCAACACTGAAAGAAAACCTTCCAATATCTCAAAATTAGCCTTGTTACGCAGTAACTTCTTCATTGCCCAGTCAAATCTTACCAGCCGCTCTTTCATGGGTAGTACCTCTGCCGCATATTATTTCCCCGAGACACTCTGATACTCTTCCAGTAACTCCCGGGTGCTCATGATGCCGAAAAGTCTGACCCAGGTACCGTCTTTGGGGGAGCGGATCATGTTTAACGGGTAGTGGGACATTTTATCCGGAATGTAGGCGTTAAACGCTTTCATGACATTATCTATATCGGTGCGACTGCCGGTGAGAAAATCCCAGCCAGGCTTGGCCCGGTAGCGTCTCAGATATTCTTTCATGACCTGCGGAGAATCGTTTTCAGGATCAATCGTGATGGAGATGAGCCTCGGTTTCTGACCGCCGACCGCCAGCTTGTTCTGCAGATTGATGAAGCCGGCGGAGAGTACCGGACAGATGGTAGTGCAGGTGCCGTAAATAAAATTGACCACTACCGGTTGGTCACTGTTCAGCAGCGCAGAGAGGCGCACTTTTTTTCCGTCCTGATTGATCAGGGGTGTATCGGGAATGGTGTACTTCTCTACGCTGCGCTTGTATTTTTTATTTTCAGCATGGGCCGGTGCTACAGACATAAGAGCTGCCATAAGCACGAACAACACCATGGAGGTAACAGCACTGAAAAGTTTTTTCATCATTCTTATTTCTTTGCCGGTTCTGTCGGCTTGGCTGGTTCAAGAACAACCGCTTTATCGGCCGGTGAAGGCGCCATTATCTCAAGCAGTTCAACTTCAAACGCAAGAGTGGCTCCCGGTAGGATCATTTCACCCGAGCCATTCTCACCATATGCCAGGTTCGGCGGGCAGACGAGTTTAGCCTTCCCACCCGGTTTCATCATCTGCACCCCTTCGACCCAACAACTGATTACGTTATTGAGCTTGAATTCGAGGGCCTTGCCTCGCTTATAGGAGCTATCGAACTCAACGCCGTCAACCAGTGTCCCACGATAATTGACTTTGACGACATCAGTCGCTTTGGGAGAAGCTCCCTTTCCTTCGAGCAGTGCATTATAGATCATGCCTGAGGTGGTCTTGACGGCACCTTTTTCTTTTGCGGCTTTCTCCAGAAATTCCTTACCGGCACCGGCCTGCTTTTCTCCCGCAACCTTGCGGCGTTCGCGAGCCAGTTCCTGGATTTTAGCAGTGTAGGAAGAAAATTCTGCATCCGCTTTTTTCCCGCTAAATGAGTCTGTCATGCCTTGCTGAACCAGTGCTACTTCAGCCGGTGTCAGGTTGAATACCGAGAGTGAGCGGGCTACCGATAAGCCGATGGCATATAATGTTTTCTGTTCATCCGTTTTGGGTGGGTCGGCGGCAAATACAGGGGTAACAAGCAGGGTCAGTACAATACATACCGTTAATCTGAACATCATTTTCTCCTCCTCAGTGGTGGTTTATAATTAAAATATTTCTAACAAATTTGTTTTCCGAATATAGCGTACTGGCATCAATCTGGCAAGCAGAGTTTACAGTAACCGTCAATAATACGAAAGCCGTTTTGGGTATTGATATGGATTTACCTACTTTCGGTACTTCTTTGAGGATAGAGAAAACCTTTTGAATACCAACAATTTTGTGCTAGTTTGGCAAATATTTGACCATCGGAGTTCTGCACTATGTTCACATCGCGTCGATTTTTCGTCTATTTCCTCGACCTTTTTCTGATTATTGAATCCTATCTCCTGGCACAGATCCTGGACAAGGATTTGAACCTCTCTTTATTCACCGCTGAGTTCCTGCTGAATGTTGTCATCGTAGTCGTCATAGCCCAGGCTCTGGTATTTGTCACCTCCTCCATGTACCGCAATATCTGGGCATACGCCTCTTTATACGATCTGATCGAAATCATCAAGATTGTTTCCATCGCCTGTATTGTCAGCGGCCTGGCACTGTTTTTCTTTCAACAGCGGGTGCATTTCTCCCGCATAGTGTTTTTGCTCGACTGGGTGCTGCTCCTGGCGCAGGTGGCCGGATCGCGACTCGGCTGGCGGATTTACCGGGAGCGGCATTTTGTTGCGAGAGGACTTTTCACCGATACCGGTACCAAAACCGGTACCAAAACCGGTGGCCGCACCACCCGGCGCACTCTGATTGTGGGTGCCGGTGACGCCGGTAATATGCTGCTGCGGGAGATGAACAAACAACGGATCAGCCCCTATAAGATTGTGGGCTTTATCGATGACGCTCCTGATAAGCAGCATATGCGCCTCCACGGAGTTGAGGTGCTCGGCACAACAGCCCGGCTTCCGGAAATAATCACCGCACACGCCATTGAGAAGGTGATTATTGCGGTGCCGTCTGCCGGGGCGGCATTTGTGCGCAGTCTGGTGAAAAGCTGTCAGGAAACCGGAGTAAAGGTTAAGATCATTCCCGGTTTGAGCGAGATTATCAGCGGCGATGTCAAGGTAACCCATATCAGGGATGTGGCAATTGAGGATCTGCTCGGGCGGATGTCGGTTGCGCTGGATGACGTAGCTATCCGGAAGTATCTGAAAGGTATGCGGGTTCTGGTGAGCGGCGCCGCCGGGAGTATCGGCAGCGAGATCTGCCGCCAGGCGGCCGCGTATGCGCCCGCCATGCTGGTGCTGCTGGACAGTGCCGAGACGCCGCTCTTTTTTATCGAGCAGGAATTGAGGGCACACTTTCCCGACCTGCGTATCGTGGCGATACTGTGTGATGTCCGCAGTCAGAAACGGCTGGATCAGATTTTCAATGAGACCATGCCGGAGGTGGTGTTCCATGCCGCCGCCTATAAACATGTCCCGATGCTGGAACAGAATCCGTCAGAGGCGGTACTCTGTAATGTCATCGGGAGTATGAATATGGCAACAGCGTCCCAGCAGGCAGGGGTGCATAATTTCGTGTTGATCTCATCTGATAAGGCGGTAAACCCGACTAATGTGATGGGAACTTCCAAACGGGTGGCGGAAAAGTTCATTCAGGCGCTTTCAGAAGGAAGCAAAACCAGATTTTCAACGGTGCGCTTCGGCAACGTCCTCGGGAGCAACGGCAGTGTTATCCCGATCTTCATGGAGCAGATACGGGCCGGGGGGCCACTGACGATTACACATCCGGAGATTACCCGGTTTTTCATGACGATTCCGGAGGCGAGTCAGCTGGTTCTGCAGTCGGCCTGTTACGGCGAAGGGGGTGAAATTTTTGTGCTTGATATGGGGGAGCCGGTCCGGATCGTCGAGCTGGCCGAGGAGCTGGTGCGCCTGTCAGGCCTGATTCCGCACACGGATATCGAGTTTGTCTATACCGGTCTCCGCCCTGGAGAAAAGTTATACGAAGAGCTCTTTTTCCGGGGAGAAAATATACTCTCTACTCCACACGAAAAAATTCATGTCATGTCGCCGGTTCATCAGGATTACGAGCAGCTGTGTGTGCAGCTGAGAAGACTCCTCGACGCCGCTTCTGAGAATGATACGACCACCCTGATCGCTCTGCTGCAGGAGATTGTCCCCGAATACACCCCGACTCCGAATTAGGGTGAACTGCTCAGCTAGACATACAAACCAGACCTGATCTGTTTCAATTCCATTGTTGTCGAACTGAAGGCGCTTTCAACTACTACCGGTGAACATCACGCTCAAGTTTTGAATTATCTGAAAGCAACCGGGATGAAGCTGAGGATACTGGTGAATTTTGGGTGTTACCCAAAGGCTACTATTGAGCGTTTGAAGTTTGTTTCAGCCAGTTCTCCCATCGGTACATTATCGCGAGATTCCAGCACTCCCAGGTGTGATTGAGCGTTTGGAATTGTTGGGCATTATATGGAGGCGAAGTCTCTCTTGATTGAGTCAGAATCGATTATAAATATTCTTACCTCAATTGTGAAAACAAGCAGCCAGATTTCCCCCAATCCAAAATTCAACATTCAACATTCAAAATCAAAACCTTCCCCATCTGTGGAGAGTGGCGGGGATAGCTGCCTACTTAATTCCAGCAGAAAAACGACACGGAGCAATTTTAGCAAACATTTGACAGTATCCTGACTTTACTGTTACCCTTTGAAACGGAGACAAGTTAGATATGGAAAAAGTTATACATGCAGTTCCACAATATGACTTTCATTTAGAAATTGAGTTTGATACTGGCGAAAAAAAACTGTTTGATGCCAGACCGTACCTGAATAAGGGAGTGTTTCAACGATTACAGGATGTACGACTTTTTATGCAGGCATATGTAGCCCTTGATACCGTCTGCTGGCCAGGGGATCTCGATATTGCTCCTGAAACGCTTTATGACAGATCGGTCACAACCCAGTAGACAATGGCCTCCCCTATCTTCCTTGCATTCACGTTCGCTACAATGACGTTTATACAGTGATCGAGATTTCCGAAGGTGCCTTGCTGGATGGTAATCTTCCATGTACGTGTTTATCACCGGAGCCTCCGGCTTTGTTGGCCCCTTACCCAACCACCTGGATACAGAACATATCCGCTACGGTCTATCCAATCTTCGCAATCCTGCGCTTGCTTCCCACGCTTTTCACCTCTTGCCATATCGTGGACTGGGGAGCGGTATTCCTCGTGCGACTGCGGCGTGGCCAGACATTGAGCTGATTGATGACCGGCGAGGCAATCAGTTTAAAGTCATTGTTCTGCGTCCTGTCATCAAAGACAGGAACATAAAGGCAGAGTCACAGGCAGAGTCACAGGCAGAGTCACAGCCAGAGTCGCAGCTAGAGTCATTGGCTGAACGAGTAGTTACCTTGCTAGATGCTGGCCCACTTGGCAAGGCCAGTATTGCAGCTGCGCTTGGTATGCGAGCGATTTCAGGGCGCCTTTTGGATTGATGATGCAGTATAGATTTAATCTTATATAAATTTCCTAATAGGTATAGTTATTTATATGATCAGAGATACAGTTCCTTCAATTGCACTTCCAGTAGTCAGGCGTCATGGCTTTCCGAAAGGAATTGCCGAACCGTTTTGGCTATTCGATAACGACGCAGCGCTTAAGGCTCATCCCAGATATAAAGAGGCTAAAGCCGGGGGCAAAGAGTCTGCTGTTGAACTGGTTTCGGATATGGCTCTCGATTTTTTGATAAAAATTATGGACAAGTTGCCAGTTGGTGCAATTTATGTTGCGCCTCATGCGCGTGAGGCAACAGGTGATAATGCAATCCCTCAAGTTCTTGCATCTGCATGTGCCATTATTGCACATGGGGAGGTTGAATCTGATATAGTACAAGTAACAAGGGTTTTCCATACAGGCGCCGATCCAATGGAACGTATGAGTCTAAGACCTGAATTTGAAGGGTCAGTAATTCAGGGGGCTCATTACGTACTGGTGGATGATGTGACGAACCTGGGCGGTACGCTTGCTGAACTTGCGAACTACCTTTTGAGTCATGGAGGCACTATTGCCGCAGTTGTTGTGTTGGTTAACGCAGGGAGAACGAAACAGTTCCAACCAACTCGAGCAGTTATACGAAAACTGGAAGAGAGGTACGAAAATGAAATCGAAGAAATTTTTGGAATCATCCCCGGAGCTCTTACCGCCAACGAAGCAAACTACATTATTGGCTTCAAGTCGGCTGACGAGATCAGAAATAGACTCGTTAAGGCAAGGAAAGAAACTGATCTCAGATTACGCTCAAAAGGAATTGAGCAAAAGAATTAGTATTGCACTGAAGCGTAAGCAAGAAAAATATGCATAATGCTGTTATATGCGGAAACGTCATTCGGACGCTCGGCTTGACGGAATTAGTTTCAAGGAGAATGTAAAATGAACGCTATAAAAATATATGGAAGAAGAATTGGTTATTAATAAAGGTGTTGATCTCCTTATGAAAGGCTCAGGTCCCCTCGAAACCCTCCGGTTTCTTCAGATGTCTTCTAAAAAGCGGCTAGGCAGTGTTAAACTACACAGGCAATGGCAAAGGGGTTTGAATTTTAAACAGTTTTTAGATGATGTTTTTACGGAATAATGTGCTCCGGTCTCCGCCCTGGGGAAAAGTTATACGAAGAGCTCTTTTTCCGGGGAGAAAATATTCTCGCGACTCCACATGAAAAAATTCACGTCATGTCACCGGTTCTTCAGGATTACGAGCAGCTGTGTGTGCAGTTGAGAATACACCCCGACTCCGAATTAATTAAAGGATTTGCTTTACTGATCTGTTTCTTATTGTTGACATAAATGACGTTATGTATATTATGAGAAACAATATGCCAGCTAAACTACCTATTAGCGATAATGTTACGGCCGAACATCTGATTGCCCTGGGGCAGCAGATTCGTGCGCATCGCAAGGCTCTGCGGATCAGCGCCACCTCGGCAGCAGAAGCTGCGGGTATGTCACGGGTAACATTACATCGCATCGAAAAAGGTGAGCCGTCCGTGACTATGGGGGCCTATGCGAGTGCCATGGCTGTGCTTGGCTTGAACTTCGGCCTGGTTGCACCTGCAAAGTTAATCGACGCGCAGCTTGCAGGGGACTGGGAAGGCTGGATACCTGCACGGATTCACCTGAGGGACTATCCGCAGCTTAAGCAACTTGCATGGCAGGTACAAAGCGTAGATGACTTGTCTCCAAAAGAAGGTTGGGACATCTATGAGCGCAATTGGAGACATGTGGATGAGACTGCGTTGATACTGCATGAACGACAGCTTGTTGATGCGTTGCGTTTAGCGTTTGGGGGTGGCGGTAGCCATGTATGACCGGCCTCACCACCAGCGGATTGCTACGGTTCTTTATGCATTGAACGGGCCACTACTAAAAGGACACAGGTGTTTGTTTGGTGGTGGAACAGCGATTACCCTCCGCTTCGGCGAATACCGCGAATCTGTCGACATCGACTTTCTGGTATCGGATCTAAGCCACTACCGAAGCCTGCGCCAATTATTGACGGGCGCTGCTGGTATCAATGCCATTGTGCAGTCCGGGCAACCCTCTTTGGTGAAGATGCAAGATATGCGGGCTGATCAATACGGAATACGGACAATGCTTTCGGTGGCCGGGCAGCCAGTTAAATTCGAGATCGTCCTGGAAGGGCGGATCGAACTTGACTCGCCAACAGCAGATGATGTGGTCTGCGGGATTTCAACTCTGACGGTTCCGGATATGGTGGTGAGTAAGCTTCTGGCAAACTCTGATCGCTGGGCTGATGTCGGGGTTTTTAGCCGGGATTTGATTGATTTGGCCATGATGCAGCCTGGATCACCCTTGTTACGCCAGGCCATTGCCAAAGCCGAGGTCGCATATGGCTACTCTGTTCGCAGCGATCTGGAGAAAGCAATTTGTCTGCTTATGCAGCGTCAGAACTGGCTGGATCGTTGTATGGAGGCGATGGCCATGACGTTGCCGAAAGCACTGATATGGCAGCGGGTGCGCAATCTGCATAAGGCTTTGTCCGCGAGCCTGACAGTTCACGGTTAGAGAAAGGATTAGTGAGGTACACTGCAATGATAAAACGACAGACAACAATCAACCAGATATTCAAAATTTCCGGAATCGGCCTGCACAGCGGGAAAGAGGTGACTCTCGAGTTTCTCCCCCGACGCGAATTCGGTATTGCGTTTGTGTATAACGGCCAGATCATACCCGCCCGCTACGACATGGTCGGTGATACACGGCTTTCGACACAGATCACCCGCGACGGTATCTCTGTTTCGACAATTGAACACCTGATGGCGGCACTCTATTTTTCAGGAATTACCAACTGCCTGGTTTATATCAACGGTCCGGAGGTGCCGATTCTGGACGGTTCGGCCTGGGAATTTTATCAGAGGATGTGGAAGGCGGGTGTCTATGAATTTCCCGAATCGGGGGTGTATCTGAAAGTACTCCGTCCGGTGGAAGTACATCATAACGATTCATGGGTTACGATCAAACCGCTTAATACGCTTGAAATTACGATGTCAATCGAGTTTCGTCCGCCGGTCGGTAAACAGAAAAAACGGCTGCTGGACGTAGAGAATGCGTTTGCCATCATAAATTCACGGACATTTGTACTTGAGGAGGAGATTGAGGCCATTAAAAAAGTCGGCCTGGCCAGAGGCGGGTCGCTTGACAATGCTGTTGTCATCGGGAGTAACGAAATAATTAATCCGATGGGTCTCCGCTATAAAAAAGAGCTGGTTAATCACAAAATACTCGACTTGATCGGTGATTTCTACACCAGCGGCTACCGCATCCTCGGCAAGGTTGAAGCGAACAAGACAGGGCATTACCTCAACAACATGATGCTGAGAGAACTTTTTTCCGATCCTCTCAACTACCGTATCTACTGACCTAAAATCACCTCGCCGGTATCGGTAAACAGTTTTACCGGTAACTGGAATGCCCTGATAAATATATTCAGCATGCCTCTGCCCATTGATTTTACCGGTATGGCGGTGACGTGAGGATCCGTCCATTTCCCCTTTGCCTCGAAGTATGCGGTCAGCAGGTCTTTGTCCTTGCCGGTCAGCAGCCACCCGACGATCGGGATGCGGTTGATTATCTTGTCCACCGTCTGCAGCGGCTGTGCTCCGAGAGTGACATTCAACTCTTCCCTGACGATGTCGGCACTCCCCACAATCGATACGTTGATGGAACTGCTGGTGATGAAAAGATCCTGTGTAGTCAGTATGCCGTCTTTCATCGAGAAACTTCCCTTGATGCTGCTGTACGGAATGCCGTACGAAGAGAGATCCGGCAGTTTGAATTTGAGCAGTTGGGATACATTTAAAATTGAAAAAACTTTCGCGAGTGTATTGAATTTCCGGAGTGTGCCATTAACCATCTGGAGGCGCACATTCCCCAGAGCACTCTTTTTGACCTCCAGCAGCGTGTTGCCGCGCGCCGTAAGATCTCCCTGCAGTGACAACGTGCCGGTAGCCTCCCGGGAGATGTCAAGTGCTGCCAGAAGTTTTTCGGCATCGGCCCGGGCAATGTCAAAGTGCAGATCATAGCGATCACCCTGCTCCCCCCCCGGTGCAATTCTCCCTTTTGCCGTCAGTTGCCCCCCGAGCAGGGCGGCGTTCATCTCCCGCAGATAGAGAATCCCTTTCTCCTGATGTACCGTCGCATTCAATTTGCTGAACTCTGCTCTGCCAAAATTTCCGGATTCGGCATTCAACGTCAATGTTACATCCATACCGGGAGCTTCAGGCTTGTCGCCGCTTCGTGGCGGTGTCGAAAAAATGCGCAGATCATTGAGATCGAGTTGTGATGAGACCACGGAGACCGTCGCCCGGGGATTACGACCGGTTGTAAAAACGCCACTCATATTGAAGTTGGAGGAATTTATCAGCCCGGAGGAGCTGTGCAGGACAATGGCATCTTTACCTGCGGTACAATGTGCATTGAACCTTCTGATGCTTGCCTCGGGATGGCCTTCGGCAAGGTTTACATCCCGCAGGAAGAGTTGCGGTGATGAAAGCTGCAGGTCACCTTCAGGGTTTTTCAGACTCCGGATTGCGGCCTTCATGGTTATTGTCGAGCTGCCGTAACGGGTGACCATGCCGGAGGTCTCGAGGCTGTTTCCTTTAAAATTGATGGTGCCGTTAATGCCGCTGAGCTGTTTCATCTTTTCGTCCGGCAGGAGGCTGAAGCGGGTAAGATCGACGCTGCCGTTGTAATCCATGGCACTCAGATCATCCGGGCTGCCGCCTCCTTTGATGTGGGCCTGTACCGTTCCTTCCGGTTTGTATTTTCGCCACAGGGAGAGTATCGGCAGAGCATCGTTCAATACAAAACTGTTGGTCTGAAGATCAAACCCTAAATAGGGCACCGTTCCGTAGCCGATCAGGCCGCTGCCGCTGATGCTCATCGGCTGAAGGGTGTAGCTTACCGATGTCACTGTGGTGGAGTTTTTCCCGATAACCGAGCTGAATTTGAGACTGTTCGGCAGCGCCTGCGGTTTATTGACATAGCCGGGAAGCGAGTAGGCCGCCCTGGTGAGGTCCCAGTCACCCTGTAACCGGTAGGCCGAATAGTGACCGCTGCCGCTCAGGAGTAACGCCGAGCTGTTGCTGTACTCAAGCATTGGAATAGCGGCAAATTTTGCCAGCCAGGCCATCTCGGGTGTGTGTGGCGCTATACTCATTTTCACCGGATAATCGGACGGTTTATCGGTATTGTATTCCGTAATTGAGCCATCCAGTGAAAAAGGGGCGGTGCCGAAATTTCCGGTCATGCCGATCAGGTTAAAGTTTTTGCCTTTTAATTCAATGATGCCTTTTATATTGTTGAACGTCGGCGCTTTGGGGCCGTAACTTAACGTGGCTTTCTCTACCGGGCCGCGAATCAGGAGAGTATTGCCGTTGTTCCCGATCTCCATGCGGGTGATCTGGCTTATCCGCCCATCCAGAACGCCGGTGTCAAGCTTGAATATCCCCGTTTTTATCCTGTTTTCAATATAGTCGGCGGTGTCCCGTTCAATTATTCCATACGGCACAAATGGACGGACATCTTCATAGCGGAATGTCGCCGGTGTGCTTCCCCTGGCAGTGATGCGCGGATCTTTGCTCAAATAATCCTGCATCTGAAAACTCCCCTTGATTCTGAACCCTTCCATACTCAGGTCTACTGCGGAGAGGCTGATGAGTTCCTTTGTCACTGCTGCACTGTATTCAAGCTGAAGCGCTTTTGGCGCCAGCACGGAGTGGAATACCGTCGGCCAGTTCACTGATGCGCCGCTGATGGTAATTTTCCCTTTGGCCCTGAAATCCTGCGCTCTCCCTTTGAAGCCGGTAACAACATCGAGCTGTCCGCCGGAATTGGCAAACGGGATGTAGCGTCCGAAATAGCCCCAGTATTTACCGATATCGGCATGTTTGAGCGACAGGTCACCATCAAGAACAGTTTCCCGTAACGATATTCCGGCAGGCGGCAGCTGCAGGTTCCCCGAAACTGAAATGCGCGTGGGAGCCCCTTTTGCCCCCGGGATATCGGCGGACAGCTTCATATGCCCCTTCTGGCCGCGCCCGATACTGTCTGCGGAAAAGGAGATGTTACGCACCGCTTCTGAAAACGGTTCTTTCAGGCCTGACAGGTCACTCCAGAGCAACTCGCCCTTCGTTATACTGATTTTTTTAAAGTCCAGCTTTACCCTGTCCGCGCCCGGTTTTAACAAATCGTCGATATTAAATGTGCCGTCTGCTCTTCGAAACAGGGAAATGGCGGCGCCATCGAGAATCAGGTTCCTGAACTCGATGTTCCGTTCCAGTAGCGGCAGCAGTGCCACCGTCACGGTTATCTGCCGGGCGGTGATAAAGTCGGCTTTCCCGTCAATTTCTTTGACAGTGAATGATTTGAACTTGAACGAAGGGCCGAAATGCCAGGTGAAGGTTCCGGAGCTGAAGCTGACCGGGCGGTTGAGGCTTTGCTGAAGTGCGGACGAAATTTCATTCCGGTAGGCATTGACATCGAGCAGATAGGGGAGGAACAGCGCGGTAGCGATAACCAGTGTCGCGAAAGCAACAAGAAAAATGCCGGATAATCTGATAACGCGTAAAGATATTCTCACGGTGCCGGTTTCTCCAGTAACACCCTGACGCGCCGGATTCTTTTGCGCTCGACACTTTCCACGATGAAGCGGGTACCATCAAACAGAACTGTTTCACCCTGCAGCAGCAGTCGTCCGCTCCGGGCGAGCAGGAATCCGGCAATCGTCGTGTAGGGGGCGTCTTCCGGCAGATTGAGAGCAAGGCGGAGATTTACCTCGCGCACGGTCAGCATGCCGTCAAGCAGATAGCCATTGGTCTCCTCAACGCATTGGTCGGGTGAGACATCATCAAACTCGTCATCAATTTCCCCGACTATCTCTTCGATCAGGTCTTCAAGGGTTATGATGCCCTCAAAGCCGCCATATTCATCAACAACAAAAATCATATGGGTGCGGGATGCCTGCATCATTTTCAAGGCGGTGCTCAACTGAGCGCTTGCCGGAATGAAATGCGGCGGGTGAGCGAGACTGCTCAGATTGAAATCAGGCTTTTCCGGCTGAGAAAGGTATGGTTCAAGATCTCTTCTGACAACAATGCCGATGATATCGTCGATCTGTTCCTTGAAAACCGGAATGCGGGAGTATCCGAAGGTATTGAACAACTCCACTGTCTCAGCGAGGGAGGCCGACACGGGAAGGGCGGTAACGGCATTGCGCGGAATCATTACTTCCTGGACTTCCGAATCGGAAAACTCGAAGATCCGGTGCAGGAGCTGCCGCTCTCCGGTTTCCAGCGTGCCGTCCAGGTGAGAAGTGTTGATGATCTGGCGTAATTCATCGACGGAGTATATGCTCGCATGATCAGCCGAACAGCGAAACCCGAGCAGGCGAATCGTGCTTCTGCCGGCAAAATCAAGTATGCGTATCGGCCAGCTGAAGAGCGTATGAAACAGGTGCATCGGCCACGCCACAGCGAGGGCAACCCGTTCGGATCGATCAAGGGCCAGTGTTTTCGGCGCAAGTTCACCGAGGACAATATGCAGGAAGGTAATAATCGTGAAGGCGCCGGCAAACGCTATGGTGTGGCGGACAGCATTGGAAACCAGGCCGTGAAGGGGGATTTCGAGCAGTTTGGAGAGAGCCGGTTCCCCGATCCACCCTAGCGCCAGCGACGCCATGGTAATGCCGAGTTGAGTTGCGGATATGTATGAATTAAGGTTGTCGAGCAGCGCAAGGAGCGTTACGGCACGGGCATCGCCGCTCTCCACGAGCGAGATAACCCGTGATCGGCGAACAGAAACGAGGGCAAACTCGGCCGCGACAAAAAAACCGTTAGCGGCAACCAGCACCAGTACAAGAAAAAGATACAGTAACGTAGCGTTCATCGCTCCATATTCTATCCGTAACGGCCTGATGTCAACTGCTACATTGCAATTATTATTATCGTTTGACCAACATGCTGCATGTATGCTACTTTCCCGTAGTTATTTTCTCTTCGAAATGGAACCTCTTCCCGATGCACATGCGGCTGATTATACTGCTCTTTTTCCTCCTTCTTTCTGCGTGCGCCGGCGTTACTCCGGCACCGGAAAGCCTGACCGATACTTCCGTGCAACAGGATTCTCATGCCCGCGCATTGTACCTGTTCTCCCGGGCACGTATTGCCGTCCATGAGGGCGACTATCCGGCGGCGCTCAGTCTGCTGCGCGAAGCAATCGCACTCGAACCGGATTCGGCCCGGATGCATGGTGACGTTGCTGAAATCAAGCTCAAAATCGGTCAGATCCCTGAAGCACTCGAATATATAAACAAGGCCATCGCGCTTGACCCGGAGTATCGTCCGCCGTACGTTCTCGGCGGCGTCCTGATGACGTCGGCGGGAAAAGACCGGGAGGCGGTCGACTATTTGCGCACTGCGGTCAGGCTTGATCCGGCCAGGGAAGATGCCTACCTCCACCTTGTCATGTCTCTGACGCGGCTCTTTGAGTATGAAGAAGCGGTTTCAACCCTCAAGGCGCTGGTCAAGCTCAATCCTGATTCCGTACTCGGCTATTATTATCTGGGGCGAACGTACAGCCAGATGCGGCTGTATCGTGACGCGCTCGGTTACTTTGCCAAAGTTCTGGAACTGCGCCCGGAATTTGACCAGGCGGTTATAGATAAGGCCGCGACACATGAGGCGTTAAATGAATATCCGGAGGCTATCGAGGCCTACCGGTCGCTTGTTGACCATGAGGATGAACAGCGTCCCGCCGTACTGCAGCGACTGATCCAGCTGTTACTCCAGCAGCGCCGTTTCCCTGAGGCGCTTGAATATCTGCGGCTCGCTGCGCAGGCCGGTCTGGGCGGTAATGAAACAATCCGGAAAATCGGCCTGGTTAACCTTGAACTTGAACAGTATGACGAAGCGATTGCGGTGTTCGGCACCCTGCTCGAGAAAGACCCGACTGCCGATAATATCCGGATCTACCGGGGCATCGCATATGAAGAAAAAGGTGAGCTTGACAACGCGCTGGCGGAGTTCAACAGGATTTCCCGAAGCTCACCGCAGTTTTATGAAGCGGTCAGTCATAGAGCGTTGATTCTTAAAGAACAGGGTAAGGTCGACGCAGCCATTGCGGTGTTTATGGCTGAAATCAATGCAGATCCGCATAACCTTGAACTCCACCTCAATTTGTCGGCTCTGTACGAGTCAATTGACAGACCTCAGGCGGCTCTGGATATACTGATTGAAGATGCACAGCATTTTCAGAAAGAGTCGCGCTTTCATTTTCGGGTCGGGGTTCTGTACGACAAGCTTGGCAAACGGAATGATTCGATCAAACAGATGAAACAGGTTTTGCAGCTTGATCCGAAAGATGCCCAGGCGCTCAATTATCTCGGTTACACGTATGCCGAAACGGGGACTCATCTTGAGGAAGCACTGAACCTGATAAAGCAGGCGGTTGCACTCCGTCCGGGGGATGCTTTCATACTGGACAGCCTTGGCTGGGTTTATTTCAAGCTCAAGCGGTATGAAGAAGCGACCGATGCTCTTGAAGAAGCGGTTGCACTGGTTGATGATGATCCTACGGTCATTGAGCACCTGGGAGATGTGTATGCCGCACGTCATTTCATCAAGAGAGCTCTCAAACAGTATCAGAAGGCGCTGGAACTGGCTCCGGAACGCAAGGAGCTTGTTGAAAAGATACATAAGCTTAAAGGGGAGCACGGCGAAAAATGACGGCACCATCAGGAGTTCGCTCCCTGCTGACGGCGCTCTGCTTCAGCGTGGTTTTTTCCGGCTGCAGTCGAACCGAGAACTCCGCCGTGCCTGCTCCGGCTCCCGTACCTGCAGCATCTTCTGCCGTTCCCGCCACCGGAGATTCGCTTGTTGAAGGTACCATCGGTGAAGCTTCGACACTGATCCCTCTGCTTGCATCGGATGCCTCTTCCCACGCAGTGGCCGGTCAGGTGTACAACGGCCTTATCAAGTACGACAGGAATCTGCAGATTGTCGGCGATCTTGCCGAAACGTACGATATTTCCCCGGACGGTCTTACGCTCACCTTCCATCTCCGTCACGGCGTCACCTGGCACGATGGCGCTCCCTTTACGGCAAAAGATGTGCTCTACACCTATCAGGTCACGATTGACCCGAAAACCCCCACCGCCTACGCTGAGGATTTCAAGCAGGTCAAGAGTATTACAGCGCCGGATGCCTTTACCATCCGGGTGACATACGGTGAACCGTTTGCGCCGGCTCTGGCTTCATGGGGGATGAATATTCTTCCCGCCCATTTACTGGAGGGGCAGGATATTACCAAAAGCCCTCTGGCGAGAAAACCGGTCGGCACCGGGCCGTACCGCTTCAAGGAGTGGGTCTCCGGCCAGAAAATCGTACTTGAGGCGAACAGGGAGTATTTCGAGGGGCGCCCCTACATTGATCGCTTTATCTACCGCATCATTCCTGACACCTCGACGATGTACATGGAGCTCAAGGCGGGCGCAATCGACCTGATGAATCTGACTCCGGTACAGTACGCGCGTCAGACCACATCTCCCCGTTTCACGGCGCGTTTCAATAAATACCGCTATCCGTCATCAAGCTACCTCTATATGGGCTACAATCTGCGCCATCCGCTCTTCGGCGACAAGCGTATCCGCCAGGCCATGACTGCGGCAATCAACAAGGATGAGCTGATCCAGGGGGTGTTGTTCGGCATGGGGCAGAAGGCGCACGGCCCGATTGTCCCGGGGCGCTGGGCCTATAATCCGGCGGTCAGGGATATCGGCTATGATCCGATGCATGCCGCCGATCTGCTGGCTCAGGCCGGCTGGAAGGAAAAAAACAGTGACGGGATTCTGGTGAAGGATGGCACGCCGTTCAAATTTACCATTCTGACCAATCAGGGGAATCAACAGCGTCTCATGACGGCCCAGATCGTGCAGCAGCGCCTGCGCCAGGTCGGGATCGACGTCAAGATCAGGATTGTCGAGTGGGCGGCGTTCCTGAAGGAATTTGTCAATAAAGGTAATTTTGAAGTCGTCATGCTCGCCTGGAGCATTTCCCAGGATCCTGATATGTATGATATCTGGCATTCCAGTAAAAACAAACCGGGCGAATTGAATTTTATCGGTTTTAATAACCCTGAAGTCGATCGCCTGCTGATCGAGGGGCGCAACACCTTCAATATTGACAAGCGCAAACAAGCCTATTTCCGTATTCAGGATATCCTGGCTGAGGAGCAGCCGTACACGTTCCTGTATGTTCCGGACGCCCTCCCGGTTGTCAGTTCGCGAATCCGGGGGGTCGAACCGGCACCCGCCGGTATCGGCCACAACCAGAACAGGTGGTATGTGCCGAAGAATGAACAGGTGTACGTGCCGTGACAACATATCTTCTGCTCACCGACACCATTATTGCCGCCGTTGCTCAGGAACACAATGTGCGTCTGTTGCATGATGACCGGCACTTCGAAATGATCGCCACACTATCCCCT
The DNA here is from genome assembly GCA_049318985.1 of Desulfuromonadaceae bacterium. Taxonomy (GTDB): domain Bacteria; phylum Desulfobacterota; class Desulfuromonadia; order Geobacterales; family Pseudopelobacteraceae; genus JACRCG01. Next base: position 55,300 of record JBMOEI010000013.1, read on the forward strand.
CTCAAACATGAAGTTCTCCGCGGGTAGGGCAGGCACCCTTTGTCAAACGTCTGGGGGGGTGATCTTGAGTGGCATCTCTCTGTGCAGAAGAGGGGAACAATACCGAAAAGCAGTGTTGTAGCCGATAGAATAGTAGTGCAGTAAGAATTGAATGACAAATAGTTCCGTCAATAGAATGCCCTTTCAGGCTTTTGTTCTTCGGAATTGGTAGAGTTCGAGACGCTGATTTGTTAGAAAAATTATTTTTTAAAGGCATGGTATCAGTATGGTATTGATTTACTTGGATCACAACTGTTTCCAGCGAGGTTTTGACGACCCACGGCAAATAAAAATCAAACTGGAAGCTCTTGCGTGCGAGGAAATATTCTCACGTTCAGGAAAAAAACTTCACTTGGTATGGTCATTCATGCATGAAGATGAAAATATGCTTTGTCCATTTGTTGAACGTAAACTTGCAGTTAACGCCATGAAGAAACTTTGTCAAATTCGCGTAGATCCTGTGGATGAAATTCTTGATATGGCTCGAAGTTATGTAACAGATGCGCATCTGTCTCCAAAGGATGCGCTTCATGTCGCGTGTGCGGTGCATTGTGATGCCCGCTATTTTTTGACGTGTGATGCTCAATTAATCAAGCGCGCACTTCGTTTAAAGTTGAATATGGTTGTGTCAAATCCAGTCGATTATATAAGGGAGGTCTAACCCGATGTTAAAACATGCAAAAACGGAAAACGAAATAAAATTAGAGGGTATCGTAGCACTAAACAAGTCGCTAGGCCCTGCGGATGCTATGAGATTTTTGACTTACTTGCATCGCGAACCGACTGATTACGTTAAGGTGTCTCATGATCTATACGAGGGACAAAGTCTTGATGAGATTTTCCAGAGAGCTAAAACAAATGCAAACACCCCGTAGTTCAAAAATAATGGAGGTCAAGATGGCTGATATGTTTTTAAATATCTTAAATACTGCTCTGGTCGTCGCCACCGCTTAAATGTTTACGCCGTTTTTTCAATCGCTGTAGGTGCAAAAGTATTTCGGGTGACTAATTTTGATATTGTCAGAACCAACAATTGATGTAAAATATGATTATCATATTTTACGGAGGTCGCTATGCACACTGCGATCAGTTCGACCGAAGTGGTGAGAAATTTTTCGGAACTGCTCAACAACATCAAATACCGTGGAGACCGGTATACCGTTGTCCGGGGCGGAAAGCCGGCAGCATCCCTGGTTCCGGTGGAAGCGGTCCGCAGTGGCGTAACTCTGGCTGATCTGTGCAGTATTGTGCACGCCTTTCCCCATCTCGACAGAAATGATACCACATTTGCAGCCGATGTTATCGCTTCGGCACATTCGCAGCCTGCACTACCCGAGGCTCTGTCATGGGAGTAATACTTGACTCCAGCGAGATCATCGCACTCGAAAGAAGCCGGGGGATAGTCGAAAATCTGGTGGCCGGCCGTGAAGATGAGCCGTTCGGTATCAGTGTGGTAACAGTAGCCGAACTTCTCCATGGAGTCGAACGGGCCGATACGGAAACCCGGAAAATCAGACGTCAGGCCTTTGTTGAAAAAGTGATCGAGATGATCCCCGTGTTTCCGTTTGATAGTGGAGTTGCACGCATCTACGCCGGAATATGGGCATCATTGGTGCGGCGCGGCTTCACGGTTGGGGCGCATGATCTGATTATTGCAGCGACGGCTATTTCTCTGGATTACACGGTAATTACCGCTATCCGGCGTGATTTTGAGAAGATTGAGGGATTACGGCTTGAAGTGCGGCAGGCGTAGTTACTCCACCTGAACCGCTCACCGGAAGCGACTATATATCATGACAACATATCTCATAAAACGCATCCTGATGCTGATTCCGCTGATGATCGGCATTACCCTGATCACCTTCTCCGTTATTCATCTGGCACCGGGCGAACCGGTCGAGATGCAGATGGCGATGAATCCCAAGGTTGGTAAAGAAGCCCGTGAGCGCCTGACCAAGTTCTACGGTCTCGATAAACCGTTGCATGAACAGTATTTCAGCTGGGTCGGCCATATTGTCCGGCTTGATCTGGGACGCTCCTTTTCTTCCGATGGCCGTCCGGTTGTCGACAAGATCAAGGAACGCCTCCCGGTCACTATTTCATTAAATATCATCGCGCTGCTGCTCGAATTCGGCCTCGCGATTCCGATCGGCATACTGGCGGCAACCAGCCGTGATACCTGGCTTGACAAAGGGATTACGGTCTTTGTGTTTGTCGGTTTTGCTGTCCCGACCTTCTGGCTGGCGCTGCTGCTGATGTATTTTTTCGGCGTCAAACTCGGCTGGCTGCCGATCTCCGGATTACATACGCTCGGGAGCGATTCCTGGGGTACCGGGCGCTATCTGTGGGATCTCGCCTCGCATCTGATAATGCCGGTCATGGTGGCGTCTTTCGGCAGTCTGGCCGGTCTGTCCCGCTACATGCGCTCTGCCATGCTCAATGTCATCAGCCAGGATTACATTACGACCGCCCGGGCCAAAGGACTTTCCGAGCGGGTCGTCATCTGGAAGCATGCGCTGCGCAATGCGCTGCTGCCGTTGATCACGCTGCTCGGCTTTTCGATTCCCGGACTGATCGGCGGCAGCGTCATCTTTGAAACGATCTTTGCCATTCCGGGGATGGGACAGCTCTTTTATCAGGGGGTCATGTCGCGCGATTATCCGGTGGTCATGGGGATTCTGGTGATCGGCGCCTTCCTGACCCTGATCGGCAACCTGATTGCCGATCTCTGTTACGCCCTTGCAGATCCGCGCATCCGGCATGGGGAGGGATAGGACAATGGCGTTCAAACATACCTATTTTTATTCAATTTTCTGGCCGCGCATCCGGCGTAACCGTCTCGCCCTTTCTGGTGGCGGCGTCGTGCTGGCGCTGTTTCTCGTCTCTCTCTCTGCTCCCCTTATTGCCCCCTTTGATCCGGGTGCCATCAACGCCTATGCAGTGCTGTCACCGCCTTCGTGGCATCACTGGTTCGGCACCGACGAGCTCGGCAGGGATGTGCTCAGCCGCGTTCTCTATGGATCCCGTGTCTCCCTCAAAGTCGGCTTTGTTGCGGTCGGCATTGCCGTTTCAATCGGCACGGTGATTGGTCTCGTCTCCGGCTATTTCAGTGGCCTGGTCGATGCCACCCTGATGCGGATTGTTGATGTGATGCTCTGCTTTCCCGCGTTCTTTCTGATTCTGGCGATCATTACCTTCCTTGAGCCATCAATATGGTACATCATGATGGTGATCGGTCTGACCGGCTGGATGGGGGTGGCCCGCCTCGTGCGGGCCGAAACACTCTCCATACGTGAAATGGACTATATTCTGGCCGCCCGCTGCATCGGCTGCTCAAACACCCGCATCATATTCCGCCATATCCTCCCCAATGCGGTCTCTCCGGTCCTTGTCTCGGCAACGCTCGGTATTGCCGGCGCCATCCTGACCGAATCGGCGCTGTCGTTTCTCGGTATCGGCGTACAGCCGCCAACTCCAAGCTGGGGTAATATCCTCACCTCCGGTAAAGATTATATCGAATTTGCCTGGTGGTTGTCGCTCTTTCCCGGTCTGGCCATTTTAGTCACCGTACTCTCCTATAATCTGCTCGGAGAGGGGATCCGTGATGCGCTTGATCCCCGGGTGAAGCGGTGACCTACGATCTTCCGTTCGTGGTGAGCCTGTCGAACCATAAACGAGTGAACTATCATGAACAGGTACACCCATGCCAATGACAAACGAAGACAGTTTTTTCTTCATGCCGGTAAAGGATGTCTGCCATCGGTCTGTTGTCACCTGCTCACCCGATCTTAGTCTCGTTGAAATGGCCGGGCTGATGATGGTTAATAATATTTCCGGCATTGTTGTTGTCGCAGATGAAAAGCCGGCCGGTATTGTTTCTCTGCGCGATCTCCGTAATCTGATCGCCGGGGCTGCAGAAACCATTGTGATGTTGAAAGTACGTGACGTCATGAAAACTGCTCTTATCACGGTCCGCTGCAGTGACTACCTCTTTAAAGCCATATTTCTTATGGCCAAACACAACATTCACCGCCTGATCGTCATTGATGAATTCGACATGTTGAGCGGTGTCATAACCGACGCCGACCTGATGCGTATTCAGACCAGCAGCCCGCTGTATCTCGTTCAGGAGATAGAGTCTGCCGGTTCTGTCGAGCAATTGCGCGCTCTTGGTCAGAACATGACCGGTATGTTGCGCTACGCTCTGAAAACCAACGCCGATACCCAGAGCCTGATCCAGTTAATTGCCCATTTTAACGATGCACTGGTACAACGTCTTATCTATGTCCTGGACCGTTACCACAATGTCCGGTTGCCGGCAGGTGCTGCATATCTGTCACTCGGGAGTGAGGGACGACACGAACAGACCCTGCGGACAGATCAGGACAGTGCCATAGTGTACCGTGATGACCTGTCCCATGATGACATTGGTGCGGTGCGGCGTTTTGCCGGTGAAATTGCTGCCGCACTCGAAAATATCGGTGTGCCGCGCTGCCCCGGTAACATGATGGCCAGCAATCCGGAATGGTGTCACTCTCTGTCTGAATGGAAACATCTGGTCGAATTGTGGATTTCCCACCCCTATCCCGAAGCGACGGTGCATTTCGGCGTATTTCAGGATTTACGTGTCATGCATGGTGATATCTCCTTTGAGGGCGAATTGCGGGATTATATCTGTGAATGTGCCCGGTGCAATTCGATATTTTTCCCCGGCATGGCACGCAATATCGTGCGTTTCAAAACTCCGCTCGGCATTTTTGGACGGTTTCAGGTCGGAAAAAAGGGTGACCATCGTGGAAAAGTGGACTTGAAAAAAGGGGGGCTGTTTGCCCTGACGAGAGGAGTCAGTCTCATCGCACTTGAAGCGGGCATCATGGGCGGGACGACGTGGTCAAAACTGGAGCGGCTCAACCACCTGCAGGTGTTATCTGATCATGATCTGGAGACAATTCAGGATGCGTTTACCTTTTTGCTGCAGATGCGCTTGAGTAAACAGATGACTGCCCTGTTATCAGGAAGATCTGTCGACAATCTTGTTGATCCGCTGGAGTTGACAGACCGGGAGCGGGATCAGCTCCGTGAGGCTTTCAAGGGGGTTGATACACTGCTGGATACCCTGAAAAGCCGGTATCAGCTTGATTTGCTGGCACGCTAGAAGAGGGAGCCGGGGAGCATTCATGACGTCACTTTCCATTGTCATTCCTGTCTATAATGCGGAAAAAACCATTGCCGACCTCTGCCGGGCGCTTATAACCCTCCTTGCCGACAGCTACCGGCTTGAAATTATCCTGATAAACGACTGCAGCAGGGACGGGACCGATGCCCTGTGTAAGGGGCTTGCGGCCGAATATCCGCTCATGATCGTCTATGCCCGCCTGTCGCGCAATTTCGGCGAACACAATGCCGTCATGGCCGGTCTCAATCAGGCGCGTGGAGAGTATGTCGTCATCATGGACGATGATTTTCAGAATCCACCCGAAGAAGTGCCGCGCCTGGTTGCCGAAATTCAGAAGGGCTTTGACGTGGTGTACAGCCGGTATCCGGTGAAGAAAGACAGCCTCTTCCGCAACCTGGGCAGTTATCTGAACGGCAGTATGGCCCGGATTGTCCTGAACAAACCGGCCAATCTCTACCTGTCGAGTTTCAAGGCGATGAACCGGTTTCTGGTGGATCAGGTTATTACCTGCAAAATGCCCAAGCCCTATCTTGACGCGATCATTCTGCGTATAACCCGTGATATAGGAACAATTGACGTGCGCCACGACGAACGTCGTGCCGGTCGTTCCGGCTATTCTTTTAAAAAGCTGGCGGCACTCTGGGGAGATATGATCGTCAGTTATTCGCTCATTCCCCTGCGGATAGTGGCAATACTCGGGTTGATCCTGACGCTGCTTGGTACCTATTCCGCTGCAGACATGCTGATTCACAATGTAATTCCCACGTTGCAGGAGCCGAGTGATCTGGAAGAGCTGACCTCGGTCACCATGTTTTTCAGAGGTTTTCAACTTTTTGCAATCGGAATTGTCGGGGAATATGTCGGACGTATCTATCTGAAGCTGAATCAGGAACCGCAGTACATTATCAGGGAGAAACTATCCGGACTCCCGAACAGAAGAACAGGAACGGGTGATAGACGTGGGAGATGATATGACACGAGGAGCGACAGTCGCTATTGCCATCTCTCCCGACGATGTTGCTGATGTGATTACATCACGGCACAGTCTGACGGCTCTCCACGACGATGCTTTTGTCGATCAGTGGATCAGCCGTTCCCGAAAAAAGGCATCGCTGACCAGCATGCCGGTGGCGCTTGATGATGTCGAAGGGTGGCAGCGTGATGCCGCAGATGGTAATGTCACGCATGCCAGCGGTCGCTTCTTCAGCATCATTGGCGTCCATGTGCGTCATCGGGTTGACCGGGATGAACTGGAGTGGGATCAACCGATCATCGAACAGCCGGAGACCGGTATTCTTGGTATTCTGGCCAGACGGATTAATGGTGTGCTCCATTTCTGCCTGCAGGCCAAGGAGGAGCCGGGCAACATCGGCAATATCCAGCTTTCGCCGACGGTGCAGGCGACCTACAGCAACTATACCGGCGTACATGGCGGTGCCGTACCGCTCTTCCTTGAACTGTTCATCAGCCCGGAGCGCGCACGGATCCTGTTTGCCCGCCTGCAGACCGAAGATGGCGGGCGCTTCCTCTATAAATCCAACCGCAACATGATTGCTGTTGCCGGGGACGATGTTCCGCAGGAGCTGCCGGAGGGTTTTATCTGGCTGACTATGCGGCAGATTATCTGCCTGATGAACCGGGACAATCTGGTCAACGCCTGCTGCCGCAGCATCCTGTCGAGTCTGGCCTTTGCCGCAGAGCAGAAGGGTGAGTACCGACCACTGTCACCCTGCGAACGGGAAGATGGCCTGCGCAGCACGCTCCTGTGGCTCGACGACCGCCGGGCTGCCAACCATATGCTGACCCGGCGAATCGGTCTGAACGACCTGCAGGAGTGGCATATTGACGCCAAAGGTTTTTTCTCTCACCGGGAACAGCGTTTTTTCCGGATTGTCGGTCTGCAGGTCTCCTCCGGAACCCGGGAAGTCTGCCGTTGGGGGCAGCCGATTATCGAGAATCCGGCAGCAGGGATCATCGGCCTGCTGGTCAGGAACGGTACGCGTGGTCTTGAGTTGCTTATGCAGGCCAAGGCGGAGGTCGGCAACCGGAGCACAGTGCAGCTCGGCCCGACGGTTCAGTTTACCCAGGGAAATTATGAGGGGAGCCGGAAACTGAAAAAGCCGTTCCTGTACGATGAATTTCTGGAACCGGGGCGGTATCTTCTGCTCCACGAAAGCCGTCAGACCGAGGAGGGGGCGCGCTTTTACCGGGAATATCACCTGCACCGTATTCTGCTGCTTCCGGACGGGATGGATCTGAAGCAGCCGACCGATTATGCCTGGCTGCCGCTTGAACAGGTCATGTTTCTGGTCCATCTGGGTGAACAGGTCAACTCCTGTGCCCGGAGTATTTTGACCTGCCTGCTCAGCCGGGATGTCCCATGATCGGAGTCGGAATTCTCGGCTGTTCTGATATCGCCCGGCGCAAGTTTGTCCCCGCCCTGCTACAGAGCAGTCAGGCTCATCTTGCCGCAGTGGCACGCAGAGAGCGGGGCACTGCCCCTGCTCCGGCGGACGGTGAACCAGTTGCCTCGCTGACATATCAGGAACTTATCTGCTCTTCCGCTGTTGATCTGATCTACATTTCCCTTCCCAATCATCTCCACGAAGAGTGGAGCGTTCGTGCCCTGAATCAGGGGAAACATGTCATCTGTGAAAAACCGCTCGGCCTGAGCGCCGCATCGGTGCGGCGTATGCTGGGTGCGGCAGAGAGAAACGGCCGGCTTCTGTTTGAGAACATCATGTATCTGCACCACCCGCAGCATCGGTTGGTGAAAGAGCTTATTGCGTCAGGACGCATCGGCCGGATTCTCTCCTTGCGGAGTGAATTTGCCTTTCCGGGGCCGACGGCAGGCGATTTCAGATTGAATCCGCAGATGGGTGGCGGCGCATTTCATGACATGAATCGCTATCCGCTCACTGCCGCCCTCTATTTTCTTGAAGGAAAGGCGCATCGCTTCCTGCGGGGCAGTGTGGAAATCCGGGACGGACTTACCCTGTCGCTTCAGGCTGATTCATGCACCGATGCCGGGGAGACCTTCTCGTTTCTGACCGCGTTCGGTCAGCCATATCGGTCTTTTTACAAAATCAGCGGCGAGCGGGGGTTCATCGGAGTCGAGCGGGCCTATACCACCCCGGCAGAGATGGAAAACAGAATCACTGTCATGGCAGACAGCAGGGACGAATCGTTCAATGTGCCGCCGGGTGATCATTTTCTCAACACCATCGAGTATGTCTGCGACTTGATCCGGAGTGGTGAGTGGGGGGCAGAGCATAACCGGGCGCGAACGGTGGCTGAATTGGCTGATATGTTTTATGAAAACGTAACTACTTCTACTTTGTCACATTCCCACCTTCCCCCTCCCTAACCCTCCCCCTCCTGGGGAGGGGACTAAATGCTCCTCCACCCAGCGGGGGGAGGTTGGGAGGGGGGAAGGCGGCAGATATTTTAATGTGACGAAGTAGAACTACTCAGAGCAAATGATTAAAAGATATCTGATGGAGGATCACATTACATGACTCTCACCATACCGAAGATCCGGTACTGGAGCTATCTCGAAGAATATACCGCGCATCGGAACGACTACCTGCGTGCCGTTGACGGTGTATTCTCCTCCGGGCGCCTGATTCTGGGGCAGCAGGTGACTGATTTTGAAAACAGTTTTGCCGCATATTGCGGCGTATCTTCAGCAGTAGGGGTGAATTCCTGCACCGATGCCCTGTTCCTCGCCCTGAAGTCGTTGGATATAGGTCCGGGTGACGAGGTTATCACCGTGTCCAACACGGCGGTGCCCACGGTGGCGGCCATTCGGGCAACCGGTGCCATGCCGGTGTTCGTGGATGTGGAGGAGGATACCTTCCTGATGGACGTCTCCCTGCTCGACAGAGCAGTAACCCCGCGTACCCGCTGTATTCTGCCGGTACATCTGTCCGGGCAGATGGTGGATATGCTGCCGCTGCTTGAGTATGCCAACCGTTCCGGTTTATCCGTTGTCGAGGATTGTGCCCAGGCGTGCGGCGCGACGTACAACGGCAAACGTGCCGGCTCTCTCGGGGATGTCGGGGCATTTTCTTTTTACCCCACAAAAGTGCTCGGGACGTTTGGTGACGGCGGCGCCGTGACCACCTCCCGGCCGGAGCTCGCCCGACGCCTGAAGCGGCTGCGGATGTACGGCATGGAGAGCGCCTATCATGCTGAGGAGGAGGGGTGTAACTCCCGACTTGACGAAGTGCAGGCCGCGATCCTCAATGTGAAGCTGCCCGGTCTGGATGCGGCAATTGCGCAGCGTCAGCAGATCGCAGACATCTATAACGACGGCCTGGCAGGAATTGGCGACCTGAATCTTCCGGTTGTCAGAGCGGGGCGTAGTCACCGGCAGTACCTCTACACGATAAGAACCGGGCGACGGGATGACCTGATGAACTATCTGGCAGCGCAGGGGATAGAGTCAAAGATCAACTATCCTGACCCGATCCATCTGATGCGTGGCTACCGTTTTCTCGGGTATGCTCCGGGAGCGCTCCCTGTTACCGAGCGGTTGGCAGAAACCATCCTGTCACTCCCCTTGTACCCGGAATTGCCGGGGGAGCAGGCCGCCGAAGTTGTTGACACCATCAGACGGTTTTTTCTGCAATGAACCTGGTCGAATACCGCCGTATGTACGAAGTTGAAGAGAGCCACTGGTGGTATGTCGGGCTGCACCGGCTGATTCTGGCCGCTGTACAGCGGGAATCAGCGCGATTGGGACGACCGGTGAAGATCTTCGATGCCGGTTGCGGTACCGGGCGGCTTTGTCAGCTTTTGTCAGATCAGGGGTACGATGTGAGTGGCTGCGATGCGTCAGAAGAAGCACTGCGCTTGTGCCGTGAACGGGGCGTCAGTGGTCTGTTTTCCGCTGACCTGAATACCATTGAACTTGAAGCAGAGCGTTTTGATATAATTACTTCACTGGATGTTCTGTATCACACCGGCATACATGATGACGGTGCCGTGATGAAACGTCTGAGGAATGCTCTCAAACCGGGAGGAATGCTGATCCTGAATCTCGTCGCTTTTGAATTTCTGCGCAGCAGCCACGACATCGCGGTGCATACCAGAGAACGTTATACGAGAAGTATGCTTTGTCGACGGGTACATGAGTCCGGTTTCGATATCTCCTTCGCTACCTATCGCGTTAGTCTCCTCTTCCCCTTGATAGCCGGATACCGGCTGCTGGTGCGCTCTACCTCCTGCCGTGCAGCAACTCTGAATGAGGTCGTTTCAGACGTTTCATCACCACACCGGTTGATAAATGCTCTGCTGTTAAAAACAATCGAGTTGGAAAACAGGCTGTTCGAACTGGTGTCACTCCCCTTTGGCAGCTCGATTTTCATACTGGCCCGTAAAAGGTAACTGTGCCATGTCCTGCCATTCCGATTACGTGCTGTTGTTCCGTCCTCCCGACCCGCTCCAGGAGTCGGCGCTGCTCTCCCATACACGCCCCATGAACCTGGCGTATCTCGCTGCCATGCTCCGTACGGCCGGATTTACCGTGGCGATTATCGATTATGAAACAACTCCGTACAGTGAACAGCATCTTTGTCATGTACTTACTACCTATCGCCCGGTTGTGGCGGGCCTGACCTGCACAACTCCTACGGTCAATTCCGCAGCCCGTCTGGCTGCCGCCATCAAGTTATGCGCTCCGGAAACGACAACGGTGGTCGGTGGTTCCCACGCGAGCGCCCTGCCGGAAGAGACCCTGCGCGAGTTCCCTTCCTTTGACTGCCTGATCTTCGGAGAGGGGGAAGTTACTCTTGTGGAACTCTGTCTGCGTCTCCGGGATGGGAGGAGATATGATGCGATGAGCGGCCTTGCCTGGCGAAACAGCGGTACAATCACGCTGAATGCTCCGAGGCAGCTTGTTGCCGATCTGGACAGCATACCGTTTCCGGCACGCGATCTCATCGATTACAGCACCCGGGCCGGACATTCCAGTCGCGGTTTCTCCAATAAAATGCACTCGACAGAGCTCTTCACTTCGCGTGGCTGTCCGGTAGGGTGCTCCTTCTGCGCAATTCAGGCCACCTTCGGCAGAACAGTCCGGTTTCGCGACCCTGCGTATATTGAGGAGGAGGTGCGGCAGATGGTGCAGGACCAGCATTTCAACCATGTCGTTATTGCTGATGACACCTTCACCCTCAAGCCGGATAGAGCTGCTGTTATCAGTGAAATTCTTGGCAAGAGCGGCATAACCTCCTGGAATTGTGATACGCGGGTTAATTCGGTCTCTCTCGAACTGTTGAAAATCATGAAACGGTGTGGCTGTGAGAAAGTCGCCTTTGGTGTTGAATCAGGCAGTCAGCGTATGCTTGACCGTGTCGGCAAGGGTATCACCGTAGAACAGGTTCGCACAGCAGTGCTGTGGGCCGGACAGGCCGGTATCAAACATATTGAAGGAAATTTCATCATCGGCTGCGATCCGTCGGAAACCGCCCGGGATCTGGAAAGAACGCGGGAGTTGATCACGTCACTCCCCTGGACGTTTGTCTCCGTGGCAGTCATTGTTCCCTATCCCGGAACGCCGGTACGGGAAAAGATGCTCTCTGCCGGGTTTATCGATGATACCGCCAACTGGGAGGATTACGTTATTTTCGGAAAAACGCCCGGTTGGCGAACCATTCATTTCAGCGCCGCTGAGTTGCTGCAGCAACAGCGCACCCTAACCCGCTCGTTCTATCTGAGACCGTCCTATATACTGTCACGCCTTGCGGCAATCCGCTCCCCGGGTGAACTGGAATACTGGGTGACAGCAGGCGTTTCCTATCTGAAGTGGTATCTGAGTGGCAATAAATGAGCAGGGAGCATGCGAGGGGGGAACGTGAGTAGCAATTCTGACAGAGGTGGGAGCAGTGCCGGGGGGAATGGTACGATTTTTTCACAGTACGTTTCACCGGGTATGATGTTTTTTACTTTCATAATTACCGCACTGTATCTATCCCGTCCGCTTTTTGACCCGGATTTCTACTGGCATCTGAAGACGGGAGAGTGGATCTGGCAAAACAGGTCACTTCCTCATTTCGATCCTTTTGGTGTGCCGCCATTAGCGACTCCTTCGCCCCGCACGGATTTTATCCTTACCTCATACTGGCTTATCCAGCTGATTTTGTACGCGTTCTACTCGCTCTGCGGTATGTCCGGTATTATCCTGTTCAGATGGCTGATTGCCGCTCTCTCGCTCGTTTTATGCGTCCGGTGGACAAATATACGCAACAGTTCCGTGACCGCTGTCATAGCGATCGGCACGATTCAGCTCCTTGAATTTTATTTTATCGAGCGCCCGCAATTTATCTCTTTTGCCTGTTTTGGTGCTCTCCTTATCCTGCTGTTCCGCTTCTTTGAAGGGGGTGATGCCGCATCGTCATGGTGGACGCTGGCACCGCTCTCACTGGTGATGCTGGTTTGGGCAAACATGCATGGCGGCTTTCTCATTGGCCAGGCAATTCTGCTCTATTGCTGCAGTGCCGAAGGTCTTAAATTCTGCCATCGTTCGCTGTCTCCCCTTTCGGCGCGAAGCTACAAGATACTGCTCTTCTCTTCACTGGCAGCATTGGTGGCGTCCTTTATCAACCCGAACGCCTTGAATTTACTTGGCTATTTGCCGACAATTTTTGATGCTGACAATTATGCAAATCTGAACAATCTGGAGGAGATGTCGCTCTTTGCGTACTTTAAAGAGACGCGGGATTCCACCATATTTATAAATGCTGCATCCATCGCGGTAACGTGTGTCGCATTGGCGGTGTCAAAACAGCGCACCAATATCACCTGGGCCGGTATTCTCATCGCTACGGCATGTATGGGCTCCCTGCATATGCGCCTGTTGCCATTCTTCCTGGTTGCGGCCATGCTCTTTATGACGAAATTTGTTGAAACAGAAGGTTCTGCCATAAAAAGGAATGTTATTATCATTCCGCTCCTCGCCATCACTACGCTGCATTGTGTCAGAGACGAATTCCCGCGCATTGCAGAGGTGGTAAAATCCGGGTGGGTTCCGGTTAACCACTATCCAGTAAAAGCAGCCGATTTCATTACTACAGATACCGGTGGCGGCAATGTTTATACGACACTGTTGTGGGGCGGGTATATGGTCTGGCGGGTGAGTCCGGAGAAAAAGGTTTTTTTCGATAGTCGTTATCTTAATTTACAGCGTGCGTGGGAATATAATAACAGCATCATGCCGGGGGCGAATCAACGGCCTTACTGGAAAGGACTCTTTGCTACCTACGATATTCGCGCGGCAGTGTTACCCCGGTATGAAGACAATGGCAGCCCGAATATGCTGACGCAATCAATGTATGCCGATAGAGAGTGGACTGTGGCTTTTGCCGATGAGAAAGAGGTCGTTCTGGTGAGAAAAAGGTAGGCCGGGTGATGTGCAGTGTTACGTGAAGACGCGACGTTTTTTCAGAGGAGATCAAGGAGTGAAAACGGCTCTTCCAGCAGGAAATGAGCATCTTCAGTGCTTATCGATGCTGCTGTAAGTCCCGGCACCGGCGGAATGATAATTTTAAATGGCAGCCCCCCCAGTTCCGCAGGAATTCCTCCCTTCTCCCGCGTATGCCCACCTCCCGCGATGATCACCATGACTCTGTCCGGGTGCCGCTGGTGGTAAGCGCGGATGCGACTCGCCATCACCCGGTTTCTCAGCATCTGCGCTTCGCATATATACCGGAAATTGTCGCTGTCCCGCCCGTGTGCCCAATAGGACGCCCTGATGAAATCAACGTACTCTTCGCTTACTTCAGCATCGGCACCGGGGGGGAGCAGGCGCCTATCGGCAGAACTGAGGGAAGAGAGTCCCTGCCGGGAAACCTTCATGACGATTTCCCGTGGTGCATTCAGCGCGATGATCGGAATCCGGTTGACCCGGGCGTAGCTGAAGATCTCCTCGTACAACCGGTACGGGATGTTTCTCCAGTTTGACCGGTAGACCGTGACGAATTCGTTTGTTGTAACGGTTCCGGCGCTCCAGCCATCCAGGGTTTTCTGGCTTGAATCCTCGAACATCTCCATGCCGATGGCCACTGATTTTCCCTGTGCCTGAAGTCCCTTTATAACTTCAAGCTGCAACGCGTGGTGCGCCGCTGCGTCATGGCGTTCGCCGACGAAAACAAGCGGGGCAGCGCCGACCTCGTTGATCATGGTGCGGACATCAACCGTCACGCGGTCTTCGACACGCATTGCCCTGGTTATGGTCGAAGAACAGCCTGTCAGGAACAGGGAGATGGTGAGGGTTGCCATGATGAATGATATCTGAGGGATGCGCATGGGTAGCCTTGTGAAAAAAATAGCCGACAATGTTTTGTCGGCTATTTTGGGTTCTTGCATGTGTGAGGTGCCTTTTGCTTTACAGTTACAGTGGAGCTGGCGGGGGTGTAAAATTATAATTTGTTGTGCCTGGTGTATCTAAATCACCAAGAAGAATGCTCTGTATTGAAGGATACGTGTCTGTTATGTTAACAATAAATTTGTCTATTCCGCTCCCCTCTTTCAAGTGGATATATGTGGAATCATCTGGAAAAGTGAGCACATCCACCGGCGAAAAAAGATGCCCGGAAAAATTAGTTACATTAAACCGAACGTCGGCTTCAAATGGCACGGCGTTGCTTCTGCTGTCTGTACTATACCCGACTGCCGTTGCTTTACCACTCAGTTTCAAAGGTGCATTATTCAGAGTTAACGTGCCGAGAAAAGTCACATTATCTGCGCTGGATGCTGAAATAGTCATGTCCACAATATGTGGTTGTTTGGATAGAGACGTATTTGCAACTACCAGAGATCCCGGAACCTTTTTAATGTTTTCAATTGCAACAATGGATTTACCGCTGCAATCCTGACCATAAATAATTACCTGGGTAGTGTCATTGATAACACTGGATGGATAAATGCTCATATTCTCTTTGCAGCTTGAATAGGTATTCACGAGAAGAAGCTTTGAGGTTGATCCTGTCACCGTACCGGCTGACACAAGTATGCCACCTCGATTGGATTTGTAATCAATTACACTGTATTTACCGAATACTTCTGTTCCTACGCTATCAGTTGTGAGGGTCAATGTACCGGAAGGCAGCCCCGAATAATTACGAAATGCCTGATAAATTGCGGAGCTCATGTTGAGTTTGCGAGCAAGGTCAATAGGAGGAGGGGGCTCTGGGATTATTGCCGTTTGATTGGTAGTTGAACTGCCTATGCACGCGGTAAGAATAAAAGACAAAACTACGACAGCCATAAGGTTGATGAAAGCTTTCATTGAACATTCTCCTTTAAAGGTGCCTGAACATCTCTGCGAATGATTTATTACAACCTCAGCTTTAATTAATCAAGAAAATTTTGAATTATGCTATATGGTGTGGCTGCTTCAAGCATGGGTGAAAGGCAGTAGTAACGCTGGTTCGGGTTTAAAATTCTTTTTTGCAGACTGTTCGTTTCAATCTTCTGCTCATGAGTCGATAAGCTTGCCACGTAATGAAGAGTGAGACACCCCCGCCTTTTACAGCCCGTATTTCTCCATCTTGTAGCGCAGTGTGCCTCTGGGAATCTTCAGCAGCGAGGCGGTTTGCAGTACGTTTGCATGTGTTATTTTCAGAGCTTCCCGAATGATGCCGCGCTCGAATTCCGCCACTGCCTCTTCCAGTCCCATGCCGTCGGGGAGTGAGCTGCCCACGCAATTCTGCTCCTCTGCAACTATGGCCACCTGCCGCGCACCACTGATTTCCAATGGCAGGTCTTCAACCGCAAGGGTTGGTCCGGTCCGCATGATACAGATCCTTTCAATGACATTTCGCAGCTCCCGGATGTTGCCGGGCCAGGAGTACCGCTTCATGAATGCGGTCGCCTCCGGGGCGATGCCGTGAAAGTCACGTCCGAAGGCTCTGCTGAAACTTTCCAGGAAGAATGATGCCAGCAGCTCGATGTCCCCGGTTCTCTCCCTGAGCGGCGGAATATGGATAGGAAAGACGTTGATGCGGTAGAACAGATCCTCACGAAAGGACCTGGCTACGATGTTCTCCTGCAGGTTGCGGTTGGTTGCGGCAATAACACGGACATCGATCGTAATATCCCTGACGCCGCCGACCCGGCGGATGACCCGCTCCTGCAGAACCCTCAGCAGCTTGGCCTGCATGGCCATGTCCATTTCGCCGACTTCGTCAAGAAACAGTGTGCCGCAGTCAGCCTCCTCGAACAGACCGGTCTTGCGGCCGGTGGCGCCGGTGAAAGAGCCTTTTTCGTGCCCGAACAGTTCGCTCTCCAGCAGGTTGGCCGGGATCGAGGCGCAGTTGATACCGATAAAGGGTCTCTCCTTGCGGTCAGACAGATCATGGACGGCCCGGGCAACGAGCTCCTTGCCGGTGCCTGATTCACCGGTGATCAAAACTGTGGAGGGAATACGGGCAATTTCGCGGATCTTGGTAATCACCTCGTTGAAAGCCCGGCTTCGACCGATCATGGGTGAACGCCCCGGCAGGATACCCTCAAGGCGCTTCAGATTGCGTACCTCCCGCTTGAGCGTCTGGGTCTGCAGGGCCAGCTTGACGATAACCCGGAGGGCGTCAGCCTTGAACGGTTTTTTCATGTAATGGAAAGCACCCAGCTTGAGGGCCTCTACCGCAGTTTCCACCGAGCCGTAGCCGGTGATGATGATAACCAGAAGATCCGGCACCAGCTCCCTCAGCGATTTAAGCACGTCGATGCCGTTTTCCGTGCCGAGGTTAAGATCGAGCAGCGCCAGATCGATCTCCCCGGCTGCCACGATCTCCCGCGCTTCAGCTCCGGAAGCGGCTCCGCATACCTGATACCCTTCGTATTCCAAAATCCGCTCGACATTCTCGCGGATAAACGCTTCGTCGTCGACGATCAGTATTTTTTCCATGGTTGGTTTTCTCTCCGGTCGTAATTTTGCTTAAGTGAGCGGCAGTTCTATTGTGAAGCATGTCCCCCGCTCCGGCGAACTTTCCACGTCGATCCGGCCATGGTGCTCATCGATGATCCGCTGGGTTATGGAGAGCCCCAGACCGGTTCCAGCACCTTTACGGGTGAAAAATGGCTCGAATATCAGCGGCAGGTCATCGGTATTGATGCCGGGGCCGTTGTCGCAGATGACTATGGACGCAAACTCTTCCCGAAGGCCGGTTGTTATAGTGATCACTCCCCCGTCCGGCATCGCCTCCTGGGCATTTCTGACGATGTTCAACAGCGCCTGCTTGATTTTTTCCGGGTCGAATCTGAACAGCGGGACATCTCCCGGTTCCAGTCTCAGGCTGATCTGCTGCCGTTCGCAGGGCCTGCGCAGCAGGAGCACCGTGTCATGGACGACACCATTCAGATCCCCCTTCCTGAACTCTGCCCGGACCGGTGAAGAGTAGTTCAAAAGAGCGCTGATCAGCCGCTCTACCCGTTCAATTTCCTCCAGAGCCTTTTTTATCATGGACTTGTCTTCCGAGTCCGCTGTTGCCCTGTCATGGAGATCGTCCAGCAGCAGCGAGATACCGGTCAACGGGTTTCTCACTTCGTGGGCGATGCCGGCTGACAGCTTTCCCAGGGAGGCCAGCCGGTCGAGGCGCATCATCTCCTCCCGCAGTTTCTCCCTTTCAGTTTCGTTGCGCATCGTGACGGTCAGACCTTTCCCGGCGTCGTTACCGATGGGAAACAGTCCGACATCGAAATAGGTTTTGTCCATGCCACGGTCTATTACCAGGGACGAACGGCCATAACCGGATTTCGTGCCGAGGGTAAGGGCAATCTGATCGGCCATATCCCCCCAGCCGCTGAAAACATCACTGAAGTGCATATCCCGGGCAATCGTGGTGCCGAGAAACGAAAGTCCCGTACTGTTTATCGAGGTCAGACCCCCCCCGGGCGAGAAGGTGACTATGGCACTGGAGATACTCTCCAGGATGTTGGCCTTGAAGTTACGCTCATCCATTATTTCAAGGCGCGAACTGCGCAGTTCGTCCAGGGTGGCGAGCAGGTTCCGCTTGCGCAACTCCAGCTCGTCGGCCATGAAATTGAAAGTACTGGCCAACTCCCCGATCTCGTTGGATGATATCACAGAGACTCTTTCATGAGTGTCACCCGCCGCCAGTCTGCCGGCACTCTCGGTCAGCTGTCGCAGCGGGTGGCTGATCCCCCGGGACAGCAGCCATGCGGAAAAGGCCGAGAGCAGGGCGGTAAGGAGGATAAAGATGGTGCTCACCGTACGGTGCTCCCGCAGTTCGCTGTTGATCATGCGGCTCCCCTTGCGGGCAGCGTCGTGAAACTGATCCACCTGAAATCCTATGGTTACACCGCCGAACACCCCGTGTTTGCCGTAGTCACCGGTTTCATAGGGGATCGGGGCAAAGGCCATGATTTTTTTTGCCCCGCCCACGTTGGTAATGTCAACGTATCCGGAACGCTGAGACCGGACCGAGGCGGCGACTACCGGATAGTTGGGGTGAATAAATCCGGCTTGATCAAGGTTGTAAGGTATGCGCCCGGCCTCTACGTCTGCCTCGCTGGAGTTTTTCGTGTATGGGGGCACCGGTCGCCCGCTGCTGTCGACGCCACGGATGTCCCAGTATTTTGGATGGGTGATGATCCACCCCTCGTCGTCAAACAGAAAGGCATAGTTGCCGCTCCGGTACGAAGGGAATACCGTTGAGAAGTTTTTGCCGGGGTCAATGTGCTGTGTGAACTCCATCAGGTGGCGATGGTCGAGCGAGATAACCACCATGCCGATAAAGGTGCCGTCCGGAGAGTAGAGCGGTGTGCCAAAGCGGATGACGCCCTGGTAGCTGCTGCCGTTAAAGGCGTTTTCCGGTTCGGTGGCGCCGGCAAGCTGTTCCTGCTTCGAGACATGGAAGCCGGTCAGGTGGGAGACATATGTTTCGCCCCGTTTCAGCAGTCTGATCCTGTTGAAGTAATCTTCGTTTCTGAATTCGGTGTTGGCCGGTTTTGAGACATCGCGAAGTTCCGAAGGGGAGAGGAAACGACCATCCCGGATCACGATATGCTCTTTTCCATGGCTGTCAATAAAGGCGATAGAGCGGTAGAGGGGGATCTGCCTGCGGATCTCTCTGGGAGCAGCTGCCGTGCCGTGGCGCTCCCGGACCTCGCTGCGGCGGAGTTCATAGAAGTTGCTGAGATTCTGCTGCTCCAGTGGTGTGCGGGAAAGAAAAAGCAGATCGTTTTCGCACTGCCGCAAGAGATCTCCTACGGTTTCAGCCACGTGCTGAGCCCGCATCTGGAGGGATTCGGATGCCTGGGTATCCGCAGTGTTGGCTATCTCAGAGGTAAGTCTGACATTGATTGAATTCAGGTTGACCAGCAGCACCAGTGAAGATGCCAGCAGCGGCAGCAGAGCCAGCAGCAGGGTGATGATCAGGATTTTTTTGAATAGTGTCATGCGGGGCACGGACGTTCACACCTCCATGATTGTTTTGCCCGATTACAATGATAATCCTCGCTGCTGTCAAGTATTCTTCAAAAATTTCAATTCATTTGACTTTAAGGGCTTGTATCGCGTATAAATTTCGACCGACTATGCTCGATAAACTCATATACATAGAAACGTTCGGATGTCAGATGAATGTCAACGATTCCGAACGGATTGTCACCATGCTGGCTGAGCTGGGCTATGCGGCGACGAACGACCCCGCTGCATCCGATATGATCCTGCTCAATACCTGCAGCGTGCGCGGTGGCGCTGAGGAGAAAGTCTATCGGAGACTCGCGAACCTGCGTATCTACAAACGCGACGGTAAAAAGCAGATTATTGCGGTTGGCGGGTGTGTGGCACAGCAGGAAGGAGAGGAGCTGCTCCGGAAGCTCCCCTATCTTGATCTGGTGATCGGCACCCATAATCTGCATCTGCTGCCGGATATGGTGCGTGGTGCCGAACGTGGCGAGCGGCGTTCCGAGACGGCTTTTATCGACAATGATCAGAGACTTGACCTGTTTCCCGCCATCAAGGGTGAGTCACGGCTCTCGCGCTTCGTGACGGTGATGCAGGGGTGTGACAATTTCTGCTCATACTGTATCGTACCGTTTGTCCGGGGCCGGGAGATCAGTCGCCGCCCGGCGGATATCCTGTCTGAAGTCAGGCAGCTTGCCGGCGAAGGGGTCAGAGAAGTGATTCTGCTTGGCCAGAACGTCAACTCCTATGGCCTTAAAAGCGAGCATGAACCGACGTTTCCGGAGCTGATTCATCAGGTTGCCGCCATAGACGGAATCAACCGTATCCGCTTTATGACCTCGCACCCCAGGGATATGTCGGATGAATTGATCGCCTGTTTTGCCGATGTGCCGAAACTGAGCGGCCAGATTCATCTCCCCGCCCAATCCGGCAGTGATGCTGTTCTGAAGCTGATGGGCAGGGGGTATACCCGTACCTCCTATCTGGATAAAGTCAGAAAAATTAAGGCGCTTCGTCCGGATATTGTTGTTACCGGTGACATCATCGTCGGCTTTCCGGGCGAAACAGATGCGGACTTTGAACAGACACTCTCCCTGATGGAAGATGTCCGCTATATCGATCTTTTTTCGTTTGTCTATTCACCCCGTCCCGGCACGAAAGCAGCTGAACTGGCTGATGATCTGCCCCGTGCGGTAAAAATGGCGCGCCTTGACCGTCTGATGGAGCTGCAGCGTCGTCACACCCGCGAGATCAGCCAGACCTACATCGGCAGCGTGATGTCGGTACTGGTTGAAGGAGAGGGGAAACTTCCCGGTCAGGTTTCCGGCAAGGCGGATAACGGGCGCATTGTTAATTTTGCCGGCGACAGTTCTCTGATCGGCAGCTTTGTCTATGTCAATATTGTCAAAGCGTATCCGAATTCGCTACTGGGTGAACTGTAAAAATTTTTCAAGAGGGTTCTATGACCACTGACGAACAGCTATCATCAACACCGAATAATTTTCTGAAAACCATAATCGACGAAGATCTCAAGAGCGGCAGGCACAGCTCTGTCGTGACCCGTTTCCCGCCTGAACCGAATGGCTATCTTCATATCGGTCACGCCAAGTCAATCTGCATCAATTTCGGCCTGGCGCGTGAATTCGGCGGACGCTGCCATCTCCGCTTTGATGATACCAACCCCGCCAGGGAAGAGCGGGAATATATCGATTCAATCAAGGAGAGCGTCAGGTGGCTCGGCTTTGACTGGGGTGAGCATCTCTATTACGCGTCGGATACCTTTGAACAGCTCTATCAATGGGCGGTCTGTCTCATTACCGGGGGAAAAGCGTACGTTGAAGATCTGAATGCCGAGCAGATTCGGGCATATCGCGGCACACTGACGGAGCCGGGGGTTGAGAGTCCGTTTCGTACCCGCCCGGTTAAAGAAAATCTTGACCTGTTCGAGCGCATGCGCGACGGCGAATTTCCCGACGGCAGTCATGTGCTGCGTGCCAAAATCGACATGGCATCGCCCAACATCAGTCTGCGTGATCCGGTTCTCTACCGGATTCTTCATACCCCGCATCCGCATGTCGGCGACGCCTGGAAAATCTACCCGATGTATGATTTTGCCCATGGCCAGGCCGACGCCATCGAAGGGATCACGCACTCCATCTGCACCCTTGAATTTGAATCGCACAAACCGCTCTATGAGTGGTTCCTTGATAATCTGCCGGTACCGGGCCGGCCGCGACAGTATGAATTTGCCCGCCTGAACCTGACCTACACGGTGATGAGCAAGCGCAAGCTGCAGGAGCTGGTACAGCATGGTCTTGTCACCGGATGGGACGACCCGCGCCTTCCGACACTCGAAGGGCTCAGGCGGCGCGGCTATACCCCAGGTTCGATACGCAATTTCTGCGAGCAGATCGGTGTCGGCCGGAGCGACTCCTGGATCGATGTATCGGTTCTGGAAGAGTCTGTCCGCGCGGACCTGAATGACTCGGCACCACGGGCCATGGCGGTGTTGCGGCCGCTAAAGCTGGTCATTGAAAATTATCCTGCCGGGCACTCTGAAGAGCTGCAGGCGGCAAATCACCCCCAGAAACCGGAGATGGGCAGCCGTACCATTCATTTCATCCGTGAGATCTGGATTGACGCCGATGACTTCATGGAGACACCGGGCAAAGGATTCCATCGTTTGACCGTCGGTGGCGAAGTTAAGTTGCGTTTCGGGTATATTGTTACCTGTACCGGCGTCATCAGGGATGAACGGGGCGTTGTCCTGGAACTCCGTGGCCGGTATGACCCCGCTTCACGAGAGGGGATACATACTGCTGATGGCCGAAAAGTCAAGGGTGTTATTCATTGGGTTTCAGCAGCCCATGCCATTACTGCCGAAGTCCGCCTGTTCGATCGGCTCTTCAGTGACCCGAATCCCGATAGAAGCGGGGCTGATTACAAGCAGTTTCTGAATCAGAATTCTGTTGAAAACCTGACAGATTGCAAGCTTGAAGATACACTGGCCGGAGCGGACTGCGAAACCCGCTTTCAGTTTGAGCGTATGGGCTATTTCCGTCAGGATCCGAAAGATTCACAACCGGATAAGCTCGTATTTAACAGAATTGTGACGTTGCGGGATGTGTGGGCGAAGAAATAAAACATAGGACAGGAAAATATAAGTATGAAAAAAGAAAAATTTACATCCGGTTTTGTTTCCATCATCGGTCGCCCGAATGTCGGCAAATCAACACTTCTCAACAGTATTATCGGCGAGAAGATTGTCATTACGTCCGATAAACCGCAGACGACCCGCAACCGTATTCAGGGAATTCACAACATTCCCGGCGGCCAGATCGTCTTCATCGATACTCCCGGCATACACAGCGGTAACTCCCGCCTGAACCGGAGTATGGTTGATGTGGCGCGTTCGGCTATCAGCGGGGTTGATCTGCTGATGCTGGTTGTCGAGGCAACCGGCGCTGCCGATCCCGCCTTCGTTCAGGATGTTCTCGGCAAGGTGAAAATTCCGGTCGTACTGGTCATCAACAAGATCGATCTGCTGTCCGACAAGAATATGGTTCTGAAGAAAATTGCCGACTGGGCGGCGCTGCATCCGTTCAAGGAAATTGTGCCGATTTCAGCAGGGCGTAATGACGGCGTTGACCACCTCGTCTCTGTTGTCAGCGGCTATCTGCCGGAAGGACCGGCGATGTTTCCGGATGACATACTGACTGATATGCCGGAAAAATTTATCGTGGCTGAGATGATCCGCGAAAAGGTATTCCGGTTGACACGTGACGAAGTGCCCTATTCGACGGCAGTTGTCGTGGAGAGCTTCATCGAGCGGGAAAATGGCGTCATCGCCATCGCAGCCGCCATCATGCTGGAACGTGATACCCAGAAAGGGATCATCATCGGTGCAAAGGGCGAGATGCTGAAAAAGATCGGCAGTCAGGCCCGTCAGGATATCGAACGCCTGCTCGGCACGAGAATTTATCTGGAACTGTTCGTCAAGGTCGTTGAAAACTGGAGCGAGCGTCCGTCACAATTGCGGGAGTTGGGGTATGAATAACGATTGACTAAAATAGCATACGTCATATATCATACATCTATGGAGGTGTGATATGAAACGTACAACCATATTTGCTGAAGATTATCTGCTTGATGAGGTAAAGAGTCTCGCAAAGAAACAAAAAACCAGTGTGGCTACAGTTGTCAGGGAGGCATTAGTTCATTATCTTGCCGTAAACAAGGAAGAACAGCCTGCGGAATTGTCGTTTATAGCAATTGGCGCAAGCGGTGAATCTGATATTGCCGGGCGGCACGAGGAACTGTTGTGGCAAAAATAATCTCGATTGCCCCGGTTCTGGTTGATACAGGAATCATTTATGCACTTGCCGACCGTTCTGATGCCTGGCATCTCCGGGCGCGCAGCTTCGTTGAAAATTATAAAGGCACTCTGATTATCCCTTCAACGGTCATTCCTGAAGCCTGCTACCTTTTGCAGACGCATCTTTCACCACAAGCAGAAATCGCCTTTGTCAAATCAATAGTCACCGGAGCCTTGAGGCTCGAACAGGTTACCGAAGAAGATATGGGGCGTGCGCTCGACGTGATGAATTCATATCAGGATATGGTGATCGGCCTGGTTGATGCTTCAGTCGTTGCTGTTGCAGATCGACTGAATCTTTCATCAATTTTGACGACTGATCGCCGCCATTTTTCAGTTGTACAACCGAAACACTGTCCGGCATTTACTCTGCTGCCCGAATAATATCAGAACACCAGGAACCTTGATGAAACCTTTAGTAGCCATTGTCGGCCGACCCAACGTGGGCAAATCAACCCTTTTCAACCGTCTCCTCGGACATCGCCGCGCTATTGTTGACGATACCCCCGGAGTTACCCGTGACCGTAATTACGCTAACATTACCCGCTTTGACAAGCCGTTTATTCTCATCGATACCGGCGGTTTCGAACCGGTAACCGAAAACCTTCTGCTGCAGCAGATGCGTGAACAATCAAAACTTGCCATTGAAGAGGCCGACGTTATCATCTTCATGATGGATGCCAGAAGCGGTCTGACTCCTGCGGACATTGAGGTTGCCGGCATGCTGCGGCGGGTCAAAAAGCCGGTGTTTTTCGTAGTCAACAAAGTTGATGGCGAAAAACTGGAGAATGACTCGGCGGAATTTTATTCACTCGGTGTTGGCGAGCTGTACACCATTTCTGCAGAGCACAATCGCGGAGTTATCGACCTTGTTGAACATATCCTGGACGTATTTCCGCCGACTGACGCTGCTGATCCTGAAGAGAATGTTACCCGGATCGCCGTAGTCGGGCGGCCGAATGTCGGGAAGTCATCACTGGTCAACCGTCTGCTCGGTTTTGACCGGGTCGTTGCCAATCCGACCGCCGGGACGACCCGTGACTCTGTTGATACCCCGTTTACCTGTAACAGAAAACCATATGTCCTCATTGATACCGCCGGAATCCGGCGCAAGGGCAAGACGACTGAAAAACTGGAGAAATACAGTGTCTGTGATGCTCTGCGCAGTATCGAACGCGCTGATGTGGTGCTGATGGTGATCAATGCCGAAGAAGGGGTGACCGAGCAGGATGAGCGTATTGCCGGATATGTTCATGAAGCGGGTAAAGGATGTGTATTTGTCATTAACAAGTGGGATCTGCTCGAAAAGGATAACTCCACGCTCGGTGTTTATGTTGCCAAAATCAGGGATGGTTTCAAATATCTGGCCTACGCTCCGATCGTCTGCGTTTCGGCAAAAACCGGACAGCGCTCGGGCAGGATCATCGCGACTGTTGATGAGGTTATGGAGCAGTACTGCCGTCGTGTGACGACATCAGAACTGGTTCACGTATTTACCGATGCAATTGAATCCCACCATGCTCCTCTGTCTCATGGCCGCAGGGTTAAATTTTACTTCGCCACCCAGGTTGCCACCCGTCCGCCCGCCTTTGTCATATTCACCAATCAGCCTGATAATATCCACTATTCCTATGAACGCTATCTTATCAACAAGTTCCGCGAAGCGTTTGGTTTCGATGGTGTTCCCTTGCGGTTGATGTTCCGTGGCCGGGACAAAACTGATACGTCACGTAAACCGGGAGCTGACCGCCCGAAAGCCTCGTAAACTCTTTACTTGCAGCGTTCATTACGATATATTTCCGCACCTTATGCCTTATAGAGAGAGATGGAATGTGATACATGAGCCTGGAAGGTAACCTTAAAGAGCTTGGGCTTGGCGAAATTTTACAGATCGTCAGTCTTAGCAGAAAAACCGGCATCCTTTTCCTTAGCGGCACAGGAAAGGATGGTTCGGTTTTTTTTCGTCAGGGACAGGTTGTTCGGGCCACCTCTACTGCGTATCAGCAGAGCCTCGGCGAAGTGCTGATACAAAAAGGGATCATAGATCCGGCTCTGTTGCGAAAAGCTCTTGCGTCTCAGCAGGAACATGGTTTCTCTGAACGATTAGGGGCAATACTGGTGAAAAAATTTGCTGTTTCACAGGACGTTGTAAATGATGTCGTTCGGGAACAGATTGAACATATAATTTTTTCTCTGTTTTCCCTGACAGAAGGCACATTCAGGTTTGTCGTTCAGGATCCGGGAGAAACAATTGATGTCACAAAAATGGACCCGCTGCAGTTTGTGCTTGATCATGGGTTAAATCCGCAGTTTCTCGCCATGGAAGGCACCAGAATTCAGGAAGAAAATCAAAATTCTGCTGAAACTTTTTCATCCGGAAACGATTCGCTTGATTTTGATTTTGACCTGGCCGAAGAGCGGGGTCATCCGCCAACGCTTCAACAGGTGATTGATCGTTCCGTTGTTGTTGTTGATGATGATGGACCGACGCTGCAAACGATTGTTGACGGCCTGACTGGAAATGGTTTTGTCGTACATGGCATATCCCGCAGTGAGGATACGCTGATCATGGTGGACTCTCTCTGCAGGCATGGGGAACTCCCTGTAGTGCTTGTAGACCTTATAATGCCGAAAATGGACGGGTCCGGTGTGTTGGGAGGCCTTGAACTGCTGGAACTCTTGTATAATAATTTTAAAGAGTTACCGGTAATTATCATGTCTGACTATCATCACTCAGATGCAGAAAAAATCATTCATGATCGTGGCTGCCATTTTATAATCAAGCCCCGGCGATGCGAAATCAAGGATGCTGAAATAACCGGTTCTTTTCTGACACGTCTGGTACATGATATTCATAATTATTCCGGTTTAGTAGATGCCGGATCTCCGGCGAGCCGCTTTAATCTCGGCGATGAATTACGCTTTGAAATGGGAGAAGGTGATGACGTGCCCCGGGCTGTCGCATCCACAGAGCCTGATGACGGGCTTACACTGCTTCGCGGAATGCTTGAAGAGCTGAACAATCCGGATCTTCAGGATGGCGTGATGCTGCTGGTGCTCCGTTTCGCCTCGGAATTTCTCAACAGGGCGGTTCTTTTTACCATCAATAACAATATGATTTCCGGTTTTGGACAATTCGGCATACAAGGCAGTGCCGTGAGCGGCAATGAGCGGGTTCGATCGATACATGTCAGTCAGGGGGCCGGTTCACTGTTTGATGAAGCGCTTAACGCCGGTCGGTCGCTGACATTTACTCCAAAACCTACCCAGGTGGATGCTCATGTTTTTGATCAATTGGGCGATGGTGTCCCCGCAGAAGCCTTTATCGGTCCATTAATCAGTCAGTCGAAAGTTATCGGCATACTGTACGGCGACAACCTCCCCGACAAAACGCCGATTGGTGATGTTGAACCTCTGACGATTTTTCTGTCTCAGGCGGGAATTGCAATGGAGAAGTTTTTATTTGAACGCCGGTTGAACAAGAGGGGCACGCAGTGAGTACCAGGACTGTTCTCATCGCTGATGATTCGGCTGCCATGCGTGCCATGGTAGTCGCTGTTGTAAAGTCACTTGGCGACCATCACATAGTCGAGGCTGCAAGTGGTCTTGACGCGCTGAAATTTCTGCCACACGGGCACATCGATCTGATTTTAACCGACAAAAACATGCCGGATATTAACGGTCTCGAATTGCTCAGCTATCTCCGTAAAAATCAGAATTACAAAGATATTCCTGTGTTCATAATCTCATCAGAGGGAAGCGCAAAAGATATTGAAAAAGGGAGGCAGTCAGGTGCTGACGAGTACGTTGTCAAGCCATTCTCCCCTGACGCACTGAAGCTTTTGATCAGTCGATACCTGTGCAAAAGCGATGAATAATGAGTGAGCAGGGCATACCGCATACAAAAGCAAATATGGATTTTATTGCTGAAGCTGAGGAGATAACTGAACAGCTTGGCGCGGAATTAGCCGACCTCTCCGACATGGCTGAAACAGGTGAGTTGAATCCGGATGTTTTGAACTCCATTTTTCGCGGTGCTCATTCGTTAAAGGGTTTGGCCGGGATGTTCGGCTTCGGTTACGTTGCCGAGCTTTCTCACAATATGGAAAATCTTCTCGACTCTCTGCGACTGGGAAAACTGAATCTGACCCCTCAACTTATGGCTGTGTTGT
Organism: Desulfuromonadaceae bacterium; assembly: GCA_049318985.1. Classification (GTDB taxonomy): domain Bacteria; phylum Desulfobacterota; class Desulfuromonadia; order Geobacterales; family Pseudopelobacteraceae; genus JACRCG01. Next base: position 83,496 of record JBMOEI010000013.1, read on the forward strand.
TTGATGCCCATCAATTGTTGTGTGACATGCTGCGGAGTTTTGCCTCGGGTGAAGAGAGCGGAATATCCCGGGATATCGCCGGATGTGTCGCACAGATAAACTGCTGCCTTGCTGAATCGGAAAAAAATGCCGGCAGATCACCACGTGACGATCTCCGGCTTCCTTCTCATCTCCTTGACTCACTGACGGAATATGAAGAGCATCGCCTGAGAGAAAATCTCGCAAAAAAAAATACCATTTTTAATGTTCACGCGTCATTTGATCTGACAACGTTTGATACCTATTTATCAGCTGTTACCGACATTCTGAAAGAACATGGCGAGGTTATCAGTACACTTCCCGGTGTGAGTGTCGGCAATGAGAACAATATTGATTTTGAAATTCTTTTTGGCTCCAAACGCAGACTTGAAGAGTTACGTTCGGCTGTTGAGCGTGATAGTGTCTCGGTAACACGACTCAGTCCCGAAGTGCCTCATGTACCGGACGAAACAGACCTGGCAGCGTTATCAGCCGGTGCCCGTGCGACGAATGTCCGCGAAGAACCCGCTGTTGTACCCGATCCCCGGATACTATCCGCTGAATCACTGACTGCATCTCCACCGCAAAAATCTGATGATGCCGTATCCAGTGCCAAAAGCATGAGCCGGACAGTTCGCGTCGATATCGGGAAGCTCGATGAGTTGATGAATATCGTCGGTGAACTTGTCATAGCAAACTCGAACATTGAAGCTGTCTCGGCCAGGATGCGTGACGAAGGATACTCAAGGCTCTCTGTCGATCTCAGCAAGGCTGCGAAAGGACTGGAGCACAGGCTGTCAGAACTCCGGAAAGGGGTCATGGAAATCCGTATGATCCCGATCGGACAGTTGTATGAAAAAATGTCACTTATTGTCCGTAAAATTTCCCGGGAGCAGGGTAAGAGCGTTACCCTCAACTTTTTCGGAGCTGATACAGAATTGGATAAACTGATCGTTGAGGATATCTCTGACCCGATGATGCACATTATCCGCAATGCCATTGATCACGGTATTGAATCAACAGAGGTTCGACGGGCAGCGGGCAAGGACGAAAAAGGCGCCATCCGGATTTCGTCGTATCAGAAAGGGAGTCATGTCGTTATCGAGATTGAGGATGATGGCTGTGGCATAGACATCGAAAAGGTGAAGAACAAGGCCCTGCAAATGGGCCTGGTGAGCGATGCCGCTGCGATTACGGATCGCGACGCTCTTGATTTTATATTTCTTCCCGGGTTTTCAACCAACGACAGTGTCAGTGAAATTTCCGGACGGGGTGTCGGTATGGATGTTGTTAAAAACAATATCGCGGCTGTTTCCGGTATGATTGATGTTGAAACACGGAGGGGAGAGGGGAGTCGTTTTATTATAACGCTGCCGGTTACCCTGGCTATTATCAAAGCACTTATCATACGTTGCAGCGGTAGAATATATGCGCTGCCGATAATGTCGGTACTGGAATCTCTCTTAATGACACGCAGAGATATTGTGACGGTAGAGCGGGTCGAGGTCATTACGCTTCGTGACTCGACACTGCCGGTTCTGCGGCTTGAGCACTATTTCGATATTCAGCATGATACCGGACATCCGAAGGAATTTTATGTTGTCGTCGTCGGCATCGCTGAGAAACGTCTCGGAATTGCGGTTGACGATCTGATCGGTCAGCAGGATATCGTCATAAAGCCGCTTGGTGATTCATTCAAGCGTTTTCGCGGTATTTCAGGTGCCGCAGACCTCGGTGATCAGCGTACAATTCTTGTTCTGGACGTTGGTGGTATTATCAACGATACACTGCGTTCGGGGAATTGACGGACATGTATAAACGTTATTTCGGCTTTAAAGAAAAACCATTCAGCAAAACCCCCGATCCACGATTTCTTTTTTTGAGCCGTGGTCATGAAGAGGCTCTTGCCAGACTTGAATTTGTTGTTGAAGAACATGAGCTGGCTGTATTAACCGGCGACATAGGCTGTGGAAAAACGACGCTGTCGCGTGCCCTTATGGATCGACTCGGACCTCGATTCCGCTTTTGCTATATCATCAACCCCCGCTTGAATGCACTTGAATTTCTGCGCACGATTGCCCGGATACTTGAAGTAGAGCAACCGGCAGATGCAAAAGATGTCCTTAATAACCAGATTCACAGCGCAGTTTACTCGTTACATCAACGTGACATCTGTCCGGTCCTCGTTGTTGACGAAGCTCAGATGATAACGGATGTGGAAGTTTTTGATGAAATACGGCTGCTGACAAATTTTCAGCTTGATGATCGTAACCTGCTTGCCGTAGTTATTATGGGGCAGCCGGAGCTGCGTCAGGTAATGGCTTCAAGCCGCTTCGAGCCTCTCAGGCAACGTGTCTCGCTTAATTACCACCTGAAGCCGCTGTCGCTGGATGAAGTCATGGAGTACCTCGATTTTCGGCTTGAAACGGCAGGAGGGGCACCCGGTCTCTTTACTCCGGATGCGGTACAGAGAATTCATGAACTGAGTGGCGGGGTGCCGCGTAAAATCAATTCAATGGCAACAAACGCGTTACTGGTTGCGTACGGATGTGACGCTGCATTAATAGATTCACGCATTATAAACGAAATTAAAGATGAACTGATGATGTAGGCGGTACAGAGATGGATCTTGCAAAAATCAGAAAAAAATCTTTGCAACCGGTTGAGGATACTCCGCTCACTCGTGCCGTTTCCTCGATAGCAGTTGAGCCGCTTTTTGAAAGTACCATGCTGCAGAGTTTTGCTGAACCGCGTACTCCGCTGGAGGTAATCCTGGCCGGCAGAAGCGCAGCCGGGTGTGATGCCGAGCCGGCCGTTATCGATGATATAACCCCCGTGGACGGTGCGGAAACCAGCCGTGAATTTCTCTGTTTTCGAGTTTCTGACGAAATCTATGGTATAGACATCATGGAAATCAAAGAAATCATCAAACCGGGAGCAGTAACCGAAGTACCCCGTGCCCCGGCCTTTGTTTCAGGTATCCTTTCACTGCGGGGCGTCATCATTTCGATTATCGACATGCGTACCCGTCTTGGCCTGTCCCGTAACGGGCAGAGCGGTAAAGAACGGGTTATTGTCGTAAAAAGCAAAAACTCAATGAGTGGCTTGCTGGTTGACGAGGTTATTCAGGTCGTGCGGGTAAATACAGGTACTTTCGAAGAAGCCCCTGCCGTTATGAATGGTATTGATCGCGGTTTTATCAGAGGGATCGGGCGTTTTGACGACCGGCTGCTCATAATTGTAAATGTTGAAAATTGTACAGATATCGATCTGATCTGATCTGATAAAGGAGCCACCATGGTGCGGAAAAAAAGAGTCATGATTGTTGAAGATGAAGAGAGCCTTTTAAAGCTCGAAACCATACTGTTGACAGTGAAAGGCTTTGACGTATTAGGCGTCTGCAGCGGTAAAACGGCTCTTGACAAAATAGGTGTAGAGGCGTTTGACCTTGTACTGCTGGATAACATGCTCCCTGATCTTGATGGTTTTGAAGTCTGTCTGCGGATGCGGCAGGACCCTCGTACCGCTTCGGTGCCGATTATCATGCTGTCCGGTAAAAACAGTCAGAGTGATCGAGACAGAGGAATTACCTGTGGAGCAAATACCTATTTTTTCAAACCGTTCAAGTCCGCCATGATAATTGATGAAATCAACAGACTTCTGAGCGAACAGGGTAGCGCTGCGTAATATGGAAGAGGCGTTAACTCATATAGAACTTGCCTGTTTACGCATTGGAACGACCCGGTTTGCGGTTGATATAATGAGGATTCGTGAAATTCTTGTGCCGCAGATGCTTTCTCCTCTTCCCTGTGCTTCAGATCTACTGGAGGGGGTTATCAATCTTCGCGGGTCTGTCATACCGGTCATGAATATGCGCAAGCGGTTCGGCATGCCTGCCGAGAATGATGTCTCAGACGGTAGACTGCTTGTCGTATCACTGGTTGGTCAGCTCCTGGCTCTTGCTGTTGATGATGTTACAGAAGTAATTTCAGTACCGGTCAGTGACATTAAACCGCCTCTGCACAATGTACCCGGTGTCGGTATGGAGTTCCTGCTCGGTGTATGTATGTATCAAAACGGTGTATGTATGATTCTGGATATTGACTCACTGCTTCTCAATCAGAGCAACCAGGGTTGCGTATGACATTCTCTTTAAAACAGACTCACACCATGTCTGACGATGAATTTCTCCTTTTACGGGATTGCATTTATGCGCACTGCGGTATTTTTTTTGACATGGAATCAAAATACATTATTGAAAAACGTCTTTCACACCGGTTGCTTGATTTGAATTTCGAATCTTATTATGAGTACTATCATTACCTGAAATACAATCGTCATAAAGAGCAGGAACTCATGGATATCATGAGTGTTATTACGACTAATGAGACCTATTTTTTTCGTGAATCCTACCAGTTGAAGGCTTTTTCAGATGAAATAATTCCTGAACTGATGACACGCAAAACTGCCGGAGGCCATCGTTCACTGCGGATTTGGAGCGCCGGCTGTTCTACCGGTGAAGAACCATACACCATTGCCATGCTGCTGAGCGATATTCCGGATCTTAATAATTGGAATATTGAAATAATCGGAACTGATATCAGTCAGAAAGTTCTCCAGCAGGCGCGACGGGCCGTGTACGGTAAGCCATCCTTTCGTGCCACGGAAGAGAAAGATGTCAAGCGGTTTTTTGTGCAGCAGGATGGCGGCTATAAAGTAACCAGTGCTATTCGTGAAATGGTAACCTTCAATCACCTCAATCTGTTTGATACTCATCACCTGATCATGTTTGGTACGTTCGATCTTATTTTTTGCCGTAATGTGATCATTTATTTTGATATGGCGGCGAGGAAGCGTGTTATAGAATCTTTTCATTCCGCGTTATATGATGGCGGTTTTCTCCTGTTGGGGCACTCTGAATCACTCATGAACATAACGACCCCATTTACACTCAGGCATTTTAAAAACGACATGGTGTATCAAAAACCTGATCTTTATTCAAATGGGGGTTCCCGGTGAAAAAAATCAGGATAGTTGTCGTTGATGATTCGGCTTTCAGTCGTCGTACTATCAGTCGCATGCTTGAGAGTCTCGACTTCGTTGAAGTGGTCGGGTATGCCATAAACGGAGAAGAGGGTATTCAGAAGGTTATAGCATTAAAACCGGATCTGGTGACTCTGGATCTTGATATGCCTAAAATGGACGGCTTTACGCTTTTGCGAATTCTGACGACCCGTTTTTCACTGCCGGTTCTTGTTATCAGTGCCCTCAGCGGAGCTGACAAGATTTTCAAGGCTCTTGAACTCGGGGCGCTCGACTTTGTCGCGAAACCATCCAGTTCTGCATCAGCAGATCTTCTCGGTATTAAAGTAGATCTGCAGAATAAAATCAGGCAGATTTTTTCTCTTACTCCTGCAGGTAAAGCTGCAGATAAAGTCAGCTCAGATTCAAAAAATGCTGCATTTGTCTGTACTGTTGCCAAACCGGAGTCGTTAGCAGGAAAGGGAGGAATCGGCGGAAAGCATGCTGTTGATCTTGTTGCAATAGGTTCTTCAACCGGTGGGCCACCGGCTTTGCAGCAGATTTTTTCAGCATTTGAACAGCAATACCCGTTTGCTGTCGTTGTTTCCCAGCATATGCCGCCCGGGTTTACCAAAGCATTCGCCGATCGGCTCAATCGAACCTCACGGTTTGATATTAAAGAGGCTGAAGATGGAGATTTTATTCTGCCTGGCAGGGCTCTGATAGCTCCCGGGGGGAAAAATATGATTTTTGAAACCTGCGGAGAGCAGGTAACGGCCCGCATAGTACAGCCTTCTGAATCGGATAGATATGTTCCCTCAGTTGATGTTATGTTCCTATCGTGCGCGGAAATTTACCGAAGTCGAGTGACGGCGGTGATCCTGACCGGAATGGGCAACGACGGCAGCAAAGGTGTCAGGAGTGTTAAGGAACATGGCGGTTACGTTATTGCCGAGTCTGAGGAAACGGCAATTGTCTATGGTATGCCGCGCGAAGCGGTTGCGACAGGAGTTGTAGACCGGTGCGTGCCGCTGGGTCGGATTGCAGCAGAAATTATTATTCAAGGCGGGTTTTCTTGATTACATATGACACACTTAAAGAGCGAAAGGACATTGCCGTGGAAATGAAGTACACACCGAAAGAGATTGAACAAAAATGGCAGACAATCTGGGAAAACGAAAAGACATTCAAGGCATCGCCGGACAAAAACAAGCAGAAGTATTACCTGCTGGAGATGTTTCCCTATCCGTCAGGGCGGATTCATATGGGGCATGTCCGGAATTATTCCATCGGCGATGTTATCGGCAGATTTAAAAGAATGCGTGGCTTTAATGTCATGCATCCGATGGGGTGGGATGCGTTCGGTATGCCGGCTGAAAATGCGGCCATTCAGAACAAGAGCCATCCTGCGACATGGACCTATGAAAACATCGCGTATATGCGGAGCCAGATCAAAAAAATGGGTTTCTCGTACGATTGGGACCGTGAACTGGCTACCTGTGACCTTGATTATTACCGCTGGGAACAGAAATTGTTTCTGGAAATGTTTGCCAAAGGTCTCGCCTATAAGAAGACTTCGTTCGTTAACTGGTGCCCGAAGTGTGAAACCGTGCTTGCCAATGAACAGGTTGAAGACGGCGGTTGCTGGCGCTGTGACAGTGACGTCAATTTAAAAGAGCTTGATCAGTGGTTTTTCCGGATAACCGATTATGCGGAGGAACTTCTGGAAAACACCTATACCCTTCCCGGGTGGCCGGAGCGGGTGCTTGTCATGCAGCGCAACTGGATCGGAAAAAGTTTCGGCTGTGAGATCGACTTTGCGGTCGAAAACAGTACTGATGCGATAAGGGTGTACACCACACGTCAGGATACCGTCTTCGGTGCGACCTTTATGTCACTGGCTCCTGAACACCCACGGGCGCTTGAGTTGACTACCCCGGAAAACAGGGAGACAGTCAGCGCCTTTATCGATAAAATCAGAAAAACCGAGCGGATTAAACGCACTTCCGATGATCTGGAAAAAGAGGGTGTTTTTACCGGTTCCTACTGTACGAATCCGGTGACCGGGGCCCGGATGCCGGTATATCTGGCGAACTTTGTCCTGATGGATTACGGAACGGGCGCTGTCATGGCTGTGCCGACGCATGATCAGCGCGATTTTGAGTTTGCAAAAAAATATGATCTGCCGCTGCAGGTTGTCATCCAGCCGGAAGGGGTAATGTTTGATCCTGCAACTATGACGGAAGCGTTCACTGAAGCGGGGATAATGGTCAACTCCGGTCAGTTTGACGGTATTCAGAGCGTTGATGCAAAAGAAGCGATTGCAGATTTTCTGCAACAGCAGGGCAGGGGAGCAAAAACGGTCAATTTCCGTCTCAGGGATTGGGGGATTTCACGCCAGCGCTACTGGGGAAATCCGATTCCGGTGATTTACTGTGACAGTTGCGGCGTGGTTCCGGTGCCGGAAAAAGATCTGCCGGTTGTACTGCCGAAAGATGTTGCTTTCAGCGGTGAAGGGGGGAGTCCTCTCGCCCGGATGGAATCGTTCGTCAACTGTTCATGCCCGGTATGCGGAAAGAATGCCCGCCGTGAAACCGATACGATGGACACCTTTGTGCAATCATCCTGGTATTTCCTCCGCTACTGCTGCCCTGAATTCAAGGACGGCATTCTTGATCGTGATTCCGTTGACTACTGGATGTCTGTTGATCAATACATCGGCGGGATCGAGCATGCTGTCTTACACCTTCTCTACGCGCGTTTCTTTACCAAGGTGATGCGTGACCTCGGGCATATTACTGCGAGCGAGCCGTTCATAAATCTGTTGACGCAGGGTATGGTCATTAAAGATGGTGCCAAGATGAGCAAGTCGAAAGGGAACGTGGTCGATCCTGACGCCTTGATCTCGAAATATGGCGCTGATACGGCGCGGCTGTTTTCACTTTTTGCGGCACCGCCGGAAAAAGACCTGGATTGGAACGATCAGGGTGTTGACGGTTCTTTCCGCTTTCTCAGCCGTGTCTGGAAACTGGTACATGATCGTCTTGAAATGTTAAAAGGCGCCGGGCCGCTTGATCCGGCATCGCTGTCGTCAGAAGAACGAAGTCTGCGCAGAGCGGTGCATAAAACAATCCGGAAAGTTACCGAGGATCTGGAAGAGAGTTTTCATTTCAATACAGCGATAGCTGCCGTCATGGAGCTGCTCAATATTCTTCAGCCTGCGGAACTGGCATCGCCGCAATTCCCGGCGGTTATGAAAGAAGCGCTTCAGAGTGTCATTTTCCTGATGTCGCCGCTGGTTCCTCATATCACTGAAGAGCTCTGGGAGAGAATGGGCAATGTGCAGCCTTTGTCGCAGACCGCCTGGCCTGTGTATGATCCGGATGCGGTCGTTGATGAGGAGCTGCTGGTAGTCGTGCAGGTCAATGGCAAGCTGCGTTCCAAGCTGACCGTCGCCGCAGGTACCGGTGAAGATGAGCTTAAGGCTCAGGCTCTTGCTGATGAAAAGGTCGCAGCGTTTATTGCCGGCCTGACTGTTCGTAAAGTTATTTGTGTCCAGGGCAAGCTGGTCAATATCGTGGTCGGTTAGGGAATGATGATGAGGATCTGGAGTAAAATTTTACTCTGTACTCTGATACTGGTTACTCTGAGCGGATGCGGCTACCATCTGACGAACTCGCCAACCAACCGAAAGGAGAACTTTCAGAATATCTGGGTCCCTTTCTTCAGTAACGAGAGTATCAGTCCGACCGCGCAAACGGTACTGCGAAGAGCGTTTTATGATGAGCTGCACGCTCTTCGCGGTCTGAATCCTGCAAAAAGTCCGGAATCAGCCGACCTCTCCATGAAAGCAAAATTAATTTCCTATTCCAGCGGAGCGGCTTCGTATAGCGCCCAGGATCAAGTTCGCGAATATAAACTGTACCTGTCTGTTGAGCTTGAAGCCTATAAAAAGGGGCAGCTGCTCCCTGTCTGGAAAGGGCAGATCCAAAGCTCCAGGCAGTATCCGGCACATAATGACATTGCCCTGCAGCGTAACGCTGAAGATCAGGCGCTTGATGCCGCAGCACGTATTCTTGCCCACAAATTTATTACTGCCATTGAAGAGTCGTATTAACCATGACACCTCAGGAATTCGAAGCGTTGCTGAAAAAGGGCATATTACCGCCGGTCTGCTTTTTATATGGAGATGAGCAGTTTCTGGTTGACCGTGCTGTCACCATGATGCAGGCCAAGGCCATTGACCCGTCGCTCAAAGACTTCAACTTCAATGTCTACTATGGAAATGAGTCGAAAGGGGTGGATATTGTTGACGCCGCCCAGACGCTGCCGATGTTTTCAGAGCGACGCATGGTACTCGTGAAGCGGGCCGAGCAGCTGAAGGCAGACGCGCTCGAAATCATACTGCCGTACATACTGAAACCTTCGCCAGGCACCTGCCTGCTGCTTAGCGGAACAAAGATTGACCAGCGCAAGAAGTTTTTTCTGGAATTCAAAAAACATGGCGTTCTTGTCGAGTATAAGCGCTTTTACGACAATAAGCTGTCGGGGTTTATACAAACCGAAGCGGTGACGCACGGAAAACCTTTTGAAACGGCAGCTGCAGAGCTGCTGGCAGCACTGATAGGCAACAACCTGCAGGAATTGAGCTCACAAATTGAAAAACTGGTGGTCTATGCCGGTGAGAAACAGCGCATTACCGTAGATGATGTCCGGATCATGGCGAGCAGCAGCAAGGCGTTTACCGCCTTTGAGCTGGCTAAATTTCTCAGTCTGCGTGATGTACCGGGTTCGCTTAAATGCCTTGACACCCTGTTCCTGCACGGCGAGGACGCACCGATGATCATTGGTGCTCTCACCAGTCACTTCCGCAAATTATGGCGGGTCAGAGAGCTCCTTGATAAAAAAATGTCGCAGTCGGACATTGGCAGTGAACTCTCGATTAATGCCTATTTTTTGGGGGAAACCGTTGCGCAGGCGCGTAATTTCACCCGCAGAGAATTGAAGCGGATTTTTGAAGAATTTTACCGCTGCGATGTCGCTTCGAAGACCGGTGGCGGACAGTCATACACTCTTCTCCACGGGATGACCATGGGAATTTGTACCGGTGGCTGGTAGGTACACATTAAACAGAAGAAACCGATGTTTTAAACTTGACTCCTTTACGTGTAAACAGTATTGTTCCAATGCAAATATAGTCATACAATTCAGGAGGATTTATGTCTGAGACAAAACATTCATTTGAAACGCTTACCCTGCATGCCGGCCAGACTCCCGACCCGACCACACTTTCACGTGCGGTACCGCTCTATCAAACCACATCGTATGTGTTCAAGAGCTCTGAACATGCTGCCAACCTCTTTGGCCTCAAGGAATTCGGCAATATTTATACCCGGCTGATGAATCCGACAACGGATGTCCTTGAGCAGCGGCTTGCCGCTCTTGATGGCGGTGTTGCCGCTCTTGTTGTTGCTTCGGGGCAGGCCGCTATTACCTATGCGGTGCTGAATATCGCCAAGGCGGGTGACAACATCGTCTCCACCAATTATCTCTACGGCGGCACCTATAACCTGTTTCATTACACGCTCCCCAGGCTTGGCATTACGGTCAAGTTTGTCGATACCTCAAATCCGGAAAACGTCCGCCAGGCGATCGACGGCAATACCCGATTGGTCTACAGCGAGTCGGTCGGCAATCCCAAAAACAATGTTGATGATTTTGAAGCGATTGCTGAAGTTGCCCATCAGGCCGGTCTGCCGTACGTGGTTGATAATACCGTGACCACGCCGTTTCTGTTTAAGCCGCTTGATCATGGCGCCGATATCGTTGTCTATTCGTTGACAAAATTCATTGGCGGTCATGGCACCAGTATCGGTGGCGCCGTTGTTGATGGTGGGAAATTCCCCTGGAATAACGGCAGATTTCCGGAATTCACCGGGCCGGACCCTTCCTATCACGGCCTTAAATACTGGGATGCGCTCGGCGCTATTTCCTATATTATCAAGATGCGGGTTTCTCTGCTTCGCGATATGGGAGCCTGCATTTCTCCGTTCAATTCACACCAGATTATTCTCGGACTTGAAACCCTCCATGTCCGGATGGCGCGCCACGTTGAAAATGCCCGCGTGGTGGCCCGCTGGCTCGAAGCCCATCCCGATGTTGCCTGGGTTAATTATCCGGGTCTGGCAAGCCACAAGGACCACGCCAGGGCGCTCAAGTATCTGCCGAAAGGAGAGGGCGCCATCATCGGCTTTGGCATCAAAGGTGGCATGGAGGCCGGCAGGAAATTCATCGATAACGTCAAGCTGCTGTCGCACCTGGCGAACATCGGTGATGCCAAATCGCTTGTTATCCACCCCGCGTCAACCACCCATCAGCAGCTCTCTGCTGAAGAGCAGGTTGCGAGCGGAGTGACGGCAGATTTTATTCGTCTTTCCGTTGGCATCGAATGTGTGGATGATATTATTGCCGATATCAAGCAGGCGCTGGCAGTTTCGCAGCAGTGATTTTACCTTTCTTTGTGAATATGATGGGCAGCCCTTGTGGTTGCCCGTTTTTTTGTGTAGTATCAGCCCGGATTCTTTAATTTTCTCCAGAGGAGTTTTAATAATGTATATGCTGACGATCCGGACCAGTTTTGCTGCCGCACATAATCTGGTTAATTATCAGGGCGATTGTGAAAATCTGCATGGCCACAACTGGAAGGTAGAGGTGGCGGTGACTGCCCGTGAACTGGATAAAGCCGGCCTTGGCATCGATTTTAAAATTCTCAAGAAAGAGGCGAGCGCAATCATTAACGAGCTTGATCACAAATATCTCAACGACAATCCGGCTTTCCGCGAGATTTCCCCATCATCGGAGCACATTTCAAAATATCTGTATCAACGCATCTCCGAACGGATGAATAACGACAACATTAAAGTTGATTCGATTACTGTCTGGGAGTCTGATAACGCCTCCGCCCGCTATTATGAGTGAACCGCTTTACATCAGCGAAATATTTTCGTCGATTCAGGGTGAGGGGATGCTGGCAGGTCGTCGCCAGATTTTTGTCCGTTTGATGGAATGCAATCTCGACTGTCGCTACTGTGACACTGATTTTGCAAAATCAGATATCTGCCGTGTTGAAACAAAGCCAGGGTCAGGGACATTCCGCATTCTCCCGCAGCCGGTAACACTCAAGTCAGTATCAGCACTGTTACACGACTGGCTCCTGCAGCTGCCGTCGGCACACCATTCGGTCAGTTTTACCGGCGGGGAACCGCTCCTGCATGCTGATGCGCTCGCGGAGTGGTTTCCGGAGGTCAGAAAAATCCTGCCGATCCATCTTGAAACAAACGGCACCTTGCCGGCAGCCCTGCAACAGGTAAAGGAATTCGTAGATTATATCAGCATGGATATGAAACTCCCGTCAACCGCCGCTTGTACGGAGCAGCTCTGGGATCTTCATGCACTTTTTCTCCGTGAGTGTTCCGGCACAAATGTCTCGGTGAAAGTTGTGGTGGGTGAGGATACGACTGAGAGTGAAATGGTGCAGGTATGCGAACTGATCTCTTCTGTTGATGCAGCGCTGCCGCTCTTTCTGCAGCCGCTCTCTCTCCCGGACGGCAGAGTCGGCATTGCCGCTGCCCGCATTTTTCATCTTCAGGAGTTGGCAGCGTCCCGTCTGCCGGACGTCCGGGTTATTCCACAAATGCACACGCTTCTGGGTGCGCTGTGATTCTTGAAACGATACCTCTCGGTGCGGCGCTCACTGTTACGCTGATTGATCAGACACGCCATTACTTTGGCGGTTACTATCATGTGAAACTGCTCGCCTGTTGTGATATTCCGCTGGAGCAGAGTTATTTTGAAAGTGCTGAAGAGTACTGCGCTGCGGTCGGTAAGCTGGGAACAGCAGTCAGATTTGAGAGGGTGTTAGAAAAAATGGCTGTGCCGGAAGCAGAGATAGCAACAGTTCGTACCCGGCTGACCGACGCCTTCCATGAAACTTCAGTGACCTATTTATCCTCACCCGGCTTTGCCCCCGGCTTTGTGCGCAGCGAGTATCAGAAATGCATGAAAAAGGCCCCGCACATGCAAAGAGCCCGGGCGTAGCGTGACACTGCCCGTTGCCACTATTGATACGCTTGCCTTTGGCGGCAACGGCGTCTGCCGGATTGACGGCAAGGTCTGTTTTGTACCCTTCAGTTGTCCCGGCGATGAAGTCACCCTCCGGATCACATCCCGGAAAAAATCGTACTGTACCGCCTCTATAGCAGAAATAATGACCTCTTCTCCTGCACGGACAACTCCGGAGTGTGCAGTTTTCGGCCGCTGCGGCGGGTGCCATTGGCAGCATATCAGTTACACCGCGCAGCTTGAACAGAAGCGGAATATTCTGGCAGAAACACTCTGGCGGGGAGCACGCGTTCCGGCAGATCGTATTGAAGATGTGGTGCCGGCTGATATGACCTACGGCTACCGTAATCGTCTCCAGTTCAAGGTCGCCATCCAACAGGGAAAAACAGCTATCGGCTTTTACCGGCAGGGTACCCATCAGGTGGAGGACGCCGCTGGCGGCTGCCCCGTTGCCGCTCCCGTAATCAATCAGACGTTGAACTGTTTCAGAGAGGTACTCCAGGCGTATCCCGGTATCGAGGCGGTTACTCGGCTCACTGTCGATGCCGGTGACAGCGGAGTCATTGTCTTTATCCATCAAAGCGGGAGTATTACCCGGAAAAGCAGGGAATACTTATATTCTAAAACAGGTGATTTATGGCCATGCACCGGGCTTTTTGTCAGAACGGAGCATCATGAGTCCGGTGAAAAAATATGGGGTGAATCCGCAATCAGCTACCGGATGAATCACGCGGATCCTGCCCAAAAACCGGTGGAGCTTACGTATCCACCCGGCGGCTTTGCCCAGGTCCATCAACGTCAGAACGCCTCCATGCTTGCCGTCATACGCAGGTTGGGAGAGTTTGTACCTGCTGAGCGTCTCCTTGATCTCTATTGCGGCAATGGGAATTTTTCACTTCCTCTCGCCGCTGAAGTTGCCTCGGTCGTCGGAATCGAGGGGAATGCCGCCTCTGTTCTGGCAGCGGAACATAATCGGGACATCAACAAGGTTGCAAATGTCAGTTTTTTTTGTGATGATGCGGCCTCCGGTGTTGCGCGGCTTCTTGCTCAGGGGCATACATTTGACACTGTGTTACTTGATCCGCCACGTTCAGGCGCCGACGACGTTGTTGCCGGTATTGCCCGATTGCAGCCGGGTAAAATTATCTATGTTTCGTGCGATCCCAGCACTCTCGCACGGGATTGCGGTTTGCTCTCGGGTTGCGGGTACCGGGTTGTTACCTCTGTTCCGGTTGATATGTTTCCCCAGACGTTTCATATTGAAAGTGTCACGTTACTCTGCAGGTAGAAAGGTATTTCCGTGAATTTTATCAGCAAATGGTTTTCAAAGTCCCCGTCGGATCTTCTCGCGAAGGGTGACAACTGTCTGGAATCAGATAGTTTTTTTGATGCCAGAACGTATTACGAGGATGGCTTGCAACGGAGTGCCGGTGGCGAGCTTGAAACTGTATTCAAAGAGCGGATAGCCACGGCGAATCTCAGGCTGGCTGAACGTAATCTTTTTGAGGCGGAATTCGCCCATTCGCACGGAGACGTTGCCAAGTCAATTGACCATCTGGAACTCGCAAAAACATTGACCTCTGACCGGGTGATCCGGGAAAAGGCGGATCTGCTGCTGCGACAATACGCTGAGAAGGATGATCATCAGGAAGAGCCGATGGCAGAATCTTCTTCATGTAATTCGTGCAGCAGCTCTTCAGGGTGTGCCCCTTCCGGTAGTGAAAATTCGGATCATTCCCTGCCGCTGCTGGAATATTATGAGCTGCTGATCCAGCAGTTACCGGCGGAACAGTGTCAGCGATATGCCGACCTGGGAGAGGATTTTGCGACAGCGTTCATTGCCGCAAGTCAGGATGAACATCATGAAGCCTTAGCTGCGCTTGAAAGATGCAGCGCTCTGATCCCGCGTGATATTTATTGCTACGAAAAGGGGAAGTTGCTGCACCGGCTTGGCCATGACCGTGAATCTGAGCAGCAGCTTCGTGCGGCCATTCAGCTAAATGACGGAAATGCGCTCGCCTGGCTGAATCTGGCGCTTGTGCTGCGTGAGGGTAACCGCTTTCAGGATGCCATAACCGTCATTGAAGCGATGGTTTCCGGTACTATAATGGCGGGTGAGGCTCTGTTGATGCGTGCTGATATATTTGAAGTGACCGGTGACCATGAGAGTGCCGTCAATCTGTATGTCGAGCTGTTGCAGACGCCGTATGCCCGTCCGGCGGCCGAAAAACTTTACGTCATCCTTCAGGAGCTTGGCCGTCCGGATGATGCCGCTGTTATCTTTAAAAAATATTTGAATAAATCTTGTCATTAACAGTCTGATTGTCGTATTATCCGGTATTCTTGTTTTATATTTAGCGTTTATTTGTTGATATAAGCCGTGACGGCTACGAACATGGAGGGTTTCTATGAATAAATCTGAACTTATTGAACAGTTGGCCCTGAAAAAAGATTTACCGGTCAAGCGTGCTGAAGAGCTGGTAAATATGATTTTCTCCTCGATGAGTGAGGCGATGGTACAGGGCGAACGTATCGAAATCAGGGGCCTCGGCAGTTTTGTGATCAAGGAATATGGCACGTATACCGGACGAAATCCGAAAACCGGTGAGCCTATCAAGGTGAGCCCCAAAAAACTTCCTTTTTTCAAAGTCGGCAAGGAACTGAAGGAAATGGTGCTTGGATAAACCATCCTGGTAAACCCCTGCTCTGCCTGAGGTCATACAAATTTTATGCACTTCTCTTTCTGTTGCGCACTGCAGAAATGGAAGTGCATCGTTCTTTTAAAAGGAAATGCGGGATGAAAAATTATTGTGCCGCTATTGATTTCGGGACTAATACGGCTCGTCTATTAATTGCAGAACGTTCGTCCGGAGGAATTATCCCTGTTCACGTTGAGCGTGAGGTTGTTCGGCTCGGCGGTGGTTTCAGCGATGAATATGGTTTGTCAGTCGAGGCGCAGGCGCGCGGTCTGGCCTGTCTGGGAAGATTTTCCGCGATTCTGCGTGACTATGGTGTGAAGCAGGTTCGGGCTTCTGCAACCAGTGCGGTCCGGGATGCACTAAATGGCCGCGTGTTCGTCGAAAAAGTCCTGCAGGAAACCGGTATACATCTGGTTGTCATTGATGGTGAAGAAGAGGCGCGGCTGACACTGGCGGGGGTATTGTCCGCATTGGATTCAGAACCAAAAACATTGGTAGTACTGGATGTCGGTGGGGGTAGTACTGAATTTACGGTTTCATCAGGTGGAAAGCCTGTCTTCATAAAAAGTATGCCGATCGGTGTGGTCAGGCTTACAGAAGGCTTTCGGACGAATGTTGAAATGAGCGCGCGCGTAGAATCGGTAATCAACCAGCTGGGGGATGATCTTTCTGCTGCTGGAATACTTTTTTCTGAAGAAGCCGAACTTGTCGGAACAGCCGGAACCGCGACAACCGTGGCGGCAATAAAACTTGAATTGGTTGAGTACGATTACCGTACGGTAAATAACTTTACGGTTTGCCGTAACGATATCGGTTCGATATTTCAGCGTCTTTCACTGCTCAGTCCATCGGAGCGGCTATCAGTAAAAGGGTTGGAAAAAGGGCGGGAAGACCTGATCATTGCCGGCCTGATAATTATTACTTCAGTGATGGACACATTTGGTTTTAAACGTTTGAAGGTGAGCGATTTCGGGCTTTTGGAAGGTTTGGCGCTTTCAGAAAATACAGGTTGTTAAAAGCGGGAGGCACCATGTTTGACAAAAGGGGGTGTGGCGTGCTGTTGCACCTTACCTCATTGCCGGGGCCGGGCGGTATCGGTGCAATGGGTAAAGATGCCCGCCGGTTTGTTGATCTGCTGGCGGATATGGGGATGTCGTATTGGCAGATGCTGCCACTGTCACCACCGGCGTGCGGGAATTCTCCGTATTCGGCATTTTCAGCGTTTGCCGGAAATCCGCTGCTGATAGATCTTGATCAGGTCGCCGACGATGGTGATCTTTCAGAAATCAGATACAAAAAGAGCAATAAGCATACTGCTGTCGATTTTGAGGCCGTTTCAGAATATAAAACGAAGCTGCTGCAGGAAGCGGCGGTCCGGTTTTTAGCAAACGCTGCAGCACCGTTCAAGCCGGAGTTCTGGGAATTCTGTAACACGACCCCCTGGCTTCATAATTATGCCCTGTTTATGGCGTTAAAGCAGAAATACAATGGTAAATCCTGGGATAAATGGCCTGCGGGGGCGGCCCTTCTGACGGCGGAAAAGTATGAAAAATTTTCTGTTGAACTTGGCCCTGAAATAGGCATTCAGAAATATATTCAATGGCAGTTTTTCAGGCAGTGGCGACAGTTAAGGACCTACGCCTCTGCCAGAGGGATTGCCATTATCGGTGATATCCCTATTTTTGTCGGGTATGATTCTGCTGATGTCTGGAGCCATCGGGAACTGTTTCTGCTTGATTCGAAGGGGAAGCCGACGGTGGTTGCCGGTGTCCCACCCGATTATTTCAGTGCAACCGGGCAGTTATGGGGCAATCCCCTGTATGATTGGGATGAAATGGGGCGCCGGAAATATACGTGGTGGATCGAGCGCTTTCGCTCAATGTTCGAGCTTTTTGACGTTGTTCGTGTTGATCATTTCCGGGGGTTTGAGGCTGCCTGGCATGTACCGTCCAAAGAAAAAACTGCGATAAAGGGTACCTGGGTAACCGCTCCCGGAGCGATTCTCTTTGACGTTCTCTCTACTGTTCTCGGCAAGATGCCGGTTATTGCTGAAGATCTTGGTGTCATTACACCGGAAGTCGTTGCGCTCCGCGATCGTTATAATTTTCCCGGAATGAAAATAGTGCAGTTTGCTTTTGATTCCGGTGCATCAAACGGTTACCTGCCGCATAACTATCAAAATAATTGCGTGGCCTACACAGGGACTCATGACAATGATACAACCGCCGGCTGGTATCATTCGTTATCAGAGAGTCAGCGTGCCAGGGTTGATTTATATATCGGGAATCATGGTAAAGAGCCCCTTGAAGCTCTTCTTCGTACCGTTTTTATGTCCGTTGCCAATACGACCATTGTTCCTTTGCAGGATCTGCTCGGGCAGGGTTCCGGGTCACGCATGAATGTTCCAGGAACCGCCTTCGGAAATTGGGGATGGCGTTTTGACTGGGGCATGATTCAAGACGATACTGCCCGGTTCGTCCGGGATCAGTTGGAATGTTACGGCAGATGTACTTCAAGGCATCAGTAATTCAAGACACCGGCACGTAAATGGCTTGTCAGTAAATTTCTTGACAAATTAATCATATTCTATATACTGACTTGCTTTAAATTAAAGTCTCTCTGCTCTGCGGTGGCGCCTGTGAAACTGATTGTAGACCACATCAAAGATACGCCGCATCTGCTTCATATCGATGAACCGGTTGCAGCATTTCCTCTTCTTGTATCAATACAGAATGTTGACGGCTGCAGCATTACCGGAAATATACAGGGCGATATAACTGTTGTCCGTGAATTTAAGAACATCCGGGTTACGGGGAGAATTACGGCCCCTCTGGCCCTTTGCTGCTCCCGATGTCTTGCTGACTATACCTCGTTTGTTGATACCGGCTTTACCCTGTTTTTTCGTAAAGAAACGGCCGTTGCAGCCTCAACTGAAGATGAGTTTGAGTTGGGCGAGATGGATTTGATGTCATCGACATACTCCGGAGATGATATAGACCTGACACATGAAATAGAGGAACAGGTGGCGATGGAGATTCCGTCAAAACCGCTTTGCAGCGAGGCCTGCAAGGGATTGTGTCATAAGTGTGGCATAGATTTAAATAATTCAAGCTGTTCATGCAGCAAAGAACCGGTACGACTGGCATTCAATGCGCTTAAGGATTTTAAAATATCCGTACCATAGAGCGGTGACACGTTAGCGTGCTTCACTGGAAAAAGGAGAAACACCATGGCTGTACCCAAGAAAAAGACTTCCAAATCCCGCAAAAATATGAGAAGGGCGCATGATTTTTTAACGACCCCTTCACTCTCCATCTGCCCTCAGTGCAAAGCGGCAAAACTGCCGCATCGTGCCTGTCTCGCCTGTGGTACATACAAGGGTAAAGAGGTTATTGACGTCTCTTCAGCACTCGCCTAGGGACTTGCCCCTGTGCCACGTGCCAAAAGTATGAGAGTTGCCGTTGACGCAATGGGTGGCGACAATGCACCGGTTGTTGAAGTTACCGGTGCCGTTGAGGCGTGCCGGGAATTCGGTCTGCCGGTTACCCTTGTCGGTGATAAAGGTCGCCTGGAGGCCGAACTGGCCAGGCATTCGGTCAGCGGACTTGATATCGATATTTTTCATGCAAGCGAAGTCGTCGGTATGCATGATTCCGCTTCTGATGCGGTCAGGAAAAAGCGTGACTCTTCCGTGCGTCGCGCTTTTGAACTCGTCAAGGACGGTAAGGCATGTGCTGCTGTCAGTGCCGGGAATTCCGGTGCAACAATGGCTTCCGGCATGTTTGTTCTGAAACGGATTGCCGGCATTGAGCGTCCCGCCATTGCGCAGCTGTTTCCAACTCTGAAAGGGCAGACGCTGGTCCTTGACATTGGTGGCAATGTCGATTGCAAGCCGCTTCATCTTGTTCAGTTTGCTATCATGGGTGAGGTGTATGCCCGCTATGCCATGGGCATAGCATCGCCGAAAGTTGGTCTGCTTTCCAATGGTGAGGAAGATTCAAAAGGTAATGAGCTGACACGGGAGACGAACGCTTTCCTGCGCAAAACGTCGCTTAATTATTGCGGGTATATTGAAGGACGTGATATTTTTGCCGGTGCGGTTGATGTCGTTGTCTGTGATGGCTTTGTGGGAAATATTGTGCTGAAGCTTTCCGAGGGCCTGGCTGACGCTGCCGGTAAAATGCTGAAAAGAGAGATCGTCAAGAGCTGGATTTCCAAAATCGGTTACCTGTTTGTGCGCGGCGCCTTCGACCGGTTTAAAAAAATTGTTGATTATGCCGAATATGGTGGAGCGCCACTACTCGGGATCAATGGTGTCGGCATGATATGCCACGGCGGCTCAAACGTCAAAGCGATCAAAAATGCCATCAAATTTGCTCATGAATACGCTAAAAACGGTGTATCGGAACATGTTTCCGAAAAGCTGTCCGAGAACTGTTCGGTTTTGATGCGCAGCGACAGCCAGACTCCCGCAGCTGCCATAACGGAGATCGAGTCGTGAACGTGAGAATAACCGGAACCGGCTCGGCTTTACCCGCAAAAATCGTCACTAATGCAGAACTTGAACAGTTGGTTGATACCAGTGATGAATGGATAACGTCGAGAACAGGTATCAAGGAACGGCGCATAGCGGTTACCGGCGAATATACGTCAACCTTTGCTGCTGAAGCTGCACGACGAGCCATGGAAATGGCCGGTACCCATCCTGAAGAGATAGATTTTATAATTATCGGCACCGTTACCCCTGATTTTCCTTTTCCCTCAACCGCATGTCTTGTTCAAGACCTTCTTGGTGCCGCAAATGCCACCGCTTTTGACCTTTCGGCGGCCTGCTCCGGCTTTCTGTATGGTGTGTCAATCGCTGAAAAATTTCTTCGTACAGGTGCTGCACGAAAAATACTTGTCATCGGTGCTGAAGTCCTGTCCCGTATTGTTGACTGGCAGGACCGCAATACCTGTGTTCTCTTTGGTGACGGTGCCGGAGCGGTTGTTTTGGAAGCCTCTGAGGGCAGCCATTCACTTCTCTCAACCCACACGTTCAGTAATGGAGCTTTCTGGAATCTTTTGTATCAACCGGGGTGCGGCAGTCGCAATACTGCTGCCGACAGTCACACTATTGATGAACGGCTCTACTATCTGAGGATGGAAGGGAATGAAGTCTTTAAGCATGCTGTTCGTGGTATGGAGGAGGCTGTCATGAAAGCGCTCGATACGAATGGACTGACTCCGGCCGATATTTCTCTTCTGATTCCTCATCAGGCTAATCGCCGTATTATTGATGCAACCGCGAAACGTCTCGGACTCGGTCCCGAGAGATTGTTCATTAATCTTCATAAATATGGTAATACCTCGTCAGCCTCAATTCCCGTGGCACTTGATGAAGCGAACCGTCAAGGAATTATCAGGTCTGACAGTACGCTGCTGCTGGTTGCATTTGGCGGGGGATTCACGTATGCGTCTGCTCTTGTCAACTGGTAGGCAGCATTTAATTCTCACGTCACAAGGATTTCGTTTATGTCTAAAACCGCATTCATTTTTCCCGGTCAGGGTTCTCAGTATTCCGGTATGGGAAAGGAACTGGCTCAAACATTCGCAGCTGCGCGACATCTGTTTGAGGAGGCTGACGATGCGCTCGGCTTCAAGCTGTCCGCACTCTGCTTTTCAGGGAGTGATGACGATCTCAAGCTGACCGCAAATACACAGCCGGCAATTTTGACGGCCAGTATTGCTGTCTTGAAGGTCGCTCAGCAGGAGACCGGACTGAAGGCTGACTATCTGGCTGGTCATTCTCTTGGTGAATATTCCGCCCTTGTCTGCTCCGGAGCACTTTCATTCGCTGACGCGGTAAAAACCGTGCGTGCCCGTGGGACATATATGCAGGAGGCCGTTCCTGTCGGTACCGGCACAATGGCTGCCATACTTGGTGTGGAGCGTGACGTGCTGGAGGATATCTGTCGCGAGGCGGCTGAAGGTGACGTTGTCTCACCGGCCAATTATAATTCTCCCGGCCAGATCGTTATTGCCGGTTCGGTGGCCGCCGTTGCCCGTGCAATCGAAATAGCCAGGGGGCGTGGTTTTAGAAAAGCCATGCTGCTGCCTGTCAGTGCCCCCTTTCATTGTGCATTGATGAAACCGGCTGCTGAAAAACTTGCCACAGTGCTGAACGCCATCACCTACAGTGACATGATCAACCCTGTTGTCAGCAATGTTGAAGCAACAGCCAACGGCGACAAAGGTCGAGTCCGTGACCTGCTGGTTGCTCAGGTGTGCGCTCCGGTTCTATGGGAACAATCGGTGGTTGCCATGACCGCTGCGGGGGTATCAAAATTCATTGAATTAGGACCCGGAAAGGTTTTGTCCGGACTGGTCAAGCGTATTTCCAAAGAGGTTGAAATTGGTAATATTGAAGACTGCGCCGGAGTGAAAGCGGCCACAATCTGAATCTGTCGAATTTTAAGAAGGGAGACCAGGTATGCTTGACATTAACGACATTATGAAAATACTGCCTCACCGCCCTCCGTTTTTACTGGTGGACCGTGTCACGGAGTTGGAACAGGGCAAGCGAATTGTCGCCATAAAGAATGTCAGCATGAATGAGCCGTTCTTTCCCGGACACTTCCCCGGTCATCCGGTTATGCCGGGAGTTCTTATCATTGAAGCGCTTGCGCAGGCTGCCTGCATACTTGCCATCATGTCGTCAGATGAGAGTGTGCGCTCCAAGGTGACCTACTTTGCCGGCATAGATAACGCCCGCTTCAGGAAACCGGTTATACCGGGTGATCAGCTTAGCCTGGAAATTGAGGCAACCGGCTGCAAACGTGGTATCTGGATTTTTAATGCCAAGGCGTTTGTTGATGGAAAGCTGGTTACTGAAGCAGAACTGAAGGCCGCTTTTGCTGATAAAAATAATTAGCATATCGAAATCCAGAGAGGAGTAGTCATGCCTAAAGAGAAAGTTGCAGTCATCACCGGAGCATCGCGCGGAATCGGCAGAAGTATAGCACTTGCTCTTGCTGCCAGAGGTGCCGCTATTGTGGCCGTTGATATGGATCAGGCGTCTACAGAAGCGGTTGTTGCCGAGTTACAGGCGACAGGGGCCAAAGCGCTGGCGGTTGTCGGTAATGTAACAGTTCCGGCTGATGTAGAGCGTATGATTGAAGCGGCTACCGGTGCATTCGGGCGTGTTGATATTCTGGTGAACAATGCCGGCATTACCCGTGATGGCCTTCTGATGCGCATGAAAGAGGATGATTGGGACGCAGTTCTTAACGTTAACCTGAAAGGTGCCTTTCTCTGCACCAGAGCTGCGTTTAAAGTCATGAGCAAGCAGCGTTACGGCCGCATTGTCAATATTGCCTCTGTCGTCGGCCAGATGGGCAATGCCGGTCAGGCCAACTA
>JBMOEI010000014.1:0-106579 GCA_049318985.1 Desulfuromonadaceae bacterium
GTGGGTAAACCTGAATTCAGAAAAACGGGTCAACACATTACTGGTGGTGGCACTCCTGAACACAGATCGAAACGATTTGCGGAAAATGTGCATCTATTTGATGAAGAGATACGTTGCTGAGACCAATCGACAAATAGGAGATCAACTTGGCGGAATGAGTGGTTTTGCAGTTGCTAAGGCATATCAACGAATGATGATGGATTTGAAAACGGATGATTCTCTAAAGAAGGAAATAGTTTGGTTTGAAACAAAGTTGTCTCGTGTCAAGGGCTGACCCCTAATGGACTGGACCCTAATGGACCGGCGCTAATGGGCTGACCCCTAATGGGCGTTTGTTGCGTGTGCAGCTTTAGTGTAAATGTGGCACGGAAGGAGAATGCCGCTCTGGTTGTGTGGCTTCATCTATTGACCGGTGTAACAGAACAGATACTACTTCCCCGTGCTTTTACTCCGGGTCGTTCCCAGAACCACCAATCCGGCTAACACCAACCCCATGCCGATTGCTGCTGTCGCCGTTAAACCCTCCCTGAGGACAAGAATGCCAAGAGCCGCTGCAGTAAGCGGTTCTGCAAGAGAGAGTGTGACCGCGTGAACGGCGGGAACTGAACGGAGGCCGCGGGCAAAGAGCAGATATGCCAGCGCAGTGGCGACCAGTCCGAGATGCAGTACGACAAACAGTCCACCCGGTGTGAACGTCCAGCTGAGATCAGAGCTGAAAAGAAATGGCACAAGAAAAATTCCACCCAGGGTGAACACCACGGCGATAACTGCGTCAGATGAGTTGTCCGGCAGCAGCTGTTTGATTGAAAGAGTGTAGCCTGCGTATGATGCACCGGCAGCAAGCGCCAGCAGCACACCGGTTGTCTTCACCTCTGTTACGCTGCCGGGGGCAGGGATGAAAAGCACCAGTAATCCGGCTACCGCCAGTGTCGTTGCGACCAGCCAGCGGCGGTCGGGGCGCTCTGCATGAAACAGCAGGGAAAACAGCCCGGCAAAGAGCGGGCCGCTGCCGATTGCCACCATGGTGCCGACAGCAACGCCGGTGGTTGCGACCGCTTTGAAAAAAGCCAGTTGATAGCATGCAACAAGGAGAGCGGCCAACAGGGAAATGCCCGGATTTCTGAAACAACTTCTGGTGATCTGGCCCCGGGCCAGAGCAAGCAGCAGCAGGGCTCCGCCGCCGACCGCGAGACGCAGGGCGCCGACTGTCAGCGGGTGGGCTCCGGAAGGTGCAAGCGCCTGGGAAGTGCCGGTAGTGCCCCAGAGGACGGCTGCCAGCAGGATCAGCAGTATGCCGGAGGAATTGCTCCTGGTCATCTGGTTAACGTCCTGAAAAGTTGAAGTGAGCAGCCTTAAAGAAGGCGTCTTGTATATACTTTAGCGTCTGCATGTCAATGAAAAACAGCACTCTTTATACAAAATCATAATTCTACTTTGTCACATTAGCATCACGGCAACTCCCTCCCCCCTCCCAACCTCCCCCCGCTGGGTGGAGGAGCTTTAAAGCCCCCTCCCCCAGCGGGGGAGGGTTAGGGAGGGGGAGAATGGAATGTGGCAAAGTAGGATTTACCTCTCGGATCTGCCGATAAAAAGATACCCGCATAATATATTCTTGACAGTTTTACGTCATTTGGACATTATCCCAAAACTATTTATGCGAATACCTATCCCTCTTAAATTCATTTCCCGGCTGATACTGGTCGTTCTGCTGACCGCCATCATCAATGGAGTGTGCGGCAATGCACATGCCATGGATAGGCATGCTTCAGCTCCATGTGCCCCGGCGCAATACTCTGATGTCACCTCACCTCACGAATGTCCCTGTTCCCCTGATGAGCAGCACAGTGATGACGATGGCTGCAGCAGATGTGTCAACTGCGCCTGTCATGCACCATTGACCATGCAACGGTTTCAGCTTGTCTATACGCCCGTCATAGCAAATCTGCACATAGTTACCCCGCTCACCGTCTTACCCGAAGTTTTCCTTTCTCTCTTCGTTCCACCTGATTCAGCAGACGTTTAACAATCCCATACCTGTACTAAGCTGACTGTAACGCCCTATGTACGGCCTACGCGTGCCTGCACGCTGCCGTCACAAATTTAAACTATTAATCCGGAGGCTCACCCGTGACCCGCTCTACACAATCACGAGGGATTGTTCTCGCTCTGTTGTTATCGGCATCTGTATGTCTGCCGGTCTTTGCGGAACCCGTTCCCCGTACTATCAACGAAATTGTTGCCCTGGCCCTGAAGCATAACGCCGAACTGACTGCGCTCGACAAGGAGGCGGAGGCAAAGCGTTCGCTGGCAATCCAGGCTGGTATACGCAGCAATCCGACCCTTGAATTTCAGGGCTCTACCGGGACTCTGACCGGCAGCCCTGACGAACAGGCCGTTTCAATCGGGGTGAATCAGGAATTTCCCCTGAATGACAAACTACAGCTGCGCCGCGAAGTTGTTGAACGTGAAGCTGAAGTTGCGCAGCAGCAGCGGGAAAATGCCGCCCGGTTGCTGAAGGATGAAATAGCCACACTGGCCCTTGAGTACTCCCTGACGGCAAAACGTCAGGGTCTTGCGGCAGAAGTGGTAAAGCTGAATCGCGATCTGGTCGCCATTGCCGGAGAACGCTTCACGGCCGGGGATATCCCCGAACTGGATCTTAATATTACGAAGGTTGAACTGGCACGGGCTGAAAACCGCGTGCTGGAAATTGAACGGGAGCGGATTTCGCTGCGCATCCGAATAGCCTCATTGTGCGGTCTGAAAGAATCAGAGGTCATGGTGTCCGAGCCGCAATCACCGGAAAAATTTTCTCACAGCAGAGAAGCCCTCGTAACGCAGGCGCTTTCCTCTCGTCCGGATTTATTGGCACTTGTGCGGGAACGTGACCGGGCGGCAACAGAAACCCGCCTGGCAACAGCGGAAGCGCAGCCCAATCTCACCGCCGGACTCTTCGTGCAGTGGCAGAGGAGTGCCACCGAATTGGGCGGCATGTCATCAGTCGGTAACGATACGCAGCTGGGGGTGCGGTTGTCCATGCCGATAGCGCTGTTTGATCGTAACAGTGGCGGGAAAGCCGCGGCCCGGGCCCGGCAGGATGCCGCCGGGTCGCACCACCTGGCATTGGAGCGGACAATTACCGCTGAAGTTGAATCCGCGTATGCCACTCTCTCGGCATCGGAAAAGATCCTCGCCCTTTTTGAGCAGGGAATCATGCTGCAGTTGGCTGAAAACCTGAAGCTGACCCGGGAAGCGTACCGTCTCGGTGAAGTAGGGATCCTTTCGGTGATCGACGAACAGAAAAAATTCTTTGAAGTGAATGACGGTTACCTGTCGGCGCAGCAGAGCAGGCGTCTCGCCGTTACAAAGCTCGAAACAGCAGTGGCATCAGAACTCAGCGGAGGTGGTAAGTGAACAAAAAAATAATCAGTATCGGTCTTATCCTGGCGGTAGCCCTCGGGGGCGGCTTTCTCTATCGTTCTATGAACATCAAAAGCGGTGGTGCGGAGCATGCCGAAAAAAGTGAAGCCGGCCATGCGGAAGAGAAAGCCGGAGCACATAAAGAAGCCGGTCATGCAGATGAAAAAGAGGGTGGAGGACACAAGGAAGAGAAAGGTGGCCATGCGGGTGAGGGTGAGGGGCATGACGGGCATGGTGAGGAGGGCGCTATAAAGATGACCGCCGAAGTGCAGAAGCAGAACGGCGTCGTTATCGCTCCGGTGAAAAAGCACCGTCTCGGCGGTGCCATCAACGCCACCGGCAAGGTGGAAGCAAATGCCGACAAAATTGCCCATGTATCTCCGCGCATCAGCGGAAAAATTGTCACGGTAAAAGTCTCTCTCGGGGACAGCGTCTCCGCCGGGCAGACTCTTGCCACTCTGGACAGCGTCGAACTGGGTGAGGCTCTCAATCGCTATAATCAGTCAAAGACCAAGCTTGCTCTGGCCCAGTCCAGCATGGATCGCATCAAGGGGTTGGTGGAGAAGAAGATCGCCGCACGCAAGGATATTCTGCTGGCCGAAACCGACTACAAAACTGCCGAGGCCGAGCTTCACACAGACGAAGGGCGCCTGTCACTCTACGGTGTAACCACGGCTGAACTTGAAGGGGCACATCGTAATAAGCCGCTGCTGTCGGTCCGTGCTCCTATCGGCGGCGTTATTACCGAGAAGCATGCCATCGTCGGTGAGCTCTCCGATCCGTCAAAGAGCCTTTACACCGTGGCCGACCTCTCTTCGGTCTGGGTGATGGTTGACATCAACGAAAAGGATCTGTCCAAAATCAGCAAGGGACAGAATGCCATCGTCATCATCGGCGCATATCCTGATCTTAAATTCCGGGGGCGAATCAATCACATTGCCGACGCAGTGGATCAGGCCACCCGCACGGTAAAGGCAAGAATCGAGGTTGCCAATCCCGGTCGCAAGCTGAAGCCGGAGATGTTCGCCACTGCCGAGCTGGCGCTGAAGGGCGATGCGCCGCCGGTACTGGCTGTTCCCGAAGATGCCGTGCAGGAGCTGGAAGGGAAGAAGGTTCTCTTCGTCACCGACAGTGGTACTGAGTTCAAAGTACGCCCGATTGAAGCGGGCCGCGCAGCAAACGGTATGGTTGAGATCGTCTCCGGCCTGAAGGAGGGCGAGCGTTATGCCATCAAGGGGTCGTTCATGCTCAAGGCAGAACAGAAGAAAGGTGAACTTGAAGGACACAATCATTGATACCATGGCGGTACAAGACACAAAGTTCACAGGAGATGACAACCAATGTTAGAAAAAATAATCGCATATTCACTGAGGCAGAAGGGGATGGTGGTCTTTCTCTCCCTTCTTATTATCACCTTCGGGGCGTATTCCTATCTGAAACTGCCGATTGACGCCTATCCTGATGTAACCAACATTCAGGTCGAGGTAATCAGTCACGCGGACGGACTCTCCGCAATTGAAATCGAGCGGAATGTCACCTACCCGATCGAGATGGCCATGCGCGGCCTGCCAGACATTGAACAGATGCGTTCGGTTACGAAGTTCGGTCTGTCAATCGTCACCATCGTGTTTAAAGACAGCGTTGATATTTATTTTGCCCGGCAGCTGGTATTCGAGCGTCTTGCCGAAGCGAAGGAGAAGGTTCCAAAAGGGGTTGCAGTGGCCATGGGGCCGATCGGCACCGCCATGGGGGAGGTGTATCAGTACACACTGGAAGGGAAGATGCCGACTGATCCGCAGCAGAAAATCGCCTACCTGACCAACCTGCGCACGATTCAGGAGTGGATCGTCACCCCGCAGCTGAAAGGTGTTGCCGGGGTGAATGAGATAAACTCCTATGGCGGCTATTTCAAGCAGTACCAGGTGGTTGTCTCACCGGAGAAGCTGGTTAAATATGCTGTGACGGTCGACGATGTCTACTCGGCCATCGGCAGTAACAACGAAAATGTCGGCGGCAATGTGCTCGAACGGGGCACGGACCAGTTTATTGTACGCGGCGTTGGTTTGATCAAGGACATCAGCGACATTGAAACGATTGTGCTGAAATCACAGGGGGGGACACCGACCTACATCCGCGATGTGGCCCAGGTAAAGATCGGCGAAGCGGTGCGTATGGGCGCATCGATGAAGAACGGCGAGGAGTGTGTCGGCGGCATTACCATGATGCTGCGCGGCGAAAACAGCCGCGATGTCGTGCGCCGGATAAAAGAAAAGGTTGCGGAGATCAACAGCAACAATATATTGCCGGACGGTATCAAAATTGTGCCGTATTACGACCGCAGCGATATTGTCAACGCGAGCGTCGGCACGGTCAACAAGGCGCTTGTCGAAGGTTCCATCTTCGTTCTCGTCGTGCTGTATCTGCTGCTCAACAGTATCCGGGGAAGCCTGGTGGTACTGATAGCTCTGCCGCTGTCGCTCATGGCGACGTTCATCGTCATGAAACTGGCCGGCATCAGCGCCAACCTGATGTCGCTCGGCGGTCTGGCGATTTCCATCGGTATGATCATCGACACGACTATCATCCAGGTGGAAAACGTTCAGCGCCACCTGAGCGAAGAGGGGGGGAAACACCCCAAGCTGTTTACGGTGTTGAAGGCGGTCATGGAGGTAAGAAAGCCGAGTATCTTCGGCGAGTTGATTATCGCCATCACCTTTATTCCGATCCTGTCGCTGGAAGGGATCGAAGGGAAGATGTTCGGACCGCTGGCGATTACCGTTGCTATTGCGCTGCTGGCGTCGCTGTTCCTCTCCATCTTCGTTATCCCGGTGCTCTGTATCCTCTTCCTGAAACCGCATCCGGAAAAAGAAAGTTTTATCATGAAGTATGCAACAAAGTTGTATCTGCCGCTTCTTGGCTATGCAATGAACCAGAAAAAAGTAATTTTGAGTGTCGCTGCTGCTTTCCTTATAGCATCCCTGTTTCTGGTGACCAGGCTCGGCACAGAATTTATCCCGGCGATGGATGAAGGCTCGTTTGATATGGATATTGCCATGCTGCCCGGTGTTTCCCTGGCAAAGGCGATGGAGGTGAATCAGCAGGCGGCGGCAACGCTGAAAAAATTTGACGAGCTCGATATCATCGTCGGGCGCACCGGCCAGACCGGCGTTGCCATGGATACCAGAGGGCCGGATAAGACCGGCTATGTAGGCATTTTTAAACCGGTGGAACAGTGGAAACGGGATATTTCCAAGGAAGACCTGGTGAATGAAATGCGCACATCGCTGGAAACGATAGCGGGGATCAGTTTTGGATTCAGTCAGCCGATCCAGTGCCGTATTGACGAACTGGTGGCCGGAACCCGCGCGCAACTGATTGTCAAGCTGTTTGGCGAAGATATTGACGTGCTCAGTCAAAAATCGACCGAAATAGCCAAGGTGCTTTTCACAGTCCGGGGCGGGACGGACCTCAACGCGGAAAAGGTAGAAGGTCAGCCCTATCTTACCGTCAATATTGACCGGACCAGAATCGCCCGTTATGGCCTGAATATCAGCGATGTGCAGAAAGTCATTGAAATTGCGGTAGCCGGAAAAACCGCCTCGCAACTCTATGAGCAAAACCGGAATTTTGACATCACGGTGCGTCTGCCGGAAGAAAAACGGAACTCACTTGAAGCGATCAAAAATCTGCTGATTACCACTAAAACCGGCATCAACGTACCGCTCGAACAGCTGGCGGAAGTGAAAATGATCGAGGGTCCCGTGCAGATCAGCCGACAGGATGGTATTCGCAGAATCGGTGTTGAGATGAACGTCAGCGGCAGGGATATCGGCAGCTTTGTCGCCGAAGCCAAGCAGAAGATACAGGAAAAGGTCAAGCTTCCTCCCGGTTATTATCTTACCTGGGGTGGCCAGTT
Organism: Desulfuromonadaceae bacterium; assembly: GCA_049318985.1. Classification (GTDB taxonomy): domain Bacteria; phylum Desulfobacterota; class Desulfuromonadia; order Geobacterales; family Pseudopelobacteraceae; genus JACRCG01. Next base: position 7,337 of record JBMOEI010000014.1, read on the forward strand.
TGAAAACCAGCAGCGCGCCATGAGCAAGCTGATGATCATCGGTCCGGTGGCCATCGCCCTGATTCTCCTGCTGCTTTACACCACGTTCCGCTCCATTCGCCTGGCGCTGCTGGTTATTTCGAACCTGCCGTTTGCCTTGATCGGTGGCGTTTTTGCCCTTTTCCTCTCAGGGCAGTATCTCTCCGTTCCCGCGTCAGTCGGGTTCGTGGTACTGTTCGGTGTTGCCGTGCTGAATGGCTTGGTTCTGGTTTCGCGTATATCGCAACTGCGCGAGGAAGGCTTTGAACTACAGGAGGCGATCAGGAAAGGTAGTCTCGACCGGTTGCGGCCGGTATTGATGACCGCGTCAATTTCAATTTTCAGTTTGATTCCGATGTTGTTTGCCGGCGGGGCAGGGTCAGAAATACAAAAGCCGCTTGCAACGGTTGTAGTAGGCGGCCTGGTTACCTCAACCCTGCTGACCCTGTTGATTATCCCGGCGGTATACAGCTGGTTTGAAAAGAGGACGGTCGAGGAAGAGATGTAAGTGAAAAACCGCACAAGGAGAATTTATGAAAGAGATAAAAGCGATTATCAGACCGTCCAAGCTGCTTGAAGTAACAGAAGAGCTCCATGAAATCGAAGGATTGCCGGGAGTGACAATCTCCGAAATCAAAGGCTTTGGCAAAGGGAGAGCCAAAAACTCGGCGGATAAAGTCGTCTATGAAATGGTGGAGTTGATGCCACGTATCCAGCTTGAAGTTGTTGTTGTTGATGAAATGGTCGAAGAAGTCGTCAACGTTATTCAGAAATACGCCCATACCGGCAATGCCGGAGATGGGAAGATCTTCGTGTCTACCGTTGATGATATCGTGAAGATTCGGACCAATGAGCGGGGGAAAGAGGCGATGTAGCGCAGGATAAACCCGGAAAAAGCAATTTAAACACGGAGGCACGGAGAACACGGAGTAAAATCTAAGAGTTACAGATAAAATAAGAAACTTTATGGCTCACAAAAAAAAGTACTTTTGTTTTGATCTTAGGCCTTTGATTTCTCCGTGTTCTCTATGTCTCCGTGTTATTCAAATGATGTAAGATTTATTCGTTATGTCGTTGCGTGAAACTAAATATTCTGGATGAACGTAAAAACGCCGTGCACCCGGTAATGGTTGCACGGCGTTTTGCGTGTTACGAGTAAGCCGAAAAGAGTTTAGTCCATTTTTACCGGTACTTTAGCTTTCAGTGCAAACTTGCCGTCCTTGACTGCCAGCAGGCAGAGAGGAGTTTTGATCGGCTCGCGGCCCGGGCGGATAGTGATTGTGCCGGATACGCCCTGGAAATTCTTTGTGGAAGCCATGGCGTCTTTGAATACCTTCGGATCAGCGCTGTTAGCTCGTTTGATGGCATCGGCGATCATCATGACGCCGTCATAGCCCTGTGCATCAAACAGACCGGGGACCTGGCCGGCAAATTTTTTCGAGAATGCTTCGATGAATTTAGCTGTTTCAGGGGAAGCCTGCTCAGGGGCGAAGCCGAGAGCTGACATGGAACCTTCAACTGCAGTGCCGCCGAGCTTGATGAACTCAGGAGAGAAGAGGCCGTCGCCGCCGAACATATTGGCTTTAACGCCCTGTTTACGGGCTTCTTTCATGATCAGTGCGCCTTCGGTGTAGTAGCCGGAGAAGAAGATGACATCAGGCTTCTTGGCTTTGATGTTGGTAATCTGGCCGCTGAAGTCCTTGTCGCCGTCTTTAACTTTTTCATCGGCTACAATAGTAATGCCTTTGCCTTTGGCGGCATCACGGAACGTTTGGGAGAAGCCGACGCTGTAGTCGTTGTTATCGGAGGTGATGATAGCAACTTTCTTGTATTTGAGGTCGTTGGCGAAGAAGTCGATACAGGCCGGGATGGCAACGCTGTCGAGCAGCGTGTTGCGGAAGATGAAGTCGCCGTTTTCAACGACGCCGGGGCCGGTAGCACCGGCAGAGATGAGAAGAACACCGGCTTTCTGGGCGATCGGCGCGGCAACTTTGGTGATGCCGGTAGTCGGGTCGCCAACGATGGCGATGACGTTGTCGCGGCTGATCAGTTTCTGGGTAACAGAAGCGCCTTCCTGCTTGTCGCCACGGTTGTCAGCTTCGACGATTTCAATTTTCTTGCCGAGGATGCCGCCGGCAGCATTGATGTCGTCAGCAGCCATTTTCATCCCTTCGAGGGTCGGTTTGCCGAACATGGCAACGTCGCCGGTCAGTGCGCCGAGGAAACCGATTTTGATGGTGTCGCCGGCTGGTTTTGCTGCCGGTGCTTCAGCCTTCGGTGCCTCTTCTTTCTTCTTGCAGCCGGCAGTTACAGTCAGTGCCAATGCTGCGGTCAACAACAGTGCGGAAATCTTTTTGTAGTTCATGTGCGTCTCCTTTGCTTATGGGGTGTGGTGCAGTACCAAAAAAATCAGACCTCCGAGGTTTTAGAAACCTCGGAGGTCTTGGGTGCGGACTAGAAAGCGAACTTAGCGATCAGCTTGACGTCGTACGGGTCGTCAGGAGTTTTACCGGCATCGGTATTTTTGAAATAATCGCCGAGGACAACGTAACCGGCACGAGCGCCAAGGGTTACTGAAGGCATGAGTTTGTAATTAACTTCGCAGTTTAATTCAGTGCCGAGGTATTTGCTGTCATGATTTGCCAAATCTTTGGCAACCCAGCCAAGTCCGAGATTTGCACTGCCGGACAGTTTCGGTGTGAAGGGGTAGTCGTAACCGGCTGAGGCGAACATGACGCCCTGGTTGCCGTTGTTTGCGTCATAGACAATCGCGTTGTCGATCGTGAAGGCATTTTTATCACGGCTGAGCATGATCATTTCGTTGTCGTAGAAACCGCCGCCTTCAGAACCAATTGGCGATTGGGGAATGTAGAGGGATTTCCCATCGTTTCCTCCGGAAGCATAAAGGAACTCGGTGCGGCCGGTACCGCCACCCAGTGGCATTTTTGCACCAAGGTTGAACGCGTAGCCTTCTGCGTCTTTTGTTGAGTTGTAATCACCAAATTGTCTTAGGGCAAAGCCGGTCAGCGCTACCGGGCCGACAGTGGCTTCAGCGTTAAGGCCAAGGGTATGAACTTTTGCTGTTGCCGCTGGAACACGGTTGTCCCCAAGATAGTAATACGCAGCGCCGATTTTCAAGTCTTTAGAAATGCTGTACTTGCCATCAAGTGAGAACATGTCCTGGGTGTACTTGCCGATAGTATCGATGTTACTCCAAGTGCTCACATTTGTATTGTCCCCAAAGCGGAAAAATCCGGTACTAACACTTGCTTTGTCATATTCATGGGAGAGCAGAACGCCAGCCATGTCGGCATCAAAAATTAAACCCTTAAAAGCGTCAGAGTTACCCTGCATACCAATCTTTACATTCAGACCCTTTACTACATTGAGGTCGAGATATAGGTTCTTGGTTTCCATCTGTACGCTGTCGGCACCAAGTGCACCACCCTGATTACGCCCCCCAGGAGCATAGGAGCTGTTGCCGTACCAGCCGTAGTCGAACTCAAATTTAGTTACCAGTTTGACATCTTCAGTCGCCTTTGCGGTGTAACCAAGGCGAACGCGCTGTACGAAGTAGTTCTCTGTCGGCGCATCTTTTACGGGAGTGCCGCCAACTGCAGTGTAGTTCGAGAGATCATAATACGATGTAAATGACCCGCTGAACTGGTTTTCCAATGCCATTGCCGGAGTTGCTACTGCTGCTGCGAGGCCCAATGTTACAAGCGCTGCCAAAACTTTACTGCTTTTCATGTGTTACCTCCTGTGTGTGGTGTCCTGCCTGGTTTAAATACTCCTGCTAAGCGCAAGAGCTATAGAATCTGACTTAAAAACAGTTTTGCCCGTTCATGGGTCGGGCTTGTAAAAAAATGCTCCGGCGTGCCTTCTTCGATAATTTTGCCGTGATCCATAAAAATAACCCGGTCGGCAACTTCACGGGCAAAACCCATCTCGTGGGTAACAACTACCATCGTCATCCCCTCACGCGCCAGGGTTTTCATGACGTCTAAAACTTCGCCGATCATCTCCGGGTCAAGGGCTGAAGTTGGTTCATCAAACAGGATCGCCTTCGGATTCATCGCCAGGGATCGGGCAATTGCCACGCGCTGCTGTTGACCGCCTGAAAGTTTGGCCGGGAAGGCACCTGCTTTTTCGGCGATATTCACCTTGCGCAGCAACTCCATGGCAATATCTTCAGCATCTTTTTTGCTCCGCTTGCGAACGACGGTCTGGGCGAGGGTCAGATTTTCAAGTACCGTCTTATGGGGAAAAAGGTTGAAAGACTGGAAAACCATCCCGACCTCTTCACGGATTTTACAGATATCGGTCTGTGGATTGCTGATGTCTTTTCCGCCGACCGTTATCCGGCCCCGATCTATGGTCTCAAGGCAGTTTATTGAGCGGAGGATAGTGCTTTTACCTGAACCGCTCGGACCGATGATGACGACCTTTTCGCCATCACGGACGCTGAACGAGACGTCGTTCAGAGCCTGGAAGGAGCCAAAAAACTTGGATACCCCGCAGACATCAATCATGGGAGGACTAGTGGCCGTCATTGAGTTTCTCCTCCATGATGCTGATCAGCTTGGAAAAGAAGAGCGTCATAATCAGATAGATCAGAGCAATGACGGTGTAGGTTTCAAAATAGTTGAACGTTTCGGAAGCGTACTCTCGACCACGGCGGAGCAGGTCGGAGACTGCTAGGATCGAAACGAGCGACGAGTCCTTCAGCAGGGCTATGAACTCATTACCAATCGGGGGCAATACTATCTTGAACGCCTGAGGTAGAATTATTTCACGCATGGCCTGTCGGCGGGACATACCGAGGGAGAGTGCCGCCTCCATCTGCCCCTTGTGAATCGACTGGATACCGGCACGGAAGATCTCGGCCATGTAGGCGCCGTAACAGAAGGCCATAGCGATGATGGCGCTCATAATTGCGGGGATCTTCACAAACCGGCCGAGCGCATAATAGATGTAAAAGAGCTGTACCAGCAGCGGGATACCGCGAATAACCTCGACATATAATGACGCGATGCCGTTAATGTAGCGGTTGGCCGATATTCTTCCGAGGCCGGCAATCAAGCCGAAGACGATTGCCAGCAGGATAGCGCCGATAGTAACCTGGAACGTTATTACGATACCTTCCGGAACGAACTTGAAGATCGCCATGTACTGGTCCGGTCGACCGAAGGCCAGAAAAAGGCAGAGAAGTATCGAGCCAAAAAAGGCGATACGCCAGGCGGTAAAGAGGCCGGCATCACTTTTGTGGGGGATGGCCGCACCATCGCCAACGGCTACTGCTGTTTGTGTGGGTTGATTGTCTGACATAACGTGGGCTGCAGGGCGGGATGGCAGATCGCCACCCCGGCCATGCATGTTATATTACTTAACCCATTTGGTGTGGATTTTGGTATCAAGTTTCTTTGCCTTAACCGACTTGATCCCTTTATTGAGGAGGTCAACAAGTTCTTTGTTGCCTTTTTTTACAACAATTCCATAACCCTCTTTGGTGAATGACTTGCCGACGATTTTAAACTTCTCTTTGTATTCCTGTTTCTGCAGGGCAAAGTGAGCGGCAACCGGCTCATCGCAGACAACGCCGGAGATGCGGCCGGCAGCCATGTCTTCGAATGCCAGGCCGATTTCATCGTACGTTTTCGATTCTACGCCCGTTACTTTTTTTACTTCCATGGTGCCGGTCGTACCAATCTGCGAGCCGACTTTCTTACCTTTCAGGTCTGCAATGGTTTTAGACGTTTTATCAGTTTTCGGCACAACGAGAATCTGGCCGATGCTGGTGTAGGCGTCGGTGAAATCATATTTTGCTTTGCGCTCTTCAGTGATGGTGACAGAGGAGATGATTGCATCGTACTGGCCGGAGTCGAGGCCGGCGAAGATGCCGTCCCATGCGGTGTTTTTGAATTCAACAGTTACGCCGGCTTCTTTGGCAACAGCGTTGAGGAAGTCAATGTCGTACCCGACGATCTGCTTGTTGGCATCAACCATCTCCATTGGTGGCCACGTTGCATCAGTGGCGACTTTTATGCTTTTAGGGGCTGCAAATGCAGTGACAGTCAACGACGCTACCAGCAGGGCAGTAACAGAGAGAAAACGTAAAACTTTCATGTGGACTTCTCCTTTTTTGGTGATGCTTAACTATTAATTGGTAAAACAAAGTTGTGCTTTTATATACATACTGGATTGATTGTCAATAAAAAAAGCTGAAGTATCAGTAAACGTAAAGACATTTTTCTTGTCAGATATACGGGAAGTAGTTACAAAGATGGTGTCATATGGTTCGATCAAACGTATTTTCGGGAAGAAAAAAATGAATCGTTACAAGGCAGCACTACTGCTTCTTACAACAACATTCTTCTGGGGTGTTACCTTTACCGTTGTCAAACAGGCAATAGAAAGTGTTGATGTTTTCGTCTTTCTTGCTCAGCGCTTTATCCTGGCATTTGTGCTGATTCTTCCCATTGGCCTCTCTAAAGGGAAAAGGCTGGACGGCGCAACGATTCTTAAAGGAATGGCTATGGGCGCACTGCTCTTTGGTGCATATGCTTTTCAAACAGTGGCACTTGTTTACACAACTGCGTCAAATACCGGTTTCCTGACAGGGTTAAATGTCGTGATGGTGCCGATCCTTGCCGCACTTGTTCTAAAACAGCGGGTATCTCCAGCGGTCAAGGTCGCTGTTGTTGTATCAGTAGCCGGTTTACTGCTGCTGTGTGGCAATGGTTCCTGGGTCCTTAACCGGGGCGATCTGCTGGCAGCACTTTGTGCCGTCTGCGTGTCGCTGCATCTGATCTGCACTGGCGAGTTTGTCCAGCGAAGTGACTTCTATTGGCTGACGGTTGTCCAGTTGGGAATGGTTGCGCTGCTCAGTTATGCCGGGGCGCTGGTACGCGGGAAAGAGGTTATCGTATGGTATCCGCATTTACTCGTACCGCTGCTTATATGCTCAATAATTGCGACGGTCTTTGCTTTTCTCGTCCAGACATCAATGCAGCGCTATATCAGTCATACGAATACGGCACTTATCTTTTGTACTGAACCGGTTTTTGCAGCTCTGTATGCCAGGTTGATTCTGAATGAGCGTCTTGGAGCATATGGATATTTCGGGGCGCTTTGTATTTTGGCCGGTATGATGATCTCCATTTTACCTGACAAGCCGACGATAAAATAAAAAAATATTCAGCGCCTATTTTTTTATTGACATACAAAGAATAAAAAGAGTATACAGTCGATTCCTCACGATAGAGGTGAAGCAAGCGCTACTGATCTGAATGGAGATGTCGGTGAAATTCCGACCCTACAACTATTCCATTCCCATCCGAAAATCATCAGAGCGGCCAGATTAAGTTACAAATCAGCAATCACTCAAACGTTTAGTAGCGCCTTTTATCGGCTTAAACAAGCCAGCTCAAAATTAAATACGATAATCCAATAAAAAAGATTGACAAAGATTTGTATCTTTTGTTAGTTTGCGGATTCGCTCCTGCCCGGAGCGTTTTGATATTTTTGTATCTGGAGAATTTGACGACTATGCCAACAATCAACCAGCTGATCAGGTCAGGTAGAGAAAGCAAAAAAGATAAATCAACAGCTCCGGCTCTGAAGTGCTGTCCTCAGAAGCGGGGAGTTTGTACAAGGGTTTATACAACAACACCTAAGAAGCCTAACTCTGCTCTTCGTAAAGTTGCCAGGGTACGTCTGACAAATGGACTTGAGGTAACATCGTATATTCCCGGTGTTGGCCATAATCTTCAGGAACACTCCGTCGTCCTGATTCGCGGCGGCAGGGTAAAAGACCTTCCGGGTGTTCGTTATCACATCGTTCGTGGAACACTTGACTCAGTTGGTGTAAAAGGTCGTTTACAGAGTCGTTCTAAATATGGCGCCAAGCGTCCGAAATAATACTGAACCTGTTTAGCTGAGGGGAAATATATGCCGAGAAGAAGAGAAGTACCTAAAAGAATTATACTGCCTGATCCTAAGTTTAACGACAAAGTCGTTGCCAAACTCATTAATACTCTTATGCTGGCAGGTAAAAAAAGCGTTGCCGAGTCTATTATGTATGGTGCTCTTGAACTTGTTGCTCAGCGTGCAAATGATGAAGCAGTAAAGGTGCTTAAAAAGAGCCTCGACAACATCAAGCCCACTCTGGAAGTTAAATCCCGCCGCGTTGGTGGTTCTACATATCAAGTACCTATCGAGGTGCGTCCCGAGCGTCGTATGTCTCTGGCAATGCGCTGGTTGATCAAATATTCGACCGCCCGCAGCGAGAAGACAATGAAAGACAAGTTGGCTGGCGAAATACTGGACGCATTTAATAATCGCGGTTCAGCAGTCAAGAAACGTGAAGATGTTCATAAGATGGCCGAAGCAAACCGTGCATTCGCCCATTATCGCTGGTAATTAGTTTTATTCTTTTCCGGAGGATTCAGTGCCCCGTTTAGCACCACTTGATAAATATAGAAATATCGGCATCATGGCCCACATTGATGCAGGAAAAACAACGACTACCGAGCGTATTCTTTATTACACCGGTGTATCCCATAAAATCGGCGAAGTTCACGAAGGTACTGCTACTATGGACTGGATGGAGCAGGAGCAGGAGCGTGGTATTACTATCACATCCGCTGCTACTACCTGCACCTGGGATGATCATCGTATTAACATTATCGATACCCCCGGCCATGTTGACTTTACAATAGAAGTAGAGCGTTCATTGCGCGTCCTTGACGGCGCAGTCGCAGTATTTTGCTCTGTCGGTGGTGTTGAGCCGCAGTCAGAAACTGTATGGCGTCAGGCAGATAAGTATGGTGTTCCGCGAATCGCATTCATTAACAAGATGGATCGAGTAGGTGCTGATTTTTTCCGTGGCGTCCAGATGATAAAAGACCGCTTGAAAGCAAATCCACTCCCGATACAATTACCAATCGGTAAAGAAGAAAATTTCAAGGGAATTATTGACCTTGTTACAATGAAAGCAATTTTGTGGGATGATGAGACACTTGGTGCTACCTATCGTACTGAAGAAATTCCTGCGAATCTGCTTGATGAAGCTATTGAATACCGTGAGAAAATGATCGAAGAAGTATCGAGCCATGACGATGCTCTCATGGAAAAGTATCTTGCCGGTGAAGAGTTAAGCGAGGCTGAAATAAAAGCTTCTATACGTTCTTGTACTATAGGGATTAAATTCTGTCCGGTAATATGCGGTTCTTCATTTAAAAATAAAGGTGTACAGAACCTTCTTGATGCTGTTGTTGATTACATGCCTTCTCCGATGGATATTCCACCAGTGAAGGGGATTGATACCGACAAAGGCCTTGAAACAGAGCGCTATGCCTCTGATTCAGAACCATTTTCAGCTCTCGGTTTCAAAATTATGACCGATCCATTCGTGGGTCAATTGACTTTTTTCCGGGTGTACTCCGGTGTAGTTCAAGCCGGCTCGTATATTTACAATTCTACAAAAGGCAAGCGTGAACGGATCGGACGAATCCTGAAGATGCATGCTAACAAACGTGAAGAAGTCAAAGAAGTTTATGCCGGTGATATCGCCGCCGCAGTTGGTCTGAAATATACCACTACAGGTGATACTCTCTGCGATGAAGATAAGGCAGTAATACTTGAATCAATAGAGTTTCCTGAACCGGTTATTTCTATCGCTATTGAGCCGAAAACAAAAGCTGAGCAGGAAAAACTGGGTTTCGGTTTACAGAAGCTTGCGAGTGAGGACCCTTCCTTCCGCGTTAAAACGGATGAAGAGACCGGCCAAACAATCATTTCAGGAATGGGTGAGTTGCATCTTGAAATTATTGTAGACCGTTTAATGCGTGAGTTTAAAGTTGAAGCTAATGTAGGTAAACCACAGGTAGCATACCGTGAAACAATAACCAAAAAGGTTAAGGTCGAGGGAAAATTTGTTCGCCAGTCAGGTGGTCGTGGCCAGTATGGACATGTCTGGCTCGAAGTTGAGCCTCAACCGGAAGCTGGTAAAGGTTATGAGTTCGTTGATGCTATCAAGGGTGGCACAGTTCCTCGCGAATACATTCCAGCTGTTGACAAAGGTATCAAGGAAGCACTTGATAATGGAGTACTTGCCGGATTTCCGGTAGTCGATGTCAAAGTTACGTTGATTGATGGTTCGTATCACGAAGTTGACTCCTCCGAGATGGCATTTAAAATTGCCGGCTCAATGGGTTTCAAAGAGGGTTGTACAAAAGCCGGTCCTATTATACTTGAACCTATAATGTCAGTTGAAGTTGTTGTACCCGAAGATTATATGGGTGACGTAATAGGTGATCTTAACTCTAAACGTGGGCGTATCATGGGTATGGATTCACGTGCAGGAGCACAGATAATAAGTGCCATGGTACCTCTGGCACAAATGTTTGGCTACTCAACAGATCTGCGTTCAGCTACGCAGGGTCGGGCTACATATGCAATGACCTTTGATCATTACGAACCGGTTCCGAAGTCGGTTGCTGAAGAAATAGTTGCAAAAATAAAGGGTTAATTTAACTCAAATCCGTAACTCAGGAGGGCCTTTCTCATGGCAAAAGCAAAGTTTCTACGTAATAAAACTCATGTAAACATCGGCACCATCGGTCACGTTGACCATGGCAAAACGACTCTAACCGCTGCGATTACTAAAGTTCTGGCCGGAAAAGGTCAGGCTGAGTACAAACCGTTCGACCAGATCGACAACGCCCCTGAAGAGCGCGAGCGCGGTATCACCATCGCCACCGCCCATGTTGAATACGAAACAGACAAACGTCACTATGCGCATGTTGACTGCCCCGGCCATGCCGACTATGTCAAGAACATGATTACCGGTGCAGCCCAGATGGACGGCGCAATTCTAGTAGTCTCCGCAGCTGACGGCCCAATGCCTCAGACACGCGAGCACATCCTGCTTGCCCGTCAGGTCGGCGTACCATATATGGTTGTATATCTCAACAAAGCTGACATGGTAGACGATGAAGAACTCCTTGAGCTTGTTGAACTCGAAGTTCGTGAACTTCTCTCCAGCTATGACTTCCCCGGCGATGATACTCCTATCATCAAAGGGTCGGCACTCAAAGCTCTCGAAGGCGAAAAGAGCTTTCTTGGTGAAGAGTCCATCGGCCGTCTCATGGACGCTGTCGACGCATACATCCCCGATCCGGAGCGCGCCATTGACCGTCCGTTCCTGATGCCTGTTGAAGACGTGTTCTCAATTTCCGGTCGTGGTACTGTGGCCACCGGTCGTGTTGAGCGCGGCATTGTCAAAGTAGGCGAAGAAGTAGAAGTAGTCGGTATTAAAAAGACCATCAAAACGACCGTAACCGGCGTTGAGATGTTCCGTAAACTTCTTGACGAAGGTCGTGCCGGCGATAACATCGGTGCACTGTTGCGCGGTGTCAAGCGTGAAGATATTGAGCGTGGCCAGGTACTTGCCAAGCCGGGTTCTATAACTCCGCACACCAAATTCAAGGCAGAAGCCTACATCCTGACAAAAGAAGAGGGAGGTCGTCACACCCCATTCTTTAACGGCTACCGCCCGCAGTTCTACTTCCGTACAACTGACGTAACCGGTATTGCTGAACTTCCTGCCGGCATTGAAATGGTAATGCCTGGCGACAACGTCGCAATGACAATCAACCTGATCACTCCGATCGCAATGGATGACGGTCTGCGTTTCGCCATCCGTGAAGGTGGCCGTACTGTCGGTGCAGGTGTTGTTGCTTCAATCGTTGAATAATTAAAAGTTACGTTACGAGGTTATCGATGCAGAGCCAGAAGATAAGAATTCGCCTTAAGGCATATGATCACAAACTACTTGATGTTTCAGTTGGTGAAATAGTCGATACAGCAAAAAGAACTGGTGCACGAGTTGCTGGTCCGATTCCACTGCCGACTGTAATTAATAAGTATTGTGTTCTCCGCGGACCTCATGTTGATAAAAAATCTCGTGATCAGTTTGAAATCAGAACACATAAGCGACTCATAGATATACTTGACCCTACACAGCAAACAGTTGATGCCCTCATGAAGCTGGATCTTTCTGCCGGCGTTGATGTCGAAATAAAACTGTAACAGCTACTACGACTTAATAGGACTGATTATGATGAAAGGTATCATCGGAAAAAAAGTGGGCATGACCCAGATATTTCTTGAAGACGGCACAAGAGTACCGGTTACTGTAATTCAAGCGGGTCCTTGCTACGTCGTTCAGAAAAAAACTGCTGCTTGTGATGGCTACTCGGCTGTACAGGTCGGTTTTGAGTCGATTGCTGCTGCAAATGTAAACAAGCCATATCTTGGCCATTGCGTAAAATCAGGTCACGGCGTGTTCAGGCATCTGCGTGAGTTCAGAAACGATCAGGTTGAGTCAATGAATGTCGGTGATGAAATTAATGTCAGTGAATTTGCAGCCGGTGACGTTATCGATGTAACTGGGACAAGCATTGGTAAAGGCTTTCAGGGCGTTATGAAACGCTATAATTTCAAGGGAGGCCGTGCATCCCATGGTTCGCGTTTTCATAGAGCTCCAGGATCTATCGGTGCTTCAGCAACCCCATCACATGTTTTTAAAAACAAGAAGATGCCCGGCCAGATGGGCAATGCTAAAGTTACCGTACAAAAGCTGAAAATAGTACGTGTAGACGCCGCTGATAATCTTCTGTTGATTAAGGGTGCTGTACCCGGTCACAAAAATTCGATTATTATGATCAACAAGAGTGTTAAAGCTTAGTTCTTCGGGAGTTTGTGTATGCCTTCAATAGCAGTTTACAATATGAACAAACAGCAGGTCGGTGAGGTTCAACTTTCCGATGATGTGTTTGATGTAGAAGTAAGAGAGAGCCTCATCCACCAGGCACTTCGTATTCAACTTGCAAATCGCAGAGCAGGAACTGTTGCTGTTAAAAACCGTTCTGCTGTACGTGGTGGCGGTAAGAAGCCTTTTAAACAGAAAGGTACCGGTAATGCACGTCAGGGTTGCAGCCGTGCTCCTCAATATCCGGGTGGTGGTGTTGCTTTTGGTCCTCAACAAAAAATCTATAATCTGAGTATGAATAAAAAAGCTCGCTGTGCTGCTCTCTGTTCAGTTCTGACCTATAAACTTCAGAATAATAATATTACTGTTCTTGATAAAATTGAGTTTGCTAAAGCATCAACGAAAGATTTTGTTGGTTTTCTAGGCACATTTGATCTCAGCAAGTCGTTAATTGTTACAGATGAGTTTAATAATAATTTATTCTTGTCAGCTCGCAATGTGCCACATATTAAAATGCTGAAGCATGATGCGTTAAATATTCATGATATGCTGAAATACAAGCACATTATATTTACTCAGGACTCCGTACAATCAACTGAAGGAGTATTGCAAAAATGAATATTTACTCCGTAATCAAGAAGCCTCACGTAACTGAAAAAACATCTCTAGGATCCGATAACAACAACAGTGTTGCGATCGTAGTTGATAAATCGGCAAACAAAATAGAGATTAAGCAGGCTATTGAAAATCTCTTTAAAGTCAAGGTTGCTTCTGTGCGGACAGTAACCGTGGCCGGTAAGGTTAAACGTTCCGGTAAAACTTTGGGTAAACGTTCCAACTGGAAAAAAGCGTATGTTACACTCCAGGAAGGGCAATCAATAGATTTCTTTGAAGTCTAACTAATATGTTTGGGGTTCACAATGGCAATTAAAAGCTATAATCCAACTTCTGCAGGACGCAGACATCAGACATGTTCTGCATTCTCAGAAATTACAACATCTACTCCTGAAAAAACATTGCTTGTCACACTTAAAAAAAGTGGCGGCAGAAATGCTAACGGACGAATTACTTCCCGCCATCAGGGAGGCGGTCACAAGCAGAAATATCGTATCATCGATTTCCGTCGTGACAAGCGCAGTATACCTGCTACCGTTGCAAGCATTGAGTACGATCCAAATAGAAGTGCTAGAATTGCATTATTGTTTTATGCTGACGGTGAAAAGCGTTACATACTGGCCCCGCTTGATTTGAAAGTTGGTGATGTAATTATCAGTGGACCAGAGGCTGATATAAAGCCGGGAAACTCATTGCCTTTGCGCGCAATTCCTCTTGGAACTGTAATTCACAACATTGAACTTAAAATTGGTAAAGGTGCACAATTAGCGAGAAGTGCAGGCACATTTGCCCAGTTAATGTCAAAAGAAGGTAAGTATTCCCAGGTAAAACTACCTTCGGGTGAAGTTCGATTGGTGTTGCAGGACTGCTATGCAACAATCGGTCAAGTAGGGAACACTGATCATGAAAACATAAACATTGGCAAAGCCGGTAGATCCCGATGGCTTGGCAGACGGCCCAAAGTACGTGGTGTCGCCATGAACCCTGTTGACCATCCACATGGTGGTGGTGAGGGGCGCACATCCGGTGGACGTCACCCGGTAACTCCGTGGGGTATTCCGACTAAGGGCTACAAGACTCGTACTAATAAGACATCAGATCGTTTTATAATAAAGAAACGTAGTAAATAATTCGTAGAGAGGCTGAGATACTATGGCACGTTCGATAAAAAAAGGTCCATTTATTGATGACCACCTGAACAAAAAAGTTCTGGCTGAAGGTCCTAACTCCAAGAAGATCATCAAGACCTGGTCTCGTCGCTCAACAATCAGTCCTGATTTTATCGGGTGCAGTTTTGCTGTTCATAATGGTAAAAAATTCATTCCTGTTTTTGTAACTGAAAATATGGTTGGACACAAAATGGGTGAGTTTTCCCCCACTAGAACATTTCACGGTCACGCCGCTGATAAAAAGAGCAAAGTCAAGAAGTAGTAAGGGAGCTTTATAATGGAATCCAATGCTAAACTCTCATCTGTACGCCTTTCGCCACGCAAGACTCGCCTTGTAGTCGATCTTGTTCGTGGAAAGGGTATTCAAGATGCACTGAATATCTTAAAGTTTATGCCTCAGCCTTCTGCAAAGCTTGTATCCAAGCTTCTTAAGTCTGCGGTATCAAATGCTGAGCAAAAAGGTGTATCTGATGTTGATCGGCTTGTTGTGAAAACAATTTTTGTTGATGGCGGAGCTTCACTTAAACGTTTTGTTCCTCGTGCAATGGGGCGTGCCAGCAAAATTCGTAAGCCTACTAGTAATATTGCTGTAACCCTTTCAGACTCGAAATAGTTATAATACGTGGAGGTGTAGTTTGGGACAAAAAATTAATCCGATCGGCTTCAGACTCGGAGTTACTAAAACCTGGGATTCAAAATGGTATGCTGAAGCTGATTACGCGAAACTACTGCATGAAGACCTTGCTATTCGAAAGTATTTGAAAAAACGCTTGTACAGTTCAGGAGTCTCGAAGATTGAGATTGAGCGGGCAGCAAATAAGTGTAAAATTAATATTTTCACTGCACGGCCAGGCCTTATCATCGGTAAAAAAGGCTCTGAAGTAGAAACAATAAAAAAAGAGCTTGCTCAGATTTCTGATAAAGAGATCTTCATTACTATAAATGAAATTCGTAAACCTGAATTAGATGCTCAACTGGTTGCTGAAAATGTCGCTTTACAATTAGAGAGACGTATCGCGTTCAGAAGAGCTATGAAGAAGAGTGTAACCTCAACTCTCAAATTCGGGGCAAAAGGTATACGAATTACCTGTTCCGGTCGTTTGGGTGGAGCAGAGATGTCACGAACTGAATGGTACCGTGAAGGCAGAGTTCCACTTCATACTTTGCGCGCCGATATTGATTACGGATTTGCTGAAGCAAAGACGACGTATGGCCTTATAGGTATAAAAGTTCTAATTTTCAAAGGTGAAATATTGCCTGGTAAGTAATTTTTAATTATGCACAATAGGAGCACGTATAAATGTTAATGCCGAAACGGGTAAAACATAGAAAACAGATGAAAGGCCGAATGTCAGGTAAACCCTGCAGAGGTATAGAAATCTCGTTTGGTGAGTATGGCCTACAGGCCACAGAGTGTGGCTGGTTGGATTCGCGCCAGATTGAAGCAGCCCGTATTGCTATGACCCGCTACATTAAGAGGGGTGGTAAAATATGGATCCGTATTTTCCCCGACAAACCGCTTACTGCCAAGCCCGCAGAGACAAGGATGGGTAAAGGTAAAGGATCACCGGATTCATGGGTTAGTGTCATAAAACCTGGTGCTGTATTATATGAAATGGAAGGCGTTACAGAAGAGATTGCACGCGAGGCTTTCCGACTCGCTGCCCATAAGCTTCCTCTTTCTACCAAGTTTATTTCCAGGGGGGATGCTCATGAAGCCTAGCGATCTTAGAAAAATATCGGTTGAAGAATTGAATAAGAAGCAGGCAGAATCTACACAGGAGCTTTTTAACCTTAAATTCCAGCTTCATACTGGCAGACTTGAGAATACTTCCAAGCTGAAGAACCTTCGTAAGAATATAGCTAGAATTAACACCATTCTCACCGAAAGTAAGGCAGGGGGAGTATCAAAATGAGTGAACGCGGTCACAGAAAAACGCAGGTAGGTGTTGTTGTGAGCGACAAGATGGAGAAGACGGTTGTTGTAAAGGTTGACAGTCTTGTTAAGCACAGTGTCTACAGCAAGTATATTAAGCGTAGTGTCAAGTATAAGTGCCATGATGAACATAACAGTTCAAAAATTGGTGACCGCGTTCAAATAATTGAATGCCGTCCTTTAAGCAAAGATAAGCGCTGGAGCGTTAAGCAGATAATTGAAAGCATCTCTTAGTACAGGGAGTAACATCTAATGATTCAAATGCAGACAGTACTAGATGTAGCCGACAACTCAGGTGCAAAAAAATTGTTTTGCATTAAAGTGCTTGGCGGCTCTAAAAGAAAATATGCAAGTATTGGCGACATTATTGTTGCTTCAGTACGAGAAGCTATGCCGAATTCAAAGGTTAAAAAGGGTGATGTTGTAAAGGCGGTTGTCGTCAGAACAGCAAAATCTTTAGGCCGCCCAGATGGGTCATACATTCGTTTTGATGATAATTCAGGTGTAGTTATAAATAATGCCAAGGAACCGGTTGGTACTCGTATCTTCGGTCCGGTTGCCAGAGAGTTGCGCGCTAAAAAGTTTATGAAAATAATTTCTCTTGCGCCGGAAGTACTATAAAAATATCGGAGAATGATGATGCAAGCCACGAAACCTCATGTTAACAAAGGCGATACCGTAATGGTTATAGCCGGTAAGGAAAAAAGTAAAACAGGGAAAGTTCTTCAGCTGTTGCCGAAAAAAAATGGCGTGATTGTTGAGGGCTTAAACTTAGTTAAGCGTCATGTTAAAGCTAAAGGAAATGAATCAGGTGAAATTAAGGAGAAAGAAGCACGAATTCACATCTCCAATGTTATGCCATTTTGCTTGAAGTGTTCAAAACCTGTCAGAACCAGTAAGAAACTTTTAGAGAATGGCGAAAAGCAGCGTATTTGTGTTAAGTGTGGAGCATCACTTTAGAATTACCTGGAGGGATTTATCTAATGTCTCGTTTAAAAGATATATATACAGCAGAAATTATAGCCAAATTGAGTACTGACTTTAATTATAAGTCAAGTATGCAAGTACCTCAGATTAAAAAAATTGTTGTTAATATGGGTTTAGGTGAAGCAATCCAGAATGTCAAAATTCTTGATTCTGCAGCAACGGAACTTTCTTTAATTACCGGTCAAAAATCTGTAATTACCAAGGCAAAGAAGTCAATTGCTACCTTCAAACTTCGTGAAGGGATGCCAATCGGTTGCATGGTTACGTTACGTCGCGATCGTATGTATGAATTTCTTGATCGCTTGATCAATGTATCTCTCGCTAGGGTTCGTGATTTTAAAGGTGTATCAGGTAAGGCATTTGATGGCAAAGGCAACTATACTCTTGGTGTAAAAGATCAACTCATTTTTCCTGAAATCAACTACGATAATGTTGATAAAATCAAGGGAATGAATATTTCAATAGTAACAACTGCTAAGACAGACGAAGAAGGCAAAGCACTTCTCAAGTACCTGGGCATGCCGTTCAGGAACTAAGTTATCCGGAGGATTCTGTGGCAAAAGTATCAATGATTATCAAATCACAACGTGCACCTAAATTCAAAGTTCGTCAGCATAATCGTTGCCCGGTGTGTGGGCGTCCTAAAGCGTATTATCGTAAGTTTGACATGTGCAGAATTTGTCTACGCAAGTATGCCTCGTCTGGCCAGATACCCGGCGTAATTAAATCGAGCTGGTAATTATCAGCCTCATAGATAAAGAGACAGGAGTACATTTATAATGTCAATGACAGATCCGATTGCTGACATGCTTACCAGAATCAGAAATGCGAATATGGTTAAGCATCAGAAGGTAGACATTCCTTCGTCGAATATGAAAGTTAGTATTGCTAATGTTTTAAAGCAGGAAGGTTTTATAAAGAACTATAAAGTCATTTCTGATAATCTACAGGGCATACTTCGTGTTTATTTAAAATATATTGACGAGAAAGACAGCGTCATTAATGAAATCAAGCGCGTTAGCAAACCGGGCGGTCGGGTTTATATTAAATCAGAGAATATACCTCTCGTTAAGAATGGCATTGGCATCGCAATTCTTTCCACATCAAAGGGTATCATTACTGATAATGCTGCTCGTAAGTCTGGTGTTGGTGGCGAGTTAATTTGCACTGTCTGGTAATATTAGTGACAAGGAGTATTTTTAGATGTCTAGAATAGGTAAATTACCAATTGAAATTCCAAAGAGTGTAAAAATCTCTTATTCTGATTCTGTTCTGTCAGTTCAAGGACCGAATGGTTCGCTGACTCGTCTGATTATGCCTGTTGTTTCTCTGAATATACTTGATGCTTCTATCGAAGTAACTCGATGTGATGATTCAACGGCAGCACGAGCCGCTCATGGCCTTACCCGTACTTTAGTTAATAATATGGTGGTAGGTGTTACTAAAGGCTTCCAGCGAGATCTCGAAATTAACGGGGTTGGATACAGAGCCGAAGTTAAAGGCAGGGATCTAGTTCTTGCGCTTGGCTATTCACACCCGGTCAATTTTCCTATACCTGACGGAATTTCGGTAGATGTTGAAAAAATGACGAAGCTGTCTGTCAAGGGTTTTGATAAAGAACTGGTTGGCCAGACTGCAGCAAAGATCCGTTCATTCCGTAGCCCTGAGCCTTACAAAGGCAAAGGTATTAAATATGCTGACGAGACTATCCTGAGAAAAGCTGGAAAAACCGGCAAGAAATAGTCTTTATAAGGAGTTTTGCGTGGCTAAAACAGCTATTAAAACAATAACTCGACGTAAGCGTCAGGTTCGAGTAAGAAAAAAAGTTCGCGGTTCGACTGAGCGCCCGCGTCTCAATGTGTTTAAAAGTTCTCGACATATTTATGCTCAGTTAATTGATGATTCAAAAGGCTCCACTCTTGTTGCAGCATCGACATTGTCTGTTGATGTAGCAAATCTGACAAGTACTGGAAATATAGCTGCTGCTATAACTGTCGGTAAGGAAATTGCTAAACTTTCTCTTGCTAAAGGTATTTCATCTGTTGTTTTTGACCGTAATGGTTTTCTTTATCACGGCAGGATTAAAGCGCTTGCTGATTCGGCTCGCGAATCTGGGCTGATTTTTTAGGCGTATAGGGAGGTTTTCTTTGAGTAGGATAAATCCAGCAGAACTTAATCTAAATGACAGAGTTGTTCATATCAGCCGTGTTGCCAAAGTAGTTAAAGGTGGGCGTCGATTTAGTTTTTCCGCATTGATAGTAGTTGGTGACGGCAACGGTCATGTGGGGTACGGACTTGGTAAGGCTAACGAAGTTCCTGAAGCAATCAGGAAGGGAGTTGAGCAGGCCAAAAAGAATTTAATAAAAGTACCTGTCAATGCAAACCAAACAATCCCTTTTGAGATTGAAGGAAAGTTCGGCGCTGGCAAGCTTCTTATGAAGCCAGCTTCTGCCGGTACAGGTGTTATTGCAGGTGGTGCTGCCCGTGCGATATTTGAAGCGGCTGGCATAAATAATATTCTCTCAAAATGTTTAGGTTCAAATAATCCTCACAACGTAATTAAAGCTGCATTTCAGGGTCTGCAACGACTCAAGACTCCCGAAGAAATTGCAGCGCGTCGAGGCATCGCAGAATAATTTTATTTACGCGGGGAATAAATATGAGCAGCTACTTAAAAATAACACTTACCAAGAGTACTATATGTGCCCCTAAAAAGCATTGTGCCGTAGTTGCCGGTCTTGGGCTATCAAAGTTGAATCAGACCGTTGAACGCCAGGACACTGCCCAAATTAGAGGTATGATTAAAAAGGTTAGTCATCTATTGACTGTTGAATAGAATAAAGGGGTCGATTTTCATGGAACTTAATAATTTAAGACCCTCAATCGGGTCAACAAAAAACAGGAAACGAATTGGGCGCGGTACTGGTTCCGGTCACGGTAAAACTGCTACAAAAGGCCATAAAGGACAGAAAGCACGTTCTGGCGGTAGTATAAAAGCCGGTTTTGAGGGTGGCCAAATGCCTCTTCAACGACGTTTACCTAAGAGAGGCTTTACACCACTAGATCGTGTTGTTTTCTCTCTGGTTAACGTAAGCCAACTCGATATATATGAGGTTGGCGATGTGATCGATGCCATGTCTCTTGTATCGAAAGGGCTGATAAAGTCTACTCGCCATGCGGTCAAAATTCTTGGAAATGGCGATATAACAAAATCTCTGAAGATTACTGCTAACAAGTTCAGCCAATCTGCCAAAGATAAAATTATTGCTGCTGGTGGCAGCATAGAGGAACTTTCATAGTGTTTGAAGCTCTCCAGAATATATTTAAAATCCCGGAGTTAAAAAAGCGCGTAATGTTTTCACTCGGGATGCTTGCTGTGTATCGAGTAGGATGTCATATACCGACGCCAGGTATTGACAGAATAGCCCTTTCCCATTTTTTTAAGCAGTCTCAAGGAACATTACTTGGGTTGTTTGATATGTTTTCTGGTGGTGCTTTAGAGCGTCTGACTGTTTTTGCTCTCGGTATTATGCCATATATATCCTCATCTATTATCTTCCAACTCCTTACTGTAGTTGTGCCGGCTATTGAGAAGCTCTCCAAAGAGGGTGAGTCAGGTCGTAAAAAAATTGTACAATACACCCGTTACGGAACTGTTGTCTTGAGTGTTGTTCAAGGGATGGGTGTAGCAGTTGGTCTTGAAAGTATGCGCGGGCCTGCCGGTGAACTCGTAGTACCGACGCCTGGTTGGGGATTTAGGGTTATGACTGTTATAACTCTGACGGCTGGAACCGCATTTGTTATGTGGCTCGGCGAGCAGATGTCCGAAAAAGGCATCGGTAACGGGATCTCATTAATCATTTTTGCCGGAATCGTTGTAAACATACCTAATGCACTCATGAACACCGGCAAACTCATAAACGCCGGGCAGTTGTCACTATTTATACTCATTTTTGTTCTGGCTATTATGTTCGCAGTTATTGCGATTATTGTTTTTGTTGAACGTGGTCAACGTCGCCTCTCAATACATTATGCAAAACGAGTTGTCGGTCTTAAAACTTTTAACGCTCAGACTTCACATCTCCCGTTAAAAATTAACATGGCTGGTGTAATACCGCCAATATTTGCTTCATCCATTATTATGTTTCCAGCTACTATTGCAAATTTTATAAATATTCCGTGGGTTCAGGAAGCCGCTAAAAGCCTGTCTCCCGGTAAATTAATCTATAACATATTTTTCGTTGCATTTATTGTTTTCTTCTGCTACTTCTATACGGCTGTGACTTTTAATCCCATTGATGTTGCGGATAACATTAAAAAACAGGGCGGTTATATACCTGGTATTCGTCCCGGTAAAGAGACTTCTGACTTTATTGATACTGTTCTTACTCGGCTTACTTTTGCCGGGGCAGTATATATTTCCATTGTTTGCGTCTTACCGTCTATTTTAATCGGAAAGTTTAATCTTCCCTTTTATTTTGGCGGAACAGCTCTATTGATTGCCGTTGGAGTCGGAATGGATACTGTTGCACAAATAGAATCACATCTGATTACCCGTAATTATGAAGGTTTTCTAAAAGGTGTTCGTATCAAAGGGAGACGTTAAGAGTGAATGTTGTTCTTTTTGGCCCCCCTGGATCTGGAAAAGGTACTCAGGCTCGATACATAGTTAATAAATACAATATACCGCAAATATCTACCGGTGACATGTTGAGGGCTGCGGTTAAGGATAACTCGCCAGTTGGTATAATTGTCAAATCAATTATGGATGCCGGTGGTCTCGTCTCCGATGATATTGTCCTACAGCTGGTTAGAGAAAGAGTATCACATCAAGATTGTACCGAGGGTTTTATATTAGATGGTTTTCCGCGTACAATTCCACAAGCAGATTCTTTAATCGAATTATTGAATACTCTTGATAAGAAAATCGACTATGTAATATATCTGGAAGTAGATGATAGAGAACTTGTTCTCAGGCTGTCGGGAAGAAGAACCTGCCCGTCATGTGGCATGGGTTTTCATGTACTTTATAATAAACCAGCCAGAGAGGGCATCTGTGATTCTTGTGGGACTCATCTTGTTCAACGCGATGACGACTCAGAAGAAACCGTTTTAAATCGACTGAACGTGTATGAGTTACAAACGTCATCTCTTAAATCATATTTTAATGATATGGGTATTCTGTTTAGTATCACAGGTAGTGGTTCTATAGATCAAATTCAGAGTAAAGTGTCTGCAGTTTTAGACACGGGTGGAATTGGTGATTGTTCTTAAATCTCGAAGAGAGATTGAAAGAATGAAGGCAGCCGGCAGAATTGTTGCCGAGATTATCGAAGGCTTGCGATCATTGGTTGTACCAGGGATTTCTACTCATGAACTTGATAGGTTTGCCGCTTCTGAGGCAAATAAGCGCGGTGCCAGATGTGCATTCCGTGATTATCATAAATATCCAAACTCCCTGTGCTGCTCACCAAATGATCAGGTCGTACATGGTTTGGCAAACAAAAATCAGCTAAAGTCGGGAGATATTATAAGCCTTGATTTTGGTGTTATATATGATGATTTTTATGGAGATGCAGCAGTCACTTTACCTGTTGGTGAAATAACTGATGAGGCTGAACGCTTACTTGCTGTAACTGAAGAATCTTTGTATTGTGCAATAAAAAAGGCCATTCCGGGGAACAGACTTGGTGATATTTCGGCAACTGTTCAGGCTTATGTTGAAAGCAGAGGTTACTCGGTTGTTCGTGACTTTGTCGGTCACGGTATAGGAAAAAAACTTCACGAAGACCCACAGATACCGAATTATGGTACAGCAAATAAAGGTATTAAGCTTAAGTCTGGTATGGTGTTGGCCATTGAGCCTATGATAAATGAAAAGTCACATGAAGTTAAAGTTCTGAGTGATAATTGGACAGTAGTAACGTGTGATGGTGGATTGTCAGCTCATTTTGAACATACGGTTGCAATTACTGATAACGGACCTGAAATATTAACGCAGTTGCGTTAGTGTCGGTTATGAAAGGGAGTTTTATGAAAGTTCGTGCTTCTGTTAAAAAAATATGTGACAAATGTAAAATTATTAAACGCAAGGGCGTTGTTCGCGTTATCTGCGACATCCCTAAACATTCTCAACGTCAGGGATGAGTTATTAAAGGGGGGTATTTCCATTGGCACGTATTTCAGGTATTGATTTACCAAAGAACAAGCGAATTGTTATCGCTTTAACGTACATTTACGGTATTGGCAATTCTTCTGCTGAGCGTATTATCGCTGCCAGTCAGATTAATCCGGATACACGTACTGATAAACTGACTGAAGCTGAAGTAGCTAAACTTCGTGAAGAAATTGATCGCAATTGTAAAGTTGAAGGTGACTTGCGTCGCGAAATTTCTATGAATATCAAGCGCCTTATGGATCTTGGATGCTATAGAGGTTTACGTCATCGTAAAGGACTTCCCTGTAATGGACAGCGGACCAAAACGAATGCTCGTACACGTAAAGGTCCAGCACGTACCGTTGCCGGTAAGAAGAAATAATCCAACTAGCTCTGGAGAATTAGAATGGCAAGTCCATCAAAAAAAGTAGTTCGTAAGAAAAAGGAACGTAAAAATATATCGAATGGCGTTGCCCACATCCAGGCGACCTTCAATAATACCATAATAACTATTACCGATCCTGTTGGTAATGTTGTTGCATGGTCAACAGCCGGGGCAAAAGGATTTAAAGGTTCTCGTAAAAGCACCCCTTTTGCTGCTCAGATAGCGGCTGAGGATTGTGCCAAGAAGGCGCAAGAGCATGGTATGCGTACTGTTGAAGTATATGTCAAGGGTCCCGGTTCAGGTCGCGAGTCTGCTCTGCGTGCTCTCCAAGCTGCCGGATTCAGTATCAGTTTTATTAAAGACGTTACTCCTATTCCTCACAACGGCTGTCGTCCGCCAAAGAGAAGAAGAGTTTAATATTATTAGTTTTAACTTTTAAGGGGGTTTTCATTGGCTCGATATACAGGACCTTCATGCCGTTTGTGCAGAAGAGAAAACACAGAACTATTTTTAAAAGGTGACCGTTGTTACACTGACAAGTGTGCAATAAAGCGTCGTAATTATGCGCCGGGACAGCATGGTCAGGGCAGAACGAAAGTTTCTGCATATGGTACTCAGTTGCGTGAAAAGCAAAAGGTACGCCGTATTTATTGTATTCTTGAAAAGCAATTCCGCAGTTATTTCAAATTAGCCGACAGAATGAAAGGTGTTACTGGCGAAAACCTCTTATCTTTGCTCGAGCGCCGTTTTGATAATGTTACCTATCGTCTTGGCTTCGCTAGTTCGCGTTCTGAATCTCGTCAGCTTGTACGCCACGGACATTTTACCATTAATGGACGTAAAGTAGATATTCCATCAATTCAGCTTAAAGCTGGTGATGTTATTGAGCTTCGTGAAAAAAGTCGAAAAGTTGTTGCTATCAGTGATGCTCTGGAAGCGGTTGTACGTCGTGGAATCCCACAGTGGTTAGAGCTAGATCGAGATGCCTTCAAAGGTACGCTGAAAGGTGTTCCTACTCGTGAAGATATCACAACTCCTATCCAGGAACAGCTCATAGTTGAGCTTTATTCAAAGTAATTTCTGGAAGCAGTTGATTCTAGTTTCAAACGACAACCGGTCTTCTATTTCCGGAGGAGGTAGCAATGTATAAAAACTGGCGTGATCTTATTAAGCCAAAACAGTTACAGGTAGAAAAAGAAACTTTAACTGCTACTTACGGTAAATTTTATGCTGAGCCTTTTGAACGCGGTTTTGGCACCACTTTAGGAAACTCCCTGAGACGTGTCCTGCTCTCATCACTTCAGGGAGCTGCAATTACTTCACTCAGGATCAAAGGTGTTTTACACGAATTTTCAGCAATTCAGGGCGTTACAGAAGACGTTACTGATATTATATTAAACCTGAAGGGCGTAAGACTGAAATTACACTCCTCTGATTCTGCTACGATTCACTTCAAGCACAAAGGTATCGGTACTATTACTGCTGGCAATATTGTATCAAGTCACAACGTTGAAGTTATGAACCCGGGACATTATATTGCTACGTGTGGTAAGGATGCAAATCTTGAAGTAGAATTGACGGTAAAGATGGGCAAAGGGTATGTATCTGCCGATCGTAACCGCGATGAGAAGTCTCCGGTCGGTACTATTCCTATCGACTCAATTTATACTCCGATTAAGAAAGTTAATTTTTCTGTTACAAATGCCCGTATAGGTCAAATGACAGATTATGACAAACTTAATCTTGAAGTATGGACAGATGGAAGCGTTAAACCTGAAGACGCCGTTGCATATTCTGCTAAAATATTAAAGGAACAGCTCTCCATTTTTATTAATTTTGATGAGGAATTCGAGCCTCAGGTTGATGAAGAATCTCAAGAAGATAAAGATAAAGTAAATGAGAACTTGTATCGTACGGTTGAAGAGCTTGAACTTTCTGTCCGGTCTGCTAACTGCTTAAAGAATGCCGGTATTAAGCTTATTGGTGAATTAGTAACGAAATCAGAGTCTGAAATGTTAAAGACGCAGAATTTTGGTCGTAAATCACTGAATGAAATTAAAGATATTCTCTCCGATATGGGTTTAACCTTTGGTATGAAAATCGACAGTTTTCCTGATCCTGAGATGATGACTCGTTTACGTGGAGAGCAAAAAGAAGAAGAGTAAATATTATTATCTGGTTTAGACTAGAAAGGAAGTTTATATGCGTCATGGCAATGCAGGCAGAAGATTAGGCAGAAAAACAAGTCATCGCGTAGCGATGTTCAGAAATATGGTTACGTCTTTACTGGAGCACGGTAAGATTACCACTACTGATGCTAAGGCTAAGGAAATACGTGTCGTTGCAGAGCGTATGATTACACTTGGGAAGCGTGGGGATCTTCATTCAATGCGCCTGGCTGCATCAGTTATTCGTGAGAAATCAGTCGTTACCAAATTGTTTTCAACCATAGCGCCATGCTACAAAGAACGTCCTGGTGGCTATACCAGGATAATCAAACTTGGTATTCGTCAAGGTGATGCAGCACCGCTTTCTTTAATTGAACTTGTTGAAGCGGAAATGAAGCCTTCAAAGGCAAAGGTCTCTCCTGTAAAACCCAAACTGACAGCTTCAGTTGCTTCTATTCCAGTTGTTGATGTTTCGAGTGAACCTGCAGCATAATAAACATTCTTCTTTCCAAATTATAAACAGAAACGGCGCGGATATATTCCACGCCGTTTCTGTTTATCTGAGGTAAATATCGGTTATAAGTCTGATGAGGTGCTCAATTTCGTAGCCATGCGTTGGCGGTATTCTACAATATCTTTTCGTAACGAAGCCATTCGTGCCATTTTGTCATCGACGAGATTTATATGTTTGTCCAGGGTCTGCACAAGTGCCGGAATCATTCGATCAGTTCTTTTTGCCTCACCATACGCTGTGTAAAGATCTTGCAACTCCTGAATAGTAAGGTCAAGTTCTTTTAATTTGATAATAAAACGGACTCTTTTGACAATATCTTGAGAATATAAGCGATTGCTGCCGTCTGATCGGGGAGCAGCCTCAATGATCCCTGCCTCCTCCCAATAGCGCAGAGTTCTGGTGGTGAGATTCAAACTTTTCGCCAAGTCCCCGATTGAAACCAGCTCTTCGTTTTCTATTGATAAATTCATAGGTATCCTGTGATGAAACGCCTAAAGTATGAGCAAGGTTGCTAATGTGACATCAAAACAGGAGCAGTGAGATGTTTAAGCACATGTTGGGCAACGGGACTCAGTTCAAGCTTGCCGCGTCGATTTGGTGCAAATGCACCCATTACCAATAGGTCAATATTTTTTTCGCAGACGTTATTTAAAAGCATATCTCCAATAGGAAAGTTCCCTGAGATGATAACGTCAATGGTAGAAATAATTTCATGCTTTTGAAGAAAATCTTTGACTGAATCTACGGTAGCATCATAAATATAATTTGTCTTTTTACCCTCGACTATTACTACCGTCTGTGCCTTCTGTAAGTGTGGCAAAGCATCGTGAACTGCCCTGATTGATTCCCGCCCACCTTTCCATGCAATCATTACTCTGTCACCAGCGGAATTAAAAACGCCAGAATGCGGAATTACCAAAACCGGTCTTCCACAGGTTAAAATTACCCGCTCAACAAGGTCTGTTGGTATATTGAGAACCGGGGCGGAGTAATTTACCTGCCCGATAATCAACAGGTCTGTAAAATATGCATGCATGGCAATTAAATCGCTTAAACTTGATCCCGTCGTAGTGCAGTCTTTAAAAACCCACTCTGAAACAATTCCAGCCTCAGAAGTTTTCTTTGCGAACAGCTGCTCTGCCTTCTCCCGGTCTGTTTTTTCACCGATCGTGCTCGGTTCATAGTACAGGTGGGTGATCAAGTATAAACCGCGAAGATGCGCGCCATGCTTTCGGGCGTATACAATTGCAACATCAAGCCTGGCTTGAGAAGCGTCTGAATTATCAAGATGCACTAAAATATCCCTTATTCCCATGTGAAAACTCCTTTAGCTGATAAACCGACTGATTACAGCCAGCGTTTTCGACGTTTATAGCTCTTTAAGTCACGATAGCTTTTCTTGTCTTTGCCTTCGCCCATTCCCAGGTAAAATTCTTTCACGTCATCATTCGATTTCAGCTGTTCAGTCGTTCCACTCATCGCAACGCGACCACCCTCCATAATGTAGGCATGATCACAGATACTGAAGGCTATGTTCGCATTCTGTTCAACGAGTAGTATGGTTGTTTTTTCTTCGGTATTGATTTTCTTTATCAATTGAAAAATTTCCTGAACGAGCAGTGGTGCGATTCCGAGAGACGGCTCATCGAGCAGCATCAATCTGGGCCTCGCCATAAGAGCCCTGCCGATAGCGAGCATCTGCTGCTCACCTCCGCTCAGGAATCCTGATAGCTGATCGCGTCGTTCACGGAGCCGGGGGAAATAATCATAGACAAGTTCCTTATCACGTTTGAAGCCTGCAGAGTCTTTGCGGGTGTGTCCACCGACAATCAGGTTCTCGTCAATGGTAAGATCCTCGAAAACTCTCCGTCCTTCCATAACTTGAAAGATACCCTTTCGGACGATTTCTTCCGGATCCAGATTATTGATCCGTTCGCCCATAAAATCGATTGTGCCAGAAGAGACTTCACCATCTTCTGACTTGAGAAGTCCTGAAATCGCCTTAAGCGTCGTACTTTTTCCTGCACCATTAGCGCCCAGGAGCGCAACAATCTTACCTTCGGGTACATGAAGAGAGAGCCCTTTCAGTACTAAAATTACTCGATTATAGATGACTTCTGCATTGCTGATGGTCAACATGGTGGTGTGCCTCTTGTTTGAAAAAGGGGGGCTAAACGCCCCCCTTTAAAATATCCGTTTTTATTACAGTCCCAGCCACTCTTTCTTACGGGGTGTTTCCATGTCTGCTACCTTGGACATTTTGCCTTCCTTGATCATGTAAATTGTAGTCTTGGTCGTTGGGCGGTGGTCTGTAGAGGTATATGTGATCGGAGGCACGAGTCCGCCAGTATCAAAATTTTTGAGTGTTTCAAGAGCATTCTTGATTCCTTCCCCGGTGAGTTGCTTATTTTTATCAGCTATCCTGATTCCTTCTGCCCAGACCAACCCGTATGCCCACCCACGGACATAGACTGTATCACGCTGATCTTTTGACGGGTGTTTCTTGTCCCATTCAAAAATCTGCTTCATGCCGGGGACATTTACTCCAAAAGGAACATTGGTCGTCATGCCGTAGACGCCTTCAGCTGCTTCTTTGGCAAGCTTCGGGAGTGCTTCGGTCATTCCGTAGTTGCCCAGGAAAAAGATAGTCTTGATGCCGAGTTTTTTAGCGTCTTTGAGCAGATTCGCGCACGGAGCGACAGTCGTCTGCACATAGGCATAGTCCGGATTCTTTTTCTGCATGCTGAGGAGATTTGAAGTTACATCCTGGACCGGGGCCGGAATAATCTCTTCATGTACCAGTTCAATACCCAATTCTCTGGCATATTGCCTGCCTGCCTCAATAGGTGCTTTACCAAACCCGTGGTTAGGGTAGATAAAGGCTACTTTTGCCGGCCCGGTGCCTTTCCAGTTCTTTTTGACAAAATCGAGGAAGCCTCTGATCTGGTCAGAATAACTCGCCCCGACGAAAAAATTGTACGGAGTTTTCGCCGGATCGGTCAGGTGCCCGGAATAGGATGCAGAAAAATAGGGAATTTTATCTTTAGCGATAATGTCTTTAAGTGCTTCTGTGTCGCCCGTCCCCCAGCCGTTAATCATAACAACCTTGTCTGACTCGACAAATTTCTTGTATGTAGCGTTTGCCTGTGGAATCTTATACGCATAGTCGACATTTATAAGCTCAATCTTTTTGCCGTTGACTCCACCTTTTTCGTTGATCGAAGCAATTGCATCCTGTACACCGTCGGCAAAAGGTTTGCCAACGTCTGCAGTAACTCCGGTCAGATCCCATAATCCTCCGACTTTGATCGTCTCAGCTGCAAAAGATGTTGATGCGACCGCTACTACTGCTGCCACTGCTGCCAGAACTTTTCCGAATTTCATACCTACCTCCCTTTCTGTGTTGTACTGCTAGTGTGAGAATGGGTAAAGCTTCCAATAATTCTTGATGCTATGCCAGCGGGCTGCCATACCAGCCGGCTCAAAAAGAATAAAAATTACGATGAAAAGGCCAAAAACGAGCTCCTTCATGGCAGCCAGTTTCGCTACCAGCAAAGGAAACGGGCCCGCTAATGCCGATGTAGACATCCTGAGGAGTTCGGGGAGCAGCGTAATGAAAACTGCGCCGTAGATAGAGCCAAGAATGCTGCCAAGTCCGCCAATAATAATCATGCCGAGATAGTCGATGGCTACCGTAACCGGAAACGTTTCCGGAGAGATGATTTTGGCCTGATAGGCAACAAGAGCTCCAGCAACGCCGACATAAAAAGAGCTGATGCCGAAGGAGAGCAGCTTATATTTCAGGATATTGACACCCATAACCTCTGCTGAAATGGCTTGATCTCTAATAGCAACAAACGCCTTGCCTACCTTGGTGCGAAAGAGATTTTTGGCAAAGAGTACCGCCATGATTGCAATAACAAAAATGAGGAAGAAGAGTCTGACGTCAGTATCAATAATAAAACTGCCCAGTTTCGGAGCCGGGATAGAGAGACCGGCTACGCCACCGGTCACGGACTCCCATTTGACGACCAGAAATTCTACGATAAAATGAGCTGCCAGAGTTGCCATAGCGAGGTAAAGTCCCTTGATGCGCAAAGAAGGAATGCCGACAAACATGCCAAAAAAAGCCGTAGTCAGCCCAGCCAGTGGTATACAGAGATAGAACGGCAGGCCGAACTTCGTGCCGAAATAACCGCAGGAAAACGCGCCAATAGCCATGAATGCAGCATTACCAAGTGAAATCTGCCCGGTGAACCCGGTGAGAATGTTGAGACCTACCGCACCAATAACGGCTATGCCGATACGGTTCACGATATCAAGCAGATAACCGGGAGTATAGAGCGGCAGAGAAAATAACAGGCAGAGAAACAGTCCCAGCATCACACGGGCACTGTTTGACTCAAAGATAGTCATGTCGGCCGAATAGGAAGTTTTGAAGTCACCGCAACGCATAGAGCCTCACTTTTAAAATTACACTCGTTCGATCTTCTTTTTGCCGAACAGGCCATAAGGCTTAAACATAAGAATTAAAATCAGAGCAATATACGGTGCCACTTCTTTGGCACCGCCACCGACAAGTGGGTCTACATAGCCGCCTGAAAGGTTCTCGAGGACACCAATAATAACGCCGCCAACGATGGCTCCGAGAATACTGTCAAGCCCTCCAAGAATAACGACCGGAAGAACTTTAAGCCCCATAAAACTAAGTGACATATCTATACCACCGCGTATCGTGCCGAGCAGTATTCCTCCCACGGCCGAAACCATTGCAGCTATTGCCCAGGATATGGCGAACATTTTTTTGACGCTGATGCCCATTGTGAGGGCAACCTGTTGGCTCGATGCGGTGGCCCGCATGGCAACACCGGTTTTTGAATATTTGAAGAACATTGTAAGCACCGTTACCAGAATCGTGACACAACCAATAGCGTACAGATAGCCCTGAGACACGGGAATCGGGCCGATCTGAACCGGTGCGCTCGGAAACACTTCCGGGAAGGGAATGGTGTCGGTGCCGTAGGCCAATTGAATAAGTGCTTTCAGAATGCTTGACAGGCCGAGGGTGACCATAATAACGGAAATAAGATGGGATCCGATCAGAGGCCGCAGAATCAGTCGTTCGATAAGCATGCCAAGGATAGCGGAGAATACAAACGTGATCAGAATCGCCTGCCAGAACGGCAAATTGTATTTGGAGAGCAGGTTAAGGCAGATGTATGCCCCGACCATCAGGAATTCGCCCTGAGCAAGATTAAGTGCGCTGCTGGCTTTATAGATGATAACGAATCCGGTCGCTACGAGAGCATAGATACTGCCGACTACAAGGCCGTTAATAAGAAGTTGCAGGAGAAACGTGATGTCCATAGTGGCTACTCCTCGGCCT
The DNA here is from genome assembly GCA_049318985.1 of Desulfuromonadaceae bacterium. Classification (GTDB taxonomy): domain Bacteria; phylum Desulfobacterota; class Desulfuromonadia; order Geobacterales; family Pseudopelobacteraceae; genus JACRCG01. The sequence goes on from JBMOEI010000014.1 coordinate 39,447, forward strand.
AAGCTTTTCTTATTGTGACAGTTGTTTTGATATGCCCTGACTTGCCATCGGGAAAATTAATGGTGGTGTCAATAGACACAATATCAGCTGCCGCATGAAGCGCATCGATAATGTTTTTGTAAATTACTGCAACTGTTTCCCGCCGTACTTTACCGGTACGGGTCAATTCACCTTCGTCAGCATCCAGTTCTTTGTAGATAATGGCAAAACGTGATATCCTTGCAATCTCCGGGAGGTCGGCATTTACCCTGGTAACTTCGCCGGCAATCAGATCAATGACTTCAGGTTGAGACGTTAAGTCAGCAAAAGTCATATAGGAAAGTTTGTTGTCTCCGGCCCATTTGCCGACAACACGGCTGGTAATGCCGATCAGGGCTACAAGTGGCACCGGACCGCCGCCAAAAACAATCGCTTCAGCAATATACGGTGAAAAACGGAGATTGTTTTCAATCTGTTGTGCCGAAAAACGGGAACCATCAGAAAGGGTGAGTACATTACTTGTCCGGTCCGTGATAGTGAGGTGTCCATCTGAATCCAGAAACCCGGCATCACCAGACTTAAGCCAGCCATCCGGGGTTACCATCTGCCGGGTCGCCTCTTCATCGCCATAATATCCCTTGAAGAGGCCGGCACTTTTTGAAAGCACCTCGCCATTCTCAGCGATTTTTATTTCGCTGCCGGATAGCGGCACACCGACTGATGTCCCTTTCACAGTGCCGTTACGGTGCATGCAGGTTACGCCGGCGATCTCGGTCTGACCGTAGAGCTGTTTCAGGTTGATTCCGATCGCATGGAAAAACCTGAAAACGTTGGTTCCGAGTGAGGATCCCCCGGTTAGTGCTGAACGTACATGGGAAAGGCCGAGTCGATCTCTGAGTGCCCTGAAAAGAAGTATATCTGCACAGAATCGTCCTAACTGAAGGGATACAGAAGGTGACGCGCCGGCCAGTATGCAGTCGGCATAGCGCTCACCAATCGGCATAAACGTATTGAACATAAATTTTTTAAAGGGGGTCGAGTCCATCATTCTGACGCGCACGGTGGCGGCAATTGATTCCCATACTTTCGGGGGTGAGAGCATGATATGCGGCCCGATCTCACGCAAATCAGCCATGGCGGTTTCCTGTTTTTCTGGAAAATTGACGGTATAGCCGGCGACAAGAGGCGCCGCAACGGACATGAGCTGCTCACCGAACCAGGCGAGCGGGAGCAGTGAGACAAATTCATCCTGCGCTTTTTTCGGATCGGCTTCATTGAAGGCGAGGCTCATGCTGAGCAGATTCCTGAAGGAGAGCATGGCACCCTTTGGATCTCCGGTAGTCCCCGAGGTCAGACAAATGATGGCGGTATCATCACCTTTCCCTGCGGCTACCAGTCGGTCAAAGAGCTCCGGCTGCTGGTTGCCGAGAGTAGCTCCGAACCCCTGGACTGCTTCAAAGGTAACAAGTCTCTCGTCACAGTATTTTCGCATGCCGCGTTTTTTGATGTGGATAATCCGGTGAAGGTTCGGGAGTTGATCACTTTGGTCGAGCAGTTTGTCGACCTGCTCCTGGTCTTCGACAATTGCAACAGTGACATCGAACTGGATAAGTGCTGCCGCGACCTCCTGCGGAGTCGAATCGTGATACAGGGAAACTGCGATGCCGCCGGCCGCCTGAGCAGCAATCTCGGCAAAAAGCGACTCCGGTCGGTTGGTGCCGATTATGGCGAGCTTGTCGCCGGTGCCAAAGCCGAGTGAATGAAGGCCAAGTGTCAGGGTTTGTACGTTTTCCAGATACTGCTGCCAGCTGCAGTTCTGCCAAATACCGAGACCTTTTTTCCGCAGAGCAGTCTTCTTTGTACCAAACGCTGCAGCCTGGGCCTTCAGGAGCTTGGGGAACGTCATGTCGTTAAGATCTAATTGCACCTTAGAGTCCCTCCGGGTCTTCGTCGCCAAGGTAGGCCTTGATGACGTTCGGGTCCTGCTGAACCTGCTCCGGAGTCCCACCGGCTATTTTCTTGCCGAAATCGAGTACACATACGGAATTTGAAATATCCATGACTACACCCATATCGTGCTCAATCATGATAATTGTGATGCCGCGGGCTTCATTGGTATCCAGAATAAAGCGGACCATGTCTTCCGTCTCTTCGAGGTTCATGCCTGCCATCGGTTCGTCAAGGAGAAGAAGTTTCGGCTCAAGCGCCAGTGCGCGTGCCAGTTCTACCCGCTTTTGGAAGCCGTAGGCCAGAGTTCCGACAACTGATTTGCGGATACTCTGGATTTCAAGGAATTCAATAATCTCTTCACAATATTCGCGATGTTTCGTTTCTTCTGTCTGCGCCGGTCCGTAGTAAAGCCCGCCTGAAATCAAGCCGGAATGCTGATGGAGATGTCGGCCGATCATCAGGTTGTCAATGACACTCATTCCCTTAAACAGGGCAATATTCTGGAATGACCGTGCCATGCCGCGTTTAGTCCTTTCAAACGGGGGAAGGCGGGTGATGTCCTGATCTTCGTAGACCACTTTGCCTTGTTGAGGGTGGTACAGGCCGCTGATACAGTTCAGCATGGAAGACTTGCCGGCGCCATTGGGGCCGATGATAGCAAAAATCTCGCCTTTCATGACTTCGAAGGATACACCTGATAGAGCACGTACGCCGCCAAAATTGAGCTGTATGTCACTGCAGGAAAGCTGAACCATCGAAACAACCTCTTTGTAATTTCAAGCTACATATAGAACAGCGGTTATTTATCATGAAAATAGTGATTTTGCCACTGCTTTGCCTTTAACGTAAAACAGAATGGCCTAAATAATATAATTTTTTGCATTTATAAAGCTGGTAAAATAACTGCATTGCGTTCTTTCAGACATTGAAATATCATCGTTTGTATGCAGCTGTCAAACAAAATTATAGTAACGCAAAAATATGTTTTATTTTTTGTTGACTTATACGTAAAGTAAAATATACAAATATGTCAGGCAGCGTGTTTCCGTTTAACCGTAACTCCAGGTTTGTAATTATCAAAATAATGTTTGACAGTTTTTAGCCTCTGAATTATGTTGCATTTACGTCTTGCGTGTCACTTCTAAATAGCGGCACCCGATAGTACAGGAGGTTGCAGATGAGTTCATATCCGACATTAAATTTTGATCTGGGTGATACCGCCGATTTATTGAGAGATACGGTAAAGGCGTTTGCCCGTACGGAGATAGCTCCCCGGGCGGCCGATATCGATCGCGACAACCATTTCCCTATGGATCTCTGGCGCAAGATGGGTGATCTCGGCCTGCACGGCATTACCGTTTCTGAAGAGTATGGCGGTGCCGGGATGAGCTATCTTGAGCATGTCGTTGCCATTGAGGAGATCAGTCGCGCCTCTGCCGCTGTCGGACTGGCGTACGGCGCTCATTCGAATCTCTGCATCAACCAGATTTACCGCAACGCCAGTGAAGAACAGAAGCGGCGCTATCTGCCGAAACTGATAAGCGGTGAGCATGTCGGTTCCCTTGCAATGAGTGAGTCCGGTGCCGGATCGGATGTTGTCAGTATGCGTCTTCGCGCCGACCGCAAAGGTAACTATTTCCTTTTGAATGGCACCAAGATGTGGATAACCAACGGTCCACATGCCAATACGCTGCTTGTGTATGCAAAGACCGACATCAATGCCGGATCCAAGGGTATTACCGCTTTTCTCATCGAAAAAGGTTTCAAAGGGTTTTCCACGGCGCAGAAGCTTGATAAGCTCGGCATGCGCGGTTCCGATACCTGTGAACTGGTGTTCGAGGATTGTGAGGTGCCGGCTGAAAATGTCATGGGCGGTATTGGTGACGGCGTCAAGATTCTGATGAGCGGCCTGGACTATGAGCGGGCGGTCTTGTCTGGCGGTCCTATCGGCATCATGCGCGCCTGCATGGACGTGGTAATTCCCTATATTCATGAACGCCGCCAATTCGGCAAGGCTATTGGCGAGTTCCAGTTGATGCAGGGAAAGCTGGCCGATATGTACAGTACCATGAATGCCTGCCGTGCCTACGTGTACGCGGTGGCTCACGCCTGCAGCGGTAAAAACGCGATCAGAAAGGATGCCGCCGGAGCCATTTTGTATGCTGCTGAAAAGGCTACCTGGATGGCGCTGGAAGCGATTCAGATCCTTGGCGGCAATGGCTACATCAATGAATATCCGACCGGACGGCTGCTGCGCGATGCAAAGCTGTATGAAATCGGTGCGGGCACCAGTGAAATCCGGCGGATGCTGATCGGACGCGAACTATTCGGTGAAACTGCATAGCAGTGGATATGAACCCGGTCGAAAATACCTTTTACCTTCAGGCAGGCGGTCACAGCCTGCGGGCACGAACAATCATCCCCCCAGGGAAGAGTCTGCGGGATTTCCCGGTTTTGGTTTTTCTCCATGAAGGACTCGGCTGTATTGAAATCTGGCGTACCTTTCCGGAGACGCTTTCGCGCCTGGTCGGGCTTCCGGCCCTTATCTATGACCGTCATGGTTCTGGAGGTTCTGATCCTCTCCGGAATGGGTACAGCGGCAATCCGTTCTACCGGGAAGCCGATGTTGTGCTCCCGGAGGTTCTCGCCGGGTGCGGCATTGAGCAGCCGCTTCTGATTGGACATAGCGACGGCGGCAGTATCGCCTTGCAGTACGCTTCAAACTACCCGGACGGCCCGGTGGGTGTAATTGCCGAAGCAGCACACGTATTTGCTGAAGAGCTGACTCTGGAGAGCATCCGAAAAGCGGTTGCGGCCTTTGAAGAGGGGAATCTGAAGGAAAAACTAGCCAGATATCATGGCGAACGGACGGAGGCCATGTTTCATAACTGGGCTGATATCTGGCTGCTGCCGGAGAACCGCAGCTGGAACATGGAAGCGGTTCTCCCCCGCATTGCCTGCCCCCTGCAGATCATACAGGGAGAAAATGATGAGTACGGAACCCTGGCCCAGGTCGATGCAATTGCTGCGGGTGCCTCCGGACGAACGGAAACATTGATACTGCCGGAGTGTGCTCATTCACCGCACCTTCAGGCACCGGAGGCGACATTCGCAGGGATGGCGGCCTTTATCCGGTCGCTTTGTTCATAATTTTTTACAATTATTAACGGACCAAGGAGTACAACGACATATGACCACCTTGAAAACAGCTCTTAACGTGAATTCCAAAGAATTCCGCAGTAATGTTGAGTCGATGGCTGCGCTGGTTGCGGATCTGCGGGAGAAGGCGGCTGAAATACGCCTTGGCGGCGATCAGCGTTCGCGTGCCAAACATCTCGAACGGGGCAAATTACTCCCCCGTGAGCGTGTCAGACAGCTGCTTGATGTCGGCGCACCGTTTCTGGAGTTGTCCCAGTTTGCCGCCTACAAAGTGTACGGCGACGACGTGCCGGCAGCCGGGATTATTACCGGTATAGGTCGGGTCAAGGGTCAGGAGTGCATGATCTTTGCAAACGATGCGACGGTTAAAGGGGGCACCTATTACCCGCTTACCGTAAAAAAACATCTGCGCGCCCAGGAAATTGCGGAAGCGTGCAATCTTCCCTGCATTTATCTGGTCGATTCCGGCGGGGTGTTTCTTCCCCGCCAGGAAGAGGTTTTCCCTGACCGTGATCACTTCGGCAGAATTTTCTATAACCAGGCCAACATGTCCGGCAAGGATATTCCCCAGATTGCGGCTGTCATGGGTTCCTGCACCGCCGGTGGCGCATACATGCCGGCAATGTCTGATGAAAGTATCATCGTCCGGCGTCAGGGCACCATCTTTCTGGCCGGACCGCCACTTGTCAAGGCTGCCATCGGCGAGGTGGTCAGCGCCGAGGATCTCGGAGGAGCGGAAGTCCATTGCCGAACCTCAGGAGTCACCGACCACTATGCGACGAACGATGGTCATGCGCTCGCAATTGCCCGGCGGATTGTCGGTAATCTCAACAGGGTTAAAAAAATGCCGCTTGCCGTTCGTGAACCGGTTGAGCCGCTCTATGACCCTGCGGAAATTCATGGCGTTATCACATCCGATACCCGTAAGCCGTATGATGTCCATGAAGTAATAGCCAGAATTGTTGACAGGTCCGAGTTTGATGAATTCAAGCAGCTCTACGGTACGACACTGGTATGCGGATTTGCCCACATCTGGGGGTATCCGGTCGGCATTGTGGCCAATAACGGCATTCTTTTCTCCGAATCGGCCCTCAAGGGGGCTCATTTTATAGAACTCTGCAGTCAGCGCGGTATTCCATTGATATTTCTTCAGAATGTCACCGGTTTCATGGTCGGCAGCAAGTATGAAGCTGGCGGCATTGCCAAGGACGGCGCAAAAATGGTTACGGCCGTTGCCTGTGCCAAAGTCCCCAAGTTTACGGTCATTACCGGCGGCAGCTATGGTGCCGGCAACTACGGCATGTGCGGCCGCGCCTTCAGCCCACGGTTCCTCTGGATCTGGCCGAATGCCCGTGTTTCGGTCATGGGGGGTGAGCAGGCGGCCAGCGTCCTGGCCACGGTCAAACGTGAAGGGATGGAGGCGCGCGGAGAAGCCTGGAGTCCCGAAGAAGAGGAGCTGTTCAGAAAACCGGTGCGTGATATGTATGAACACCAGGGGCATCCGTACTATGCGAGCGCACGACTCTGGGATGACGGCATAATCGACCCGGCCGATACCCGCATGGTTCTTGGCCTCGGAATTTCGGCCACGCTGAATGCTCCGGCAGAAAAAACTAAATTCGGCATATTCAGGATGTGATCCATGAGCGACGCAGACGTTCTTACCACCATTGATGCAACCGGACGGGCAACCGTCACCATGAACCGCCCGGCGCTGCACAACGCCTTTAACGAAAGTCTTGTTGCCAACCTGACTGCTTCGCTGCATCAACTTGATGCGGATCCGGAAGTGCGTGTTGTCATACTTGCCGCCAACGGCAAAAGTTTTTCCGCCGGCGCGGATCTGAATGACATGCGCCGCATGGCTGATAATTCCCGCGAACAGAATCTGGCTGATGCCAAGGCGATTGCCGGGCTGATGCGGACGCTCAATGCGCTTGCCAAGCCGACGGTAGCACTGATTCAGGGAGCAGCTTATGGCGGTGGTGTCGGCCTGACCTCCTGCTGTGACATCGCCATTGCCACCGAGCGGGCAACATTCTGTGTTTCCGAGGTCAAGCTGGGACTCATTCCGGCGGTCATTTCACCGTATGTCCTTGCTGCTATCGGAGCCCGTGCCGCACGCCGCTATTTTGTGACCGCAGAAATTATTACTGCGGCAGAGGCGTACCGTCTTGGCCTTGTTCATGAGGTGGTTGCCGATGCCCAGGGGCTTGCTGCCGCTGCCGAACGGATTACGACCCAGCTTCTGAAAAACGGCCCCGGAGCCATGACCGCCGCCAAAGGTCTCATTACCACTGTTTCAGGTCGGCTTGTCGATGATGTGCTGATCGCACATACCGCCGGACTGATGGCTGACCGGCGCGCCTCGCCCGAATGCCGAGAAGGGCTGTCGGCCTTTCTGGAAAAACGTTCTCCTGCGTGGGTAAAGGGGTAACGGCATGGCCATACGTTATTGGGACGATCTCGCCGAAGGAGAACGGCTTGACTGTCAGCCTGTTATTTTCACTCTTCAGGAGATCATGGCGTTTGCCAAACAGTATGATCCGCAAACGTTTCATATTGATGAGCAGGCTGCCGCCGCCTCACGGTTTGGCGGAATTATTGCCTCATCCCTGCAGACACTGTCAGCATGCACACGGGTTATCGTCGATGCACAAGGGGAAATGGCCATCCTGAGCGGCTTACATATTGAACAGGTGCAGCTGCCAAATCCGGTCCGGCCCGATGACGTCATCACTCTGGAGGCCTGCTGGACAGACCTCAGGCGCTCAAACAGCAAACCGGACCGTGGCATGGCGACCACCCGTTTCACCGCAGTGAATCAACATGGCGAAACCGTTATGGTCTCGGGTTTCAGGTACATGATCGCCTGTCGCCAAACCAGCAACTAAAAATATCAGCATCAGACTGACGTTCAATAAGGATAGTGACTATGTTCGATAAAATACTGATTGCCAATCGCGGTGAAATTGCCTGCCGCGTCATCCGGACTGCCAAACGGCTCGGTATTCGCACCGTGGCTGTTTACTCTGATGCCGATGCCGGTGCGCTCCATGTCAAGCTGGCCGATGAAGCCCATCATATCGGTCCGGCACCGGCGCGTGAGAGTTACCTGATTGCCGAGCGCATTCTGGAGGTCGCGAAGCGAAGCGGCGCGCAGGCTGTCCACCCCGGGTATGGCTTTCTTTCCGAGAATGCCGTGTTTGCCGAGGCATGCGCCGGGGCCGGAATTGTCTTTATCGGCCCTCCGGTAGGCGCAATCCAGGCGATGGGATCGAAGAGCGCGGCAAAAGAGATCATGGGTGCGGCCGGTGTACCGCTCGTGCCCGGATATCACGGATCAGAACAGGGGGCGGAGTTCCTGCAGTCAGAAGCCGACCGGATCGGCTATCCTCTGTTGATCAAGGCAAGTGCCGGTGGCGGCGGTAAGGGGATGCGGGTAGTCGCCGGCAGCGCTGATTTTGCCGAAGCCCTCGCCGGCGCCCGTCGGGAAGCGATGTCAGGTTTTGGTGATGATCATGTCCTCCTGGAACGGTATCTCACCAAACCCCGGCATATCGAAATTCAGGTGTTTGCTGATTGTCATGGCAACGCCCTGCACCTCTTTGAACGTGACTGCTCGATTCAGCGCCGCCATCAGAAAGTTATTGAAGAGGCTCCGGCATCCGGCATGACCGCCTCTCTCAGGGAGCAGATGGGTGCTGCGGCTGTTGCGGCGGCGCGAGCCATCAAGTACGTGGGTGCCGGAACGGTTGAGTTTCTCCTGGATGAGGATGGCTCCTTCTATTTTATGGAGATGAATACCAGACTCCAGGTTGAGCATCCGGTGACAGAGATGATTACCGGTCTTGATCTGGTGGAGTGGCAGCTGCTGGTCGCAGCGGGCGAACCGATGCCCTGCCGGCAGGAACAGCTTGCCATCTGCGGTCACGCCATCGAAGCACGCATCTATGCCGAGGATCCGACACGTGAGTTCCTGCCGTCAATCGGGAAGCTGCGCCACCTCCGGACCCCCGCCGAAGATACCCATGTCCGTATTGACACCGGTGTGCATCAGGGCGATGAAGTCAGCATGCACTACGATCCGATGATCGCCAAACTGGTCGTGTGGGACATTGACCGGAGTGCCGCGATCCGGCGTTTGCGTCAGTCGCTGGAAGAATTTCAGGTGGTCGGTGTCACCACGAACTCGGTCTTTTTGGGAAGTATCGCTGCTCACCCCGCTTTTGCAGGCGGGGCAATTGACACCGGTTTCATCGAACGGCATCGCGCTGCCCTGATTCCTGACGTTACTGCGGCGTCTGATCGCATCCTGGCAATTGCCTCACTTGAAGTGATGCTGGAGTTGGAAGCCGAAGCCGGACACAGAGTGGATTCTTCCACTGACCCCTACTCTCCGTGGCATCAGATGAGCGGCTGGCGCCTCAATTTCGATAACCACCATGATATTTACTTTATTGATGGTGAACAGCCGGTTACGGTGGTTGTGCATTATCGTCCCGGGGGATACCTGCTGGACCTGCCGGGGGGAAGCCTTTTCGTCCGGGGAGAGCGGCATGAGAGTGGCGATATTCTGGCTGATCTCGGCGGTATGCGGGTGAAGGCGACGGTTGTCCGGAGCGGCAACATCCTGACGGTGCTGGATCAAGGGAAAAGTCATCTTCTCACCTGGCACGACCCCGGTGCAGCAGGTGATGAGGATGAGGCGGCAGCCGGGCACCTCACCGCCCCGATGCCGGGTAAGGTGGTCGCCATTATCGCCGGAATCGGCGTCAAGGTGGAACGCGGTGCTCCGCTGATGATTCTGGAGGCGATGAAAATGGAACATACTATTAATGCTCCCTGTAACGGTGCCGTGGCCGAATACCACTTTGAAGTTGGTGCCGTGGTCAATGAGGGGGCCGAACTGCTTGAGTTCAGCGCCGAACTCGAACAGCCGGCGTCATGAGAGTCCCGAAACGGGTGAAAATGGTAGAGGTCGGTCCCCGGGACGGCTTGCAGAACGAGGCGGCCATTGTCCCGACGGACGTAAAGATTGAACTGATCAATCGCCTCTCGGCGACCGGCCTGAGCGCCATTGAAGCCACCAGCTTTGTTTCGCCGAAATGGGTGCCGCAGATGGCGGACAACGCCCAGGTCATGCTCGGTATCACCCGCCGCCCCGGCGTCAGTTATCCGGTGCTGGTGCCGGGGATGCAGGGCTTTGAGGCGGCAGTCGCGGTCGGAGCGGAAGAGATTGCCGTGTTTGGAGCGGCTTCAGAGGCGTTTTCGCAGCGGAATATCAACTGCTCGATTGCCGAAAGTCTGGAACGTTTTGCCCCGGTAATTATCGCCGCCCGTCAGCGCAACATCAAGGTGCGCGGCTATGTCTCCTGCGTTCTCGGTTGCCCGTATCAGGGGGATGTTCCACCGGAAACGGTCGCCCAGGTTGCACAGCGCCTGCTGGAGATGGGGTGCTACGAGATATCGCTGGGGGACACGATCGGCTTTGCCACCCCCGCTAAAGCCCAGGCGATGGTGAAAAAAGTTATGGCGGTTGTGCCGCGCTACCGTTTGGCAGTTCACTTCCACGATACCTACGGACAGGCGCTGGCCAACATTCTGGCGGTGCTTGAGTTGGGAATCTCGGTGGTTGACAGTTCCGTGGCTGGTCTGGGCGGCTGTCCATACGCCAAAGGCGCCGCCGGAAATGTTGCCAGTGAAGATCTGCTCTGCATGCTGAACGGGATGGGTATCGAAACCGGTGTCGAACTGACCGAGCTGGTTGCTGCCGGGCTCTATATTTCAAGCTATCTCGGTCGTCCGTCCGGGTCGAAAGTCGCGCGGGCGCTCGGGCCGAAGATTGAGCATTAATTTGATTGCATTGCCTTTATATTTTAGCTACGGTATCTCAAAAGCACCGGAAAGGGTACCGATATGAACGCTATTGCAGCAAATGATCTCAAACGGCACGGCATCTCGGCAGTTGAACTTCTGCTCGCCAACGGGCCAGTGCACATCATCAAGCGCAACCAGCCAGTCTGCGTGATACTGGCCGAAGATGAATACGAAAAACTGACCAGAGCCGCCCAGGCAAACACATCAGTTCACTCACACACGGTTATGGAATGGTTTGCTCTTCCCGCCTCCGGGGTCTCCACAAAAGAAGAGATTGATCAGCGCCTCAACGCTGAAAGGGATTCGTGGGATACGGCATGATTCTCTTTCTCGACGCTAATATCATCATCTACCGGGTTGAAGCGGTTGAGCCGTTTAACCGGCAGCTGTTTGCTACGGTTCAGGAGCTGGTGACACGTCATCCTGATACCGGATTTGCGGTGTCTCGCCTGAGCATGTTGGAGTGTCTGGTGAAACCGCTCCGGGACCAGAATACCGCCGAAATAGATCGTTATCGAGGTTTTTTCGCGTCAGCCGGTTTGCAGATGGTTGAGGTAAGCTCCCAGGTCATTGAAACGGCAACACTGTTGCGGGCGCGCCATGGTTTGCGCACACCGGATGCCATTCAGGCCGCCTCGGCCTTGTCTCTAAAGGTGCCGGTGACATTTCTCACCGGAGATAAGCAGTTTACGAAGGTGCCGGGGTTGAATGTGCGGTTGGTTGCTTGACGGGGCGGTTGGGGTCTGCCATTGGGGAAATATGGAATGTTCAGCTTTCCCCAGGTAAAATGTTCCATTTGTTTTTTGCAAAACGTCAAAAGTTCCCCCTCATCCGCCCTATCGGGCACCTTCTCCCTCAGGGAGAAGGAATAACATCAATGCCTTCTCCCACGGGGAGAAGGTGGCCGAAGGCCGGATGAGGGGAGAAAGCAGGGTTTTGATATGAATGTCGCAAAAGAGTATCTGAATCAACAGATGAAAGATTCTGTTTTTAAACAGAGTTTTCTGAATGAGAAGGCACGGCTTGATATCGAGTATCAGCTTGAGGAGCTGAAGCTGGATATAGCTGGTTGTAAGCCTATTAATGAGTTAATTGGAAAAATTGATCGAATTGAACGGTTTGTTCAACATGCATAATTTGCTTACAGCTTCTTTCACGGGAATCGAATGAAAAAACTTCGCATATATGTTGACACATCGGTCATCGGTGGCTGTCTTGACGACGAGTTTAAGGAGTGGTCGAACGGGCTGCTCCTGGATTTTCAAAATGGAATATTTCTGCCGGTTTTGTCTGTGTTGACCGAAGCTGAAATTGCGGATGCCCCGAAAAAGGTTCAGGCTGTCTTTACCCAATTTCTCGCATATTGCCACCATTTGATTCCTCTTGAGGAAGAATCAATTGAATTGGCACGGCACTATCTGAACCGTGGCATCGTCACACCAAAATACCTCGAAGACGCTCAGCACATTGCAATTGCAACGGTTATAGGAGCTGATATGGTTGTCAGCTGGAATTTCCGTCATATCGTTCATTTTGATAAAATTATTCGCTTCAATGCCGTCAATATGGAACTTGGATACAAAACTATCGCTATCTATTCTCCACGGGAGGTTACCTGTTATGGGAATCAAGTCAGTTGAAATGGTACGAAAGATACGGGATCGTAATTACGAAGAAACAAAGGATATGACTACTCAGGAATATCTTGTCTATATACAGGCAAAGTCTACAGCTTTTCATAACGAATGCAGCCAGACAAAGAAAAGCAGAAAATCTGTGTCCGAGCCAGACCTGCTGAGTACAATACGTCAAAAAGCCGCGTGAGTGAGTTTTACAATATTCATTCGGTGCAATCTAATATTTTATGGAGATAACTCATGGCTGATTCGGCACAGGTCACGTATGAAAAAGGAAAGTTGTATGACCTGAACATTGCCGACCTGCACCCTGACCCGGAGCAGCCGCGCAAATACTTTGATGAAGAGGCGCTGGCGGAGTTAAAAGCTTCGATTGAAAAGCATGGTGTGCTTCAGCCCGTTCTTGTGCGTTTGGGTGCAGACGGCGCGTTGCTGCTGGTCTCCGGTGAACGGCGTTATCAAGCGTCACTCCTGGCTGGTTGCCAGACTATACCGGCTGTTTTTACTACTGGCGAACCGGCGGAGATTTCCATTGTGGAGAATCTGCTGCGGGAGAACCTGACCGCCATCGAAGAAGCAGAGGCGATAGAGCGTCTCCGGGCGTTGCATGACTACGCTCTTGCCGATCTGACCACGGTTCTGGGGAAATCCGCCTCGACCCTTTCCGAGATTCTCTCACTCAATAAGCTGCCTGTAGAAGTAAAGGATGACTGCCGTAATGATCCCAAGGCGGGGCGGAGTATTCTTGTTCTCATTGCCAGGCAAAAGACCCCGGAAAAGATGGCTGCGCTCTACACCAAATACAAGGAGAGCGGCCTTACCCGTGGCGAGATAAGGAAAAAGAGTGCCAAACCAAAACTGGCTGGTGCCCCAATAGACCTGAGTTATGTGGATCAGTTTTATGACCGGCTCTATGTGCAGGATAGTACTGCTTTGACGGCAGATCAGAAGGCATCGCTTACCCTCACATTGGTGAAGCTGCGCAATATGGTGTTGCAGAAGATGAAGCAGTTGAAGGTGTAGCAAGGAGAATGTGAGGGGGATTGGGCTAAAAAATGAAGCGTTTTTGAGGCTGTATTGTTATAAATCAGATATTTAAGTTCAATTTCGGCCGGCCGAAATGGGAGGGGCCCGTTGAATATTGTAATAAACAAAACCGAAAAACCAAAGGAGTGGCAGAATGTTTAAGCAACTAATCACTACTCAATGGGCGGAACTGTTCGTAATACTAATAGCAATCAGCTTCAACATGTATTGTCATAGAGCAGACAGAGGTGTTTATACCGTTGGATCGCTTGTCGCAAAATTCAAGGTTCAAGTTGAAGTAGTAAACTGGCTGTTGCTCACGGTTTTGGTGGTGCATCTGTCTTATCTTTATTCATGGTATTTACTCGGTTCTCTTTTCTTGCTTCCTATTGTTGGAGATAACGTAGCTTCTTGTTTCAGGAGTTTTACGCCGCTGGTATACTTGATTGCTATGCCAGTATTTATGGAGTTTTTTATCATCAAGACGTTTTTCTAAATCATTAAATTGGAGATTTAAAATGACGAAAGTCCAGGAAGAGCCCAAAGGGTGTCAAGCCTACTCTTTTGACAAATAAGTAGCACAAGTCCAGAGGTGTCAAGTCTCAACACTGTACAAGGAAGAAAACCTATAAACGGTGCAAACACTAAAAGGTGCATACAATGTACTTGCATGTTATGAAGCAAATGAGGGAAGCCATCAGGCTTCGAAAGTACATCGTCACGATCCATGCTGCAGAAGAGATGGATGATGATGGATTTTCAATTTTTGATATAGAACATTGCATTTTGCATGGCGAAATTGTTGAACGACAAAAAGAACAAGCTTCCGCAGAATGGAAATATCTTTTGCGAGGTGGTACCTTCCATGCGAAGGGAATTTGTGTAATAGCTAAAATCAGTATTACAGGCAAACTGGTTATAATTACCGTATACGCAACATGAAAGGGGACGCGTTATGATATGCGATATGTGCGGAAAAGATGGTGCAACCACTAAACAAGTAACGAGAAGCTTCGGCAAGAAAAAAAATCTGTTGATAATCGAAGATATCCCTGTGTTGTCATGCCCTTCATGCGGTGAGAGCTATATGCTGGCGGAAACCATGCACGAAATAGAGCGAATAAAGATGCATCGACACAGTTTTGCCCAAAAGCGATCCATTGAAGTAACCGCATTTGCTTAGCAGGGGGGTAATAAATAAACAGGAGGAGTTTGCATCGATGACCGAATACGATTACTGGAAAATTTTCCCCCGTATGCCGAAAAAAGTCACCATCGGTGACATTACCGTGCGGGACGGATTTCAGCACGAGGAAAAATTTATATCCACAGCGGCAAAAATTTATTATCTTGAAGAACTTATTTTTGCCGGGTGCCGCAATATCGAAGTTACAAACCTCGGCAATCCGCATCTGATGCCGCAGTTTGGCGATGCCGAAGTGCTTCTGGCTCACTTGCGGGGCGATGATTTTAGAAAAAGATGCGCGAAGCGCGGCATCATATACGATGATATCTGCCTGACGGCGATTACCATTCGAGAATCTGCGGTCGACAGAGCCATTGAACTGTCAAAGCGGGGGCTTGGTCCCGATCGGCTCCTGATGATGGTCTCCACTGAAGAGCGACATCACTTTGCCAACTCCGGCTGTACGTTGCCGCAATACTGGAAAGAAGCGGAGCGGAGCATACAGAAATGTAACACAGCCGGGCTGAAAATGTGTGGTACTGTCAGCACCATCTGGGGCAGTCCCATTGGCGGCGCGACCGATATGCAGGATGCGGTGGAGTTTACCAAACGCTGGCTGAACATCGGTGCTCATGACGTTGAGCATGCTGATCACGATGGCAGCGCTTCGGCACCGGATGTCTACCGTTATTTTTCGATGATTCTCGATGAACTGCCTGACACGGATCTGCATATCGCCCATTTTCACGAAACCAAACGGGTTGCCTCTGCATCAGTCCTCGCGGCACTGCAGGCCGGTATCACCCACTTTGAGGCAACTATGGGCGGGCTTGGTGGACAGCCGGCCAACTTTATGGGCGATTGTCCGGTGAAGGGAACCGGCGACTACTATTACCGCGACCCGCGCTATGTCGGACTGGTCTCGCTTGAAGATACGCTGGTGCAGATCGACGAAATGGGCATTGAGCATGGTTGGGATGTGGACCGAGTACTCAAGCTTGGGGCGCAGCTGGAGAAAACAATCGGTCGGCGACTCCGCTCGGAAGCGATCCTGAATGGCAGAACGGAGAAAGCAGGGCACCTGGAGTATGCGCGTCCGGGATTGGCAGAGTTGAAGAAGAAACTTGGTGAAAAAGCGGATCAGAAGCTTCCGTAATCAAATAAACACATATGGAGGTCATCATGTCACAACAACTTACCCACACTGTCGGATCCCTTCTGGACGACATGGCTCACCGCTACCCGGAAAATGAAGCACTGATTTACCACGAACGTGGCCTGCGCTACACGTACAAGCAGTTTAACGATGCCTGCCGACAAATTGCCAAAGGTTTGCTCAAGGTGGGCATTAAAAAAGGGGATAATATTGCCATCTGGGCCTACAACGTTCCCGAATGGGTGCTGTTGCAATTCGCTTCAGCAAAAATCGGCGCTATTCTCGTCACTGTAAACACCAGTTACAAGTCAGCCGAACTTGAATATATCCTGGAGCAGTCCGATTCCACCTCACTTTTCATGGTCGGCTCTTTTAAAGATACAAACTACGTTGAAACCTTGAACAGTGTTGTCCCCGAACTGGCGAAATCGGCACCGGGCACCCTCAGCACAACTAAACTGCCATTCCTGAAAAACGTCATTTTCATCGGCGGCGAAACTCCCGCCGGCATGTTCAATTTCAACAGCCTCAACAAACTGGGGGGGGAAATACCCGACGAATGCCTGAACGCCATCGAAGCAACCCTCGACTGCCACGAAACCATCAATATGCAGTACACGTCCGGCACCACCGGTTTCCCCAAAGGGGTTATGCTGACCCACTATAACATTGTCAACAACGGTTTCAATATCGGCGAATGCATGAAATTGAGCGAAGAAGACCGCCTCTGCATCCCGGTGCCCTTTTTTCACTGCTTTGGCTGCGTCCTCGGCGTCATGGCCTGTGTCACCCACGCTACCACCATGGTTCCGGTGGAAATATTTGATCCGCTCAAAGTTCTACAGACAATAGAAAAAGAAAAATGTACCGCCGTCCATGGTGTCCCGACCATGTTCATTGCCGAACTGGAGCATCCCGACTTTAAAAACTTCAACCTGACCACGCTGCGCACCGGCATCATGGCCGGTTCCAACTGCCCCATTGAAGTCATGAAAAAAGTTAACGGCGACATGCACGCCTCGGAAATAACTATCGCCTACGGCCAGACCGAAGCCTCCCCGGTGATCACCCAGACCCGCACTGATGACGCTCTGGAACTGCGCGTTGCGACCGTCGGTCGCTCGCTCCCTGATGTTGAAACCAAAATAGTCGATATCGAAACCAATGAAACCCTGCCACCTGGAAAACAGGGAGAACTCTGCACCCGTGGCTACCACGTCATGAAAGGGTACTACAAAATGCCGGAGGAGACCGCCAGGGCGATCGACAGCGACAACTGGCTGCATACCGGCGACCTCGCCATCATGGACGAGAACGGTTACTGCAAAATCACCGGCAGAATCAAAAACATGATTATCCGTGGCGGCGAAAATATCTACCCGCGCGAAATCGAGGAATTCCTCTATACCCACCCGAAAGTTTCCGACATTCAGGTCTACGGGGTTCCGGACAAAAAATACGGTGAACAGGTCATGGCTTCCATCATCCTCAAAAAAGGGCAGACTATGACTGAAGACGAAGTTCGTGACTTCTGCCGCGACAAGATCGCCAACTATAAAATTCCAAAATACGTCAACTTTGTTGACAGTTATCCGATGACCGCTTCCGGCAAGATCCAGAAATTCAAAATGAGGGAAATGGCCATCAAAGAACTGCAACTTGAGGATATGGGCGAAACGGCGTAAGCCGGGGGAGGGCATACCTGTGGCAGATGTTTACAGTACTATAGCTGATGCGGAGCATGAAGTTCAGGAGCGTCTGGCTCATGTTCTGGAGCGGCGGGCGGCTGACCTGCAACAGCGTGATATGCTTGGCGCCTATCTGGCCGACATAGATTTCTCACACGTCACTGATGTCCTTGATATTGGCTGCGGCACCGGTCCGGTCAGCCGTGAACTGGCGAGGCGTCTACCGGTCGCTCAGATTATCGGCATTGATCCGTCACCGGTGTTTCTCGCTGCGGCGCAAAAGCTGGCCGCCGGTTTTTCGAACCTCAGTTATCTTGAAGGTGATGGCCGCTTGATTCCGTGCGCTGCCGAAAGCTTTGATGCTGTGATCTTTCATACGACTCTCAGTCATGTGCCGCGTCCTGAAATTGCCCTGGCAGAGGCATTTCGGGTGCTCCGCCCCGGAGGTACTCTGGCGGTTTTTGATGGGAATTATACGACAACGACTCTGGCAAACGGGGATTTTGATCCGTTGCAGGCGTGCGCTGACGCCGCGATGGCGGCCATTGTTCATGATCGCTGGCTGATCCAGCGACTCCCGACATTGATTCGCAATGCGGGATTTGCCATTCTGAAGCAGCGTAGTCTGGGGATTGTTGAATCCCATGAGCCGGATTACATGCTGACCATTGCCGATCGGGGTGCCGATGTGCTGGCTGCTGAAGGCAGAATCGGTGCCGAACTGGCACAGGCTCTTAAGGATGAAGCCCGTCGGAGAGTCGCTGCGGGAAACTTTTTCGGCTCAATCGCCTATGGGAGTATTGTTGCGCGTAAACAGTAGTATGGTGTAAGAGAACTTAATGTCGTGACTGCCAAAAACCTGAAAATAGCAGGTTCGCTTGCAATGGCGAGTGCCTTTCTAACGTTACCTTTGGCGTATCTCTCTTTCACGCTTGAAGGGAGGGCCGATGTCTATGTCAACGAAATTCAGACCATCATTCAAGCATCCGGAACGACCCTCTTTGTTGCAATTGTCTTGTCTTTCAAGCGGTTCCTCAATGCTCTTTTTACCTTCCACGACACCGACCGCACTATCCTCCTCATGGCAGCGGGGAGCGTGGTGACGGGAGCGCTTGCGATTTCTCTGTATAGTTTTCCCGCATTGAAGGAGTCGCTCGGATATGCTTTGATCGTTGTTCTGGTATTACTGGGAATAGTGCAGGCTCAATTTGGCTACAAGCTGTTCAGATTGCCCAACGATCTCGGCGGGATGCTTAAACCGTTCTGTTATGCAAACCTGGCGATAGGAATACTGCTGGCTACGGTGGTACTTATCCCGCTCAGTATACCGGTAAGCGCACTATCTGATCTTATGCTGGGGACCATTTTTTTTAACATGGCCAAAAATATAAAAGAACGGCAGCGAATTGAGGGCGCTGACGGATAGAGGGATATGAAAAACACTATCAATACTTTTCTGGAACGACGATCTGTAAGTATTTCCCTGAACGCCGTCCTGTTCCTGACTAACTTTGTAATCGTCTCCTACTTATGGCGACAGTCTGCCCCTAATCTAACGGGACTCGGCCGGTTGACTCTCTGCTGGGCTGCAGCTTCCGGGCTTACCTGGCTGATAACCTCCTTCGCCAAGGGGGCTGTAAGATTGGCTCTCGCCATTATTCTACTCTGCGTACTTACCTACATCATGACTCTTCACGGAATGTAGCTGGAGTCTTTTTTATGAGCAACAAATCCATACGTCTTACCCAGACCGTCAAGGGTTCAGGGTGTGCCGCTAAAATTGCCCCCGGGATCCTTGACAAAGCACTCTGCGGGCTCGACCTGCCGGTGGATCCGAATCTTCTTGTCGGTCTTGAACGGGCCGATGACGCAGCGGTTTACCGGGTCTCGGACGATCTTGCTCTGGTGCAGACCGTCGATTTTTTTCCGCCGATGGTTGATGATCCCTTCAGTTTTGGCCAGATAGCCGCAGCCAACGCTCTGAGTGACGTCTACGCCATGGGCGGGGTGCCGAAAACTGCAATGAATATTGTGGCCTTTCCCGCCAAAACCATGGATATCTCAATTCTGCGTACTATTATTGAAGGGGGCCTGAGTAAAATGAGGGAGGCCGGGGTCGTCCTGGTTGGCGGTCATACTATCGAGGACAGCGAACTGAAATATGGTCTTTCGGTCACCGGTTACATCCATCCTGACCGTATTCTGACCAAAAAAAACCTTCAGTGCGGTGACCGCCTGATTCTTACCAAATCACTTGGCACCGGGATTGTTGCCACTGCCATTAAGGCCGGGCTTGCCGATCAAGGTTTGACCGATCGGGTTACCCTGGCGATGGCGACTCTTAACCGGGATGCGGCGTTGACTATGGATGATTACCCGGTACACGCCTGTACCGACATCACCGGCTTTGGCTTTCTGGGCCATCTGGCCGAGATGGTGGTCGATTCGGGGCACGGGGTGCGCATTAACTCCTCTGCTGTGCCGATGTACCCTGAGGCGCTGGAGTGGGCCGCCATGGGGCTGATACCGGCGGGAGCCTATAACAACAGGGATTTCAGGGGATCTTGCGTTGATTTTGTCGCTTCTGTCCCTCAAAACGTTCAGGACCTGCTCTTTGATCCGCAGACATCTGGTGGGCTTTTGATTGCGGTTGCGGCTGAGGCGGCTGAACGGCTTGTAACGGCCCTGAAAGCGAAAGGGATTGACTGTGCGGCGATGGTTGGTGAGGTTATTGCGGAGCCGATTGACAGGATTGTTGTGGAATAATCTATTCGAAAGGAAATTTACATGATGAAGGAACTTGATTGCCGAGGCATGAACTGTCCTGCCCCGGTTTTGCATGTTAGAGATACTCTCGCACAGGGGGCATTGAACGATATTTCCGTGCTTGTCGATAATGAGGCGGCCCGGCAGAATGTCAGCCGTTTTCTTGAACATCAAAGCTATCAGGTTCAATCGGAGGGACAGGGGGACCTGTTCCGCGTAGTTGGCACACGAGGGGAGGGGGCGAGTTCGAATTCTTCCGTTCCGGCGTCTTCGCTACCGGTTGCACTGCAATCTGCAACCGGAGCAAAGAAGATTATGGTGCTGATCACATCAACACATATGGGGCATGGTGATGATGGTCTGGGGGATATGCTGATGTTCAACTTCATCAAAACCCTGAAAGAGATGGGTCCCGATCTCTGGCGTGTTGCGTTTGTCAACAGCGGTGTCAGTTTTACGTCGGAAGGTTCAGAGGCGGTGCCGTTGTTACAGGAGCTTGCCGGCAACGGTGTGCAGATTGCGGCGTGTGGTGCCTGTCTGGCCTATTTTCATATTCTCGACAAGTTGCAGGTCGGCGAGGTCACCAACATGTTTGACATCGTCACCGGCATGCAGCAGGCCGACAGTGTGATCACGATATGAACAGAGCAGGGGGCTGCTGATGTCGGGAAAAATTGCCTTTTCCCCCGAACTGATTGATTCCCACTGTCTGATAGATGTGAGAACCCCGCTGGAATTTGAGGATGATCATATCCCCGGCGCGCATAATGTTCCCCTCCTGACAAACGAAGAGCGGGTTGAAATCGGCACCATCTACAAACAGGTCGGGCCGGTTGAAGCTCGCAGAAGAGGGCTTGAGCTTACCTGTTCCCGTTTTTACGGCATGGTTTACCGGATTATCTTGCTGTCTGCCGGTCGGCCGATTGTTATCTACTGCTGGCGTGGCGGCTTGCGCAGTCTCTCGGTAACAATGCTTCTTGAGATGTGCGGTACAGCGGCTCAGCAGCTTGTCGGCGGCTATAAATCTTTTCGTACCGGTGTGATTGAATATTTTGAGCGCTGCGAATTCGGCTCGCCACTCATCGTCATGCACGGGATGACCGGCACCGGCAAGACGCCGTTTATCAACGGCCTGAATCCGGAAAAGTGGGCGACTATTGATCTCGAAGGCATCGCCTGTCACCGGGGCTCTGCGTTTGGCGCTCTCGGCCTGAAGCAGGATTTCACCCAGAAGCATTTTGAAACGGCTCTCTGGAATGCGTTCAGAACATTGCCTTCCGGCAGGCCGATTGCGCTGGAGGGGGAGAGTCAGCGTATTGGCAAGTACTCCCTGCCGGGATGCCTGTATCAGACAATGGCCGGAAGCTGCAAAATCTGGTGTTATGCGTCCCTTGAAACCCGTATAGAACGGTTGAAGGAGGAGTATGCCCTCCCCGAATATCGCGCGGCGATGCTGGAGGCTCTTGAGCGGATCAGAAAAAAGCTTGGCGGCAGCTGCTACGCCGAGTTGAAAAGCAGTATTGAAGCGTGGGATGTGGAGGGGATTGCCCGGGGGTTGATTGAAGGGTACTACGACAGGATGTACTACAAACACCGTCCCTGGACACCTGATCTGGAACTTGAACTGGAAGATTACGGGCGGGCGGAGCGTGAACTGGGAAAATTCCGGGGTTTGAGGAGTTGGCGGTAATTTTTGAGAAGTTGGGTTGAAGGCGGCGTAGGATGCGTAGGGGCGGGTTTTAAGCCTGCCCCAACTGGTTGACTTCAATTTGTATCTGATGTAGTATTCATAAATATAATACAAAGAGGAACGCATATATGATGACTATTTCCTTGAGAATACCGGATGATTTTCTGCATGATGTCGATGTGTTTGCAGGGGAGCTGCATCTGCCTCGAGCCGCTTACGTGCGCAAGGCATTGGAGCGTATGAATGCTGCTGTTGCCGAAGAACGACGCCGAAAGCGGCTCATGGAGGTCAGCCTGAAAGTTCGTGAAGAGAGCATGAGGGTAAACGCCGAATTCAGTGAGATTGAGGATTGTCTGAATGCTTAGGCATGGCGAAATCTGGCTGGCGAATCTCAATCCGGGGCGCGGGACGGAACCGGGAAAGGTGAGACCGGTGTTGCTGCTGCAAAACCAGGCGCTTTTGGACGCCGGGCACCCTTCAACCCTGATTGTCCCTTTGACCACCAATCTGGTTGACGATGCCGAACCGTTACGTCTGCGTGTTCTTGCGGGTAGTGGGCTTGACAGGGATTCTGATCTGCTGGTCGATCAGGTGCGGGCAATAGACAACAAACGCCTGATCAACGGGCCGTTGCAGCAGCTTGATGAGCAGTTTATGAAGCGGGTGTATCAGGCCGTTATCGAAGTTTTTGGTATGCTTCTGTGATGGCTTAATGCGCAAACGACTGCCGGTACTTGTTGATTTCTCTGATCAACTCGGTCCGGTCAAAATAAATTTCATTCCGCTTGATTTTCCCCTCAGCATTGAACTGCAGAAAACAGAGCCCTACACACTCCACATTCTTTTCTCCGACCGGAATGCAGGCCGCCAATTTGCCGAGAAAGCCCTCTTCAATCGGAATTGCCTCAACCAGTGACCAGACCCACGTCGGATTGTTGCCGGTAACTTTGGTGAAATAGGCAAAAAGCTGCTCTTTGCCGGCAATCCCGAGCGGGCGCCCCGGATCAAGAAAAAAGGCATCATCTGCATAAAAAGCGGCCAGTTCTGTGGGGCGATTTCCCGTCCAGGCCTGGAGCCAGCGGGAAGCAAACTCTTGCGCTTCTGTGTGTGTCATCATGGTGCGGCACTCCCTCATAGTATGGGTATCTTTTTTGACCGGGGAGACTATACAGTAATCCTAAATTTCATTCCAGCCATTTTCAATGGATTTGTGGAACAACTCCCGGAATAATTCCTTGTCGGAGCAAGCTGTGTAATCTATACTCCGGGCACTTTTGGGCTCATATAGGCGACCGGCCGGTGCAAGGACGTGTGAAAAAAAATGCACTCTGATTCTTATGATTAAAAATTTCAGCTACAGATCCAGACTGGGCTTAAAGATTCTTCTGGGCTTCGGACTTATCTGGGTGCTGCCGATTACGCTCATGCTGTTCATGTCGTCACGGCATCTGCAGACCATTAAAAACACTGCCGTTGAAGGTGCGCGGGATGTACTCATCTCATCTCAGGAAAAGCACCTGCAGGAACTGCTCATCAAAGAAGCGAGCAAACTCTCGGTCTTGTTCACCAGAATTCAGGACGAGACCTATATGCTCGGTTCATTTACCCAATCCCTGCTCAAAAATCCAACCCAGCTTTCGTTCAGAAACGGTAGTCGCTATGCCATGAATAACGAGGGATATTACGGGAACTCAACGAATGACGGTAATTCGGTGCTGTATGTTCCCCGTTACGAACCGGCTCAGGATTCGATCATTGTTGTCACGGAATCAATGGATCTCCTGCTGAAGCCTCTGGCTGAGCGGGAGGGGCGAATACTGCTGGCATATATGATACACCGCAACGGGGTTACGCGCGCGTTTCCCTGGCGGGATTTCAAGCGGCTGCCGCGCGATAGGGATATTACGGCGTGGCCTTTTTACTACCTTGCCGACCCATCCCACAATCCGGGCAAAAAGGTGCTGTTTACACCCGCCTATCTCGATCCCCTGAGCCGGGAATGGATGATTTCATGCCTCTTCCCGGTGTACGTCAAGGGACGCTTCGAGGCAACGATCGGCATCGATCTTACGATAGAGCGCTTGCTCCGGGAAATCTCCGGGAGCAGATTATCCAAGGGGTCGAGCTCGCTGCTGGTGGCGGGAAATGAAATTATTGCCGCTTCGGCCAATCTCCCTTTGGAGGCGCTGGGGCTCGATCCAAAAATCCCCCCCCACGGGCAGAAACTTTCCGAATCGACAAGCCAGGATATCAAGGAAATGATGGGCAACCTCCAGGCGGAGAAGGGTAACATCACGCATATTAAGACCCCCGTGTTGCGTGCCTTTGCGGTGCAGGGCACCGTTGAGCCTCTAGGCTGGAAGATTGTGTATCTGGTGCCAGAGGATGAAGTAACGGCCCCCGCCAGTGAAAGTGCCAGTAAAATTCTTGCGGAAACGAGCGAAATGCGTGCCAACTTTATCCACATTCTCCTGTTTGCCTTATTTGGCGTTGTTAGTATCACCAGCATCTTTATTTATTACCAGTCAAAAGGGCTTCGGACCCTTCTTCGCGGGATCTTCGAACTGGGTAACGGTAACCTCTCGCACCGCATACCGGAAGACCGGAGCGAGTTCGGCCAGTTGGCCAAAGCGCTCAACTCCATGGCATTTAATCTCCAGGAAAAAAAGAAAGAGCTGCAGCGGGCATTTGCCGAAATGGAGCAGGGGAGAAAGCTCACTGCGGTCGGTCGCCTCGCTGCGGGGGTGGCACATGAGGTCAATAATCCGCTTGCAACAATATCCACGTATACTCAGATGGTGTTGCGCAGAAGTGATATTCCTGAGGATGTGTCTGAAAACATGAAGGTAGTGATGGGAGAAATTCAGAGGATTCAGGCGCAATTACGCAATCTGCTCGACCTGTCACGCCTCCAGAGTCCTGTTATGGCTGAAATAAAACCAAATGACATCGTAAAGGAGATCGTCGACCTCGTACGATATGAGACTGCTGCCCGGGGAGTGGAGTTGTCTACCACCCTGAGTGGCGATGACCGGACTATTCCGGCGGACTGTTCCGGTTTCAAGCAGGTTATCTGGAATCTTCTCAGAAATGCCCTTGATGCTCAGGAAAAAGGTGGCACGATTAGTGTAAAGACCTGTTTCAAGCCAGAAGAAGGTGAATTGTCTTCGTTTGTGGTAGAAGTTGCAGATGAGGGACCGGGGATTTCAGAAAAAAACCGCGCTTACATTTTTGAACCGTTTTTTACCACCAAAGAGGTTGGCGAAGGGACCGGTCTCGGTCTTTCTATAGTGTATAACATCGTAAAAAATCATGGCGGGACAATAGATGTTCGTAACAGAACGCCCAAAGGCTGCCTGTTTGAAGTGACGTTTCCAATAACGAGGGCAACATGACGACTACCGCACAAAGCGCACGCATTCTGGTCGTTGATGATGAACGCCATTTATTGACAGCGCTTGTTACAGCATTGAAGTCGATGGGCTATGAGGCTGTTGGAGAAATCAAGCAGAGCGACGGCTTGTCCCGGATAACCTCCTGGCAGCCGGATGCGGCGATTTTCGATCTCAACATGCCGGGTATGAATGGCGTGGAACTGACCGCACAGGCACTTGAGATTATGCCCGACCTGCCGGTCATTCTCCTGACTGGATTCGGTTCCATTGACAGCTCGGTGCAAGCCATGCGCACGGGGGCATATGATTACCTGACCAAGCCGTTTGATCTGAACAACATTGATTTTACGCTGCAGAAGGCCCTTGATCATCACGACCAGAAGCGCCGCTTTCGACTGCTTGCCGAAGCAACGGGGCGTATTGGCGAGTTCGCAGGGATTGTCGGGCAGAGTCCTGCCATTACCACAGTACTTGATGCCGTCCATGCCGTTGCAGGTACCGATTCGACAGTGCTTGTTACCGGTGAAAGCGGCACCGGAAAAGAGGTTATTGCCCACGCCATCCATGCCGGCGGCACACGATGTGAAAAACCCTTTATCACTGTTGACTGCGCCACGATTCCCGACACGCTCATTGAAAGCGAACTGTTCGGTCACGCAAAGGGTGCCTTTACCGGAGCACACAAGGACAGGGCCGGGCACGTTGAAGCGGCTGCCGACGGCACTGTTTTCCTTGATGAAATCGGTGAGATTCCACTCGGCATGCAGAAAAAACTGCTCCGCTTTCTTGAAGAGAAGAGTTTTGTCCGCGTTGGCGAAACCCGGCGCCGCGTGGCACATGCTCGAATCGTTGCGGCAACAAACCGCAACCTTCTCAATGAGGTTCAGGCCGGCCGTTTCAGGGAAGATCTCTATTACCGGCTTAAGGTGATAGAAATAGGTATTCCCCCGCTCCGGGAGCGGAAGGAGGACATTCTCCCGCTGGTCGAGTGGTATCTGTCCCGCCTGAACCGCAAGCTGAACCGCAAAATTACAGGAATATCTCCGGCAGCAATAAAACTCCTCACTGATTATCAATGGCCGGGAAATATCCGTGAGCTGGTGAACCTGCTGGAGCAGGTAATGACGTTTCACAATCCTGAAATACTCGATGTAAGGCATCTTCCTGCCAGCCTGCAAAACCTCACCACCACATTGCCATCCCAGACGTTTTCTGAACTCAAGGAGCAGGTTCTTGAAGAAGCGGGGCGCACCTACTTTTACTCACTCATGAACCACTTCCATGGGAATATCACCAAAGTAGCCGATTATGCCGGTATAAACCGTCGCCATATCCACCGACTTCTTCATACCTGGTGTATCGATCCCTCTACATTCCGCAACAACTGAGTCATAAAAGTCCCACCTATTTTACCCATCGCAGCTATTGAGACATATATGTCCCATGCATTCAGGCGAGATGTGACATGCATGTCTCATATCGCCAGTTTTTATTTTTCCAGATGAATTATTATTTATATATTTGTGTTTTAATTTAAATTATAAATAGCTGAATTATCGGTATGATCCGCTATTAACTATCTAAAATTTAAACATTACTACTATTTGGAACGCTGTTTGCTATGCATCCAATCGCTTACTGTGTCAATAGTTTTAACAGCGCTTGGCAGGTCACGGGAGCACACTATTTTGGGGAGGTGGGTACATGGACAAAGCTTTCAGTAAAGGAGTAACAAAGGGTGGACGACAGTATATTCGACCCGGTCTGGTCACGGTAGCGATGGCGGCCCTCCTGGGAGTGTCTGGCGGGGTCGATGCATTTGAAATCCAGACCGGCAACGAGGACATCAAGGTCAACTGGGATAACTCGATCAGGTTCAACCTGGGTCAGAGGATTGGGAAAGCAGACGAAAACATTCTTGCCAGTCCGGATTTTGACGATGGGGAGCGCAACTTCAAAAGCGGACTCGTGACAAGCCGCCTGGACCTGTTATCAGAACTGGATGTTTCCTACCAGAAAAAATACGGCGTCCGGTTAAGCGGTGCGGGATGGTATGATCAGATGTATCGCGGCCATCTGAGCGACGACTTGACGAATTCAAATGCGACGGACTCAAATGGGAAAACGGCCATCAATTCCTATACAAAGAAATACTATGCCGGTCCAAACGGAGAACTGCTTGATGCTTTTGTGTTCGGAAAATTTGACGTTGCTGAAATCCCCATACAGGTCAAAGTGGGACGTAACACCCAGTTCTGGGGTGAAGGGCTCGGGCTTAATGCTGCTCTGAATGGTATTTCATACGCCCAGATGCCCCTGGATGTGTCCAAGGCGTTTGCGGTACCGAACACAGGCGCTAAAGAGCTCTTTCGTCCGCTCAATAATGTCAGCATTACTGCCCAGCCGACAAGCACTATTACGTTGATGGGGCAGTATTTCCTGGAGTGGGAAACCAATCGTTATATGGAAGCGGGTTCTTATCTGGGAATCTATGACTTTATGTTCAACGGCGCACAGGGGGCCTTCGGTTTGACGAGAGGTCCTGATATTACCCCCCATCAAGCCGGCGACTGGGGTATTGGAACTCGCTGGAGTCCTGAGGCGTTAAACGGAACAACATTTGGTTTCTATTACCGTAATTTTTCCGACAAGATGCCTCAACTTCACATTGATAACGATTATGGTCAGTTACGCTTTGCTTATCCTGACAACATCGATCTTTATGGTGTAAGTTACTCTCAACAGATTCTTGGTGTAAGTGTTGGGGCGGAATTGTCTTACCGGAGAAATATGCCGCTTTTGAGTGAGCCTGTTGTTTTTGGGGCTGGATTAGCTCCCCTTCCCGATAGGGGTGAAACCGGTGGTGCCCGTGGTGAAACCATGCATGCAGTGTTGAACTTCCTGGGGCTGATTAACCGGACGCCGGTCTTTGATTCAGCTTCCTGGATCGTGGAATTCAACTGGGGTAATTGGATGAGTGTTAATGACCCGAACAATGTTTTCAAGGGAAGAAACAGCTATGGTGACATCGACCGTGCTACAAAGGATTTTGTCTCGATAGACCTGAATTTTGCACCGACCTGGTTCCAGATATTCCCCGGTGCTGACCTGACAATGCCGCTGTACTACAGTAGAGGCTTGCACGGTAACAGCCCCACTAACATCATGCAGAAGGATGGCGGAATGTATAGTGCTGGCCTGTCTGTCGACTATCTGGCCCGACATAAATTCGATCTGGCTTACGTTGATTATTTCGGAAAGTACCGGGTTGATCCGGCACTTGAACTCGTCAACAACGGCGATTATGCCCTGCTCAAGGATCGTGGAACACTTTCATTTACCTACAGATACTCATTTTAGGGGGAGGGACATATTATGATGGTAAGAAAAAGTTTGATTACTGCAACAGTGCTGCTCGGATGCTCCGGAGTCGTCTACGGGGCGGTTACGGCTGAAGAGGCCAAAAAACTCGGTACGACACTTACCGCCATCGGCGCCGAGAAGGCGGGTAACAAGGATGGCAGTATTCCCGAATATACCGGCGGCCTGACCACCGCTCCAGCCGGGTTTAAAAAGGGCTCTCCGCTGCGGACTGATCCGTTTGCCGCAGAAAAACCGGAGTTTGTCATTGATCAGAAGAGCGCAGCCAAGTATGCCGACAAACTGACCGAAGGGCAGAAAACATTGCTTAAAAAATATCCTGGCTTCCGTATGGACGTCTACAAAACCCATCGTACGGTCGCTTTTCCCAAGTACGTCAACGACAACACGATCAAGCAGGCTACCACGAATAAAACCGCCAATAATGGTCTGACGCTCGTCGGAGCCCATGCATCCTACCCCTTCCCGATCCCGAAAGATGGCTTTGAGGCGATGTGGAACCATATCGTCCGCTTCAACGGCGTGTCACTGCAGCATAATCCCCGCTCCTGGGTAGTCAACGCCTCCGGTCGCCCGACCATGACCTACCAGTTGGACGAACTCCTCGACTGGCCATACTGGGACCCAAAAAGGGATCATGCAGACCTCTTCTTCAGACTCAAGGATATCGCCACCGGCCCGCCCCGTAATAGCGGCGAGATGCTTCTGGTCCTTGATCCGCTCGACATGTACGGAAAAGGGCGGCGTGCCTGGCAGTACCTTCCCGGTCAGCGACGAACAAAACTGGCTCCCGACATCAACTTCGATACGCCCAATACCCAGCTCAATGGTGCTTCGGCATATGATGAATGGTGCCTGTTTCTTGGATCGATGGAGCGCTTCAACTTCAAGCTGGTCGGCAAGAAAGAGATGTACATCCCCTACAACAGTTACAAACTGGTCTATGACTCCAAGTCAGATAAGTTGCTAACGCCCAAACATATCAATCCGGATTTCGTGCGCTGGGAACTGCACCGGGTCTGGGTTGTTGAAGCGACCCTTCAGCCGGGCAAGCGGCATATTTACAGCAAACGCGTTTTCTATCTTGATGAAGACAGCTGGACTGCAGTCGCCAGTGACCAGTATGACGCACGCGGGCAGCTCTACCGGAGCGCCTTCATGTACATGGTGATGAACTATGACGTACTCACCCCATACTCATTTACCCACGGTTTCTACGATTTCAACTCCAACGTCTACACTCTGGATGTCAATATTGCCGAAACCGGTGGCGTTGTCTACAAACCGGTTCTTCCTGACAGAGAGTGGGGCCCCGACTCACTGGCAGGGAGCGGAGTCCGCTGATTGCTTCCGCCGCTGAGTGATGCCCCCGGAGGGACTCAAGGCCGGGGGCATCGCCCTGTTTGCTTCATTCGGGGTATCCGCCCCCATATCCAGGAGAAGATATGATTCGCCGAATAGTAACTGTAATTTGCACTTTATCTTTTATCTCACTTCCCGTTATCGCGGCTTCCCCTGTTTTCCAGGATGTGCTCGACACCCCGGCGCTGGAAAGCCCGTTAGCCATTAAAAACCTGCTCAACGGAGTCGCAGTGGCAGGGACTCGTCTGATCTGTGTCGGTCAGCGCGGCCATATTCTCTATTCGGATGATCAGGGGAAAAAATGGATTCAGGCCAATGTTCCGGTCAGCTCCGATCTGGTGGCGGTCTCTTTCCCTTCCCCGCAGCAGGGATGGGCCGTGGGACATGACGGCATCGTGCTGCACAGCTCAAACGGCGGCAGTTCGTGGACCAAGCAGTTTGATGGCCGTGCTGCCGCTCAGGTTATGGCCAGCTATCACAAAGGGTGGAAAAACTGTTCAAGCTGCCATGATAAAATTGCAACACCCAGGGGGGGACCCGCAGGCGCTGAAGGTGCTCTGATGGCAGACCTCAAGAGTTTCACCGAGCAGGGGCCGGACAAGCCGTTCCTCGATGTCTGGTTTGAAAATGAGACCACCGGCTTCATTGTCGGCGCATTCAATCTTATCTTCCGTACCGTTGACGGCGGCAAGACCTGGGAGCCGTGGTTTGACCGCACCGAGAACAGCAAGCGCCTCCACCTGTACACGATCCGCCCTGTCGGAGAGGATCTGTATATCAGTGGGGAGCAGGGTCTGATACTGAAGCTTGATCGCAAGACGGGTCGCTTCATGGCGCAGAAAACGCCCTACAATGGGTCGTTCTTCGGAATTACCGGCAAAACCGGAGTGGTCATTGCGTTCGGGTTGCGCGGCAATGTATTCCGGAGCACGAATGGCGGTACTGCCTGGCAGAAGGTGGAAACCGGGGTTCAGGCGGGGCTTACCGGTGCCACTCTTACTGAAGACGGAAAGATCGTGCTGGTCAGCCAGAATGGCGACGTGCTGGTCAGTAGTGACGATGGCGTCAGCTTCAAGCCGATCAAGACAGAGAAGTCCATCTTTGCCACCTCTGTCGCCGCCATAAACAAGGAAACTCTGCTGATTGGCGGTATTCGCGGTTTACTGGTGCAGTCACTTAAATAAACTACTGTTACGGAGAGTTTATAATGGCCGTTGGAATGGACAAAATTGACGATATGCCGGTTGTGCAGGATTTGAAAGACTTCGACCAGGCCTCCGGAAATATGCTGGAGCGCCTGATTTTCAACAACCGGATAGCGGTGACGATTGTCTGCGCTCTGGTGACCCTGGTGCTGGCATACCAGACGACAAAAATCGTGTTCAACGCAAGTTTTGAAAAGATGATTCCACAGAGTCAACCGTACATCAAGAACTACCTCCAGAATAAAACTGAATTGAGGGGGCTTGGTAACTCGATCAGGGTTGTGGTTGAAAACAGCCAGGGTGACATTTTTGATCCGGAGTACATAGAGGCGTTGCGGCAGGTCAATGATGCCCTGTTCCTCACTCCCGGCATCGATCGGCCCTGGATGAAATCGATCTGGATGCCTGCAGTGCGCTGGGACGAGGTCACCGAAGAAGGGTTCAAAGGTGGGCCGGTCATGCCCGACGGGTACGATGGTTCACAGAAAAGTATCGATCAACTCCGACAGAATTTAGGCCGTTCCGGGGTAGTCGGAGATCTCGTCGCAGATAATTTCAAATCATCGGTGATTTTTTGCCCGCTGCTGGATATCGACCCGGTTACCGAAAAACCGCTTGATTACAGCGCATTGTCGAAAAAACTTGAAGAAATCAGGGCAAAATACAGCAGTCCCGCAGGTGCTGACGGGAAACCGGGCGGCAAAGTAAAAATTCACATCATCGGTTTTGCCAAGCTGGTCGGCGACCTGCTCGACGGCTTGATGCAGGTCATGACCTATTTTCTTATCGCAGCGCTTATTGCTGCAATCGTAATCTACACGTACACCCGTTGCATACGGAGCACTCTGCTGGTAATCGCCTGTTCTGTGGTGGCGGTGATCTGGCAACTTGGTTTTGTTTCCACTCTCGGCTTTGAACTCGATCCCTACTCCATTCTGGTGCCGTTCCTGGTCTTTGCCATCGGCGTGTCCCACGGCGTTCAGAAAATGAACGGTATCATGCAGGACGTCGGGCGCGGTACCCACCGCCTGGTTGCTGCCCGCTACACCTTCCGGCGGCTGTTCCTGGCCGGTATGACGGCTCTGTTAGCCGACGCGGTCGGTTTTGCCGTACTGATGTTCATCGACATTCCGGTAATCAAAGACCTCGCACTGACCGCCAGTATCGGTGTTGCAGTGTTGATTTTCACCAATCTGCTGCTGCTGCCGGTACTGCTCTCCTTTTTCGGCGTCAGTATGACCGCCGCGAAGAGAAGTCTGCAGGAAGAGACCGATGAGAGCAAAGGAAAGGGTGTTGGCGCTCTCTGGGGATTCCTCGATCGCTTTACCGAGCGACGCTGGGCTCTCGGGGCAATTTCAGTTGCCGGAATCCTGACTGTTATCGGTTTTATCATCAGCCTCAACCTGAAAATAGGTGATCTTGACCCCGGGGCACCGGAGCTCAGGCCCAACTCCCGCTACAACCAGGATAACGCTTACATCACCGCCAATTATGCGCTTTCCAGCGACCAGTTCGCCGTCATATTAAAAACACCTCCCGATGGCAGTCAGCAGTATGAGACGCTCATTGAGGCGGATCGACTTGCCTGGGCGCTGCAGCAGGTCCCGGGCGTACAGGCGACTGTTTCTCTGGTTGATTCGGTTCGTCAGATCACTGCCGGTTCCAATGAGGGAAGCCCGAAATGGCTGGCTCTTTCCCGCAATCAGGCGGTGCTCAATTATGGCGGCCATCAGTCGATGGTCAACAACCCCGACCTGTTCAATAACGACGGTACCGTCATGCCGATTATCGCCTATCTTTCCGACCATAAGGCGGCAACCCTCGAACGCGTGGTCAAGGTGGCGTCAGAGTTTTCTCAAAAGCACAGCACGCCGGAACGGCAGTTCCTGCTTGCAGCCGGCAGTTCGGGGATCGAGGCGGCCACTAATATCGTCGTCAGGGAATCTAACCGTACCATGCTCCTCTACGTCTACTCGGCGGTAATCCTGCTCTGCTTTATCACCTTCCGCAGTTGGCGCGCCGTGCTGGTGGCGGTCCTGCCACTGGTTGTTACCTCGATTCTCTGCGAGGCGCTCATGGTTACCCTCGGCATCGGCGTGAAAGTGGCGACACTCCCGGTTATCGCCCTCGGAGTCGGCATCGGCGTCGATTACGCACTCTACCTGCTGAGCGTTCAGCTCCACCAGCAGCGGGCCGGCCTGCCGCTCGGCGAAGCCTACAAACGGGCGGTTCAGTTCACCGGCAAGGTTGTCGGCCTGGTCGGTATCACTCTGGCAGCGGGTGTTATCACCTGGGCGTTTTCGCCGATCAAATTCCAGGCCGACATGGGGATTCTTCTGACCTTCATGTTTATCTGGAACATGATCGGCGCGCTCGTGCTGATCCCGGCACTCTCACATTTTCTGCTTAACAATGTCGCACAAACGAAAGGAGGTATTTAGATGCTAAAATCAGTATGTCTGTCACTTGTGTTGCTCTTTCTGGCTGTCGGGACCGTGCCGGAGGCGGGGGCGTTCTCAACGGAGTCACTGGTCTGGAAGAAATGTACCGGCTGTCATGAGCCGTCTAACGGCAAGATTGCGCGTGTTGAGGAGATTCGTACCACTCCGGAAGAGTGGACGGTTATTGTTGACCGCATGGCCCGACTCCATGGGATGGACCTGAAAAAACAGGACATGGATACGCTCCTGAAGGAGCTCTGTTCAACGCAGATCCTTTCCCCGGCTGAGCTGGATAAGGTTTCCTATCTCAATCTGTTAAACAACCCGCAAACGGTTGAAAACCCGACCGGTGCCGAACAGGAAAAGCTGTTTACTACCTGTGTCCGCTGTCACAGTGCCGGGAAAATCTACTCCTATCGTATGAATGAGCTGTCCTGGTCAAAAATCCGGGATTTCCACCTCTTCATGTATCCAACAACGGTTTACCAGATGCGTGAGATGAGATGGCCGAAGGAGGCTGATGCTGTACTGGCCGGTCTGACAAAGAGTCACCCATACGGGCAGGCATGGCAGGCGCCAATGGCAAAACCGGATGGTTCCTGGCTGATTCTCGGTTATGAGCCGGGCAAGGGGAACTATCGCGGGCAGGCGACCATAACCTCCGGCAGCAATGACGAGTACACTGTTCAGGGTAAACTTGACTTTGCCGACAACACCTCTGAAAATTTCCTTGGTGAAGCGACCCTGTACGGCGGCCATGCCCTGCGGACCCGCACGACCCATAACGGCCAGAAGACCCTTGGGGCCTATTCATTTGTGAACGGGACTATCACGGGTGAACACCATTTCCCGGCGCCTGATTTCAGAACATCGTCCAGTACCTGGTACCCGGCAGACGGAAAACCTCAGCTGCTCAGAGTTTCCCCCGCCTATCTTCTGAAGGGGGAAAAGACAAAACTTGTTCTGGAGGGAATCAAACTCCCCTCAGCATCTGCCGGTGACATCACATTTTCAGGTGGTTCAGTAAAGGTGCTTTCTGTGCGGCGCATCGGTCCTGAAGCACTGGAGGTGCAGGCTGTTTCATCGGTAAACAGCCTGATGACTGCAACCATAGGCATAAAGGGGATAAACACCGTCCCCATTACGCTGGCAAAGCAGATCGATTTTATCTCGATAACTCCGGAAATGGGCCGCGCACGGCTGGCGGGCGGGAAAGCATTTCCGTCTGAAGGTGTCCAGTTTGATGCAATTGCCTACGCCAAAAAAGGCAAAAGCACAAAACCACAGGATGTCGTACGACTCGGACCGGTGCCGGCTGCATTTAAGCTCACAGCCGAAATCAAACGGCCCAATGACGATGATCTGCAGTGGATGGGTATGATCAGCCCGGGTGGCAAATATCTTCCTTTCGGCAATATCGGTTCGATTGCAACCCGCAGCCAGCATGTTGAAGCAACCGGATTGGCCAAGGTTGAGGCGACCTACAAACGGGGTGCCCGTCAGTATCTTGCCAAAGCCAGAATGGTGGTAACCTTGCCTGATATGATACCGAGGATCAAATAGGCATGCTCTGCGAATGGACCGATCATCAGCTGTTTGCTGTCAAGGACGGTGCGATTCTTTTCGGCGTTGACCAGGGGAGTCTGTTTTTCATTGATGAGTTGACGCAGGCTGCGCTCTCCCGATGGCATACCAGAGATACCCTGGATCTGGACGACGTTCCGGAGGAAGATCGGGAAATTCTCGAAGGGCTGCGGGCTGCCCGCTTTCTGGCACCCTCCGGTGCGCGGCACAGGCTAGAATCAGCGGTTATCGACATAGCAGCAATTCCGCTGACTACCATGGTGCTGGAAGTTGCTCAGGACTGTAACCTTGCCTGTACGTACTGTTATGCGGAAGGTGGCTCATACGGCAGGCCGGTCCGCCTGCTCGAACCGGAAACGGCACGGCAGGCGGTCAGAAAGCTGGTTGACGACTCGGGTGACAAGGATGCGGTTACCCTGGTGATCTTTGGTGGTGAACCGCTGCTCAATATGCCGGCTGTTACGGCTGCCGTTGAAGAGGCACAGGCTCTCTCCACCCGGACGGGAAAGAAGGTCTTTGTCTCACTGACGACCAACGGCACTTTGTTAACTCCGGAAATTACAGATTATGTTCACCAAAACCGGATAGCAGTTGCGGTCAGCCTCGACGGGCCTGCGGATCTGCATGATGCCAACCGGTCCGACATGAATGGACGTGGCAGCTACGCAACTATTACCGAAAACCTCGAAGGTCTGCTGAAAGGTGCCACGGCGGCAGTTGCGGCACGAGTGACCCTGATACCGGAGCAATGGTCGCGAATTGAAGAAGTTTTTTTCCATCTTCTTGACCTCGGCTTTCACGAAGTTGGCATCGCTCCGGTCAGTCCGGTACGAAGAGAACTCCTTCCTGATGCAGAGCAGGAGGAAACGCTATTGCAGGGTTTCACGGCCCTGTCGCGGGTATTTCTTAAAGCGGCACAGGCCAACCGGTTGCTGCCGTTTACCAACCTGATTGACCTGCTCGCCCGACTGCATCTGGGGCAGACGAAATCTGTCTCCTGCGGTGCGGGGTACGGCTACCTGGCGGTTGATACCGAAGGGAGTTTTTATGTCTGCCACCGTTTGGTCGGAGATGAATCCTTCAGGGTCGGTAATCTTGACGATGGGGTAGACCCCGCAGAAATTCGCCGGGCATTGGACTCAGTCATCTGCGGCAGGCAGGAGATGTGTTGTAACTGCTGGGCCAGAACGCTCTGCTCTGGTGGCTGTCACTATGAAAATAATTTAAGAGAAAAACAGCTGGGGCTGGCTCCAGGAGGCAGTTGCGACTTTATTCGACGCTGGTTCCAGCTCGGCATCGGGGTTTACGCAGAATTAAAGCGCTCCGGAGCGGAGGAGTTTCTGCAGCGTCTGGGAAAACGGGTTAACTGTTGAATTACAGTCGCCACCCAAACCTTGAAGAGACATATGATCTAACTCACGTAAGCAAAAATGTTGCTGATTTTCTCCCTCCCTTTCAAGGGGAGGGTCGGGGAGGGGATGGGGTAGACTGTATGATTTTAGCAGATTACCAACATTAACCCCATCCCCATCCTAACCTTCCCCTTGAAGGGGAAGGGACTAAAAGCTCAATTGGAGGTAATAATTATGATGAACAGCAAAAAGCGGATAGAAGCCCTGAATGAAAAGGCCCGCGCCATTGAGGCGCTGACGAGTGGCGAGGGAAAATCGGTTGAAGCCCTGGAGGAGGGGGGGCTGCTCAAGATGCCGGTGGGCTGTACCACCATTTATGATACCGGCTGGGAGACCAATCCCCGCGCATCCAACCCGGTCGGCATGTGCCAGCCAATGGCCCACGATTATCTCGGTTGCGCAGGCGACTGCTGGTGGCCGGCACAGAACCCGGACGGGTTGACCAATTACCTGGACTTGGAAAGCACCTGCAGTAGTATTATCCGTGACTGGCGCGATATAAAATAGCTTCCTGCCGGAAAGCAATTACAAACAATAAGGAGATTTCAATGAAAAATAAAATGTTCATTATGCTGGGGATAGTAGCGATGTCCCTGCTGGCAGGAGTCGAACAGAGCCGGGCCAAAGAGCTGATATTCAATCTGGGTTACGGAAAGGTTCAGGTTATTGATATTGCTACGGATGAACTACTGCCCGATATTGAGATGAAGGGTTGGGGGCGGGAATCGGCTTTTTCGGCTGACAAGAAGTTCATGTACGTGGTAGCCAGTCGCCACATAATCCACAAAATCGATTTACAGCAGATGAAGGTGGTTAATACTGTTGATATGCACTACGGCGGCTGGCAGCGCTTCGTGTTCGGCATGGATCTGGCCGAGGATGGCACAACCGCCTACGTTCACTTCTTCTCCCGCAAGACTGACAAGGGTGAAGCGATAGTCGGGCCGCCAACGGTTGCCCAGATCGATCTTGAAAGCGGCAAAATCCTGCGCAGCATCGAGGTACCCTTCGGTGTCATTAATTTGGCGTACGCGAAAAACAGCCAGACAATCTATGCGGTAGGACTGGATGTCTACAAAATTGACGTATCCGGCAAGGAGATGAAAACGACGGGGATTCATCCGATGTTTGACAAAAAGATGAATATTCTCGCGCTCTGGTCGTATACCTCTGATAATAATGGTGTGGCTCTCATACCGTACTGGATCGGTGAGGCGGGGGGCCTGCTGAGGATTGATACCAATACGGGGACGATTACCGAAATTCCGATAAAAAACCCGATGATGGTTTACGGTGCTATGTACTCGCCGGATATGAAAAAGGCGTATGCCATTATGGATGAGTTGTACGTCATCGACATGACAACCCGAACGATTACCAACACGGAAGTTATACCCACCGGGACGACATTCAGTGTCATGACCAGCGCCGACGGCAAAAAGTTATATCTCCAGGGTGGACCGACTATAACTATTTACGATGCTGAAACATTGAAGGTCATAAAAACTCTTGAAATGTCAACCGACGGCATGCAGCTGCACAGATTGACACTGTAAACGGTTCACTCGTGGAATACGGAATCATCGTCCACGATGTCGCACTGCTGCCGCTTGACCCCCGGGTGGTGTGTGCGGCATCGTGGCGCGACATCCTCCCCCCCGGCCCCCTGCGGGCCATCTATTTCGGCTCTGAATTTTGTGAGTTTCTCCTCCCCGATGCTGCACAGGTCACCCGCTTCTGCGTCCACGCCCGTGATGCGGGCGTTGATCCGGTGTTGCTGACGCCGGTAGCAACTCCGGGTGGTCTTGTGCGTATCAAACAGCTGCTGTCCGATCTTGCTGCCGCCGGAGATGCGCCTGCGGTCGTTTTTAACGACTGGGGGGTCGCCACTCTGCTGCGGGAATCGTTCCCCGCTCTCCAAAGGCGTGCGGGACGGCTGATAAATCGCGGTATCCGCGATCCGCGACTGATGGCACAGGAACCTCTAGCCAAAAATATTCCGGGAGAACGGGGAAAACAGCTCCGCTCAATGCTCGTGCACTTTGGCGTATCAGCGCTTGAAACCGATCCCGACCTGGAAGGGGGTTTTCTCGGAGACGGGGCTGAAGGAATGCAGCGAGTCCTGTACCTCCCCTACGCATTCGCGGCAAGCAGCCGAAATTGTCTGATCAAAGCGGACAGCACGCTGACGATAGACGCAAGCTTTACCAAAGGTCTGAGTCACCCATGTAGTGGTATGTGCCGGGGTGAATCGCATCGCATTGAAAGGTCGGATACGCCTCTGCCGCTCTGGCGGTCCGGTAATACGGTATTTTTTGAAGTTCCCGGGTTCTGCGCTGAATTCCACCTTGCTCAAGCGGACCGCATTGTGCTCCATGAAAGGCCGACGTCGTGAAGATACTGGCACCATTACGACATTCGGATGAAGTCGTGCCGCTGCTTGAAGCAGGTGCAGATGAGTTCTTCTGTGGCCTGACGCCGCCTGACTGGGAAGCGCGCTTTGGCCAGACGTGGGCAAACCGGCGCGCACCGCAGTCGGCAGGCGTTCAGGATGGTGCTGATTTTGACCGGATTATAGCCCGGGCCGGGGGGCGACCCGTGTATGTGGCGCTCAATGCACCCGGTTACCCATCCGGAGCGGTGGCAATGCTGTCGTCTTTCGGAGCTGACCTCCTGAACAGAGGGGCGGCGGGACTGATCGTCGCCGATATGGATCTCCTGCTGGCGCTGGTTGAGGCGGGGCACGGGTCACACCTCCATCTTTCAAGCCTTGCCACCTGCATCAATAGCGATGCGGCTAAATTTTACCGCCATCTCGGCATACGGAGAATCATTCTCCCCCGCCACCTGACCCTGAGCGAAATTGAGTCGATTCTGATTCCGGATCTGGAGTTCGAGACCTTTCTGCTCAATGACGGCTGTGTCTTTGAGGAGGGTCTCTGCGCGACAACCCATGCAGCAGGAGCGTTTTGCACCATGGACGGGGAAAGGGACGAGACGGTCTCACCTGAGACCCGGGAGCGCTACGCCTTCTGGAAATGGACACTGAATCATTGCGGCTGCCGGACCGGTAACGATTATCCGATGGGGCCCTGCGGGCTCTGTGCGATTCCGCGTCTGCTCAGGTCAGGGATCGCCAGTTTTAAAGTGGTTGGACGGGAAGCCTCTCTGCCACGCAAGGAGGCTTCGGTGCGGATAGCCGCTTTGGCACTGCGCCTCGCCCGGGGAGGTGCAGGCCCTGAAGAGATCCGCCAGGCAGTCATTGACCTGCGCGGCTCCCCCCAGATGTGCACAGAGCGGCATTTATGCTACTACCCGGATCTGTGGGAGCGAAAGGAGTCGGTATGTTGAAGGGTTTGGGACTGTTCAGCCGACACTTGCGGGGGAAAAAGGCTCTGATTTGCACCCTGTTCCTGCTCGGCCTGGCGGGGGCGGCAACCTCACTCGCATCACCGCTGATCGGCAAAACGTTTATTGATTCCGTTGTCGGCAAACATAACTACGCCCTGGTTCCACGCATTGCCCTGGCGCTGCTCGGGTTGGCTGTTGCCGACCTGATTCTCGGCACCTGCACCCGAAGGGTGCACACGAAGCTCTCGGCCGGGGTTCTGGTTGAACTCAGGGAACGGCTGTTTGCACACTGTCTGCACGCCCCGCTGGCCGGGATGGAGCGCTTCCGTCAGGGGGACCTGCTGAACCGTTTCAGTGCCGATATCACAAAAATCCAGACGCTGCTGGTAGACGGTTTCCTCGGTTTTTTCCAGAACATGCTCTTCCTGATTGTTGCGGCTGCGATCCTGCTGAAGCTGTCAGTAACCCTTGCTCTCTGGAGTTTCCTCGGAATTGCCGGTGCCCTGGTTATCACGGCGGCATTTCGCAGGCCGGTGGAACGGGGAACCCGTGTTGTTCGCGATGCCATGGTTGACCTGTCCCATTTTCTCACCGAGCGCCTCGGCGCCCTGCGGTCTGTCCGTCTCCATGAAGCGCAGTTGCAGGATCAGCACTCCTTTTCTGCCTACAATGCCACCCTTGTCTGCCGCCTGCTTAAATTCCAAAATCTCGATGCTGCCGCTTCAGGATTCCCCGCCCTGACACTTGCCGCCGGTCTTGCCTGGATATATCTCCTCGGGGGGAGACTGATTGAGAGCGGAGATATAACGCTGGGGACTTTTGTCGCCTTTATTCTATATCAGGGGCGGCTGGTCAGCCCGGCCATGGGGCTCCTGGGGCTGGTGCGCAACCTTCAGGAAGCCCGGGTCAGCCTGGATCGAGTTGCCGAAGTGCTGGCAGATGAGGCCGTTGCTGCCGTCCCGGTCACTCAGGGATCCGCTCAGCCGGGTGAAATTGTTATTCAAGATGTCAGTTTTGCTTATGCCGGCTCCCCGGAGGTTCTGAAAGGGGCCAACCTGAAGGTGGCTGCGGGAGGGCGTATCGCCGTTTTCGGGGCCTCAGGGGGGGGCAAATCTACTCTGGTGCAGATGCTGTTTGGACTCCGCTTGCCGTACAAAGGATCAATTTCAGTTGGCCCTGAAATGGATAATTCCAAGGCAAAACTTGGCTATGCCGGGTGCGATCCTTTCCTGCTGCACGCGACCGTAGCCGAGAACCTGCGCTACGGTAACCCTGGCGTCAGTGACGGAGAGTTGCAGGCGGCAGCTGCTCTTGCAGAAGCCCACGCATTTATCTCAGGGCTGCCTGACGGCTACCAGACCGTTATCGGCGGCCGGGGGCTTGTGCTCTCCGACGGGCAGCGTCAGCGCATCGGTCTGACCCGGCTGATTCTGCGCAACCCCGCTATTCTGGTGTTGGACGAGGCCTTTTCGGCGCTTGATCCTGATACTGAGGCCAAGGTACGACGTAATCTGTTCAGCCGTTTCCCCGAGCGGACCTTCATGGTCATCACCCACCGTCTGCATGGGCTGGATGATTTCGATCACCTCTATCTCCTGAAAGCGGGACAGTTGCAGCAGGTGAACTGTCCGGAGCTGGCTGTCGAGCTTGATGGTGCGGCAACCAGGCAGGCAACTTCGAATCTGGTGGTGCTTGATGACGTCCGCGCTCTCAAGTGTGCAGCGGAGCGGCGGCAATGATTCGCATCGGGGTGATCGATACCGGAGTCAATCCGTGGCACTCACATATCAGGGGGGGGGTGACCGGCCTGCGCATCTACCTTGATAGCGATGGCAGAATTCAGGAAGATGATGATTTTCGGGACCTCGTCGGTCATGGCACCGCTGTCGCCGGCATTCTGCGTCAGCAGCTTCCCCATGCGGAACTTTTTGCCGTCAGGGTTTTCGAGCAGGACCTCAGCTCCTATCCCTCGCTGGTGGCGCGTGCCGTTCTGCGGGCCGCAGCCGAAGGGTGTTCAATGCTTAATCTGAGCCTTGGCATGTCCCCCGGTCCCGGCTCCGAACTCCTCACGATGGCCTGCCGTGAGGTTATGGAGGCTGGCTGCATGATCGTTGCGGCGGGACATCCTGACAATGCTGCTCTACTCCCGGCATCGATTCCCGGCGTGCTGGGCGTAATTGCGGATGATTCTGTTCCGGTTGGTGAAATTCGTATTGATAAAGATCTCCGCTACCCCTATGCCGCTTCCGGGAGTCCGCGCGATCTTGACGGCCTCAGGACGTCGGACAACCTCTGGGGGAACTCATTCGCCTGTGCCAGGGTAACGGCACATATGGCGGGCTGGTATCAGGCGAATTATGAATCTGCCCGGCAAAATTTCCGGTAGCGGTCAAAAACGATACTGCGCCGTAAGCCCCAATCCCTGCAGACCAGCGGTCGGCAGGATGGTCAGGGCACTGTTGCTCTGCGTGTGGTACCGGACAACAGTTTTTCCGACAAAGTAGCCGATTGCCCCACCGAAAAAAACATCCGAGGCCCAATGCTTGTTGTCGTAGATTCGGGCAAAGGCGGTAAGAGAGGCCAGCCCGTAGGCGACCGGCGGAACATAGGGATTGGTGCCGTATTCTTCGGCAATGACGGAGGCGAGAGAAAATGCTGCTGTTGTGTGGCTGGAAGGGAAGGACATGTCTCCGGAGTTCAGTCTGGGACCGTACCAGGTGGTGGATGAATCTGCGGTCTGAGGTCGGGGGCGTTGGGTTGCCAGCTTGACAGAGACAGAGAAAAGACCGCTGATGGCAAGGCTTTCGGCTGCCAGCAGCGAAGTCCGGCGTGCTTTTGAATCATCGGTGAAGTGTCCGTACAGATAGAGCAGGCCGAGCGGAGGCAGTGTGAATGACGGGTTGCCAAGGGCATTGCCGATTGTTACAAGGGAGTCTCCGGTCGAACTCTGATTCCGTTGCGCAAGTTTTTTTATATCAGTGTCTGCTAAATAGATTCCTGCCGTTGCCGCAACCACCAGACCGGTTTTCAGCCAATCGTTACCGTCCCAGTTCACCGGTGACGATAACATTCTGCCGGTGTCACTGAAGTATCCTTTGACGTATTCTGCCGAAATTCTGTCAGGCTGCGCCGGAGGAGCGATGCCGCTTTCGTCGGCGCTGGCTGTTACCGGCAGGACAGTAAGCATCACCGCGAGAATTAAGGTATAAAGCCGGATACGAACCCCGTTTATTAGAGACATCTGTACCTCCGCCGGGGTAATCCGGCGAATAAGAGGATTTATAACTTTTTTTCTATACGTTTCAGCAGCAGCGAATTCAGTACCACCGACACCGATGAAAAGGCCATCGCCAGGCCGGCATACTCCGGCTTCAGGTATATGCCGTAGCGGTACAGCAGGCCTGCCGCTACCGGAATGCCGAGAATGTTGTAAAAGAGCGCCCAGAACAGATTCTGCTTGATCTTG
This sequence comes from Desulfuromonadaceae bacterium, assembly GCA_049318985.1. GTDB lineage: Bacteria > Desulfobacterota > Desulfuromonadia > Geobacterales > Pseudopelobacteraceae > JACRCG01. The sequence goes on from JBMOEI010000014.1 coordinate 83,161, forward strand.
CTCAGGGTGGCCCGCCCGATTGCAATCGCCCGTACGGCGTCCATCAGATCACTCCGTATCAGGACAATATCGCCGGTCTCTTTGGCCACATCAGTGCCGCCGCCAATGGCGATGCCGATCTGGGCCTGAGCAAGAGCCGGTGCGTCGTTGATGCCGTCACCCACCATCCCGACGATCAAACCGCGATTCTGGTGTTCTTTGACCACTTCCCGTTTACGATCAGGCATTACTTCGGCTTCAAATGTGTCAACACCCGCCTGTTTCGCCACAATGGCGGCTACGTCAGCGTGATCACCGGTTATCATGCAGGTGGTTATGCCCATGCTGCGCAGTTCGGCAACGGCTCTGATAGAGTCCGGTCGTAAACTGTCGGCAAACGCGGCAACTCCGACCAAAGCATTTCCGGCGGCGACGTAAATGAGTGACTTTCCTGCTGCCGTCAATGCAGAGGTTTTTTTAGCCAGAGGTGTCAGAGAGATCCCAAGCTCACTCATGAGGCGTTCGTTCCCGACAGCCAGTTGAAAACCACCAAACCTGCAGGTGATGCCAAAACCGCCACGTTCCTCAAAATCGTCAGCATGCCCCGGTTCTACGCCCGCTTCCCGTGCCGCCGCAAGTGCCGCCTGGGCTAATGGGTGAGTCGAATATGCTTCTGCTGTAGCCAGGCATTCAAGCAATTTGGCCGGGTCAACGCTGCGAGCAACCGGCACGAGATCTGTCATTGCCGGAGTGCCCATCGTCAGGGTGCCGGTTTTGTCGAGCAGCAGCACATTCAGCCGCGAGATGATTTCAAGAGCAGAGCCTTTTTTTACCAGAATACCGCGACCAAGGGCAATCCCGCTGCCGACCATAATGGCCGTCGGTGTTGCGAGCCCCATGGCGCAGGGGCAGGCGATTACCAAAACAGCAATCGCAAAGCGGAAGGCGGTCAGAAAGTCGCTGGAAAAGCCAATATACCAGGCAGCAAAGGTTATTGCCGACAACAGTATGACTATCGGTACGAACCACGCTGAAACGGTATCGGCAAACTTTTGAATCGGTGCTTTGTCACCCTGTGCTTCCCGGACCATTTTAATAATTTGCGCCAACAGGGTTGCTTCACCGATCCGTGTTGCCCGGATACGCATGGCACCATTGGTACTGATTGTTGCCCCGGTAACCATGTCACCCGGTTTTTTCAGCACCGGCAGTGATTCACCCGTCACCATACTCTCATTGACGGCACCACCTCCCTCGAGTACTTCGCCATCGACCGGAATTATGTCGCCTGCGCGGACAAGTACGACATCGCCTGCTCTGATAACCGATGCCGGTACCTCCTGTTCACCGTTTTCAGTTATCAGGCGTGCTTTGTCAGCCTGCAGGTGGACCAGCTTTTTAAGTGCTTCACTCGCTTTCCCCCGGGCGCGGGCTTCAAGATATTTTCCGAGGCGTATAAACGCAATGAGCATTGCCGACGTTTCGAAAAAAACGTCCCGGTGGCTGCCGAGCAGGCCGAAGTAGGCGGCGACCGAGTAAAAATATGCCGCAGAGGTGCCAAGGGCTACCAGAACATCCATGTTTGTCGTGCGGTTCTTGAGGGCGCTCCAGGAGCCGCGATAAAAGATCAGGCCTGCTGAGAACTGAACCACTGTTGCCAGTACGAGGCTTACCTGACGTGCAGCTTCATTGGAATGCAGTCCCATTGTCAGCATGATCGGCAGGGAGGCGCAGAGTGAGAAAATGAACCAGTTGCGCTGGGAGCGCAGTTCATCATCCCGGGATGAGTCAGTCTCATGCAGTTCGACCGGGATATAACCTGCAGCATGAACAATACTGAATATATTTGAGGTGGTGAGTTGCTGAGAATCAAAACGGACAAAGCCCGTTTCTGCCGCCAGGTTGACGATTGCCGTGGTAACGGCCGGATGTTCGAGAAGTTTTTTTTCCAGGGTATTCACGCAGGAAGCACAGTGAAGTCCCCGTACGCCGAATGAGATTTCCCCGGTCTGTTCAAGCGGGGATGACGCTGATTTCTCTTTCATGAATAACTACCTCTGTTTGAAGTCGCCACGTACGAAATGCCCCCAGGTGATTTTTATGGCTGAAGCAATCGGCAGTGCCAGCAGAATGCCCCAGAAGCCGAGTGTCTCACCGAGCGCCATGACCATAATAATGGTGACAAGCGGGTTCAGGTTCATCGACTGTTTGAATACCAGCGGTTTAATAACATAGCCTTCGACAAAATAAATGACGGCGAAGGCACAGGTGGTTTGTACGATAATTGTTGTGGACTGGAATTCAAACCAGGCAAAAAAGAGTGCCGGCAGTGTCGCAATGATTACGCCAATGAAGGGAAGAATTGATGCGATCCCCGCAAACACTCCGCAGAAGAGCGAATGTGGAATTCCGAGTGCAAAAAGAGCAATGGTTGAGAGCAGCGCCACGATAATCGAGACGGCAACCTGGCCACGCAGATAGCCGCCGATGCTGTTGTTGACCTCATGGCCGATATCTACAATCTGATCGCGCCGGTCATCCGGGAGCCAGGAGGTCAGCGTATCAATAACAATCTGTTTGTAGTAGAGCATAAAGAAAACAAGGATTGGTGAAAGTACGATATTGAAGAGATTGAAAAATATACTTGTGCCGAAATAATAGGCCCAGAAACCGACCTTTTCTGTTGCAGTGTCAATATTGCCGGATGCTTTATCTATGAGCCACTGAATTTCATCTGAACCATAGCGGTCAGGGAGCCGGTCTTTCCATTCCGATGCGATTTGTTTAAGTTTCAGAACATAGGAAGGCAGATCGAGGATAAAGGAATTCCAGTTGATAGTAATGGCAGGAACAATGAATGTCATGAAGAAAACAGTCAGAACTCCGAGCACAATATACAGAAGTCCAAGGGCGTAGACCCGTTTTAAACGTCGCTTTTCAGAGATAACAAGGAGCGGGTCAAGAAGGTAGGCGATGACCCAGGAAAGCAGAAAGCATGAGATGGTATGCTGAAGTCTGTATACGGCTGCGGCAAGCATAAAGAAGAGTAACATGGTCGCAATGAATCTGCCATAATCCTTGCCTGGTGTATTAGAGTGAAGTTTCAGTTCCATCTCAGACTTTATGCATGCTTCGTGAGATTCGTAAGTGCATCGGCGGTAAACAGGTTGTTCTCTTCCATCCACGATTTAAGGCGGTTGGAGAGGAATTTATCCTTTAATAACGCAAACCGATCCTCCTCGTGCGGGTAAAACGAGAGGATGTCTTCAATTTTACCGAACGGTTTTCTGCCTGTCAGTGAATTATGCAGGAGAACCCGTAATTCGGGATCGGAAATATCTGCAACAAATTCAGAGACAATCTGTCGCTCGCTTCGATAGTCGAAGGGGGGGATTTCCAGAAAACGCTCGCCGCTGTTCTCAAGCTGTTGCAGAACCTCATTGTTCTCAGAGGTAGAAGGTACAAAGAAAATTTCGCCGGTCAGCCGGTCAAGATAATACGCTTTATCCAGGTGTCCGCTGGTAAAAGCGCCGAGCAGGTCTTCCCACGATATTTCAACACTATGAATTGATGCCATCATTGTCTCCTGATACGAATTTAATCCGTTATTAAATCGGTGATTTCTTCTTGTTGACTTTTTACTCTGTCTCGAAGCACAATCCGGTCCATGCGCGCCATCTTTATAGCTGATGCCCACCTGGCGTCCCCGGAAGCTCTCAATTTCCGCCTGCTGCTCCGATTCCTTGGCGAATTGGAGGGAAAGCTGGATACCCTCTACATTGTGGGTGATCTGTTCGACTTCTGGCTCGGATTCCCATCCCAGCCATTTACCCAGTATGATGCCATACTTGATGCTCTGGACCGTCTGGTGCAGCGCGGCTGCAGGCTGGTCTATTATGAAGGGAACCACGATTTTCATCTTGGCGATGTTTTTTCACAGCGACTTCGCACTGAAATTCATCCCGGCCCATCAATTGAATCGGTACAGGGTAAGCGGCTCTATATCTGCCATGGAGACCAGATCAACCGGGAAGATCATGGCTACCGGGTTCTCCGCTTTCTGCTCCGTACCGGCGTGGCAGCCGCCGCCGTCAGGCATTTCCGCCCGGCATGGGCTGAAAAAATCAGGAGAGTTCTGCAGATACGAAGTCAGGCCGGTTATTCAATTAAGACATCCCGCTGGGACTATCGTCAGATCCTTCTTGATTTTGCCGGTGCAGTGCAAAGGCAGGGGTGTGATGGACTGGTTGCCGGTCATTTTCATCTTGCTCTGCATGAAAATGTACCCGAAACGCCGTTCACTATCCTTTCTCTCGGAGACTGGATGGGGCAGTTTACCTATGGTGAAATGACAGATGGCGAGTTACGCTTGATGACCTACCCTGCACATGAACCATAAATCAGGACGACCGCACTCTTTTACTGCTTCTTGAAAAACTCCTCCAATGCCTGTTCTCCTACCTGAGACGCTTTAACCCTCCATTTATCCGGATTAATTACCAGTGCTACCAGCGCGATTCGGGGTTCCTGAATCGGCGCAAATGCGGCAAACCATGAATAGTGACCCTTTGGGTCAGTTCCATCGATTGAACCGGTTTTCGCGGCTATCGGCACATCCACAAGCAGGCGTCCGCGGCGGTCATGAAAAGCTCTCCGGGAAGTGCCGGTTAAGACGGTGCTGGAAAGCATTCGTGTTAATGACGCCGATGTCTCCGGTGTGACCAGGCGGCGCAACTCGCGGGGAGTAAACGGTTCTTTTTCAACCCCCTGGCCATCAATAATGCTGCTGGTCAGTCCGGGAACCATCATCTTGCCGCCGTTAGCTATAGCCGACATAATCACCGCCGCGTGGAGCGGTGAAATTTTAACCTCATGATCCAGGCCGGCCCCCATAAGCCTGAGTCCGTGATTGCTGGCCGGTTCCGCTGCCTGGCTCGGTTTTGCAGGGATGCCCGGCAACAGTTCCTGATTAAACCCGAATCGGGACACTGATGCCATTATGGAAGACTTGCCGGCAATGTCACTTGCCATACGCCCATAAAACGGATTTATCGATTTTCCCATGGCAAACGTGGCATCCATACGGTTGTTTCTGCCGCGCGGACTTATATCCCAGTATCGCGGATTTTCGGAATAAGAGCCCCCCCGGAACTCGATCACTGATTCAGGGGTGATCTTATTGCTTTCCAGTGCCGCAGAGGCGGTAATTATCTTGAATAATGAAGCCATTGGATACAGGCTGTAGGCAGACCGTTTCGTCCAGGCAGGGTCAATTGAGGAGTATGAAGTCATGCCGAGAATACGACCGGAGGACGGCTCGATAGCGACAAAAACTCCGTACGGTACCTTGTTCTTAGCGAGAAAATCGTAGACCTTCTTCTGTAAATCGCCCTGAATAGTATAGATAAGCTGCGACCCTTCAGGAGTAACGGCTGATAAGCGGGAACCTTTCAATTCCGCCTGAGCCAGCAGATCGCTTGCCACTGTAAAGCGGCTGTTTGAAACCGGAGGCTTTGCCGCTTCCGCATGCGTGGGAGAAGTTGCTGAGAACGAAGCTCCCCAATTGCGGATCTGCAAAAAAGCAGACTCAGTCTTACGTAATGCAAAAACAGAGAGCGGTACCAGAGCAAGCACAATAGCAACGAAAAGCAGCGCTAATTTAATGTGTTGCAGGTGTTTCCCCTCAAGGGTGGGCAGTTTGAAGCGAGACGGCTCTCCACCCGATCTAAGACGCCTGTTACGTCCCCCACCGAAAAATCCGGAACCGAACGCTGGTTTTTTTTGTGATAAATTTTTGAAATCCTGCATGATGTCCTATTCGTTTACAACGGCCAGAAAGAATTAATCCGGTTAATAAAGGCTATAAGCATACCGTAGTGGTGGTGGTCAAACAACAGGGAAATGCGCGGCAGATGAGCGAGATCCGGTTCGTCTGACTCTTCAGGGAACGTATCACAACACCGGATTTGATCGCCATTTTTGATAAGCCCGGGAAACTCTTCCGTAAGAGTAGCAATCTGGTCGATTGAAAGTGCTTTCTGCAGGCGAATGACCAAACGGTTCTCAATAAACCGGAGTGAATGATAGGTGCGGTAAAACGTGTTGATAGTTTCGAGCGCTTCTTTTTCGTTTTTTGTGACGGTAAAGAGTGAAAAATCCTCTTCCGAGATGAAGCCTTGTGCCAGAAGGCTTTCTCTGACGAAGCTGAAGAACCGCTCCCAGTATCCGCCCACGTCGTCCATCAGGATCAGTGGTTTCGGTGATGTCTTGCCGGTTTGAATCAGCGTGAAAACTTCCATAGCTTCGTCAAGCGTTCCAAATCCACCCGGAAAAACAACTATCGCGTCAGCTTCCTTAACAAAAGCCACTTTACGATTGAAAAAATATTTGTACGTTACCAGACGAGGATTACGGTACATAATCGGATTAGGCTTCTGTTCAAAAGGGAGCCGGATATTCACGGCAAAGGAGTTCTCGCTGCCTGCTCCCTCGTTACCGGCCTGCATGATGCCGGGGCCGCCCCCTGTTATGACCATGTAGTTGTGGTCTGCCAGACAGCGACTGAATCGTACGCACTTCCTGTACATCTCATCTGTTTCAATCGTTCTGGCGGAACCGAATATGGTGACTTTTTTGCGGTGGCGATACGGTGCAAAAACATTTGCTGTGTAGCGCATTTCGCGCAGAGTGCGATTAATCAGTTTCAGGTCTGCCAGATAATCAACATCCTGACCGATCTTGAGAGTTGCAAGTATCATATCTTTAATTATGGCGGGATGATGGATATCACCCGATTCTTCAACAAGTCGATTAATTATCTGGTCAATCGGTTCATTTTTTTTGGAAAAGCTTAATTCCATGAGTGGCCCTTCCAGATAGGTGCATCTGTGTATAAATCGCGGGCCAAGGTATCACAGATGCAATTTTAATGCAAACGGCAGATTGCTTCATAATCATGATTTCCGCATCGAATAAGCTTGTAAGCAGGCGGGAGGTTTGCTATAAAGTCAAAAATTTTGTTTTATTTCAAAGTAATAAAGATACGAGCCGACAGGCAGGGAGACAGGGCATGTCCAATCCTACGCTGGTCATGTACGAAGAAGAGTTCCAGGAAGTCAACGACGTTATTGAACGTTTACTGAAGGAAGCGAATGCCAAGGTAATTTTTCTGGTAGATAAAAACGGACAGCTCATCTCCGGAGTTGGAGAAACGGAGCGGTTTGATACAACGTCGCTTGCTTCATTAACCGCCGGAAATATTGCTGCAACTGGTGGCCTTGCCAAGCTTATCGGAGAAAAAGAATTTTCTATCCTCTTTCACGAAGGTGAGAAGGATAATCTCCATATTTCCATTGTTGGCGGCAGGGTCATTCTTGTCGTTCTGTTCGATAGCCGCTCATCTCTCGGCCTTGTTCGCCTTCGAGTTAAAAAAGCATCGGAGGAGCTGTCGACCATTTTTGAACAATTGATGAAAAAGTCAGAAGAACGGGAAAAACGCGGCTCTTCAGATTTTCCTTTTGCAGAAATCACTGATGAAGATATCGATAATCTTTTCAGCTGATCCATATGCCATAAATAGCGGAGAAATCCAAAGATGTCCTTCATCAACTATGCTTCTCGTGAGATAAATTGTAAAATTGTCTACTACGGTCCAGGCCTGTGCGGAAAGACAACAAATCTTCAATATGTCTATCAAAAAACCGCACCGGAAGCAAAGGGCAAGATGATCAGCCTTGCCACTGAGACTGAGAGAACCCTGTTTTTTGATTTTCTGCCACTTTCGTTAGGAGAAATCCGGGGGTTCAAAACCCGTTTTCACCTCTATACGGTTCCGGGACAGGTTTTTTACGATGCATCCAGGAAGCTTATTTTAAAAGGTGTGGATGGCGTTGTATTTGTTGCGGATTCACAGGAAGAACGGATAGACGCAAATATTGAATCGCTTGAAAATTTGAGAATAAACCTTAAGGAACAGGGATACGATCTTGACAAACTGCCCTTCATAATCCAGTACAACAAGCGTGATTTACCGGAAGTCATGTCCATTGAAGAGTTGCGCCGCGACTTGAATACCACTAATGTCCCGGAATTTGAGGCGTGTGCTACTACAGGTGAGGGCGTTTTTGAAACACTCAAGGCGGTAGCCAAGCTAATTCTGGTTGATCTGAAAAAAGGGAAATAAGCGTTTCTTTGGACTTGATTTATTCAGCGTAGCATGGTAGGTATCAAATCCCGCTGTCACAGAAGTTTTTCACACATGCGGAGAGATGGCCGAGTAGGTCGAAGGCGCTCGCCTGCTAAGCGAGTATACTGGGAAACCGGTATCCAGGGTTCGAATCCCTGTCTCTCCGCCACTTAACAATCCATATTTAATAAAATCAGGTATTAGAAGACTCACGCGTAAACGCTTCGAGATCTGCGGCGAGTTGCTGCACAAGTATAGCGGCCTCTTCAACATTTCCCTCTCGTGCAAGTGCTTCCATGGCAGCAGCGGTTTCGCGCATTTGCAGGGCGGAAATGTTACCGGCTGCGCCTTTGATTGTATGTGCCTGAATTCGTATCTGCTCACCATCACCGCATAGAACGGCGGCCTTCAGCAATTCCATATATCCATTGACATTCCTGGTGAACATATCGATGAACTTCACCATCATTTCTTCCTGGCCACCCAGACGTTCCAGCAGTTCGTGCCGGGCAAACACGACACCTGATTCTTCATGATGTGCCCGAAATGAGTTCCCAGGCTGTTCAGCCGGAACTGTCGGGCTCAGACCTCTTCGGTCAGTAACCAGCTGATTGAGGGTTGTAATGATATCTACCGGTCGTGCCGGCTTCGAAAGATAACTATCCATATCGGAATCCAGGCACTTTTCACGATCACCCTGCATGGCGTAAGCGGTCATGGCCACTATCGGAATCCTTGCTGATGACCGCTGTTTCTCTAATTCCCGAATCAGGCGTACAGCGCCGTAACCATCCAGTACCGGCATCTGCATATCCATGAAAATAATATCGAATACTCCGCATGAAAATTGATCAAACGCTTCCTGACCATTCCGGGCCATCGTTATCTGGTGACCCTGTTTTTCAAGGGTAATACGCAATAATTCGCGATTTATCTCAACGTCGTCAGCTATCAGGACAGAACATCGTGAATGTCTCTCTCGTAAGCTATGGCGGGTTACCAGCTCAGAGGATTTAATTTCATGCCCTCCGATGACCGCAGTCATGGCATCGCGAAGTTCTTCAAGGATTACCGGTTTGGTCAGATATCCTTCTATACGCAGTTCTTTACAGCGTTTGGCATCGCCACGGACGCCCACAGTGGGCATAACAATGACCCTGATGGAATCATATTCCTGATGCTGCCGCAGCCCGGCTGCAAATTCCCACCCATCCATTCCGGGCATATGGACGTCGGTTAATACAATTCCGGGAAGTGTACCTTTAGCGTGCATTTGAGCAAGTGCAGTGAGCGCTTCATCAGCACTGCCGGCAAGGTACGCTGTCATGTGCCAACGAGCCAGAAATCCGTTCAGCATCTGACGATTAATGGCATTATCATCAACTACAAGTACGGATATTCCTTCAGGGACAGTGAAAGATACAGTATCCGCGCCCACATTCTTCTGACGAGCGAACCGGGCGGTAAAGCTGAAACAGCTCCCTTCTCCCGGCGTACTGACAACACTGATCTGCCCGCCCATCAAGGCAACAAGTTTTTTTGAAATAGCCAGACCGAGGCCGGTACCGCCAAATTGTTTGGTAGTTGAAGCGTCAGCCTGCTCGAAAGCTTCAAAAATGCGCCCCTGCTGTTCAGGTGTAATGCCTATCCCTTCGTCGCTGACATCAAATTTAAGAAGCACATCTTCTGGTGACTCAACAAGCAGGCTTATTATTACGCTGATGTCCCCTTTATCTGTGAACTTTATCGAATTCCCCGCAAGATTGATCAACACTTGCCGGAGTCGTCCCGGATCGCCCAGCAATGCGTCAGGAACATCCGGTCCGACGTTGAATACCATTTCGAGCCCTTTTTCGTCGGCCCGTGCTGAAAGTGCCCGTAAAGTCTGTCCAACCATACTGCGTAAGAGAAACGGAGATACATATAGTTCTATACGACCCTCTTCAATTTTTGAAAAATCCAGAACATCGTTAATGATCGAAAGGAGATTGTCACCCGAGATTTTGATGGAGCCGAGATATCCTTTCTGCTCCTGGGTAAGCTCGGTATCCATCATAAGATCGGCCATGCCGATAATGCCGTTCATCGGGGTCCGGATCTCGTGGCTCATTGAGGCCAGAAATTCGCTTTTTGCCTTATTGGCTGCTTCGGCACATTCCCGGGAAACGGTAGAAATGCTCAATTCTTCCGCCATCCGGTTAAATGACTCAATGAGTGATCGCACCTCCCCGGTGCCTGCAACGGTGATTCTTGTTGCCGAATTCCCCCCTGCAAGCAGTTCTGTGGCTTCAGTCAGGCGCTTCAGCGGCAAAAAGATCACTCTCTTTGAAACCGAAAACAAAACATATCCGAGACCAAATACGACCATCGCATTGAGGGCAAAGATATACACAACGGTGGAGATAATCTGACGATGGACGGTTTCCTTCGTAAGACAAATTGTCACGGAGCCAATGGTAAAATCGCCGGATTTTATGGGAATAGACAATTCAGTTTTTTCATGACTCTGGCGGATAAAATTAATAACATCAGGCAGTTCCATGTTTTTTGGCATACTGCCAATTCCACTCTGCAAATGTGGTGATTTATAATTGATGCTGGCAAACTGTGTGGTGACTATTGAGCCATCTGCAGTACTGATAAAGGTATAAAGTATTTCTTCATCTTTATTTACTTCACTGGTTATGGAGTCAAGTTGCAGATAATCCTTCATGACCAGCGGGTCCTGGCTGATCTGGGCTATATATGAAGCGAGGCTTTTCCCCTTGTTTGTGAGCGAGGTATTCAGCATTCTGCTTTCTTTAAAGCCGATGAGAGTACTCAGGACAGTGGTACAGACCAGCAGGGTAATGCTGATATACAGGATGAAGGTATAACTGACGCTTCTGTCTTGGAGTTTATCGGCCAATTTCTGAGCTCCTTAAAGCTATTCGATCTTCTTTGTTACCGTTTTCATAAATTCAGCAGGAATGACAAATGCACCTTTCTTGACAGTATTCATGTTTAGTATGACACTGTTTTTTGTGGAAATCGAAATGGGTATAGATGACGGCATTGCGCCTTTGAGTATTTTTACCGCTTTTTCACCGGAAGCACGTCCTCCGGAGTATGAGTCGGCAACAACACCCATTAATACACCTTTGACAATAAGATCCTCCAGATGTGTAATGGTAATCACTTTTGCCTTGGCGGACAGATCGACAATAGTCTGGATCTTGCTGTTGACCACATTGCTGCCGGTGATGTACAGGGCATCTGAGGCTCTTAGTACTTCGGGAAGTAGCCGTTCAACCTCTCCCGCGTTTTCCAGACGCACCGGTAAAACTTTGATCTTGTATGAGTTCTCCAGTTTTTGCAGTTCCCGTACCTGGGTTTCCGAATTTTTTTCACCCGGCGTATAAAGTACCGCCAGTCTTTTTACTGGCGCCAATTTTTTTAGACTGTCCATTAGTTTTGACATTGGAACAAGTGGACTGCTGCCGGTGGTGTTATTTCCGGAACTCTTCCAGCTGGTGGCTATCCCGGCATCCACCGGGTCATAGACAACGCTGAAGACTATTGGCACATCTTTAATTTCACGGCTCAGGGGCACGGTTGCCGAGGTGCCGAGTGACAAAATCAGATCGAGTTTAAGCGCAGCAAACCTCTTTACTATTTCCGCTGCCTTTGCCTTATTCCCCTCGGCATTTTCGGAAAAATACGTTACTTTACTTTCACCGAAACCTGCTTCTGACAGCTTATCCTTAAAGGCTTTTGTCGCTTCGACATAGCGCCCTTCTTCGCTGAACGTGAAGACACCTATCCTTTTTTCAGCTCGTGCCTCTCCGGAAATAAAACCGGGCAGGGATACGATGAATACTAAAAACACCAACCAATTCCTGTTCCGCATATATTCCCCCTTTAACTTTTGCGTTCCGTTTATAGGCAGATCAGCACCTTATTCCGGACAGAAATAACTAATCCGGGCGCAGGGACCAAACGGGGCGATGGTACTCTCCTGAAATAATTTTTCATAGATTGTTTTTAAATATTGATACCGAGACACATGTTGCGCAGCACAGCAATGGATGTCGCTATGCTATATCTACCTGATATTATAGCAATAAATTAATTTATATTCCTGTAAGGCAACTTCTGTCGCTTTTATGCGAATTTTCAGAGATCCACCCTGTTTACCGCATCTATCTGTAAAACAACAATATTTTTTATTGTGATTATTTGGCACATAACATGCGTAATGTTTTGACTGGAATATTTATTTTTTGTACCCGCCAATGAGCAAATACAGTATGTTCAGCCATTACAGGCATTTTTATTTTGAGAGGTTGCCCCATGTCAGACAACAAACGTAATGCACGGCTTGATTGCAATAAGAAAAGTCAAGTAGACTGGAACGATATCACCTATCCAGCTACCGTTATCAACCTTTCCGTTGTGGGTGACGATATGCACTTATGCGTGCATTTTAACGGTACGCTTCCTGGTGTTGGCTTAGGCGAGGAGTGCGGTCTGCGCCTGCTTGAAGAGGAGAACAATCCATGTATGTACACCGCCAGGGTAATAAGAGTTGGAGCTTCAGAGATCGTTGTAAGTATCCTCGATATGCATAGAAATTTTTGAAAATGGTTTATGTTCCGGCACGTCATGAACTTTGGTACACTCTACCTCACATTTATTCCCCTTATTTTCACAGTGCCATTTTTCAGCACAAACCTGCCTTTAATCGCGGTCCTGGTACTGATGCCGCTGTAGGAAGCGTTATATCCACCCTCAAGAGAGACAGTAATGTTACGTCCAGCGGTGAAATCCCCGGTTAATTCTCCTTCCAGTAGCTTAATAATCGCATTGGTAGCGGTTGCGCTATCGTCATATGCTGCCTGAATACTGGAGAACCCCTTTGCACCCACCATGATTACTGCGTTTATAACAAGTGTGCCTTCAGCGTTTCCCTGATAGTTTGCGTCTGTAATCGCAGCTATTACTGCGTAGCTGTTAACTGCACTGGGAACTGTACTAAGACCGTTGTAAGTGACCGTGTAACTCAAACCTGAAGGAGTCGTGCTTACCGTCACAGCTTTGGCCGAGCCGTCGTAGGTCTGGCTGAGACCGCCGAGTGTTACTGTGGCGGTGGCTTTGTTGGCCGTCAGTGTCCGCAGGACGTCCGTCGCCGCCTGCCAGGTGGTGGCATCACCCCCCTGCTTCGCTGTAATGGTTGAGGTTCCTGCGCCGACGATGTGGATCCTGCCTGATACAATGGTGGCAACCGCAGTATTGGAGCTGGTGTAGGTTACAGTAAGGCCGGAGCTGGCTGTGGCGCCAGGGTCGAAGTCCGCGGTTCCGTATGTTTGGGTGGGAATGGCGTTGAAGGTGATCGTCTGTGGATTGTAACTTCCGGACAGGGTGAAGTCATCGATCTCCCAATAAGACCCATACGAGCCGGTATAATAGCGAAACCTTACCTTTACGTCGGCCCTTCCGGACGCAAGAGAAGTAATATCAACCGATTCGGTTGCAGGCCCGTAATGCGTGTAGTTAGTGCCTGGTCCTTTACGCCAGACGTTGGTCCAGGTAGACCCACCATCATTACTGACATCAACATCACCGGCACTACTGTTCCAGAAATCTATATACGTTTTAAATGACAGGACGATGCCGCTATATCGGGATAAGTTGTAACCTGGTGAAATCAAGCTGGAATCAACATTCAGAATACTTCCGCCGCAGCTTGCATCAGCAAAAGCATTATTTCCCGTGCCACCGGTCTGGTTTGTACCGGGATAACATGGCCAGAGCCCAAAAGCCCAGTTTCTCCCTCCACTTGACAAATTGTTTACAGCTGTCCATCCACCGGGAGCCGATGTGCCGGAAAAGGTTTCAGATACAAAGGCGGATACCGGCTCAAAATTTGCCGTGACGGTTGTATCAGAGGTCAGGTCGACAACACATCTGCTGCTGTTACCACTGCACCCTCCGCCGGACCATCCGGTAAAGGCGAAGCCGGAATCGGCTTGTGCAGTCAACGTAATCGGAAATGGTGTTGGTGAAAGAAACCCGGCTGAACAGCTTGCGCCACAGGAGATGCCAACCGGTGATGAAACGACGGTGCCGCTACCACTACCGGATTTTGTGACGCTCAAGGTAGAGTAATTGGCTGCGGGGCTTATAGATCCGGACAGTGTGAAATCATCAACCTCCCAAAAAGAGCCATAGTTACCGGTATAATAGCGAAACCTTACCGTTACGTCGGCCTTTCCGGACGCAAGAGAAGTAATATCAACCGATTCGGCTGCCGGCCCGTAATGCGTGCCGTTAGTGCCTGGTCCTTTGCGCCAGACGTTGGTCCAGGTAGATCCACCATCATTACTGACATCAACATCACCGGCACTACTGTTCCAGAAATTTATATACGTTTTAAACGACAGGACGATGCCGCTATAGTGGGATAAGTTGTAACTTGGTGAAATCAAGCTGGAATCAACATTCTGAATACTTTCGCCGCAGCTTGCATCGGCAAAAGCATAATTTCCAGTGCCACCGGTCTGGTTTGTACCGGAACATGGCCAGAGCCCAAAAGCCCAGTTTCTCCCTCCAGTTGGCACATTGTTTACCGCTGTCCATCCGCCGGGAGCCGATGTACCGGAAAAAGCTTCAGATACAATGGCGGAAACCGGCTCAAAATTTGCCGTGACGGTTGTAACAGAGGTCAGGTCGACAGCACATGTGCTGCTGTTACCACTGCACCCTCCGCCGGACCATCCGGTAAAGGCGAAGCCTGAATCAGCTTTTGCAGTCAAGGTAATCGTTGATGGTGACAAAAACGACTCTGAACAATCAGTGCCACAGGAGATGCCGATCGGTAATGAGTTGATGGCGCCGCTACCGGCGCCGGACAAGAGAGTATTCAGGGTTGAAGCTGAACATGCTGTAGCTGAGAAGTTGACGCCCCATTTATTGCCCACCGTGATGGACATATCTACAGAGGTCTCTGTTTCCGCTGTTTGGGATGCGAATACGTATCCATTTCTGGTTGCCACGATTGAATAGTTAGTTTCTGGTAATAATCCTTTCAAGGCATAAATGCCGTTGCTGTTTGTTGTGGTACTTGCGACTACAGAGCCACTAAGCGAAGCCGTTACCGTGACGCCATGTGCCGGAGCGCCCGCACAATCGACAATCCTGCCGCTGATAATTTCGCCGCTTCCGGATGTGTAGACGTTATATATTACTGTTTGAACAGAGGAAAAACCAAAAGATTGATCAGTAATAGTAGGGAGATTATACCAAAGGTCATAACTGCCGGACCAGCCCATGTTGAGATGGTGGTACAGGGTTGTTGATTGGTAGCCGTAGCCGTCTGCAAGTACTGCATGGCCGCCGTAGTCTCCAGAAATGCCCAGCAAGACCGGCAAGCCTGCATCAAGGTTCGGGTTTACCATCTGATTGCGCATGGAAGATGGTATATCGTTGTTACTGTTGAAAGCTGCTATGGCGTTACCATATCCAAACCGTATGAGAGATGTTGCCGCCATAGTGGCGTCAGCCCCTGAACTGCCGGCAGTATAATCCATTTCGACTGATACACCGGTATCATGCAGCAGTCTCCCGATAGCCTGCCGTTGAGGTTCAGTGATAGTTGCGTCAGGCACTAATGGCATCTGAGACCAGTTGTAAGCGCCGCCTGTCCCATCCCCCCCCATAAGCTGTTCAGAACGGGAAACGCCATCCACGGTTATTGCGAAGCTTTGGGTTCCAACTAGTGATGTCGGCTTTTGGTGAAAGCGCATTAATTGAGACAGTGCCGTAGCAACACAACCGGTAACATAGTTTTCCGGTGTGTAGTAGTTATAACAGGCCAAATTGTTGACCGTTGACTGGCCCCACGTGCTCTGAATCAGAGGAGACACCCGCATATCGGATAGTGTTAGTGTGGTAATCCCGTAAGACAACTCCGGAGTAATACCTAGCAGAGTCTCCCATTTGTTCAATTCGATTGCCTGTTCTGATGTAACTGAGTTGGAAGAAACACTTTTAGCCGGTACAGTTTTAGCACGCACGTGGGCTATTCGACCGGGCAGATCTCTGCTGACCAGCGCCCCCAACGGATTTGTCCCGGATGGGTCATATGTGCCTTCAGAAGAAAAGGCAATTATTGGTTCAATAAGGTCATCTGCAGGAACAATGACAAATCCGGTGGGATCCAGAGAAACAACATGATAAAGCTCTGTCCCTGCGGCATCCTTAAAGGTCCGCACACTTCTGGTTGTTTTTCCAAGAGCCGCTTTTAAAGGCTTTGCTTCCTTTTTACGCCAGGCATTTACAACAGCCATTGCCTGCGCAGATGTTGCCGGTTTCGCCCATGCCGTAGACGATATTATTGAAACCAATACGACCGTCACTAATAAAACTACTGATAAGATTTTTTGGCTCTTCATGTGATAATCCTCCCGTAACAAAACGTCGATCATCGGTTCATGCAACCTGTTTGCAACATTATGGTAAAACATAAATATGTCAACAGTGAAGGTGAGGATGACTTCAGATGCGGAATTTATCGGGGTGTTTTTTTTGTTTACCTTGATTGCATGTTTTTTTTGTAATGGTATATCTTCATTTGATATTGAATAACCTGTGTAAGGCAATTTAAGTGCGCCGGCTTATTGGAGATACTTCATCGATATAATTTCTCGCAGGCAGATAATGTGCGTCTCATTCTCCGGACAATAGTTGCACCGGCAACCAATGTCGCTTTATTGTAACTAAACGAAACTATTCAAAATAAACTGAATATTGGCGCACATGTCAATATATGTCTCTATCCGGGCAATTATTGATTATATATCGACTCAGATATAACTATCTGATTTATAAGGTGTATTATTTATTGTCCGGTTTGCACATTTATTGCATTATGTGTGCTGTTTCCGAATAAAACCAGAGGAGACGTAGTGTAACGCCTCCCTCCTTCAATAACCGTAACAGTTCTCTGCAAACCACTAACCTGAAGGGACTCCATACATGAAAAATGTGAAGAAGCAAATAGTTACACTCTGGCTTGGTGGCATACTTCTGCTGACCATTCTCATGGTGCTATTTATCATAGACAGTCGCACGCAGCTTATTGAAGAAGCCGGATTAGACTCACAGAATATGGTTGCTACCCTTCAGGAGCATATCCGCTCAGACATTGCTGTCTCTGACCGGATAATGCAAGCCACGGCCAATGAGTACCTCCAGCTGAAGAATCGTAACCATCGGTCGGAAGCAGAAATACGCACACATTTTGGCAAATTCAGTACCATACTCGACACTCACATTGAATTTATGTACATTGCGGATGCTGACGGGAATGTTGTGCTGGGGATTGATCCGCAGGAATCACTTAACATAGCAAACAGTGACTACTTTATTGAGGCAAAGAACAGTCCTGACTCACATCTTTCAGTATCCAAACCACTCAAGAGCATGCGGAATAATGCCTGGAACTTGTACTTCACACGGCGCATGAACAACGAAAACGGCTCATTTGCCGGAGTTGTCTATATCGCCTACAATTTGCAAACTCTTCGGAACATTTTTTCCCGTGTCAATATCGGTCCGGGCGGCTCCATTGTCCTGCGCAGTTCTGATCTGGGCTTCCTGACCCGTTTTCCTGATGTTGCCGGCAGCGAGGTGGATATCGGGAAACCGGGTAAAATTCCGCTGCAACTCCGTGCCGCTCTCGAAGGCGGTGCTGCGACCGGCACTCTCAAGCTCTTCTCCCCCACGGATAATACCTGGAGAATCAGTTCGTTTGCCCACATCACGCCATATCCGTTTATCATAATAGCCGGACAAGGCCTCGAAGAGATTCTCAAGCTGTGGTACTTCGAAGTGTATTGCCTGAGCGGAGCACTGCTGGTCGTAACATTCCTTTCGTGGTTTGCCGTCCGGAAGATTCAGCATGATGCAACCCTGCAGGACCGGCATCTTCTTGCATTGCATGACAAGGAAATGGCTGTTCAGTTGAGTGTTCAATTGGAAAAGCAGGTTAAAGAAGCTCTTGCCGAACTGCGCCGGAAAGACCAGATGCTGATCAGCCAGAGCCGTCATGCGGCCATGGGTGATATGATCAACAGCATTGCCCATCATTGGCGTCAGCCCCTGAATGCCTTGTCTTTACTGATAGGCAACCTTACACATACCTACCAGAACCGCACACTCACCGACGAGTATTTTAATAAAGCAGCAGTCACAGCTGGTGGCCTGATTCAGGAAATATCGCAGACCATCAGTGAGATCCGTGACCTTACCAGCCCGGACAGAATCAAGGAGTCCTTTTCAGCAGCGAAGATGACCATGCGTACGGTGAAATTGATTGAGGCGGCCTACAAAAACGACAATATCTCCATATCCGTCGAAGGGTCGGATGAAATCACCATGTACGGGTTTCCCAATGAATTTTCCCAGATACTGATGCGTCTGCTGGATAACGCCAGAGATGCCATTGTCGCATCAGGCGTGGCAGAAGGGCATATTTCCATTACATTCGGAGTGGGTAACGGCATGGCAGTGACTATTGTGCGGGATAACGGCGGCGGGATACCGATTGACACACTGGACAGAATTTTCGATCCGTATTTTACCACCAAGGGTACGGGAAGCGGCATCGATCTTTATATTTCAAAGTCACTCATCGAGGGCAACATGCAAGGGCGGATTGAAGTACACAACATTGAAGGCGGGTGTGAATTTGCTATCCTCATCCCCCAGGGAGAGTGACCATCATGAATACTGAAATGCTTGACAGGGAATTTCTGCACCACCTTACCATATTGTTTGTCGAGGATGAAGAAATCACATTAGAAATGTCTACCGAGTATTTATCCCGGTTTTGCGGGATACTGCTGACGGCACGAAACGGTGCAGAGGGGCTGGAAGTATATCGTACCAAACGACCTGACATCATTATAACCGACATACATATGCCGGTTATGGATGGCTTGACCATGGCAGCTGAGATCCGTACTCTGGACCGGTCTATTCCGATCATTATGTTAACAGCCTTCGAACAGGCAAGTTACCTGAAGCGGGCAATAGACATTGGTGTAGATAAATATGTCACCAAGCCGTTAGACATTACTTGTTTTTTCCGCACGCTGCTTGATTGCGTCCAACGATTAAGAATCAAGCATGAGTTGCAGGAGAGTGAAGAGCGTTTCAGGCAGATGTTCCAGAACTCTCCGAATCCCCACTTACTTGTGTGTGACGGTGTCTTCGTTGACTGCAACAGAGCGACTGAACAGTTGTTGCAGTGCGACCGTCAGGAGATATGTGGCCGGCACCCGGACGATTTTTCTCCCCGGTATCAACCGGACGGGCGGCTCTCCTCCGAGAGTGCTGCCGAAATATTTGCCAAGGTGCACTGTTCCGGTACGCATACCTTCGAATGGCTGCACCAGCGACTGGACGGCTCACAACTCTGGGGGGATGTTTCTCTCGTTACTTTTGAGATGCATGGACGTCAGGTCATCTATTGCAGCCTGCGGGATATCAGTGTGCAGAAACAACTGGAGCAGGAGCAGCAAAGGCAGGCCGAAGAACTGAGGGCATATTATCAAAAGCTGGAGGAACAGGAACTGTTCACTCATTCCGCGCTTGACGGATTAGGGGCGCACATCTGCGTAATTGACAGCCAGGGGGAAATAATACTGACCAATCGCAACTGGGAAGGTTTTGCCGCTGAAAACGGCGCCGCTCCGGGCAGCTGCGGTGTCGGCACTAATTACCTGGCTGCCTGCATAAAATCGTGCGGAGAGGGTGATACCGATTTTGTGCACTTTTCCGATGCAATTACTGCTGTCATAAGCGGAACAAAATCCGGGCATCGCATGGAATATCCCTGTCACTCTCCCACTGAACAGCGCTGGTTTCTTTGTACGATCAGCCCGTTCACCGTTGCCGGTGTCAGGTATGCGGTGATTTCACATGAAAACATCACCGCTCTCAAACAGATTGAAGCGGAGCTGATTGAAAATGAAAAACAGTTACTCTCTTTCAATGACCAGTTGGAAATCCGGATTGCGGAAGAAGTCGGCAAGAGCAGGGAAAAAGACAGCATGCTGCAGCATCAGGACAAAATGTCCTCCATCGGCCAGCTTGCAGCCGGGGTAGCCCATGAAATCAATAATCCGATGGGCTATATCATCAGCAACCTTGCGAGCCTCAGCAAGTATGTAGATAAACTGACCACCTATCTCGATGCCACTGAGCAATGCTTTGACGAGAGTGAATCGGGAATCCGGGAGTACCTGGCCCGGGAACGAAAAAAATACAAGATCGACCGTATTCGCCAGGATCTGCCCGAGCTTATTGCCGAAACCCGTGAGGGGGCAGACCGGGTTCGCACGATCGTCCAGGACTTGAAAAACCTTTCCAGGCTGGCCACTTCAACCTGCGAATTCAGCGATATCAACAAGGGGCTGGAGAGCACCCTGTCCATCGCCTGGAATGAGCTGAAGTACAAGGCGACAGTAAACAGGGAGTTTGGTCAACTGCCACCGGTATGGTGCAACATGGGCCAGCTTAACCAGGTCTTTTTAAACATTCTGGTGAATGCCGCCCACGCCATCGAGGGACTGGGGGAGATTCGGATTGTGACCCGGGCTGAGGCGGAATCAGTTAAGATTGCCATCAGCGACAGCGGCTGCGGTATTGCACCTGAACATGTCAGGCGCATCTTCGACCCGTTCTTCACTACCAAGGAGGTCGGCAAAGGGACGGGGCTCGGTCTTGCCATCGCCTACGATATTGTCGTTGACAAGCATGGGGGGAGTATCAACGTAGCAAGTGAGATTGGTACGGGAACAACGTTCACCATTACCCTTCCGGTGAAAAGAGAAAAAGAGGACGTAATTTGTGAACCGGCTTGTAATTAATGATCTCCATACCAGCCTGAAGTGAGTCGGAATTATTAAAATCGATTTTTATTCAGGAGGCACCTTGAAAACACTAATCATAGTTTCCTCAAAAACAGTCGGTATTTTTACAAAAATGTGCCGCTATTTCCTGATATCTGCTCTTCTGATTTTAGTTGTTTCGACTGCAGCGCACTGTGGCGGCAAAAACATTCTAACTCCGGAAGAACACCGTTGGCTCAATGAAAACAAGTCCCGTATCGTCCTTGCTGTTGAAACCGGTTATCCACCCTTCGTATTCCTCGATTCACAAGGCATGCCATCCGGATTCTCCCACGATTATTTACTCAAACTTGAATCGAAGCTTGGCGTGCAGTTTACGCAAAAACAGCTCTCAACGCTGGATGAAATCTTCTCAAAGGTTCGTAATGGTGAAGTCCAGATTGTCAACGCTGTAACAAAAACTCCCGCCAGATCAGAATTCCTCTCTTTCACAGAACCGTTCATCTCGGTGCCAAACGTTATCGTGGTGCGTAAAGAACGATCAGGGAATATGCTTGAGAAGGACCTCTCCGGTTTGAAAGTGTCACTTGTAAAAAACTATGCGATTACGGAATCCCTTTCGAAAGCAGGATCCGGCATAGTAGCAGACATTGTCCCTAATGACCTCACAGCAATCCTGAACGTATCTTTTGGACAGTCCGATGCCACCGTCATCGATCTTGCTACTGCATCCTATCTGATATCTCAGAAGGGGATTACAAATCTGCGTGTGGCGGGTGAAACATCCCGCAGCATACAGCTTTCAATGGCGGTCCCCCGATCAGAGACTATGCTGCAGAGCATACTCCAGAAGGGCCTTAACTCAATCACTGAGGCTGAGCGGCACAGAATTCAGGACAAATGGACCCACTCTTCCCAAAATGATATTCTTTCCGACTGGCGTTTTTGGGCTGTCGTTGGCGGCGCACTTTTTGTTATCTGTTCGCTGATAATCGGGAGTTTCATCTGGAACAAGCTGCTGCGAAGGCAGGTGGCTCTTCGCACCGGCGAACTGTCTAAAGAACAGGAAGCTCTGCAGGAAAGTGAAGCATATAACCGGATGCTCTTCGCCCAAACGCCATTCGGTCTTGCGCTTACCCGAATGGACGGTACACTGGTTGATGTAAATCAGGCATATGCCGACATTATAGGCAGAACTATTGATGAAACGCTCAATCTGACCTATTGGGATATAACACCTGAAAAATATTCTTTACAGGAGCAAGAGCAACTGACGACACTTAACACAGTGGGTGAGTATGGCCCTTTTGAAAAAGAATATATTCATAAGGACGGACACCATGTACCTGTCCGGTTGCAGGGCTTACTGTTAGAACGTAAAGGCGAAAAATATATCTGGTCAAGCGTGGAAGACATCACCGATCGTAAAAAAGCGGAGGAAGCGTTAAGGAGAGAGAAACAGTTGGCCGCAGCCAGATTTTACCTTGTCGAATACTCCTTGTCACACTCTCTGAATGAACTGCTCACCGCAACCCTTGATAAGATAGAAGAGTTGACTGGCAGCGTGATCGGATAAAGCTAAGTTCTTTTGTGCAAGGTCACGCCATCTGGAATCAGCACCTAGACTTTTGAAGTACTTTTTTGGCTATCTACCTCTAATCATTCGCTCTTGCTCGTCTGCTGCTTCATCTGCTGCTTCATCTGAAATGTTTCCGTTATATACGCCAAGAGAAAATCCTATTGACATGATAAGTGAGAATATTACAAACAGAACTGCAAACCCCTCGAATATTTCAGCTACGCGTTTTTTTAGTGGCATTTTTTGGCACCCGGTTAAACTGCAAAACGACCCTATGATGCTAAGAAATAACGCTCCAAATGACGCCACCATTATGACGAATTTTACTTTGGCATAATCCATTTATACCCCCACAATATTATAAAACTTCATGAATGAATAATTCGATTGTTTATTCGTATACTCTCTTTGAGTGCATATTACGATAAGTAAATAATACTCAATTTTGGTGGTATTTCACGGCGGGTGCTGTTTGTTATAGTTGCCGCATGGAAACTAAAAAAATCAGCACCAAAACAATTGGAGAGAAGGTCAAATTTCGCAGGCAAGATATTGGGATGTCGCAGGAAGGTTTAGCTGAGATTTTGGAATTATCGTATCAGCAGGTTCAGCGATATGAAAATGGAAGGAACAAAATTACTGTCGAGCGCATTCAGGAAATTGCAGATGCCCTGTCAGTACCGGTAATGTACTTCTTTGACAAGGACTACGCCCAGCCGCTCCCAGTGGGGATTCCGATGAAGTCGGCCGCCTATTCCGACGGAAGTCGGTCGGGCATTC